>NZ_NRCW01000009.1 GCF_003130075.1 Aggregatibacter segnis | reverse complement strand
TTCGGCATATAAGGTTGAGCTAATGCGTTAATCTCTTGTGACAAACACTGCATTTGCACCGTCAGCTCATCTTGCTTTTCTTTTAGCTTTAATAGGCGTTCCACTAACTCGTGTTTCAGTAGCTTCTGTGCCATAATAAAAATCCCTATCGAGTTAAAATTTCAATAGGGATTTTAAGGTTTTTAATCGGTTAAATCTTTGTGCAACTGCTACATAATACCGCGTGTTTTTAAAACATCCTCAAAATCCACCGCACTTTTTACCACAACTGATACAACGCAATAATAAAGGGCATACTAAACATACAAAGGAGAGTAGTAACCCCATAAATAGCACTGGCTTTTTGCGGATTATTCCCAAAAATTAACGCCATTTGCGTGACCGTCGAAGCCGCCGGGCTCGTTGTCGCAAGGAAACTAATCAAAGCGATCGTTTCACCGTTTTGTACCCAACCTGAAAAGCCGCAAAGTTTAACGACAACCATTAAAAACAGCGGAATCACTAACAAACGCAGAAACGTCACCAAATAAATTCGTTTAGACGAAAAAAGAGCTCGCAGTGGAATAGAAGCAATCAGCATGCCCGCAATCAACATGGCATTCGGACCAATAAACATCCCGACGGAAGACAACGTACCATTGATGGTATCTGGCAGTTTAATTTGCAAGGCAAACATCACTAAACCCATCATGATCGACCAAATGTTGATATTTTTTAGCACTGTTTTCAGCGTTAAATTGCCCTTTCCGGCAATAATCAGGCGACAGTGTGTCCAAAACATAAACGTTTGCACGATAATAAAACAACTGGCGTAAACCACCCATTCTTTACCGAACAATCCCATCACCAACGGAATAATTAAATTACCTGAATTGGCATAAATCGATGCCGCATGCTCGATAGGATCCAATTTCAGCGTTCTCTTTAACACCGTACCGATAATCACCAGCATGCCATGTAAAAACACTGCCATACCAAAAGACAGCATTAATCCCTCTAGAATTTCCGGTGTATACGAAATCTGGAAGGCCTCAATCATGACGGCAGGGCTAATAATATACAAACCGATAATAGACAATGGCTTACTGTCTTCTGATTTCAGTAATTTGGCTTTTACCAACCCATAACCCATTAAGACAATGAGCGTGAGCTCAACAATTTTGCTACCAAGAATAAATGCGATATCCATAACTATCTTTCGTCAATAAAATGTCTCTGTCTCGTTTAAAATGAGGTTATTTTTGAGACATCACTTTTGCCCAATTCACCGCTGTTTCAATGGCTTTTCGAGCTTGTGGGCTATTGCGCCAACAGGTTGAACCCGTGATTTCAGCACCTCTTTGGAGAATAAAATCAGGGCTGGTCACCGCCAGTATTTTGACGTCATCTAATCCCATTTCTTCCAAACGCTTTAAGATTGTTGCGCCGATACCTTTTTGAGATAAAAGGCTACGTTTTTCCTCTTCACTAAATGGCATAGTATTTCCTCATAAGGTAAAAAATGCGGTGAAAATCCACCGCACTTTATTCCACTTTATGCTTCCGCCTTTGGTTTAATCACCGCATAAATCACACCGGTGACGACGGAACCTATGGCGATAGCCGCAAGATACATCAACGGCTCAGAAACAAACGGCACCACAAATAAGCCACCGTGTGGCGCTTGTAATGCAATGCCTAAACTCATGGAAATGGCGCCTGCAGTCGCACCACCTAGCACACTGCTGATAATCACACGGAGCGGATCTGCCGCCACAAATGGCAATGCCCCTTCGGAGATAAAACAGAAACCAAGCACGAAAGAGGCTTTACCCGCATCACGTTGATTGGAAGTGAATTTACTGCGCGCTAACCACGTGGCGATTGCCATACCGATCGGTGGCACCATGCCTGCTGCCATTGCCGCTGCCATTGGAGTGTAAACCTGAGAGGCGATCATGCCCACGGAGAAGGTATAAGCCGCTTTGTTTATCGGACCACCCATGTCGATACACATCATGGTGCCGATAATCACGCCAAGCACCATGGCATTCACATCGCCCATGGATTTTAGCCATTCACTCAACGCCGTCATGATTTTCGCAACAGGCGGGTTAATGAGATAAATCATGGCTAAGCCGACAATGAAAGACCCCAATAACGGCAAAATTAAGATCGGTTTAAGGGACATCAGGCTTGGTGGTAATTTAATCACATCATTAAGTCCTTTCACCACATACCCCGCAAGGAAGCCGGCGATAATGCCACCTAAAATCCCCGCGCCTGCGGTCGTCGCCAACATCCCGCCAATTAACCCCACGGCAAGTCCCGGACGGTCGGCGATGGAGAACGCCACATAACCGGCGAACACTGCGATCATTAAGTGGAACGCCGCGCCACCACCGATATCCATTAAGGCTTTCGGCAAGCCACCCGCGATGTTTTCGTCTTTGAACGCTTCAATACCGAACATAAAGGAAATAGCGATAAGCAAACCGCCTGCCACCACCAACGGCAACATGTGCGATACACCTGTCATCAGATGCTTATAGACGCCTTTTTTCTCGCCGCGCTCTTCGGCTTTCGCCGCAGACGTTGCGCCGCCTTCGTAAATTTTGGCTTCTTTAAAGGCTTTATCAAATTCTTGCGCGGTTTTCTTCAGCGCAAGCCCCGTGGAGGTGCGATACATTAATTTGCCTTTGAATTTATCTAACGGCACGTCAATATCCGCCGCCACAAACACCAAATCGGCTGCCGCCACTTCTTCTGCCGTGATTTCATTGCCCGCACCCACTTGTCCGCGGGTTTCCACTTTCACCTGCCAGCCTTGTTGTTTGGCGTAGGTTTCGATAGCTTCGGCAGACATGAACGTATGCGCTACGCCTGTCGGGCAAGCGGTCACCGCCACAATATTTTTCATTTTATCGTTAGAAACGACCGCACTTTCAGCAGGCGGAACATAATCCTGCGCCTGTTGAATGGCCGTGTCTAACAAGTTTTCGGGTGCGTTGAAATGTTCGTCAATTTTTGCCAAAAACACTTTTTTGCCATTAAATCCGGCATTATTGGGTAAAACATTTCCCAAAACGATGATCAAATCCGCCGCCTCGGCACTGTCCACGATTTGATGTTGCGCTTGCGCGGCTTTGCTTAGCATTTCACGCAACAAAAAGGCCTTTGCATGACCGAAGTTGGCGGTTGGGGTTAAATAAATATGCATAAGATTATCCCTCAATGACAGTAATGTTGACATTGTTTAAAATTGGTTCAAGCAAAGTGCGGTCAGAAATGCCCACGTTACTTTGCGACACGGCAAAAGCGGACACCGCACTGGCAAAAGCCAAGGTTTCTTGCTGTGAAAAGCCGTTGATTAAGCCGTAAATCAAGCCAGCCACCATAGAATCGCCGGCACCGACGGTACTCACCACGTTTTTGCATTTTGGCGGTTGAGCTTGGATCACAGCCTCGTCACTTAACCAAACGGAACCTTGAGCGCCCATGGAAATAATCACATTGGCAATGCCTTGCGCTTTTAATTTTTTGGCAGCAGACACAATTTCTTCTAGTGAATTTAAGGTATAACCCACCCAGGCTTCTAATTCGCGGTGGTTGGGTTTCACCAACCAAGGTTGTGCGCTCAAGCCCGCAGTTAGCGCTGCATTACTGCTGTCTAACACGACTTTTATACCCGCCTGATGGAGTTGTTTTAGCCAATCGGCGAACAAGTCCGGCGTCACGCCACGCGGTAAACTACCGCACACGGCAACGATGTCGAAGGATTTGCAATACGCAAGAGAATCCGCCACAAATTGTTGCCACGCACTTTCACTGATTTCATAGCCTAAAAAGTTTAAATCGGTAACATCCGCGTCGGTTTCGGTAATTTTTACGTTGATTCGGGTTCTGCCCGGCACGCGTTGGAATTTGTCTTGTAATCCCAGTTTGTCGAATAAGGTGACAAAATCCCCTTGGTTATCTTCACCAAGAAAACCGCCCACCGTGACATCAACGCCTAAATCTTTTAACACTTTCGCCACGTTAATGCCTTTACCTGCAGGAAAAAGCCCGAGGGTTTCCACGGTGTTGACTTCGCCCAATTCGATACGTTTTAAACGCCCGACCAAGTCATAAGCGGCGTTTAAAGTGATAGTTGCGACTTTTGCCATCATTATTCCCCTAATCCTGCGTTAATTACTGCACCGATACCCTCAATAGCTTGTTGCGCTTGCTCGCCACTGGCGACAAAACGCAAACGATGGCCTTTCACTACCCCTAACGCCACCACTTTCATCAGACTTTTTGCACTGACCAACGGTGTATCGCGATCAAGATTTTGTACGGCAATATTGGCGTTATATTTTTTTACTTCACTGACGAGAATCGCTGCTGGGCGCGCATGCAATCCATGTTCATTTTTTACTTCGAAAATGCCTTCCACGGATTCACTCGGATTTTCCACCGCACTTTCACCACTTGGCGTGGAAATTGCCGGCACAACTTGCTCCATCACTTCAATGCTGTCCGGTTCGCTTGGTGGTACCGCAGAAATAGTTTCGCCAAGCCCTGACGCAATCACCTTACCAATAGCTTCAACTGCAGCTTGTGCATCATCGCCCTCCGCCACAAAACGCAAACGATGCCCCTGGGTCACGCCCAAGGCGACAATTTTCATCAGGCTCTTAGCGCTCACCGGTGCACTGGCTCGAGTGAGGTTTTCCACGGTAATTTTAGACGCGAATTTTTTCACTTCGTTAACCAAAATGGCGCTTGGACGGGCGTGTAAACCGTGCTCGTTACGAATAGTAAAGGTGCCGACAACGCTGCCGGCAGCCACAGACGGCACGGCAGACGCAGTTGATGTCGCCTGTGTCGCAGCTTGCGGAATCGGCTTGCCGTTTAATGCTGCAGCAATCTGTGCGTTGTCGCCGTTTAACAAGATTTGCTGTACCTTGGCATCTAACAGACGGGCTAAAGTTTCGTCAATTTGCTCGTTGGCATAAGCAACCGTCACCACGCCATGCACAATTTTATTATTCAAATTAAACGCCTGTTTTGCGCGACTGAACGCCATCCCATTCTTTTGGTTTCCTACGGCGGCATCAGTCACCCATAAGCCTTGCGCTAACGGCAATGCCGGATTGGCAATGACTTCCGAAACGTACTGATGATTGACCGCACTTTGTTGTTCTAATTTGCCGGCGTTAATGGCGATTAAGGTAAGCAAACTGCTGGTGTCCACATCTAAGCTGATGTTTTCATCAACCACATTAAATTCGTCCGCTTCACCCATTAAAATGGCGCGGAATTTTTTCACATCGGTGAGCGTGGCTAATTTTTCTGCCGTGTCTTCATCGCCGAGCACGTGAGTCAGTTGACGCAATAATGCCAAATGTTCGTCAGAACGCGCCGCAATACCGATCACCACATAAGCAATATTGCCTTCGCCCCATTCAATCCCTTGTGGAAACTGGAAAATCTGCACGCCGGTATCTTTCACCATACTACGGGTTTCTAACGTGCCGTGCGGAATGGCGATGCCATTGCCTAAAAACGTTGATGTTTGTTGCTCGCGCCCTAGCATGCCTTGTAAATAACCGCTTTCCACATAACCGGCCTGCTCTAGTGCGTTTGCCGCCAGCGTAATGGCTTGTTGTTTATTATCGGCACTCGCCGCCAAATGAATGTTACTTTCAGGTAAATTAAACATTCTGTCTCCTTGTTTCTACGAGGGTATAAATGGGGTGCTGAATAATGCAAAAACCTTTCAGCTAAGATTTAAAATACAAAAAACTGCCGGTAAAAACCGACAGTTTTGTAAATTATTTTCCGGTGCATAATTTGAGTAATTGCTCGGAACCTTGCACGATATATTCGTCATTTTCAGACCGCACTTTGTCTTTTTTCAAATCTAACATGGCGTCATAAATACCTTGGGTCACGCTCGGTGTATCAATGCGGCTCCAGCATTTGGCATTCAGTTTGCCAAAATTATTTTGCAACGCAGAGGCATGTACAACGCCGCTGTAGTAGGCATAAACATCGGAATCCTGACCTTGCGGGCTATACAGTCTTTCTTTGATTTGTTCAACAGGAACAAGAATTCGACCTAAATACCAATCATTGGCGCCACTGGCGAAAGAATTCACATTAAAATCGCTGTGCACGCGCCCTTGGTAGGTTGCGACCGTAGCCTCATACGCGGTGGCGTAAGATTTTTGGTCAATTTTATCTTCGTCTAAGTCAATGACCGTTTTTTTGTCGCCCATGAAAGGCACATACGAGGAAAGGGAGCAAGCGCTCAATAAAGAGGCTAGGAAAAGAATGGAAAGTTTCTTAATCATAAAAATCCTTGAATTTCGGTGGAAGAAAACAAACTAACTCAAGCGTGGCGCTCATTATACTGTTTCTGCGGTGCGCAATAAATAGCTCACGAGGATTGCACGTTAAACTGCTGTAACTCATCCAATGTGTTGATATTGGTAAACGCTGCCTTATTTTCTGAGAAATCCACACTCACCGCCCCGTTTTGGCGCATAAACTGCAACATTCTACGATCGCCGGCAGCCAAATAAGCCGCAAGTTTATCTTTTAGACCACATGCCATTAAACAAAACGTAGGATGTTCACGCTCGCCATCATGCACATACGCAATAGAAACGCCGTGAAAATCCACCGCACTTTTTAATTTTTCCAGTAAATTGTCTGGGAAGAAGGGGCTATCACAAGGCACAAATAAGACAAAATCCGTCTCAGATCGTTCCAGCGCGGTCAGAATCCCACTTAACGGCCCTTGAAAGCCTTCAATCTTATCGCCAAACACCGGCAATCCGGCGGCAGCATAAATAGCCTGATTGCGATTGGCGTTAACAGAAATATGTTCCACCTGCGAATGCAGGCGATCATAAATAAATTGAAATAGCGGTTTTCCCTGCAGGGGCTGCAAGCCTTTATCGACACCGCCCATGCGTTTTGCTTGCCCGCCGGCTAAAATGACTGCGCTAATTGAAATTGTCATGCTTCTTTGTTTTCTTATGAAGTTAATTCAAGTATGATCCCGCCCGTTTATCTCACAATAATAAGGAAATGCGTATGAAATGTCATCGCCTGAATGAAGTGTTGGAACTTTTACAACCTTACTGGTCTAAAGACCCCGATTTATCATTAATGCAAATTATGCAAAAAATTGCCGACGAAACCGGATTTGATAAACCGCTCGCAGAATTATCTGATGAAGTCATCATTTACCACCTGAAAATGGTCGGCAAAGATAAATTCGAGCCAATTCCCGGCATTAAAAAAGATTACGAAGAAGACTTTAAAACTGCGTTATTAAAAGCGCGCGGTATTATTAAATAAATTGATTATTAAGGATAACAAATGAAAAAATGGCTATTTTTAGCGCTGACAGCAGCGCTATCTGTTTCTGTTCAAGCGGCTGACTTAACGGAAGGTAAACAGTATGTTGTGGTAGAAGGACAACAACACACTGCACAACCGGAAGTATTAGAGTTTTTCTCTTTTTATTGCCCGCATTGCTATTACTTTGAAACCCAATTTCACATTCCACAAAAAATTAGTGAGAGCCTGCCGGAAGGCACGCCATTCAAGCAATATCACGTGGATTTTTTAGGTCGCCAATCTGAAAACCTCACGCGCGCTTGGGCATTAGCTATTGCAATTAAAGCGGAAGAAAAAGTCAAACTGCCATTATTTAAAGCGGCACAAGCCAATACATTGAGTTCTATGAACGACATTCGCCAAATTTTTATTGATAACGGTGTCTCTGCCGAACAATTTGACGGCGGTATCAATAGCTTCGCCGTAAACGGTTTAGTCACCAAACAGCAACAGTTAGTGGAAAAATACCAAGTGCGTGGTGTGCCGGATTTCTATGTAAACGGTAAATACCGTGTAAACATGGAAGGGTTGGCGCATGATGAAAACACTTTTGTGACCGAATACGTCGAAACCGTAAAAGGTTTATTGCAAAAATAAACAAAAATTGGTTTAATGCCTGCCGATTTTTATTTTCGATACCTATTTTAGAGGATTATATGGCTGAGAGTTTTAGCGTAACCCGTCGTTTTTTTGACGACAAAAACTATCCGCGCGGCTTTGCCCGTCACGGTGATTACACCATCAAAGAAGCACAAGCTTTAGAACAATACGGACAAGCCTTCCGCGCATTAGATTCAGGCGAACGTAAGCCGTCAACCAAAGAAGAGAAAGACTTCGTGGCTTTCTGTCGCGGTGAACGTGCAGCGGAAACTTTCTTCGAGAAAACGTGGAATAAATATCGCAGCCGTATTTCCACCAACAAACGCCTTTACACCTTATCCGGCGTGGTTGGCGTGGATAATCTGGACGACTACTCGGCAGACTAATCACTTAAACAACAATCAGAAGGCTTGGGATTCCGAGCCTTTTGTTTTTACGACCGCCAATTCCATGAATGCTATGCTTAATTTACCCGTTGATCGTTACGCCGAATTGCTCGCAGAAAAGCAGCAAAAACTGACCGCACTTTTATCGCCATTTGACGCGCCTGATTTGCAGGTGTTCGCCTCGCCTACACAACATTTCCGCATGCGGGCAGAATTTCGTATTTGGCACGAAGGCGATGATTTCTACCACATCATGTTCGACCAACAGAGCAAACAACTTTATCGGGTGGATAATTTTCCTATCGCCAGCGAACTGATTAATCGAATGATGACGGCATTGTTACCGTTGTTAAAACAGCAAAAAGCATTACACCACAGATTGTTCCAAATCGATTATTTAAGCACCCAAAGCCAACAGATTATCGTCAGTTTGTTGTATCACAAAACCTTAGGTAAAGAGTGGCAAACCGCGGCGCAAACCTTGCGTTCACAACTCCAACAGCAAGGTTTTAACGTGCAAATTATCGGACGTGCCAGCAAACAAAAAACTTGTCTGGAGCAAGATTATGTGGATGAAATCTTATGCGTGCACGGCAAAGACTACATTTATCGCCAAGTGGAAAATAGCTTCACGCAACCGAATGCGACAGTGAATAGCAAAATGTTGGAATGGGCGGTGGATTGCACCCGCAATAGCCACGGGGATTTATTGGAGCTTTATTGCGGCAACGGCAATTTTTCTATCGCGCTGGCTCAAAATTTCCGTAAAGTGTTAGCCACAGAAATTGCTAAGCCTTCGGTCGCCGCCGCGCAATTTAACATCGCAGCGAATCAGATAAACAATTTACAAATCATCCGAATGTCAGCGGAAGAATTCACGCAAGCTATGCAGAGCGTACGCGAATTTAATCGCTTAAAAGGCATTGATTTGAAAGCCTATGAATGCAATACCATTTTCGTTGATCCGCCACGTGCCGGCTTAGATGCGGAAACCGTTAAATTGGTGCAACAATATGAGCGCATTTTGTATATTTCCTGCAATCCGCATACGCTATGCGACAACCTGAAAACACTCAGCCAAACCCATCGCATTGAAAAAGCCGCCTTGTTCGATCAGTTTCCTTACACGGAACACATGGAAGCAGGCGTTTGGTTAGTGAGAAAGGGATAAACATGAACATCCAACTGCTCTGCGAAACCCAAACACCGCAAAATCCTACCGCACTTTTTGCCGAAACCGGCTTAACGCACGATCCGAACAGCCCGTTGGCGTTAGTATGGACAGAAGCGAAAGGCATAGAACGCTTGGAATTACGCAAATTAGACGAGCCGAAACTGGGCGCGGTATTTGTGGATTTTGTCGGCGGCACCATGGCACATCGCCGCAAATTTGGCGGTGGACGCGGTGAAGCGGTAGCAAAAGCGGTGGGCATTAAACAAGATAATTTACCGACGGTGATTGACGCCACGGCAGGTTTAGGGCGTGATGCCTTTGTATTGGCGTCACTTGGCTGCCAAGTGAAACTGGTTGAACGCCACCCGGTTGTTCGTTTGTTATTACAAGATGGCTTGCAACGTGCTTATGCCGACGAAGAAATCGGTCCGTGGATGCAACAAAATATGCAACTGTTGCCTTATCAACACATCAATCAACTGGATCCTGAAACGGATTTCGCGGATGTAGTGTATCTCGACCCGATGTACCCACACAAAGCCAAAAGCGCTTTGGTGAAGAAAGAAATGCGTGTGTTTCAACATTTGGTCGGTGCCGATTTAGATGCGGACGAACTGCTTGCGCCCGCACTCCAACTCGCCCGTCAACGCGTCGTGGTAAAACGCCCTGACTATGCTGATTTTCTCGCGCAAAAAGCACCGCACTTTTCACGCGAAACGAAGACTCACCGCTTTGATGTGTATGTGAAACACGACTAAGCCGTTCTATTCCACAAAATAATGAGGAATAAAATGGCTGTCGTTGCCGGTGACGGCGGTGAAATCTTCACGCAAGCCCATGCCGCATGCCACATCGCCCACCACCCAAGAACCGATGACCGGATACATTCCGTCAAAATTCGGTAACTCAAATTTCTGCTGATAAATGTAGCCGGCATTGGCATAGAAATTTGAATGTTCACTGCCTTTGGCGGCAAACTCCAAGCCGTTATTTTTTTCATAATAAAACACGTTAGCCCCTTCACGGCCTAATAACGGTTTTTTCACCCAAATGGCGTTGCGATCCGTAATGTCGTGTCGATTAAAATAGGTTGGCAATAAATACGGATGGTTCGGGTGTTTTTGCCACAATTTAGCGAGCAGGGCTTTATTGCTCAGTAACAATTTCCATGCTGGTTCAAAAAATTGTGTGGTGCTGTTTAGCATATGTGGTGCATATTCGGTGGTCGTCATCCATTCTAACGGATACAATTTGAACAACGTTTCAATGGGTTGATTGTTGAGATCGACAAATTGTTGCGTGTCGTTATCGTAGCCGATGTCTTCAATGGTCAAGCGGTGAATATGCCAACCGGCGTTATAGGCTACATCCGCAAGATAATCTAAATTGCCCCAATCTTCCCGTCCGGCATCCGCCATCGCAGCAAAATGGAAACCGGTTTTACCGCTTTGCTGTTGCAACACGGAAAAACGGGTAATCAATTCTTCATGAATCCAGTTAAATTGATCACGATTCGGTAAGCCTTCCACCTGCTCTAACCACTGCCATTGCACCACTGCCGCTTCCAGCAAAGAGGTCGGTGTATCGGCGTTATATTCAAACATTTTGAGATTATTGCCGTCATAACCGAAATCAAAACGGCCATATAAGTGCGGTGCGTTTTCACGCCAAGATTGTTCGATCAGATTTTTTTGTAAATCGGTAAAGCGATAGTGCTCATAATCGCCTTGTTTCACTTCATCGGCAACGAAATCCATACACATGGCATGCAATTCGTTAGTGGCGTCTTCAATGTGGTCAATTTCTGCCAACGTAAATTCGTAGGCAACATTGTCCGACCAATAATGCGAGCCATCGGTAGAAGGCAGATTGTAATAATCAAAGCCCACCTCAAGCAGCTGTTGCACCATGTCGGGACGGGTTGGAATACCGGTGATACGTTTCATGATTAACCACCGCCACTTTTACTGGTGTTACTACTACTAAACCCACCGCGCGAAATCGGTTTGCTGTTCGCGCTGCCGGCACCGCCCTTAACCAACACCGGTTTCCCCACAGAATGGTTGCCTTGTGGTCGAATAATTTGCCCGGTTGGTGTTGAAACGGCGCGATTATTGGGATTATAACTCGGGCCTAGAAAACCACTCATGGCTTTAGCGATCATATAACCTGCTGCCGCACCGGCAATGGCGCTACCGATAGAAGGGCCTTCATCACCACTGGCGGTAGTGGTTGGTGTGGCATTATTGTCGCCGACAACCGCGTTATTTTCGCTGTTCGCCACACTGCCATTATTATTTGCCACAGGGCTCGTGTTTGTGCTTTGAGATTTATCCTGTTCGCATAATTCCGGTCTAATCCAGTCCGCAACGCAATCATCTAAGCTGTTGTATACATCACGTTGCACTTCATCTTCCGAGCAGCCACCTAACAGCGCCACCACAGACAATGTCACCAAAATTTGATTTTTCTTTTTCATCATAAACGTTACTAGAAAGTGTTTACTTTCCCCTTTTCATCGTATCTAAAAGACGTTTTCTGTCATATCAAAACATTGAGTTTGAATGGCACTATCATAGCACAGAGTTACTGCAGCAATGAGTGCGAAGGGAAAATTAACCACATTGAAAATTCAGTTGGGAAGTTCGAACGGAACGTTTTCCAACATTTGCAGCAGTAAAAGCAAAATAAAAACACAGAAAAAACTGACCGCACTTTCAGTCTATTGCCCAAAGTGCGGTCCGTTTTAAAAACGTTTTTTAGAAAAAGACGGCGAATCTTTTTGATTCGCCGTCACTATTATTCCATTTCAAAAGTTTCACTACGTTGTCGTTGAGGCAACACGAGAGATAAGCCGATACCAACCAGTGCCGGGGTAAGCCAAGAAAGCGAGTACTCAGCAAACGGCAGATGGTGAAGGAAATCCGTTAACCACGTTAATTGATAGTGATCCGCAATGACCCCTCCAAGAGAAATTGCCGTCACCAACGCAATGGTAAGTTGCATACCAATTTTGGATAACGCAACGAATTTATTCACGATAATCAGCAACACAATGGCAATCGTGATCGGATAGAGCACTAACAAGACCGGAATGGAATATTGGATGATTGCGCCTAAACCCAAGTTCGCAATCCCGAACCCAATCAAGGTAAACAGCGTAGCGTAGGTTTTGTAACCCAACTGTGGGAAACGCTCACGGAAAAACTCGGAAACCGCAACAATTAAACCCGCCGTCGTCGTAAAGCAAGTCATGGTCACCATCACGGCCAAGAAAATTTGCGCGTTAGTCCCGAAAATGGCTTGGGTCGCTTGAGAAAGAATATACACGCCTTTATTTGTGTCAGATGCCATTACATCCGCAGGCACAGGGAAATGGTTGCCCAAATACGCCAAGCCGATATACAGCAAGCTAAAGCCCAACGCCACCACAAGACTCACCAGCCACACCGTAGAAATATATTCCTGTTTATTTTGGAAACCGAGCTGCTTCAAGGTTTGTACCGCCACCACGCTAAATGCTACAGAAGCCAAGGCATCCAGGGTGTTATACCCTTCAATAAATCCTGTACCAAAGGCAGAGGTCGCATAGTCTCCAAGGGCAGAAGACGGCGTCGTATCACCGTATTGGAAAAAGCCTAATGTGACTAACAATACGATAAGTAGGGCGAAAATTGGGGTCAAAATACGGCCGATACTGTCGAGAATTTTGGATGGATTTAACGCAATCAAATAAGCCGCAATAAAATAAATCACTGTAAAAATAATCAAACCGGTAGCGCTAAACGATGCAGGCAGCATAGGTGCCACACCCACTTCGTAGGCCACCGTTGCCGTACGCGGAATCGCAAAGAACGGCCCGATGGAAAGGTAAAGCGCGACTAAATATAAGGTTGCAAACCAAGGGGCAATTTTTATCGAAATTTCATACACATAACCTTTCGGGTTAAGCGCACCAATCACCAAGGTGAGAATGGCGATGCCCACCCCGGACAACACAAATCCACTAATCGCTTGCCAAAAATTCTCTCCGGACAAGGCGCCTAGGCTTGGCGGAAAAATCAAATTTCCTGCGCCGAAAAACATTCCAAATAACAGTAAACCTGTCAACGTTGCTTTTTTGATCATAATTTTATTCTTCTCTGTAATTAGGGTGGCGGGAGTATAACACCCTAAATAAGACCGTCAAATGTTGTACAACAAGAAAGGGGCAATATGGACAAAAGAGACATTTAATGCTGTTTTTTTAGACATTAATGTTCAAAAATGTGATCGGCTTCCCTGTTTTTCAATATCATTTTTGTACACTAAAGATGTGTCGAAGGATCGACAAACTCTCTACTAGGGATTTCGGTGACAGCCTAAAGCAATGGGTTGCCAATGTTTTAATAGCGGTGCATGAGAAGATGAATGTCTCTCATGCAATGGGTCACATCCCGAGGGTAAAGTGCGGTTAGAAACGTCAACATTTTTAACCGCACTTTTTTATCAAAACCACCATCTCAGGTGGTTTTCTTTTGTGAATTGTATACGTTGTCAAAAACATTTGCTGAGAAAATGCCGTTAAAATCCACCGCACTTTATTCCTCAAATACCATAAAAAAGAGCAACACAGTCTAGCCATGTTGCTCTTTGAAGCGTGAAATCAATTTGACTTATTTCTTCTTCGGTCTTTCCCAACCTTGTACGTGTTTTTGCGGCACGCGGGTAGTCACCAGTTCATCTTGTTTCACGTTACGACGAATGGTGGAGCCGGCACCAATCGTCGCGCCGCTTTCAATTGTTACCGGCGCAATGAGTTGACTGTCAGAGCCCACAAAAACGTTATCACCGATGGTGGTTTTAAATTTATTGGCACCATCGTAGTTACAGGTAATCACGCCTGCGCCGATATTACAATTTTGACCGATTTCCGCATCGCCCACATAGGTTAAGTGGTTCACTTTAGAACCTTTGCCGATTTGTGCTTTTTTAATTTCCACAAAGTTACCCACATGGGTGTTTTCTGCCAGTTCTGCACCTGGGCGTAAGCGAGAGAATGGACCAATAGCCGCATTGGCACCCACGGTAGCATCTTCCAGTACGGAATACGGTTTGATTTCCACGTCATCGCCGATATCACAGTTCGTCAGCACGCAGCCGGCACCGATTTTCACCCGATTTCCCAACCGCACTTTGCCGTTTAAAATCACGTTCATGTCAATTTCCACGTCTTTGCCATGCTCAAGTTCACCTCGCAGTTTGAAACTGGCCGGCTCGAGTAACATGACGCCGGCAAGTAATAACTCACGGGCTTGTTTTTGTTGGAAATATTGTTCAAGTGCAGAAAGTTGTAAGCGATTGTTGGCGCCTTCCACTTCCATTAAATCTGCTGCTTGCACTGCCGCCACTTGGCAGCCATCGCGATTCGCCAAGGCAATCACGTCGGTCATGTAATATTCGCCTTGGGCGTTATTGTTATCTAATTGGGTCAGCCATTTTTTGAAAGACGCGCCGTCAGACACCATCACACCAGTGTTCACTTCCTGAATGTTGAGTTGTTCGGCATTTGCATCTTTTTGTTCTACGATACCGACGACATTGCCGTTTTCACGCAAAATACGACCATAACCGGTTGGGTTATCCAACACCACGGTCAGCAACGCAATGCCTTTCTCCGGTTTCGCAGCAATGAGCTTTTCCAACGTGCCTTTGGTAATCAACGGGGCATCACCATAGAGCATGACAATATTTTCATCATCAGCAAAAAACGGAGCGGCCTGTTGCATCGCATGGCCTGTGCCGAGCTGTTCTGTTTGCAAAACCCAATTCACCGGTTCAGCCGCCAAACGCTGTTGCATTAAATCGCCACCGTGTCCGTAAACCAAATGAATATTGCGCGCGCCAAGTTGTTTCGCCGTATCAATAACGTGTTTTACCATCGGTTTGCCCGCAATCGGATGTAATACTTTGGGTAAATCGGAATACATGCGGGTGCCTTTGCCGGCCGCCAAAATGACGACGCTGAGTGCTTGAGTTGTCATAAAAATGTCTCTTTTGTTCGCTAAAAATTGCGCGCTAGTATATCATTCTTGCCATTTCGAGTTAAGTTAAGGATAAGCCGCCATGCAACAAGAATATTATCTCGGCATCATGTCCGGTACCAGTTTGGACGGCGTGGACATTGCGCTAATGACATTTGGCGAAAAACCACAATTTATTGCGGCACAATTCACGCCAATGCCAGCAGAATTACGCCAAGATTTATTACAATTAATTTCACAAGGCAGTTCTACATTACAGCAACTGGGCGAATTGGATCAGCGCTTAGCCTTGCTATACACTGATGCGGTCAACCATTTTCTCACGAGCCATCAACTGCAACCGCAGCAAATTCGCGCTATCGGTTGCCACGGACAAACTGTTTGGCATGCACCGCAAGGCAATTTTCCGTTCACCATGCAATTAGGCGACATGAATCTGCTTGCTGCCCGCACCGGCATTGATGTTGTTGGGGATTTTCGTCGTAAAGATATGGCATTTGGTGGACAAGGTGCCCCGTTAGTGCCTGCGTTTCATCAAGCGTGGTTTTATGATGAGAATTGGGCAACGATGGTACTGAACATCGGTGGCATCAGCAACATTTCCGTCCTCTTTCCCCATCAACCGATTATTGGCTACGACACCGGCACAGGCAATGCTCTGATGGATAGTTGGATCGAGCACTATCTAGGGAAATCTTATGATGCTGATGGGCAATGGGCGCGAAGTGGCAACGTGCGAGCAGAATTATTGACGGAAATGTTGAAAGAACCTTATTTCCAACAGCCACCACCG
The DNA here is from genome assembly GCF_003130075.1 of Aggregatibacter segnis. Taxonomy (GTDB): domain Bacteria; phylum Pseudomonadota; class Gammaproteobacteria; order Enterobacterales; family Pasteurellaceae; genus Aggregatibacter; species Aggregatibacter segnis_A. The sequence continues at coordinate 50,386 of NZ_NRCW01000009.1, read as the reverse complement.
AAAAGCACCGGGCGCGAATTGTTCAATCTGGCATGGCTTGAAAAAACATTAGAAAAAACCACCGCACTTTTAGGTGAGATACCACCACAAGACGTACAGGCGACCTTATTGGAATTTACCGCACAAAGCATTGCACTCGCGGTAAATCAACTTGAAACGCCATTACCACGCCGGTTGTTAGTCTGCGGCGGTGGTGCAAAAAATGGCTTGCTGATGGTGCGATTACAAGCACTATTACCACAATGGCAATGCCACCCGACCAATGATGAAGGATTGGATGTGGATTATGTGGAAGCCGCTGCCTTTGCTTGGCTGGCTTATCGCCGTATACATAACCAACCATCTAACTTGCCAAGTGTGACCGGCGCCAAAAGTGCGGTCAGTTTAGGTGCAATTTTCCCTGCGGAGACACAGGCATGAGCGAACAGAATTTATTAAACAGCCTTGAAAAAATGTTAAGCGAACAACGTAACCCAAACACCTTGCACATTGATGCTTTGTCGCCGTTAGAGGTTGTCACGTTGTTAAATAATGAAGACAAACAAGTGGCTTTCGCCGTGGAGAAAAATCTGCCACAAATCGCACAGGCAGTAGAACACATCGTGGCGGCATTTCAGGCGGGCGGTCGTTTGGTTTACATGGGCGCCGGCACCAGCGGTCGTCTGGGCGTGCTAGATGCCTCCGAATGCCCGCCAACGTTTGGCGTACCATCAAGCATGGTGGTGGGATTAATTGCCGGTAGCGAAACCGCCTTACGCAACGCCGTGGAAGGGGCGGAGGATAATATCGAAGCAGGCGAGCAGGATTTACGTCATATTCATTTTAGTCGCAAAGATGTGTTAGTCGGGATTGCAGCCAGTGGTCGCACGCCTTATGTCATCGGCGGCTTAACCTATGCCAAACAGCTCGGCGCCACCACGGTTTCTTTGGTCAGCAACCCAAACGCTATCATGAGCGAAATCACGGACATTGCCATCACCACCGCAGTCGGTCCCGAAGCCCTCACCGGTTCCAGCCGTTTAAAATCCGGCACAGCGCAAAAAATGGTGCTGAACATGCTCACCACCGCTGCCATGATTCGTCTCGGCAAATGCTATCAAAATCTCATGGTGGACGTGCAAGCCACTAACCAAAAACTCAAAGCGCGCGCCATTCGCATCGTCATGCAAGCGACTGATTGTGACCAAACCACCGCCGAACAAACCTTACACGCCACCAATGGCAATGCAAAATTAGCGATTATGATGCTGTTGAGCGGATTAGATAAAGCGCAGGCAGAAACTGTTTTAGCGCAGAACAAAGGGCGATTACAGAGCGCTCTGGCAACGTAAAAACGCCGAGAAAAATAACCGCTCTTTTGATGGCGTTCGACAATAAAAAACGTGAGTTCATGGCTCACGTTTTTTATTTATCTCATGCGGTTAATATAAGCTGAACGCTTGTAGATAAGGCAATTTGCCTCGTCTCATCATATTCTCGATACCGCTTTGGTGATCATTGCCGAAACCACGCAATTCAAAGGTAACGCCGATGGCATTATCATAAAAAATATCATCGTTTCTTTGATTTTGACGGTTTGTGACATAACGTCTTGCTCCTACACCAACACTCCAACAGCACGTGTTATATTGCAGACCAAGGTATTGTTCTACCGGTTTTTGCAAGGAAAGATCTTGGTAATAACGCCCAACAATTGCCCAGTTATCCGTTAATCCCCAACCAAATTGAATCCCTAACTGATTAATGTCTTGGTTGTAACCTTGAGCATTGGACGTTAAGTTCTGATCGATATATTCTCGACTCACATAACGATAATTTAACTGAATGACATTATGGTTCATTGGGTTAAATTCGATGCCGGTATTTGCCAAAGAAATTTGTTCTAACTGTTGGTCATATTGGAAACTCGCACGCCAGTGCCATTGTTCGTCAATTTTCCAGTTGGACTCAGCCGCCCATGAAGAAGATAAACCGGAGGTTTTATTACGCGGATCATCATCAATGCGTGAAGGTTCCAAATAATAGGTTTGTCCGGCAGCCACATTGAAACGTTCTTCTTTGTTTTCATCAAAGAAACGCATCGTACCCCCAACCGTCACTTGGTTAGCGGAAGCAATACGGTCTAAACCGCTGTAACGACGGTCGCGGAACAAAGAGAAATAATCTTGTTGCAAGAGTGAAGAATCGTAACCAAAACCGAGGTACTCTGAATTTCGTTTGGAACCGATATTGCTTTGGTTTTCATAAGGGCGATACAAATATTGCACACGCGGCTCAAGGGTTTGTGTGTAGCCCTCTAAGAAACTCTTATTGCTCGCCAACACAGTTTGGAAATCGGCTTTAAATTGTGGAATTACACGAGTAACGCTACGTTCAATATCCTCTGCATCCGCTCCCTTACCCGGCTTTTGTTGGTAATGGGTCGCATATAATTTGGTTTCAAAATTTGCACTCCCATAACGATTCGACAATGTACTATTTAAACTCGGTTCAAGATGGAAACGCCACGCTTTTGGCATGCTTGCACTGTCATTATCAAAGCGTACCGCTTGAGAAAAGAGTTTAAAATCGAGCTTATCGTCAAGCAAACCGTTTTGGTAATAATTGAAGTCAATTTGCGGTAACGCACGATAAGGCCCAACATCTACTTCATCAAAAATTTGGAATTGTTTGGCGGAAAGGGCGATATTGTAGTTTGGTTGATAATAGGCTAAGCGTGCAATTTGATTCGTATAACCATCAGTGCTGCTACCATAATTGGAATCAATATCGGTGAAATAACGTTTATCGCTCACTTTGGTGTAATCAATATCTAAGCGCCAATCCTGTGCAAACGCCGCATTGTGTTTCCAGTGGAATAAATGACGTTTACGGTTGTCGCTGATGTAATCACTTAAGCGGTCATCATTCAAATATTCACCGGCAATTTGCCCTTCACCCAAGGCACTAAGATAACGAAATTCACCGTTAACTTGCCAACCACGGCGAGACATATATTTTGGCGCAATCGTGGCATCAAAATTCGGCGCAATATTCCAATACACCGGCTGGGCATAGAAATAACCGTCACGGCTGGAATGTCCCACAACCGGCACAAGTAAACCGGAACGACGGCGATCGCCAATTGGTAACTGTAAATACGGTGTATAAAATACCGGCACGCCATGTACGCGTAAACGGGCATGCCACATTTCCGCATATTCTTCTTTGACATGTTGGCGCATTTCATTGGCGTAAATAGACCAAGAATTATCGTCCGGCAAACAAGAGGTAAAGGTGGCATTTTTCATCACGCGATAGTCATCACGCAATTCCACACTTTCTGCGGCGCCACGGCCTTGGCGATCCACTAATTGATAATTGGCATTTTGAATATCCGTATCTTTGTTGTTTAAATGCACTTTCGCATCGTCACCCAAAAGATTAATTTGGTTGTCCCGGTAATCAAAACCGCCACGCGCAAACGCATAACGTTGTACGTTATCGCCTTCACCTGCCTGTTGAATCTCCACTTCCGCAGATTGCAAATGGCGAACGCCTTGCTTGATATCTACGTTGCCTTTATAAACACCGCCGTTAGATTGGTTGATTTCCGCACTGTCCGCCTCAATGTAAATCGGCAAATCATTTGGATTTTCGGACACCGCCTCACCGCTAAAGTGCGGTACGCCGGATAAACATTGTTTTGCTAAATCGGCGGCACTTGTTGCGCTATAAAGTGCGGTCAATATTGACAGTGAAATTAAGGTATAAGCATTTTTCTTCATTGGACAACCATTTTCTAGCCAAATAATGGCGTGATTATACGGGAAAATAAGGGGGATCGCACTGTTTAATCCGGCGATTTACAGTGGCATTGATTCCAGTGATCATTCACCAATCCCATGGATTGCATAAAGGCATAGCAGGTGGTTGGACCGACAAACACAAAACCACGTTTTTTTAAGGCGTTCGACATTTCAATAGACGTCGGCGTTTGTGCCGGCACCACAGAAACCTCGGGGACATTATTCATTTGCGGCTGATGGTTCACAAAAGACCAAATAAAATCACTGAAATTCTCACCGCACTTTTTCATGGCAAGAAATGCCTGCGCATTTTTAACAATGGCTTCTAGCTTTGCTCGGTAACGAATCAATCCCGGATTTTGCATACATTGATCAATGTCCTCAGCCGTCATTTGGGCAACTTTTTCCGGATCAAAGTGAAAAAAAGCGTTTCGGTAATTTTCTCGCCTTTTCAAAATCGTAATCCAAGACAACCCCGCTTGCTGCCCTTCCAAACAGAGCTTTTCAAATAATTTCTGCTCATCAAATTGTGGCTTGCCCCATTCGTTATCGTGATAATCTCGATAAATTGGCAACTCCTCCGACCAAGCACAACGTTTTATCATATGACATCACCTCAATGCATTTAATCTAAAATTTCAACCTCAAAAGGAGTGTTACATACCTCTTTTGAAGTAATAAAACTTGACGGCAATATAAAAATCTTGAAAGATCTACCGCACTTTTATTTCATTTATTCGAATAAAAGTAGGGTACATCATTTAAATTAATTTGGAGAGCATATTATGTCAGGACTCTTTGTACAAACAGATCCGTCTCGTCGTCGCTATGGTTTAGCGGCTTTCATTGCGGTGATTGCCGGGGTCATTTCCGCGTTCGTAAAATGGGGCGCAGAGCACCCGTTCCCACCGCGTAGCCCAATCGATTTATTCAGTGCCGCCTGTAATGTGGACATTAGCGGTTTCACACAAGAACAAGCGCTTGCCGTATGTTCTCGTGCGTTTTTGAATCCACCGCACGTTTTCTTACGTGATTATTTAGGCATCGATCCAACAGAAGCCGCATTTACTTTCGCTGACCAAGCGTTTAACTGGATCGGGGTTACCCATATCACCTTCTCGATTGTATTCGCTTTATTCTACTGTATCGTAGCAGAGCGTTTCCCAAAAATTAAATTATGGCAAGGTATTCTGTTCGGTATCATTTGCGATATCGGCGTGCACTACATTACGTTCCCATTACTTGGTTTAACGCCACCTGTAGCAGACTGGCCTTGGTATGAGCATATTTCTGAATTGGTCGGTCATATCTTCTGGTTCTGGAGCATTGAGCTTATTCGTCGTGATCTACGTAACCGCATGACTCACGAACCGGATCCCGAAGTACCGTTAAATCAATCGTATCGTTAATTGAAATAAATAAAAAACCACCTCATACAGAGGTGGTTTTTTGTTTAAAGTGCGGTCTGAAATTAAAGAATTTCTTTCGCTTTCGCGACCACATTATCCACCGTGAAGCCAAAGAGTTTGAACAATTGGTCTGCCGGTGCGGATTCACCGAAGCTGTTCATACCAACGATACGACCGTTGAAACCGACGTATTTGTACCAGAAGTCGGCAATGCCCGCTTCAACAGCAACACGTTTAGTCACCGCGCTTGGCAATACGGCTTCGCGATAAGCCTCGTCCTGTTTGTCGAACACGTTCGTACTTGGCATAGAAACCACACGGATTTTTTTGCCTTCTGCCGTTAATTGTTCTGCGGCTTTCACTGCCAATTCCACTTCAGAACCGGTCGCAATGAAAATCAGATCCGGCGTGCCGGCGCAGTCTTTTAACACATAAGCACCGCGCGCTATGTTAGCTAATTGCTCAGAAGTGCGGTCCATTTGTGCCAAGTTTTGACGGGTGAAAATTAATGCACTTGGGCCATCGGTTCTTTCAATCGCCGCTTTCCAAGCAATGGCAGATTCTACTTGGTCGCAAGGGCGCCATGTGTTCAAGTTCGGGATTAAACGCAATGCGGAGGTTTGTTCAACCGGTTGATGGGTTGGACCATCTTCGCCTAAACCGATGGAATCATGGGTGAACACGAACAAGCTGCGTTGTTTCATTAAGGCTGCCATGCGAATCGCGTTGTGAGCGTATTCCATGAACATGAGGAACGTTGCGCCATAAGGGATGAAACCGCCATGAAGCGCGATACCGTTCATGATTGCCGCCATACCGAACTCGCGTACGCCATAGTTGAGGTAGTTACCATCTACATTTTGAGTCGCGCGAATCGGTTTAGAGCCGGACCAAAGGGTGAGGTTGGAGCTTGCCAAGTCGGCAGAACCACCAAGTAATTCCGGTAACACTTTTGCATAAGCTTCAATAGCATTTTGTGATGCTTTACGGCTTGCAATGCTTGCCGGGTTCGCTTGTAAATGGTCAATGAACGCCTGAGATTCTTTTGCCCAATCTGCCGGAAGGTTTTTCTCCATGCGACGGGTAAATTCAGCAGCTAATTCCGGATAGGCTTTTGCATAAGCAGCAAATTTTTCATGCCATGCTTTTTCTAGCTCTGCGCCTTTCGCTTTTGCATCCCATTGTGCATAAATATCAGCCGGGATCTCAAACGGTGCGAAATCCCAGTTTAGTGCTTTACGGGTTAATGCGATTTCTTCATCACCTAATGGCGCACCGTGGCAATCGTGAGAGTTGGATTTATTCGGAGAACCGAAACCGATAATGGTTTTACAAATAATTAAGGTCGGTTTATTGATTTCCGCTTGCGCTTGTTTGATCGCCTCAATGATTTGTGCCGGGTTGTGACCGTCGATTGCCGGAATCACTTGCCAGCCGTAAGCTTCGAAGCGTTTTTGTGTGTCATCGGTAAACCAACCGTCAACATGACCATCGATAGAAATGTTATTGTCATCGTAGAAGGCAATTAATTTACCTAAGCCCAAGGTACCTGCTAAAGAACAAGCCTCGTGGGAAATCCCTTCCATTAAACAGCCATCGCCCAAGAAAACATAGGTGTAGTGATCCACGATGTTATGACCTTCACGGTTAAATTGACCTGCCAACGTTTTCTCTGCAATCGCCATACCGACTGCGTTGGTGATGCCTTGACCTAGTGGGCCTGTAGTGGTTTCAACGCCCGGTGTGTAACCAAATTCAGGGTGTCCCGGAGTTTTGGAATGTAATTGACGGAATTGTTTTAAATCTTCAATGGATACATCGTAACCGCTTAAATGCAACAAGCTGTAAATCAGCATGGAACCGTGGCCGTTAGATAGCACGAAGCGGTCACGGTTAGCCCATTGCGGGTTGGTTGGGTTGTGATGTAAAAAATCACGCCATAATACTTCTGCGATATCCGCCATGCCCATCGGTGCGCCCGGGTGACCGGATTTGGCTTTTTGCACCGAGTCCATACTTAAAAAACGAATGGCATTGGCGAGTTGTTGACGAGTTGACATTGTGCCTCCTGATTGAGATGAATTGACAAAATAGGGTGTGCTCATAAAAAAGTGCGGTCAGATTTTTCGGCGTTTTTAAACACGGAAAATTTCCACCGCACTTTTGCTTAATACATAACTAATAAACCATTACCATTTAGACAGTAACATCTCTTCTAATTTGCCTTGGTCAACGGCAAATTTACGAATACCCTCCGCCAGTTTTTCCACTGCCATAGCATCGCTGTTATGTTGCCAATAGAATTCCGCTTCGGTTAATGGTTGCGGTTTGACTTGTACTTCGCCTTGGAAAGCCAGTTTTCTCACCACGGCATTTGGGGTTTCATGTAAGGTTTTTAATAACGGCGGAGCAATGGTTAAACGGTCGCAACCGGCTAATTCAATGATTTCGCCCACGTTACGGAAACTTGCGCCCATCACTACCGTTTTGTAGCCATATTGTTTGTAGTAATTGTAAATTTTGGTCACAGAAATCACGCCCGGATCTTCTGCCGGTGCGTATTCTTTTTTATCGGTGTTAGCTTTGTACCAGTCTAAAATGCGGCCCACAAATGGCGAGATCAAATAAACGCCCGCTTCTGCACAAGCACGTGCTTGCGCTTCAGAGAATAATAATGTCAGGTTACAGTTGATACCTTCTTTTTCTAAGATTTCTGCAGCACGGATACCTTGCCATGTAGAGGCGATTTTAATCAAAATACGATTTTTATTAATGCCTGCCGCTTCATATAGCGCAATCAGTTTTCTTGCTTTCGCCACTGTTGCATCGGTGTCATAAGAAAGACGCGCATCCACTTCAGTAGAAACACGGCCAGGGACTAATTTTAAGATTTCCAAACCAATGTTGACCGCCAATTTATCTTCCGCATCAACAAGTTGCTGTGCTTTATCCTGACTTTGTTGTTTACCGTAAGCAATCGCTTCATCAATCAATGGCGCATACTGAGGTAACGCTGCCGCACTCAAAATCAAGGATGGATTCGTCGTAGCATCTTCAGGTTTATATTGACGAATGGCATCAATGTCACCGGTATCGGCAACAACAACGGTAAGTTCGCGAAGAGAATCTAACTGGTTAGTCATAATGTATTCCTTTATTTGGAGGGTGGAAAAACGAGTTGAATCGTTAAGATAGCTATCTTTGCGCATAGCCAAAAAGTACGAGAAATATACCCCCACTTAGCCCAGAAAGCAACTTTTAAGACGTGTTCTTACGTAATGAAATCAATAGGTTTCATCTTGTAAAATAAATGTTAATTCTATGGATTTTTATCATTTGATGGCTTAAGTAAAAAACGACCCGCACTTACATATAAAGTGCGGGTCGTTTTTCATGTATTTATTCGCAGAATAGAAATTAATTGGTTTTTAATTGATTCCAATATTTTTCATAAATATCTACCGCTTCGCCCACATCACTTTGGATAATGCCTTTTTCCACTTCTTCAGCCGGTGGGAATAAAGTTGGATTTTCCGCCATTGCCGGATCCAACAAGGCTTTCACGCCATTATTTGGCATAGAATAACCCAATCGTTCCAATACCACTTTGGCATTTTCAGGACGTAATAAGAAGTCGATGAATTTGTAGGCATTTTCGACATTTTTTGCGCTTTTTGGAATCGCGTAGTTATCCATCCAGAAAATCGCGCCTTCTTTCGGATACACAAAAGCAATTTTGTCGTTTTCTTTATGCGCTAAATAACCGGAACCGTTCCAAATCATGCCCAATGACACTTCGCCTTGCACGTAAGGCAATTCCGGCGAATCGGAGTTAAACACCGCCACATTTGGCAGAAGTTTCACCAAACGTTCATAAGCTGCTTTAATCTCTTCTTCGTTAGTAGTATTCGGTGATTTGCCGTCTAACAACAACGCAATATGAAACACTTCACGCGCATCACTGGTCAGCAACACTTTGCCTTTATATTCCGGTTTCCATAAATCTGCCCAGCTGGTGATGGTGCTCGGGTCAATGTCTTCCGAGTTCACCGCAAGACCGGTCAAGCCGTAAACATAAGGCAAGGAATAATCATTGTTCGGGTCGAAGTCTTTATGCAATAAATTGTCCGGAATTTGTTTGAAATTGCTTAACTTACTGTGATCGAGCTTTTGCAACATGCCGTCTTTCGCCATTTTGTTCACATAATAGCTAGACGGGAATACCAAGTCATAACCGGCGTTATCAGAAATCAGTTTAAGTTTGGCATACATTTCTTCGTTGCTTTCAAAGGTGGAATAAATCACTTCAATACCGGTTTCTTTGGTAAATTCAGCAACAAGACTGGAAGGAACATAATCGGTCCAGTTATAAACGTACAGTTTTTCTTGCGCAAAGGCGGTGGTGGAAAGGAGAGTCAGCGTCAAGCCGAGGGTTTTAAGCGTTTTTGCAAACAAATTTTTCAATTTATTGTCCTCCAAAGCTAACAATAGCGAGTGGTTAATTTTCATAAAGGAACTGAGTAAAAACTCGGCGGGCAGTATAGCAGATTTTAAACGCTTGTCCCGTGCTTTCGGGCAAACACAATGAATTTTTACAGAATAAAGTGCGGTGGTTTTTCGGCGTATTTTTATGTAAAACGTTGCAGATTCTTACTGCACTTAGGCTGACTCAATGGCGTAACCAACGGGCAAAATCCATGATGTGTGATCAACCACCCTTTTCCCTTGCTTATAAGCGTTGTAGAATAAAAATTATCCAATTACAGCAAAGGGATATTGTTATGAAACACCTTCACTTTCCTTTCAAATGTACCTTACTTGCTGGCAGCCTTGCTTTACTTACCGCATGCCATTCCATTATTTATCACCCCACCAAAACCATTGAACAAATTGAGCCGGAAAAAGGCTATCGTTTAGAAAATGCCATGCAACAGGCGTTGCAAAAAGAAAATTTGGTCATTGTCGCCTTTTCCGGCGGTGGTTCACGGGCAGCCTCCTTAGGTTACGGTGTGTTAGAACAGTTCCAACATGCAACAATACGCCCAACAGAAAAAGGCAATACCTTGTTACAAAATATTGACGTAGTGTATGGCGTTTCGGGTGGCTCCGTACTTGCCGCGTATTTTGCGCTAGAAGGACAAGACATTATTCCGAAATTTAATGAGTCCTTTTTGAAAAAGAATTTCCAGAAAAAAGTCATTAATGAAGTCTTTTCCATGAGCAACGTACCTCGTCTTACCTCCCCACAATTCGGGCGCAGCGATTTGTTGCAAGAGCAGCTGAATCTTGCGTTGTACGGTAGGAAAAAATTTGCCGACCTTGAACAACGTAAAGGGCCCTTTGCCGTCATTAACGCCACCGACATGACCGCGGAGCAAAAAATTTCCTTCACACAAGATTTCTTTGATTGGCTTTGCGTGGATCTCAATGATGTTGAAATCGCCCGTGCAGTGGCCGCCTCCAGTGCTGTGCCGCTAATTTTCTCGCCAATCACACAAAACAATCACGGCGGCACCTGCCATGCAGAAAGCAAGAAAGACTTACTGATGCTCACACAATCGAAAAATCGTCTGTTGTTGAGCAATTTTGAAGCCATGAAAAAACGTGTTGCTCGTTACCAAAACAGTGCGGAAAGACCGTATTTACATCTGGTTGACGGTGGCTTAACAGACAATCTTGGCCTAGCCAGTTTATTGGATGTGTCGAATTTACTCAGCATGCGCAAATTATATGCTGAGCTTAAACACTACAATTTACGCAATATTGTGGTGGTCAACGTCAACGCACAAAACGAGCGTACCAGCCACATTGATAAATCCGCCGACGTACCGGGCATCAAAGAAGTGGTGAACACGGTCATAAACGTTCCGATTGATAAAACCACGGAATCTACGGTGAAATATTCACAAAAATTTGCCGAACAATGGAACGCTTATGCTAAGCGTAAAAAAGACGTAAAAATTAAGATTTATTTTGTGAATTTAAGTTTGAAAAACCTACCAGAAGGGCAGCTGAAAAACGATGTACTCAACATCGGTACCTCTTTCTATTTGCCGGAATCTGATGTGGATAAACTGCGTGAAGCCGCTAAAATTTTATTGCAACAATCAAAAGAATACCGCAAAGCATTAAAAGCGTTGCAATAATCAAAAAAACCAAAGTGCGGTCAAAAAACACGTTACTTTTTGACCGCACTTTATACTTTTATGGATGCCAATAAAAAAGGCATTGGACGATATCACCGATTTCTTCTAGTATGACGCATCATTTTTAACGTTATAGAGAAAACATGACCCGAATCAACCTGGTGCCACCTGCCGAATTGTGCGATCAACATTTACTCGCCGAACACCGCGAGCTCACCCGCATTCCCAATGCCGTCGCCAAAGGCAAATATCATTTAAAAGGACAACCGGCAGAGTACAAACTAGGCGAAGGCCACGTTCGTTTCTTCTTCAACAAAATGGCTTTTTTGAAAAAACGCTACGATCTTCTGCATGCCGAATGCAAAGCACGTGGCTTTAACGTCCAGTACATTTGGAACGAAGAGTTGTCGCAAGATCCCGCTTTATGGCTCGATTACGAACCCACAGAAGCAGCCCTCGCGCTCAACCGCGCACGTATTCAAGAACGTATGCCGGCAAAGGCGAGATTTACGCCCCACCGTTGATATCTCATTCCCCCAAAATACTTCAAATTCCTACCGCACTTTTCCAAGTTACTCAGCTCAAAACCCTCTCTAACTCAGAATTTAACTGTAACGATAAAGCAAAATTGATGCTTTAACGAAATTGTTTTCGATCAATAAAGATAACAAAAATAAGGAGTTAAAATCACTCCTTGTCTTGTGTTGTATACATTCATATATTACGATTACTCTTAGGTATTACCGCTGTTTGATTTTACCAAAGGGAAAATATTAATAATGAAATTCATAAGGAGCAATTATGTTAAGAAAACTAACTTATGTTAGCTTACTTATTTTAAGCGTGGCGGCTTGTAGTTCAAATAACCCAGAACCGCCATTACAAGGTGAAGCATCGCACACCAAAAATGCAAGCAAGTCCCTTGATTACAGACGTAATTATAAAGAAGTGCTTGCAAGTAAATCCGTATTGGCCATTCAAACAGTAAAAGGGCCACAAGCGGGTAACTGGTCAAGCGGTGAAAAAGAAATGACGTTAACGATCAATGGGCATACTTATAACATGACCGACCGTATTGACATTACTGCGTTGCCGGACGGTTTATTAGAACGAAAATATGATGCGAAAGGAAAAGAATTACTTGTCGCTTACCCCGATAACAAAATCGTTGAAACGCGTGAAAAAGGCACAATGTATCTCTATCAACAGCCTTATTCTGTTGTGATCGCTACGTTACCGACCGAATATCAATATGACGGAAAATCTGATCCTAAAGGACGTTTAGGCAAAGAAAACACCTTCCAAGTGAAATTAGTCAGCGGTTTACCAACATCAGATGATGTCATTAAATCACTAAACGGCAAAGCGACTTATCAAGGAAAAGCCTTTGCTAACTTTGGAAAAGGGGTAGAAACGGGTGAATTGACCTACGCTATCGACTTTGATAGCAAAAAAGGGAGCGGTAGCATAACGGGCATTGATTCAACCGGTAAAATTACGTTAAAAGAAGGTCGCATCGGTTCCGGAGCACCATTTAATCCGCTTTCAACAGCCGGCAGGGTGAAAGGCATTAGTAGCAGCGCAGAAACTGAAAAAATGAAAGCATACTACTATTATGTTTCCATTTTCGGACCGAAAGCAGAAGAAGTCGCGGGTTATGTAACCGGCTCCCGTAACAGCAAAGAAGGTGAGTGGCACGTCGGCTTTGGCGGTGAAAAACAACCATAACGGTCACTTAATAAGACATCCAATTCAGATTGGATGTCTTATTTTCGGAAAAATAACTCATGAATAAAATAACGAAAAAAAAATTAACACATACATTACTGGGGAGCTTTCTCTTTCTATCGCTATCGGCACTTGCTGAACCTGCGGACAAACCAACTTGGAGTCCAATAGATATTATGCCTCAACCGGTAGTTGCCAATGCCACCCAACAGATATCAACAACAAAACAAACTGGTGGCATTCAACTCACTCAACAAGATTTAGAAAAGAATTTAGCGCTAACGGAAAATTTAATTAATCAGGCTCTCGTTGGCAGCCAGTGGGATTTATTAGCTGATTTATTGCTCGTTTATCAACGCATTCCACATGCCGACAAAAATTTATACCGCTATGCAAAAGGGGCTTTGCTACGTACTCAACGTAAACATCACGAGGCGATTCAGAATTATCATGACATTTTAGTGGCGAATCCCGATTTGCCTTATGTTCGTTTCGACTACATGGCGATGTTGTTTGAAAATAAACAATTCAAACAAGCGCAAAAAGAAAGTGAGAAACTCTCTCACATGCCTCTACCATTAGGTTTACAACAATTAATTCAACAGTACCAACAAGCTATGAAAAATGCCCAAAGTTGGCAATTTGACGGTAATTTGTTGTACGAAAAAACCAATAATGTGAATAATGCGTCAGATCAACGAGAAATTCGACTCGGTAACCGCACTTTCATTCGCGATGAAAAAGCCCTACCTCAATCGGCCAACGGATTACGCTATGCGGCCTCATTAAGCAGAAGCAAAAACCTTGGTGGGAATCATTTTATCTTTAGCAAAATAGGGGGTGGCGGCATTTATTACTGGGATAATCGGAAATACAACGAAGAACACACAAAATTGCAGTTAGGCTACCAGTATCAAGATATTGTGAAATCTTTCCGATTACTGCCGACAGTAGAGTTTGAATGGTATTCAGGCCATTTTTATAACCGTAAATATGGTTTACTAACACAATATAGCCAATGGCTTTCATCACATTGGCAGGTCAATCTTTCCCTTGCTCGTTATTGGCGCTATTACGTCAACAAACATCATGCGAATTCCTATAACGGAACCCAAAACCAAGCAACGCTTATTCTGGCTTGGAATCCAATGCCTGAATTGGTCATCTACGGTGGAGGCGATTGGTCACGACAATATGCGCGAGATCGACAAGAATCTTACATTCGTAAGGGATTACAACTTGGCGTTTCCTATGAATGGCAAGAAAAAATCGGTTTCAGTCTAGACGCCCGTTACGGCTCCCGCCTTTTTGGTGACGAGCACTTCTTATTCCCTATTACCCGCAAAGATAAAGAAAAACAAATGACGTTTAAACTTTGGTCCCCCATGCTCCAATGGCAAGGCATTATGCCGAAATTAAGTTATCAACGACTTAACATCGACAGTAATATTCCGGCGTTTTATCAACGTAAAAATAACCAAGTTTCCTTGGAAATCGAAAAACGATTTTAAAAATAGACCGCACTTTGTTAATCAATCCTCTTAACATAAAGCAAAGTGCGGTCATTTTTGATGACATTTTTCTACGTTTAAGCCACGGAAAATTCAACGTTCTCTTTTGTCATTCGTTCAAATATTGACTTCTCCCCCTTGCGTAGTAATATGCACCCACTTTTCATTACAGGCGTTTATTTATGCTAGCGTTTTCACATCAAGAACATATTGAATCCTATTATTCTGTCACCCGTAACCAACATTTCGAGTTACCGCCCTTAAATCAAAAAGAATCGGCTGACGTGTGCATTGTCGGTGCGGGCTTTTTCGGTTTATCCACAGCATTAGAACTTGCCGAACAAGGTAAAAGCGTAATCGTGCTGGAAGGCGCACGGGTCGGCTTTGGCGCATCAGGGCGTAGTGGCGGGCAAGCCATTAACGGTTTTGAAGACGGCATCGATGAATATATCGAGCAAGTAGGCTTGGAAACTGCCCGTAAGCTATGGCAAATGTCGTTAGAAGCCATTGATATTATTGATGAACGCATTGCGAAATACGGTATTGAGTGTGATTGGAAGAAAGGCTATGCCACGTTGGCGCTCAACGAGCGTCGCATGGAAGATTTAATCGCCATTGAAAAGGCCAGCCACGAGATTTTCGGCTATCAAAATATGCAATTGTGGGACAAGGCAAAACTGGAACAACATCTCGGCAGTAAGATTTATTGCGGTGCATTGTATGACAGTAATTCCGGGCATTTGCATCCGCTCAATTATTGCTTAGGTTTGGCAAAAGCTTGTTTGGATTTGGGAGTGCGTATTTATGAGCAATCGCCTGTGGTAGATTTGCGTGAAAAGGCGACAGAAATTGAAGTGATAACCGATCAAAGCGCTGTCATCGCTAAAGATGTGGTGCTGGCAACCAATGCCTACATCGCAGCCTTGCCGAAAAGCATTCACCACGGTATTGCACGCAAAATTCTGCCGGTAGAAAGTTTTATCATCGCCACCGAACCGCTTGATCAAGCCACCGCAGATTCCGTAATCAACAACGGCATGTCTGTGTGCGACAGCAATTATTTGCTGGATTATTACCGCTTAAGCGCCGACAACCGCTTATTGTTTGGTAGCGATTCCAGTTCCGAGAAAAACATGATTGAGGTCATGCGACACAATATGTTGCACGTTTTCCCACAGTTGGAAAACGTTAAAATTGATTACGGTTGGGGCGGTCCTATCGACATGACCATCAATTCCAATCCGCATTTCGGACGCATTTCGCCGCATATCTATTTTGCACACGGCTATTCCGGCCACGGCGTGGCGCTCACCGGTTTGGCGGGACGTGTTGTCGCAGAAGCCATTTTAGGCAACGACGAACGCTTGGCTATCTTCAGTAAATTAAAAGTGCCTTCAGTATTCGGCGGCAAATTAGTGAAGAACCTTGCATTAAAAATCGGCGTGAACTATTACCGTTTCTTGGATAAATACCGTTAATCTGACGCCATTATTTTATTTCTTTTGGTTATACGATAGAGAAAATGATTATTTTATCGCGCGTAAATTTACTGTAATAATTGACCGCACTTCTGGTCTTATTAAGTCAATTTACAAGAGAGGAATAACTGATGAAAAAATCTATTTTCGCAAACGTATTACTGTTATCCGGCTTGGCATTGGGTGTCGCCACTCAAACCATGGCGGGTGAAATTTCTGACCGTGTAGAAAAAACCAAAACCTTATTAGTGGGCACCGAAGGCACTTATGCACCCTTTACCTTCCACGATGACAGTGGCAAATTGACCGGCTTTGATGTGGAGGTGATTGAAGCGGTGGCACAACGTTTAGGCTTAACCATTCAATTTAACGAAACCCAATGGGATTCTATGTACGCCGGTTTGAATGCCAAACGTTTCGACTTAATTGCCAACCAAACCAATCCAAGCCCGGAACGCTTGAAAAAATACCTTTACACGGCACCGTATAACTATTCCACTGCGGTTATCGTGACCAAAGAAAGCGACAACAGCATCAAAACTTTTGAAGATTTGAAAGGTAAAAAAGCAGCACAATCCTTAACCAGCAACTACGGCAAAATAGCCAAAGCGAATGGTGCAGAGCTCATCGTCGTCGAAGGTTTGGCACAAGCCTTAAAATTGATTACCCAAGATCGTGCTGAAACTACCGTGAACGACCACTTGGCAGTCTTGGATTACTTCAAGAAACAACCAAATTCCGGTTTAAAAATTGCCGTAAAACGGGATGACAAAGTGCCTTCTGGCTTCGCGGTATTAAAAGGTGAAGAACCGCTGGTCGAAAAAATTAACCAAGCATTGGAAGAGCTAAGAAAAGACGGCACCTTGAAACAAATTTCAATCAAATGGTTCGGTGATGACATTACTCAATAATTTTCTCGCGTCACTTCCGTTTATGAATGCAGAAAGAGCTGATGAGGTCATCAGCTCTTTTTGGCCTATGTTGGAAGCGGCTATTGATAAAACCATTCCGTTAGCCGTGATTTCCTTTTTTGCCGGAGTCGCTATTGCGTTACTGGTGGCACTGATTCGCATTGTGGAAAAGCCGAATATCGGTATTCGCTTATTGCAAATTCTTTGCCGCATTTATGTTTCCACCATTCGCGGCACGCCGATGTTGGTGCAGATTTTCATTATTTTCTACGGGCTGCCTGAAGTGGGCATTAAACTCGATCCCTTCCCAACGGCAATTATCGCCTTTTCCATTAACATTGGCGCTTATGCCTCAGAAACCATTCGCGCGGCGATTTTATCCATTCCCAAAGGGCAGTGGGAAGCGTCCTATTCCATTGGTATGAATTATTATCAAACCTTCACTCGCACCATCATGCCACAGGCTTTGCGCGTATCGGTGCCGCCATTGGCAAATACCTTTATCAGCAACGTAAAAGATACTTCTTTAGCGTCGTTAGTATTAGTGACGGAAATGTTTCGCGTGGCACAAAACATCACCGCAGAAAACTATGAATTTATTATGATTTATAGCGAAGCCGCGCTGATTTACTGGTGCATTTGTTTGATTTTATCCTTTGCACAAGACCGTTTAGAACAACGCCTATCCCGCCATCTCAAAGCCTAAGGAAATCGCATGTTAGAAGTGAACAACATTCATAAAACATTTAATGGCAATCCGGTGCTCAAAGGGATCGATTTTCACATTGAAAAAGGCGAAGTCGTGGCGATTCTCGGCCCTTCCGGCTCGGGCAAAACCACCTTTTTGCGCTGTTTAAACCTATTGGAACGCGCTGAACAGGGCACGCTACGTTTTACTGACGGCAGCCTTTTCTTAGATTTTGCCAAGAAAATCAGCAAAGCGGACGAACTGGCATTGCGTCGTCGCTCATCTATGGTGTTTCAGCAATACAATTTGTTCCCCCATCGCACCGCACTTGAAAATGTGATGGAAGGGATGCTCGTGGTGCAAAAGAAAAGCAAGGCGGAAGCGGAACAACGTGCCGTGGAATTGCTCACCAAAGTGGGTTTAAAAGACAAAATGCACTTGTATCCATCACAACTTTCCGGTGGTCAGCAACAACGGGTAGGCATTGCCCGCGCGCTGGCGGTTCAACCGGATATTATTTTGCTAGATGAACCTACCTCGGCGTTAGATCCGGAATTGGTGGGTGAAGTGTTACAAACGTTAAAGTTACTGGCACAAGAAGGCTGGACGATGATTATCGTGACCCATGAAATGCAATTTGCCCGCGATGTAGCAGATCGTGTGATTTTGATGGCTGACGGAAATGTGGTGGAACAAAACAGCGCTCGCGAATTTTTTGAAAATCCACAACATGAACGTACTAAGCAATTCTTGTTGCAGGCAAAAATTCCCGTTTGCGTGGAATATGAAATTTAACCCGTTCTTTATAGGGCAATTTGTGGGAAATACTGTTCGCTGAGCGCAACAAAATCCGCTAACGAAATGGACCGCACTTTTGAATCACTTGGCAGAAGTGCGGTTAAATTTCTCGCCAAAATGTCGTTCTCTAAGGCAAAACAGGAAGCATGACAACGCGCCAATACATCCGCTTGTTTTAACGCCAATAACACGCCATCTTGCCATAACACCACCGCTTCCTGCGCCGTGGCATTCAGCAAATAATGTTCCAGTTCCGTTTGTGAATAATGGGCTTGAGAAAAAGTATAAAGCATAATCAGAAAGTCAGAATTTTTTCACTTTGTTGCAGGATTTGTAACAACTGTTGACGCGGTAGTACATCACAATCCAAGACGAGATCCGACGATGTCAGCTGAAATTGTTGCAGTGAATCCGCACACACATAGCGCTGTTCAATGTCGTATAAATCCAATAATTTCAACGCACTTGCCGTATCTTTTTGCAAGACGGTCTCCGCTTGTTGCTGTTTTTGCAAGTTCAACACGCCGTCATCTAGGAAAAACACCGCAATGTCTTCTTCTGCACAAAAGGCTGTGGCGGCAAGCAGCGCATCTAATCCTTCACGTGTATTGGCTGTACCATAAGGTGCATGACGAAAAATAAAAGTAAGTTTACTCATACGGTTATCACCCGATCGGCTTGAAGCAAGGCTTGGCTAAACTCACCTAAGCCGGCAAGTTGAAAAACGTCCGCCAAACTGACCGCACTTTTATCCGCCGCCGACTCGCTGTCCACCACGCCACGGCGTTGCGCTGCGGCAACACATAAATGTAACGGCACATTAAACTGACGAGAAAACGCTTGCCATGCTTTGACTAAATTGAATTCATCATTGGCGGGATACACCAAAGCATTGCCATTGCTGACACCGTCTTGATAGAAAAAGATTTGGCGGATGTGATGTTTGTGAACCAGTTCTTGCGCTAACTGATACGCAAGAAAAGCACCTTGGCTCCCGTAAACCGGTTGTTTAACCACCAATACATAATCCATGATTACTCGTCCTGATCCTGTTTGATTTGGCGAATGTATAAATACACGGTATGACGGGAAATATCGAGACGCTCTGCCACCAAATTGATGGCATCTTTAATGTCGAAAATACCTTTCTCATACAACGAAACGACGATTTGGCGGTTTTTATTATTATTTGCCACCATACGGTCGGAAGTCACTTCCTCAATGGTTTTTTCCACGGTTTGAACCACCAATTCTTCCACCGAACTGGCAAAGTTCACCGCAGAGGTTTCACTGTGATCCGATGCCGGAATAAAGTTTTGTAGGAATTGCGACATAGGGACATCTAAATTAATGTTGATGCAAAGCAGGCCAATGATACGTTTTGCGCTGTTACGAATCGCGATAGTCACTGACTTCATCAAGCCACTGCTTTTCTTGGCGCGGGTAAAATACGGTTTGCTGACGCTTTCCGATTTCATATTGTGCAATGAACGCAACGCAAGATCCGTCATGGGCGAGCCCACTTGGCGGTTGGTGTTATGTCCGTTAGCGATGTAAATAGCAGAGTGTTCTAAATCCTCAAAAGAATGTAGAACGATTTCACAATGTTGCCCGATGAGCGCACTGACACCGTCAACCACGGCAATATAGGAATTTAAAATTGTGCGATCTTCGTCGGTAAAAGGGCGTTTATCTGTGAGCATGAAAGAGCGTGTTGGTATTTATTCAAACAAATGACCGCACTTATCAGTTCAACACCGAAAAGTGCGGTCGTTTTTTTTAGTTATTTTTTCGCAGGAATCACATCTAAGACTTCGACATCAAAATAAAGTGTTGAGTTTGGCGGAATGCTCGCACCGGCACCGTCTTTGCCATAAGCTAAATCCGGTGGTAACACCAATTCGATTTTGCCGCCTTTTTTCACTAATTGCAGACCTTCCGTCCAACCTTTAATCACTTGGTTCAATGGGAACTCTGCCGGCGTGCCACGTTGTACGGAGCTATCGAAAACCGTACCGTCAGGTAATTTGCCGGTATAGTGTACTTTTACGACATCTGTCGCGTTAATCGCATTGCCAGAACCGGCTTTTTCGACACGATACAATAAACCCGAAGCGGTTTTCTTCACGCCATCTTTTTTAGCAAATTCTGCGGCAAATTTATTGCCTTCCTCTTCGGCTTTCTGTGCCACTGCAGCGGCACGTTTTTCACTCTCTGCTTTTAATTTAGCATCAATGCCTTGCAACGCAGTCGCGATGTCTTTGTTGTCTTCCAATTTCACTTTACCGTTTAATACATCGGCAATCCCGGCCACCACTTTTGCGTTGTCATAGTCGATAACGCCTTTTTGGGCATTGATAAGGCCTTGTAAATCAGTACCAAATAACACACCGACGGCATAAGAAGATTCTTCATTAAATTTGGCATTATTTTGTTCCGCAGCTAAAACGTTGCCGGAAATGACCGCACTTAACATGAGCGCTAACGCGGAGACTTTTTGAATTTTTAACATTGTGTTCAATCCTTTATAATAAGTGACAGATGCGTTGGATAGGGTAAAACGGATTCAACAAATTCACAACATTTATTTAGGAAATTATTATGTCTATACAACAACATTTAGAACAGCAAATTGCCGAGCTGGAAATGAAAGTCACCTTTCAGGAAACGGTGATTGAAGAATTGAATCAAGCGTTAATCGAGCAGCAATTTATTTTAGACAAAATGCAACTTCAGCTCCGTTATGTGGTGAATAAAATGAAAGACATGCAACCTTCTAACATCGCCAGCCAAGCCGAAGAAACCCCGCCACCGCATTATTAACTAAAAAACAAAAAGGACGTCAACATGACGCCCTTTTTTATTCAGTCTATAGGCTGATTATTTTGCGAAATACGCTTCTAAATCATCGCTACCACCGATGTGTTTACCACCGATGAAAACTTGTGGCACAGTCGCACGACCGGAAACCGCACGTACGCTCACGATAGTTGCATCATGACCTAATACGATTTCTTCAAAGCTTAAGCCTTTGTCATGTAACATTTGTTTTGCTTTTGCACAGTATGGGCAACCAGGTTTAGTAAAGATCGCGATGGATTCTTGAACTTGGTGTTGTGGTGCAAGGTATTTCAACATGGTATCGGCATCGGACACTTTGAACGGGTCGCCCGGCTCATTTGGCTCGATGAACATTTTTTCTACTACGCCGTTTTTCACAAGCATAGAATAACGCCATGAACGTTTACCGAAACCTAAATCTTCTTTACCTACCAACATACCCATGCCTTCGGTGAATTCGCCATTACCATCCGGAACGAAAGTGATGTTGTCGGCTTTTTCGTCTTCTTTCCATGCGTTCATAACGAAAGTATCGTTCACGGAAACCACGAGAATGTCATCAACGCCGTATTTTTTGAATACTGGAGCTAATTCGTTATAACGTGGTAAGTGGGAAGAAGAACAAGTTGGGGTAAATGCACCCGGTAGAGAGAAAACGATAACAGTTTTGTTATCAAATAATTCGGATGAAGTTACATCAACCCATTTGTCGCCTTGACGGGTACGGAATGTAACCTGAGGAACTTTTTTTCCTTCCATAGTAGACATAGATTTTTCTCCTATCTATAAGTGTTGCTGTGAATTAGAAACTTCGCTTAAACTGCAGGCTGTCTCTAAAGATACTGTGAATTATAGGTAAAATTATGATATAGTCACAATCAATTAATTCTATCCTTTTAATTGTTACTTTCTATAATGAGGACCTATGAATATTCGCGATTTAGAATACCTTGTGGCGCTTGCTGAATACAAGCATTTTCGTCGTGCGGCAGATTCTTGTCATGTCAGTCAACCTACCTTAAGCGGTCAAATTCGTAAATTAGAAGATGAGCTCGGCATTATTTTATTGGAACGTACCAGTCGTAAAGTTTTATTCACTCAATCAGGTTTATTGTTGGTTGATCAAGCCAAAACTATCCTACGCGAAGTGAAATTATTAAAAGAAATGGCAAGCAACCAAGGCAAAGAAATGACCGGTCCATTGCACGTTGGCGTTATTCCAACCATCGGACCTTATTTAATGCCGCACATTGTTCCAGCGTTACAACAAGCATTCCCGGAACTCGAATTATTCTTGTACGAAGCACAAACCCATCAATTATTAGAACAATTAGAAACCGGCAGACTAGATTGCGCCATCGTTGCCTCCGTGCGTGAAACCGAACCGTTTATCGAAGTGCCGCTATTTAACGAAAAAATGCTACTGGCCGTTTCCGAAACCCATCCCTGGGCGAAGGAAGAGACCATTCCAATGAGCATGCTGAAAGATCGTGAAATGTTAATGTTAGATGATGGGCACTGTTTGCGGAATCAGGCTCTTGGCTATTGTTTCACTGCCGGTGCAAAAGAAAATTCACATTACCAAGCAACCAGTTTGGAAACCTTGCGTAACATGGTGGCGGCCAATGCCGGCATGACCTTAATGCCACAACTTGCCGTTCTTAGTGAGGGCGCTCGTGGCGGCGTGAAATATCTGCCATGTCATACACCACAGCCGGCGCGTGATGTCATTTTAGTTTACCGTCCGGGTTCCCCATTGCGTGTACGTTATGAACGCATTGCCGAAGCGGTTTCTAACTCGATTAAACCGCTTTTAGATTAATGGAGTAAAAGCATGGTCGGTATTCGCGCACAACAAAAAGAAAAAACTCGTCGAGCTCTCATTGATGCCGCGTTCAACCAGCTGACGGCGGAAAAAAGTTTTTCCAATTTAAGCCTACGGGAAGTATCTCGCGAAGCCGGCATTGCGCCGACCTCATTTTATCGACATTTTCGCGATATGAACGAATTAGGTCTCACCATGGTTGACGAAGCGGGACTAACCCTACGTCAACTCATGCGACAGGCACGTAAGCGCATCGCCAACGGCGGCAGCGTCATTGTGATTTCGGTGGAAACCTTCTTTGAATTCATCAATAACAGCCCGAACGTATTCCGCCTATTGTTGCGCGAAAGTTCCGGCACATCCCAATCCTTCCGTACCGCGGCCGCCCGTGAAATCAAACATTTCATTGATGAACTGGCAGAGTACATCGCTCACAAAAACAACTATTCCCAATACATTGCCTACGTGCAGGCGGAAGGCATGGTAACCATTGTCTTTACTGCCGGCGCCAACGCTTTGGACATGAGTAAAACAGAACGGGAACAGTTAAAAGAGCGGTTGATCTTACAGCTCAGAATGTTAGCTAAAGGCACCAAACACGAAGCCAAAGACCGCCATGACATCGATTAATATCAAAAAATTACTGAAAAATACGGTTTCTTTATTGCCCACTTTACTGATCATGAGCAGTATCTTAGATTTTATTCGCAAACCGACTGTACCGGATAATCTCAACGCCACGGCGTTATACGATTTACAAGGCAACCCGTTTTTTCTGCCACAACTGGATCAAGACAAGCCAACGGTGCTTTATTTTTGGGGAACCTGGTGTAGCTACTGTCGTTACACCTCATCAGCAATTAATGATCTGGCAAAAGAAGGCTATCCTGTGGTTTCCGTTGCATTGCGTTCAGGTTCTGCACAAGATGTGGCGAATTATCTGATGGAACATCAATATGGTTTTACCACGGTGAACGATCCTCAGGGTGAATTAGCCACGCAATGGCATGTGGGCGTTACTCCCTCCATTATCATTTTACGTCACGGCAAAATGGATTTGGCGACAACCGGTTGGACAAGTTATTGGGGACTAAAAGTGCGGTTGTTTTTGGCAACGTTTTTATAAGAAAAAACACATTTAAAATCTATCACACAAAAAACGACATTTTTTGAACATTGGCTTTGCCAACAGCATTAATCGGCGAACAATCAAGCCTAACTTGATGGTGAATGCTTTTACCTTGGGAAGCAAATCAATTACAATGAGCGACAACTTTCATATCTAGTAAGAGGACAGAACTATGATTATCGTAACCGGTGGCGCAGGCTTTATTGGTAGCAATATCGTCAAAGCATTAAATGACATGGGCCGTAAAGACATTTTAGTGGTAGATAACTTAAAAGACGGCACAAAGTTCATTAATTTAGTGGATTTAGACATCGCTGATTATTGCGACAAAGAAGACTTCATCGCCTCCATTATCGCCGGCGATGATTTAGGCGATATCGATGCCGTTTTCCATGAAGGCGCATGTTCTGCCACCACCGAATGGGATGGCAAATACATCATGCATAACAACTACGAATATTCCAAAGAGTTGTTGCATTACTGCTTAGATCGCCAAATCCCGTTCCTCTACGCGTCCAGTGCCGCTACTTACGGCGACAAAACCGAATTCCGCGAAGAACGCGAATTTGAAGGCCCATTGAACGTGTACGGCTATTCCAAATTCTTATTCGACCAATATGTGCGCGCCATTTTACCTGAAGCGCAATCACCGGTATGCGGCTTCCGTTATTTCAACGTGTACGGCCCACGTGAAGGCCACAAAGGCTCTATGGCAAGTGTCGCATTCCACTTAAATAATCAAATTCTCAAAGGTGAAAACCCGAAACTCTTCGCCGGTAGCGAACATTTCCGCCGCGATTTCGTGTATGTAGGCGATGTCGCCGCAGTGAACATTTGGTGCTGGCAAAACAGCATTTCCGGTATTTTCAACTGTGGCTCCGGCAATGCAGAATCTTTTGCTGAAGTAGCAAAAGCGGTGATTAAATTCCACGGCAAAGGCGAAGTGGAAACCATTCCATTCCCGGAACATTTAAAATCCCGCTACCAAGAATACACGCAAGCGGATTTAACCAAACTCCGTGCTACCGGCTACGACAAACCGTTTAAAACCGTCGCGGAAGGGGTGGCGGAATATATGGCGTGGTTGAATAGTAAATAATAAAACTCGGGCGGATAATTTCCGCCCATTAATCTTATATTTTTACCGTTTTTCCCTGTTTTATAAAAATCCAAGGAAATTCCATCATGGCACAATCCAATTTTGATTTTCTGCAAGCCTACCCGACACTATTTACCCTAGCCTCCAATGCGGAAAAATACTTCTGGCACGACCCGAACACCGCGTTAATCAAAACCCGTCAATTTGCCGAACTCATTGCCAAAACCATCGCCGTGCATTACCGCATTGCCGAAGGCAATTCATTAACCCAAAACGATTTACTGCGAAAATTTAAATACGATCTCGATCTTGACCAAGACATCCTGACGCTATTTCACTATTTACGCAAACAAGGCAATGACGCAACGCACACTTACGAAAGCGATCGTAAATCGGCAATTCAAAGTATCGAGCTGGCGTGGCAATTGGCCGTGTGGTTTTACCGCACCTTTGCCGACGAGCAGGAAGAATTTGAGCCGACACCTTTCAGCCAGGATATTTTGCAGGTACAGGGCAAAGCGGATAGTGTAGAAAGTCAGCAAAGTGCGGTGGAAAAATCCAACGTTTTCCGTGAACAACAGGAACAGCAGCTACGCGAAAAATATGAAGCAGAACTGAATGCCTTGCGCGCCGAACTGGCACAACAAACGGAAAAACAAAAACAAGCCTACCAATCCAAACTGAATCAGCGTTTAGCCAACAGCAGAAAGAAACGGGATTTGGACGAAAAACAAACCCGCCTGTTAATTATCGATCAGCAATTGCGTGATGCCGGTTGGGAAGCGGATTCGGAAAATTTGGTTTACGCCAAGGGCGCACGCCCTGAAAGGGGGAAAAATAAAGCCATTGCGGAATATCCTTGTGGTCGGGAACGTGCAGATTATGTGCTGTTCTGCGGTTTAATGCCGGTCGCTGCCGTAGAAGCCAAAAAAGCCAATACGGATGTTGCCGGCAAGATTGGACAAGCGGAACGTTATGCCAAACATATTGAGATAAAGGACATCAAAGCCCCGTGGGAACTTGCCAAACGTACAGTAGCATGGGCGGATGATGAAGAAGGGCATTATTTGCTTCCCTTCGTGTATTCCTGTAACGGGCGCGCCCTCACCAAACAAATCGCAGAAAAATCCGGCACATGGTTTCGGGACGTCCGCCACCATTCCCATTTAAAACGTCCACTCAATGCATTCCACTCACCGCAAAAATTACTGGACATGCTGCGCAATGAGCCGGAAGCGGCGCAAGAAAAACTGGAAAACGAACCGGTCGATTACTTAAATCTGCGCTACTACCAAATCAATGCTATTCATGCGGTGGAAAAGGTACTCTCTCTCGGACAACGCGACATTCTGGTGGCCATGGCCACCGGCACGGGGAAAACCCGCACCATTGTCGGTTTAATTTATCGTTTACTGAAAGCCGAACGCTTTAACCGCATTTTATTTTTGGTGGATAGAAAATCCCTCGGCACCCAAGCACATGACACGTTTAGGGAAATGCCACTGGAGCAAAATAAATCCTTGACCGAGCATTATAATTTTGCCTTAAACGGCGAAGTGGCGCCGGAAACCAAAGTAAAAGTGGCCACCGTACAAGCCATGGTGAAACAGTTGTTTTATTCCGATAATCCGCCGCCTATCGACCAATTTGACTGCATTATTGTTGATGAAGCACACCGAGGCTACACTCTCGATCAAGAAATGACAGATGCCGAATTGGAAATTCGCGATAATGCGCAGTACCTCTCCACTTATCGTCGCGTGCTGGATTATTTCGACGCGGTTAAAATCGCCTTAACCGCCACACCGGCAAAACATACGACAGAGATTTTCGGGCATCCGGTGTTTACCTATTCTTATCGTGAAGCGGTAATCGATGATTTCTTGGTAGATCACGAACCGGCAATCTCTGTTGCAACCGCATTAAGCCAAGACGGCATTCATTTTGACAAAGGCGAAGCGGTGGAAGCCATTGATACCTTCTCCGGGGAAATTATTTCAGCCGAATTGGAAGATGAAATGAATTTTGACGTAGAAGCCTTCAATAAGCGCGTAATTAATGAAAATTTTAATCGGGTGGTTTGTCGTGAATTGATAAAAAAAATCAGTCCGTTAGACGAAGGAAAAACCTTAATTTTCTGCGCCACGGATTTACATGCCGACATGGTGAAACGTATTTTGGACGACGAATTTTCTGCCCTTTACGGCGAACTTTATAACCAAGCCGCCG
The DNA here is from genome assembly GCF_003130075.1 of Aggregatibacter segnis. Taxonomy (GTDB): domain Bacteria; phylum Pseudomonadota; class Gammaproteobacteria; order Enterobacterales; family Pasteurellaceae; genus Aggregatibacter; species Aggregatibacter segnis_A. The sequence continues at coordinate 22,806 of NZ_NRCW01000009.1, read as the reverse complement.
TCGCCAAAATCACCGGACAAAGCGATGCTCCGGAAAAGTTGATTAAACGTTACAAAAACGAACGTTATCCGAATATCGCCATCACGGTGGACTTGCTCACCACCGGCATCGACGTGCCGGAAATCTGCAACTTGGTTTTCCTGCGTCGCGTCAAATCCCGTGTGTTGTATGAACAAATGAAAGGGCGCGCCACCCGAAAATGTGAAAAATTAGGCAAAGAGGTTTTCCATATTTACGATGCCGTCGGCTTGTATGAAGCCTTGGAAGAGGTCGATACCATGAAGCCGATTGTCAAAGATGTGAAAATTCCTTTGGAGCAGCTCATTGAGGAGCTCAATGCCGATCAAAGTGCGGTGGAATTAGCACACAAAAATGAAGTGTTTGCCCAAATCACGCAAAAAATTATGCGCGTGTTGCGCAAAGCGGAACATAAGGCGCACAAGAACCCGCAACTCAAAACCTTCTTAGCGGAATGCGAACAAGAATGGGGGTATAAACCAGCACAGCTGCATCAATACCTGCAAAAACTCGGCGTGGAAGGCGCGCAGCAATTCTTCCTGCAACATCAAGATTTTTTATACCAACTGGAACAGATTCGCGCGGAAATCGGTAGCGAACACAACCCGATTTTGTCCCACCACCCTGATGAGATTCGCGAGGTCAAAGTCCTTTATGATACCAAAGGCAATGCCGACGATTATATTTCCCGTTTTGTGCAGTATATCTCCAGTCAAAAAAACGAAAACATGGCGTTACAGGCGATTATTAACCGCCCGCGCAATCTCACCCGCCAACAATTAAAAGAAATCGAGCTTACCCTCAACAAGGAAGGGTTCAATAAAACCGCGCTCAATCGCGCCTTTAATGAAAAAACCAACCAGATGATCGCCGCCGGCATTCTCGCCCATATTCGCCAAGCTGCCTTGGGCGACGCGCTGATTCCTTTTGAACAACGGGTAGATCACGCCATGCAGAAAATCTATGCCAAACACGATTGGAATAAAGCGCAAAAAGACTGGCTGGAACGCCTACGCAAACAACTGATTCTTAACCACGATGAAATCATCGACCGCGCCCGTATTAACGAATTATTTGAACAATCCCGTGAATATCGCGGCGCCAAAGGCGTGGATTTATTGTTGAAGAACCAGCTGGAACCGTTGCTGGAAGAAATCAACGAAGCCCTGTGGGAAAAAGTCAGTTAACCCGCCCAACCGATAAAACCGAAAGAAGAGTGCGGTCAAAATTTAAGGAGTTTTTGAGTAATGAAAGAAGATGTGTTGCCGGAAGGGTGGGTGAAAACCACGTTGGAATATTTAGGGAAATGGGGATCTGGAGGTACACCAAACCGGAAATACAAAGAATATTATGAAGGTAATATTTCATGGGTAAAAACAGGTGATTTAGGAGAAAAATATTTATTCAAATCAAGCGAATACATAAGCAAATTAGGTTTAAAAAACTCCAGTGCAAAAATGTTTCCGAAAGGGGCAATCGTATTAGCGATGTATGGTGCGACTATCGGTAAGGTATCTATTTTGGATATTGAAGCAAGTACAAATCAAGCCTGTGCAGTTATCATTCCGAATGAAAATATTGATACCGAATTTCTTTATTATTTTCTTTTAAGCCAAAAAGACATTTTTATTAAAAAAGGAAAAGGAGGGGCGCAACCAAATATTTCGCAAGCTATCATCAAAGAACATGATATAAATCTCCCCCCCCTCCCCGAACAACAATATTTATCCAAAAAACTAACCGCACTTTTGGACGAGGTGGCACAAATCAAACAACGTCTAGAAGCCATCCCAGCCCTGTTAAAACAATTCAGACAATCGGTGCTGGCGGATGCGGTGAGCGGGAGGTTGACGGAGGAATGGCGGGAAAACAAAGAATATGAATTAATAGACAAACTTACTTTTCCAAAAGGATGGATGAAATCCACATTAGGAAAAGAATTTAATTATGGCTCATGCAAGAAAAAATCACCTGATGAAATTTTGAATCAAGAGTGGGTTTTAGAATTGGAAGATATTGAAAAAGATAACTCTAATATCTTAAATAAAATAACAAATGCAACAAGACAAGCCAAAAGTACAAAAAACGTTTTTAAAAAAGGTGATGTACTCTATGGGAAATTACGCCCCTATTTAAATAAAATTGTTATTGCTGATGGCGACGGAGTATGCACAACAGAAATTATTCCAATTTCATCGAACGAACGTATTTGTAATCAATATTTATTTTATTGGTTAAAAAGTCCATATTTCTTTAATTATGTTAATGAGATTACATATGGTGTGAATATGCCTCGATTGGGAACTCAAGATGGGAAAAAGGCAATAATTGTATTTCCATCTAAAGAAGAACAAACCCAAATCGTCCAAAAAGTCGAAACCTACTTCGCCCTTGCCGACGAAATTGAAACACAAGTAAACGCGGCATTGGAGAACGTTAATTTGCTCACCCAATCCATTTTAGCCAAAGCCTTCAACGGGGAATTGTCGGCGGCGTGGCGGACACAACAAGCTGTTAAAAATTAAGAGATTTGCACAATGATAACGTGGAATGACATTGAAAAGATGGTACAAACAAGGGTGTTTTACCAAGAAAAAGAGTGGCTGGAATATAAAAAGGCCGAAAAAGACGTACCGAAAGATTTTTGGCATACCTATAGTGCCTTTGCAAACACCTTGGGTGGTTTTGTTATTTTTGGCATTTCTGAAATAAACAACGGAATAGAAAACCATTTAGTTATCTCAGGCGTAAAACAAGCACAAAAAATTCAAGATGATCTGTTTTCTCAATCGCGAAGCAAAGAGAAGGTGAGTTCTACGCTCTTAAGTAATAATAGCGTTCGTCAGTTTGAGATAGATGACAAAACAATTATTGTGATTTATGTGTCTCCGGCAGCTGCTGCAGAAAGACCCGTTCATTTAAATCAAGACCCTCGGCGATCTTATGTGCGCTTAAAAACCGGAGATCATCAATTGCAAGGTGATGAATTACGCTCATTTTTATCCAGTTACACACAAAAAGATGCTGATAGTCAAATTTTACCTCATTCCAATCTTGATAATTTGAGTTTAATTACACTCAATAAATATCGTCAGCAAATAAAAGCGGAAACACCGGATTCGCCATTATTAAATTTATCTGATGAGCAATTTGTGCGTGAAGTAAATATCTATAAGCGAGATCTAAAATCAAATATTGAAGGGCTTACTTATGCCGGTCTATTGCTTTTTGGTAAGGGGTATGTGATCAAGGAATATTTGCCGCATTTCTTTTTTGAATATTATGAAAAAAGTGATGAAAATGAACGCTACGATTTTCGTATAACAGATTTTGATCTCGAGCAAGGCAATTTATTCGAATTCTACCTTAAGGTTGCACCACGTATTACAGCATTAAGCAAGGATACGCATTTTAAATTAGATAGTCTGACTCGCACCGCTGAAAATGAAATAACAAAAGCATTGCGTGAGGCATTAATTAATGCTATTGCTCACGCAGATTATTTTAATAATGTTCGTCATTTGAAGATTATTAAATCAAAAAATCAACTTTCTTTTGAAAATGCGGGGGTAATGTTGGTCGATATTCCGTTGGCTATTGCGGGAGATCGTTCAGAATGCCGAAATTCCTTAATACATAATATATTACGTCGCGCTGGGTTGGGTGAACGCCAAGGTAAAGGCGTACGAGATATTTTTATTAACTGGAAAAATAGATATTTCAATGTGCCGATATTAGAAAGCCAAATTGATCACACAAAGCTGATTCTGACCTTTCAAGATGGAAAAATTGCAACTGCTGAAGAAAATCTTATCGCTTGTTTTGATGAGTTCTTTAGTGAGTTAAGCCCAATTCAAAAAGACTGTTTGATTTATATTGCGATTAATGAGGGACAAACTCAGCATAAACAGTTGGCTGAAGATATCCCACAATATAGCAGTCGTGATATATCTCTTGCCTTAGCTGCGTTAAAAAACAAAGGAATGCTGATTTCAAATGGTAGCCCACGAAAATTAGTCTATTCATTAGTTGGATTTGACAAATATTTACAGGCCGTTAATCCTGATTTATTACCAACTAAATTTGCTAAGGACGTAGCTAAGGACGTAGCTAAGGACGTGGCTAAGGACGTGGCTAATACTGTTAAAGACGTAGCTAAGGACGTAGAACAATTACCGTTAGATAATATTATTCCAAATAAATTCAAACAGTTAAAAAGAAAAAATGGTAATAAAGTACGAGCATACCTTCTTTTATTGTGTCGCGATAATCATATTCCGATTAAGATAATCGCAGAACGATTAAATATGACAGAACGGGCAGTACAAAAGCATATCTATCCTTTAATTAGTGAAGGCAAATTAGAACCGTTGTTTAGTAATAACCCAACACACCCACAACAAGCCTATAAAACAAAATCAAACTAAGGATTTTTTAATGACCAACAACGAAATCGTTCAAAAACTCTGGAACCTATGTGATGTACTGAAAGATGACGGAATTAACTATAGTCAATATGTAACCGAATTGGTCATGCTGTTGTTTATCAAAATGACCCATGAAAAAGAATTGATCAAAAGTGATGACGGACGTAATGAAATCAAACATTTATTGCCGAAAGGTTGCCGTTGGGAAAACCTTAGCGGACGTGCTGGGCAAACGTTGCTCGATGATTACAAAAAGATGTTATTGATTCTATCCACCGGCAAAGACGATGACAAAGTGGTGCATACAAATCCGCTATTAATGGCGATTTATGATAATGCGCAAACCCATTTGCGTGAACCTAGACACCTGGAACAACTGATTCGTAATTTTGATGAAATGGATTGGTTTACGGTGCAAAAAGACGGGTTGGGCGACTTATACGAAGGGCTATTAGAAAAAAATGCAACGGAAACCAAATCCGGCGCGGGTCAATACTTTACGCCTCGCGCCCTCATTAACGCCATGGTGCGTTGCATTAAACCGCAGCCTAAAGAAACCATTCAAGATCCCGCCGCCGGTACTGCCGGATTTTTAATCGCCGCGGATCAATATATGCGCAAACAAACCGGCGATTACATGGATATTAGTTTTGAAGAACAGCAATTTCAAAGCAAACACGCGTTTGTCGGTGTCGAACTGGTGCCAAATACCCGCCGTTTGGCGTTGATGAATTGCCTATTACATGACATTGAAGGTGGTCCACAAGGCGCGGTGTTGCAAGGGAACACCCTTGGTGAGACTGGAAAAAACTTAAAATCGGCAGACATTATTCTCGCTAATCCACCTTTTGGCACTTCTAAAGGCGGTGATGCGGCAATTACCCGCGATGATTTGACTTATGAGACAACCAATAAACAACTTGCCTTTTTACAGCATATTTACCGCAATTTAAACGAAGGCGGACGTGCCGCTGTTGTGTTGCCGGACAATGTTTTGTTTGAAGCAGGTAAAGGTACGGATATCCGTCACGACTTAATGAACAAATGCAATTTACACACTATCTTGCGTTTACCAACCGGGATTTTCTATGCGCAAGGCGTCAAAACCAACGTCTTGTTTTTCAACAAAGTTTCCAACCATGCAGAAAACAGCACTGAGCAGGTCTGGGTTTATGATTTGCGTACCAATATGCCGAGCTTTGGTAAACGTACGCCTTTTACAGAACATCACTTGGCAGCATTTGAGCAGGTTTTTGACCCGACAAGTGCGGTCAAATTTAACGATGAAAATTTGCAGGAAGTACTCCATGCCCGCAAAGAAGGCGAATGGTCTTTCACTGAGGGAGAACATACGGCGGAAAACAGCCGTTGGCGCTGTTTCAGTCGTGAATGGATCGCCGAAAATAAAGGCGATAGCTTGGATATTTCCTGGCTAAAAGATAAATCTGCCGTCGATAGCGAAGACTTACCAGAGCCCTTAGAATTGATCGGACAGGCAAAAAATGAGTTAGAAACCGCATTACTCGCGTTAAATAAATTAATGCGGGAATTAAATTAACCGCACTTTTAGCATAAGGCAAAGCATGAATATCCTAATTATCGGCCCCTCTTGGGTTGGCGATATGATGATGTCGCACAGTTTGTATCAACAACTTAAACTTCAATATCCAACTTGCCAAATTGACGTGATGGCACCGAATTGGTGTAAACCCTTGCTGGCACGCATGCCGGAAGTACGTAACGCCATTGAAATGCCGCTCGGACACGGCAAATTTGCGCTGTGTGAACGTTATCATTTAGGCAAAGCGTTACGTCATCAGTATGACATGGCGATTGTTTTGCCGAACTCTTTAAAATCCGCGTTTATCCCTTTATTTGCGAAAATTGCCGTGCGTCGTGGTTGGAAAGGGGAAAGTCGTTATTTTTTACTCAATGACTTACGTAACAACAAACGGGATTACCCAATGATGGTACAACGTTATGTGGCATTGGCGTTTGAAAAAAATGCGGTGCCGAAGGCGGCAGATATTCCCGTTTTAAAACCTTACTTAACCGTTGAGCCAACACAACAGGCAAAAACCTTAAAGACATTTGAAAAACAGACCGCACTTTTAGGCAATCGCCCGATTATTGGTTTTTGTCCGGGGGCCGAATTTGGCCCGGCAAAACGTTGGCCGCACTATCATTACGCTAAATTAGCGGAAATGCTGATTGAAAAAGGCTATGCCGTGGAATTGTTTGGTTCACCGAAAGACGTAGAAGCCGGCGAACAAATTCGCAATGCATTGCCTGCCGAGTTGCAACCGTTTTGTTTAAATTTAGCAGGACAAACTAACCTGAATCAGGCGGTGGATTTAATTGCTCACTGCACGGCGATCGTGAGTAACGACAGTGGTTTAATGCACATTGCCGCGGCTACTGATTGCCCGTTAGTGGCGCTTTACGGCCCAACCAGCCCAACGTACACGCCTCCACTATCCGATAAAGCAGAAATCATCCGTTTAATTGAAGGCGATTTGATTAAAGTGCGTAAAAGCACCGACAGCGCGGAAGGATATCATCAAAGTTTGATCGATATTACACCACAAAGCGTATTTGAAAAACTCACCGCATTACTGAATAAATAATTGAATCACCGCGAAAGTGCGGTGATTTTTTTGATAAATTCGTTGGGGGGCAAAAAGTAAAAGATCTATACTACGGCTTTAATTTACTCTTTCGGAGTTGTTATGCCGGATCGTTCTCCTAATATCGCAACACATGATTCCTTCGGCAGCTTGTTGGGTTATGCGCCCGGCGGCGTTGCCATTTACTCTTCAGACTACAACACAGCAGATGCGCAGGAATACCCTGACGACGCCGCTTTTCGTAGCTACCTGGGTGGCGAATATATGGGCTATAAGTGGCAATGTGTGGAATTCGCCCGTCGCTATCTTTATCTCAATTACGGCATGGTGTTCACCGATGTTGGCATGGCGTACGAAATTTTTTCTTTGCGTTTTCTACGCCAAGTAGTTAATGACGCGTTGTTACCACTACAAGCCTTTGCCAATGGTGGCAAGCGAGCCCCGGAATGTGGTGCGTTGCTAATCTGGCAGGAAGGTGGCGAGTTCAAACATACCGGCCATGTGGCGATTATCACCGAGGTGCTGACAGATAAAGTACGCATCGCGGAACAAAATGTGATTCACTCCCGCCTACCAAGTGGTCAACAATGGACCCGTGAATTGCCGATGACGATTACAGAGGACGGCTATCGCTTACATGATACCTTTGATGATACAGAAATCCTTGGTTGGATGATTCAAACGGACAACGAGGAATTCAGCCTGCCACAACCTATGCCGGAACCGAATAAACTCAACATTTATGCGGAACACATTGATAACCAAGGGCAGTTTTCAGCGAACTGGCTTGATGAAACAAAACCACTAGAGACAGCTTACGTTAAAGCAATGCAAGGGCATATTGTGAATCATGGTGATCAATATCGTTATTTTGTGCTTTCAGAAAGTGCACAGCATGAACTGATTCGCGCCACGAATGAATTACACCTCATGTATTTACACGCCACCGACAAAGTGCTTAAAGACGATAACTTATTGCAATATTTCAACATCCCAAAACTGCTTTGGCCTCGCCTGCGATTATCTTGGCAAAATCGTCGTTATCAAACCATCACTGGGCGGTTAGATTTCTGTCTCGATGAGCGCGGTTTGAAGGTGTATGAATACAATGCCGATTCCGCATCTTGTCATGCTGAAGCAGGCGCAATTTTGCCACAATGGGCAAAACAAGCTGGCATCACAGCAGGGCATGACCCGAGCGAAGGATTACGTAATGCGTTGGCGGACAGTTGGAAACATAGTCGTGCTACGCCACTCGTACATATTATGCAGGACTACGATGCCGAAGAAGATTACCACGCCTTGTTTATGCGTGATGCACTAATCCAAGCCGGATTTAACACAAAGATTATTCACGGCACAGAAGGGCTACATTGGGATATTCGTGGGCAGTTATTAGATGATGAAAATCAGCGAGTCCAAAGCGTATGGAAAACCTGGGCGTGGGAAACCGTGTTGGAACAATTACGCGAGGATGCCTCGGGTCGCGAGGTTGCTCCACCGATTCGTACCGGTTATCCGGAAGATAAAGTGCGGTTAATTGATGTATTACTTCGCCCGGAAGTATTGGTTTATGAACCCTTGTGGACGGCTATTCCAAGTAACAAAGCTATTTTACCGGTGTTGTGGTCATTATTTCCTAATCATCGTTATTTATTGGAGGCGGGGTTTGAGCTCACGCCAGCATTAATTGCCAACGGCTATGCACAAAAACCAATTGCCGGTCGACGCGGTGATAATGTGAAACTGATTGGTGAATGTAAAACCGTATTAGACAGTACAAGCGGACGTTTTGCTAAACAAGAAAATATTTATCAACAATTATGGTGCTTACCGAAGGTGGAAGACCAATATGTGCAGGTGTGCACCTTCACCGTAAGTGGACATTATGCCGGCAGTTGTTTGCGTTCCGATTCAACCCGAGTCATTGTAGGTAACAGCGATATGCAGCCGTTACGCATCTTAAGTGATAAGACATTTGCACAGAAAGTAAAATAGATTTAGGAGAGATCAAAATAGGCACCTTCAAGGTGCCTATTTTATTTTAAAGTGCGGTGAGAAAACGTAACGTTTTCAACCGATTTATTTCTTCTCTTTTGACTCTGCCGGTTTAACCTCAGCACCATTCAACCAACCCGGAGCAACTTCGCTCATATCCGGTAAGTTGTGTGCAATACCTTTATGGCAGTCAATACAGGTTTTACCGTTTTCTTGCGCAAATTTATGCATTTTTTGCGCCACAGTTTTTTGTTGAGAGAAGTCCATGCGATCCATTTTGTGGCAGTTACGACATTCTTGAGAATCATTGGCCTTCATACGCGCCCATTCATTTTCCGCCATGTGCGGACGACGAGCGTTGAATTTCTCAATAGTATCGGTCCAACCCATGTAATGGGCATACACTTCTTTTGCCGCCACCATTTTACGCCACATTTTCGGACCAAACTCATGTGGTACGTGACAATCCGGGCAGCTTGCCCCCACACCGGTACGCGTTTGATAGTGTACGCTGTGTAAATATTCCGGATAAGCGTCATTTGTATGGCAACTGGAACAGAATTGTTCCGTGTTGGTTTGTTCCAAACTGTAGTTGAAGCCCACCCAAGATAAAATACCGCCGATAAAAGATAAAACGATAATGGTGCCAACCGCAATACGGCTAGGTGATCTAAACCAGCGCCAAAGCCGAATTAGAGCATTTGCTTTTTTATCTGACATAGTCGCCCCTTAATTACTGACCGTAACCTTTCATTGGTTTGAATTCGTTTGGCACGATTGGCTCAACATCAGATTGAGAAACGTGACATTGCAAACAGAAATAACGGCGTGGAGATGAACTGGAACCGATATTGCCATCGCGGTCAGCAAAGTGTGTTGGGCTGATACGAGTTGCACCGGTAACGCGAGATGCTTCAACACTGTGACAGTTCAAGCATTGGTTAACATTTTTGGTGACTTGATAGTTTTTTACACTATGTGGCACCATTGGTGGTTGGTTAACATAATTTAATGCGGATAATTCACTTTGTTTCGGTGCATCGTGGAATGCCGGCGCTACACTTTCCGGTGAATTATTGAAAAAGTCTCCGGCACCTTTGTTTGATTGTTCTGCCATGACAGAAGTCGCAAACAATGCCGCGAATACAGCACCGCTAAAAGCAAAGAGGTTTTTTCTAGTCATTTTAATCACTCCCCCGAATGATGGAAATTTTTTATTTTTATTGGTTTAAATTGACGACAGGAATATCGTTATTAAACCTATGGCTAAAGGTGAATACTTTTTCAGCGCAAACATCGATACAACGTCCGCAACTGATACAATCTTGAGAAAGCACAAGCAGGCTTTCGTTATTTTTACCGTGTAATGGAGAACGTAACACTTGTGGTTCCGGACAAACGTTATAACAATCCATGCAATTATCGCATCTTGCTCGGTCAATCACCTTGATCCGAAGCAGGCTTTTCGCACTGATAACACCATAAGTTGCACCAATTGGGCAAAGGTGTCCGCACCACCCGTGTTCGACAATGAATAAATCAAAGAAGAAAACAACTAAGATTAACCATGTTGTTGCGCCAAAGCTATAAATTAAAGCTCTTCCCAGTGCAGCAACCGGGTTCACCCATTCCCATAGTAACAAACCGCTTACCGCACTACCGGCTAAAATCATGACTAAGATAGCATAGCGTAAGCTGCGTGGAATTTTTGCTGTTTGACGAATACCTAATTTACGGCGCATCCAAGCCGCACAATCGGTGACGACATTTAACGGACAAACCCAACCACAGAAAACTTTACTGCCCAACAACGCATAAACGATGAAAACAATCAATGCGCCACTGAGGGTCCAAATGCCCGGTAAATGGCCGGAAGCCAGACTTTCTAAGGTAATTAACGGATCACTAAACGGAATAATATCGAAAAGTATACTTCCGCTATAATTGCCTTTTAAAATCCAAACGCCCAAATAAGGTCCGCTTAAAAACATCAACAAAATGCTTAGCTGACTTACACGTCGCCAAAATAGGAAACGATTAGCATGCCACCAGCCCAGTTTTTCTCTGGCTTCTCGTCCGGCAAATTTTGGTGCATTAGCCATTACTTACCTCCTAATGCCGGTGCCAAAACAGGCTCTGGAATTTGTTCAACACCTGTTGCAGGAATAGCACCTGCAGGTGTTGGTATTCCCTCCGGTAATCGGGTCGGCATAGAAATCAAATCGTCCGGTGCAAGAGAATGTCCTGCTTTCGATTTTTCTTCCCAACCTAAACGATAATGTTTACCCAACATACCTTTAGCAAGAGACATCGGTAATACTTTGATTGCCGCCTCATCCAATACGCAAGCTTTCTCACATTTACCACAACCGGTACAAGCATCAGAATGCACCGTCGGAATAAACACAGCATGCTTACCGGTACGTTCGTTACGATGACTTTCTAACGTAATCGCCTTATCGATTAAAGGACAAACACGATAACATACATCACAACGCAAACCTTGCCAGTTAAGGCAGGTTTCGTGGTCTAGCAATACAGAAAGCCCCATACGGGATTCGTTAATATCCTGTGCATGGCGATCTAACGCACCACTTGGACAAGCGTGAGCGCAAGGAATATCGGGACACATTTCACAAGGTTTATCTCGTGCAATAAAGTATGGCGTACCGGCTTCCATTGGAGAAAGTAAGGATGCCAAATGCAACATATCATATGGACAAGCTTGCACACATTGACCGCAACGAATACAGGCGGCTGCAAACTTCTCATCATCCTCAATAGCAAACGGTGGACGTAACGCCACACCTTCACGGGCTAAGCTTTGTTTTTGTTGTAAACCTAATAAAAGGCCGAGCCCAACTAAACCGCCCGCAGTACGGGTTGCTTCTTTGAGGAATTTTCGGCGCTCAGGTGTTACTGTTGGTTTTTTCATTGTCTTAATGACCGCACCATAAAGTTAAAGTGCGGTCTGTTTTCCCATTATTTTTTAAGCTTTTTCCACTTTTACCGCACATTTCTTAAAGTCGGTTTCTTTAGAAATTGGGTCAGTTGCATCCAATGTTAATTTATTGGCTAACTGTCCTGCGTCAAAGAAAGTGGTATAAACCAAGCCTTCCGGTACTTTATTACGACCACGGGTATCTAAGTAAGAAATCATTTCACCACGACGTGAGGCGATTTTGATCTTGTCACCATGACGTAATCCGCGTTTTTGCGCATCGTTCGGGTGCATCCAAACAACGTTGTTCGGGAAGGAACGATGCAATTCCGGTACACGACGGGTCATTGTGCCTGTGTGCCAGTGTTCTAATACACGGCCGGTACATAACCATAAATCGTATTCAGCATCCGGTGACTCTGCAGGTGGTTCATAAGGCACAGCAAGAATAATCGCTTTTTTATCCGGGTAACCGTAGAACGCCACGCCTTCACCTTCTTTCACATACGGGTCAAAGCCTTCACGGTAACGCCATAAGGTTTCTTTACCGTCCACAACCGGCCAACGCAAACCACGTGCCTTGTGATACATATCGAACGGCGCTAAGTCATGACCATGACCACGACCGAATGATGCGTATTCTTCAAACAAGCCTTTATGTAAATAGAAACCAAAATGATGAGATTCATCGTTTAATTGACCTTCAGCAAGATCACTTAATGGGAATTTATCAACATTACCGTTGCGATATAACACCTCATATAAAGTTTTGCCTTTATATTCCGGATTTTTCTCTAAAATTTCTGCCGGCCACATTTCATCAGTGGTGAAATATTTAGAGAACTCCACTAATTGCCATACGTCAGACTTCGCTTCACCCGGTGCTTTCACTTGTTGACGCCAGAATTGGGTACGACGCTCTGCGTTACCATAAGCGCCTTCTTTTTCTACCCACATGGCGGTCGGAAGCATTAAGTCAGCTGCTAAGCAGGAAACAGTTGGGTATGGGTCGGACACCACGATAAAGTTATCCGGGTTACGCCAGCCCGGGAAGGTTTCCTCGTTGATATTCGGACCGCCTTGCATATTATTGGTACACATTTGCCATAATACGCGCATTTTGCCGTCTTTTAATGCACGGCTTTGAGCAACGGCATGGAAACCTAACACATCCGTAATAAGTCCAGCAGGCAATTTCCAAATTTTCTCTGCGATTTCACGGTGTTTTGGATTAGTCACCACTAAGTCGGCCGGTAAACGATGGATAAATGTACCCACTTCACGCGCTGTACCACAAGCAGACGGTTGACCGGTTAAGGAGAACGGACCACAACCCGGAATAGAAATTTTTCCAGTTAATAGATGGATGTTATAGATTAATTGGTTTGCCCACACACCGCGAGTATGTTGGTTGAAACCCATGGTCCAATAAGAAACCACTTTACGTTTTGGATCAGCATATAATTTCGCCAAGTTTTCCAACACATCTTTTGGTACGCCGGACATTTCGTGGGCTTTATCTAAGGTGTATTCAGCAACTAGGGCTTTTAATTCCTCAAAGTTACTATCATACATTTTGCCGCTGTTCGGATTTTTTGCCGCTTTTTGCAATGGGTGATTATCACGTAAGCCGTAACCGATATCGGTTTCACCACGTTTAAATTTAGTGTGTTTATTGACGAAATCCCAGTTAATTGCATCGTTTTGGATGAGATAATTAATAATGTAGTTCAAAATTACCAAGTCGGTCTGCGGTTTGAAAATTAAGCTGTAATCCGCCAATTCAAAACTACGATGTTCATAGGTTGAAAGTACGGCAACTTTCACATCTGGGTTGGATAAGCGACGGTCGGTAATACGAGACCACAAAATTGGGTGCATTTCCGCCATGTTGGAACCCCAAAGCACGAAAGCTTCAGCGTTTTCGATGTCATCATAACAACCCATCGGTTCATCCATACCAAAGGTACGCATAAACGCAACCGCTGCAGATGCCATACAGTGACGCGCGTTCGGATCGATATTATTAGAACGGAAACCGGCTTTCCAAAGTTTAGCTTTAGCATAACCTTCAAAGATGGTGGTTTGACCAGAACTGAACATACCCACACCGTTTGGCCCTAATTCTTTCACAGCAGCTTTGAATTTTTCTGCCATGGTTTTAAATGCGACATCCCAGCTAACTGGCGTAAAATCACCGTTCTTATCGTATTTGCCGTCTTTCATACGTAGCATCGGCTGGGTTAAGCGGTCTTTACCGTACATGATTTTCGGCAAGAAATAACCTTTAATACAGTTTAAACCACGGTTTACTTCTGCATCCGGGTCACCTTGTGATGCTACAACGCGACCATCTTTGGTTCCTACCAATACGGCACAACCGGTACCACAGAAACGACAAACGGCTTTATCCCATTTAATTTCGGATTCAGCGGCTTCTACATTTTTTACCGGAATAGTTAATCCGGCAGCCGTAGCTGCAGCAACAGCAGCGTTGGCTTTCATAAAGTCTCTACGACTTAAATTCATAGTGTTTTCCCCCCACTATATGATTTTGAGTTATTCAGGCTGTTCATCCTGTTGATGATAAATCAGCGAAACGGTAATAACACCGTCAATATCTTTCACAGATTCCATGTTGTTAAGCAAGATATGCTGATCGTGAGATTGCATAACAGCAACAATCTTTCCAATCTTTTCGTCAAAGGTTGGTACTTCTGTGTTTGGAATCGCTAAAAGTGCGGTACGAATCGCGGGTATTTTTTGGGGTTTTCCTTGCACCACCAAACCGACGACGTGCCAGTCTTTCGCTTCTTCCATGGTTAAAACTTCAGTTTCATTCATCGTTGTTAGGATATGTAATTTTTATTGCATTCACCGGACAACTGTTTAAACAGGCGCCACACCCATTACAGTTATCCACGTTTACCATCGGCTGTGCCACACCACCTATTTGTAAGCGGAATCGAATGGCATTTACCGGACAGTTATCTTGACAGCTACGACACTCGATTTTCTGTTGCGTTAAGCATAAAGAGGTGATTTCTACCTTATGTTCCCAAGGTTTCTCATCTATTAAACGGAAAATCGGTTGTTTGCAAACATCCACGCATTTATGGCAAAAAGTACACTCGCCTTGGCTAAATTGCACTTGCGGAAAACCGCCCTCACCCTTAATCAAAATATGTGTTTCACACACTTCAATACAGTCGTCACAACGGGTGCAATGCTGAATAAATACTTGGTTATCTTTGCTCCAAGGTGGTCGAATACCATTAAAACCTTGGATTTTTTGTTGTTCTGTCTGTAACGATGACAAGAAAGAACCACGTAAAAAATGGCGCCGTGAAACATCAGGCGTTGTCATTCGTCTTTACCTATTAATCTATCTTTAGATCCTAAATCTTAATTCCTTCACCGCCAATTAACATAACTACAAATAAGTATTTCCCTCACCTTCTGCGCTCAATTTGTTTTAGATCAAACTCTATTATTGGTTTGCTCTCATTTTCCCTAAAAAACTCTTATAAAAGAGACCGCACTTTTTGTTAAACTAGCGGCACATTTTCCACCAAGGTTTTTTATTGTGAAAATCAAGCATTCTGTTTCTACCCGCATAGCCAACTATCTCATCGTAATTATTATCTTTGTTGGCATTATCAGCGCATTTAGTTTAACACTAATGGAAGGTAATCGTTCCTATGCAGAAGCAATTAACGTGTCTGGTTCATTACGGATGCAGAGTTACCGCTTACTCTATGAAATCGAACACAATCCCCAAATGGTGGAAACAAGCCTACGTCAATATCGCGTCAGTTTGCATTCAAAATCCCTGATAGAAATTAATTATCATCCTTTCACTTCACAAGAAGTAAAAGATGCCTATCGCAATTTGATTAAACGCTGGGAAGGCATGGAATGCCTTGCACGAGAAGGCAACTTTTCCGAGTATCAACAAAACATTGCCAATTATGTGGCGCAAGTGGATCAGTTTGTGTTCGCCTTGCAACATTCAGCGGAAGAAAGATGGATTTGGGCACTCTGCGTCATTATTGTTTCTATGCTACTCATCGTTGCCATGGTGTCTTATGTAAATTGGTATACTCGCAAAGCCGTCGTGACACCATTGGAACAACTGACGCGCGCCAGTATTCAAGTACAAATGGGGCAATTCAATCATATTCCTTTAGATCTTAAGAAAGAAGATGAGTTAGGTCATTTAGCACGTACTTTCACCAAAATGGCTTCGGATTTAAGCAAATTATATTCCGGCTTGGAGGCGACGGTAAATGAAAAAACCCAAAAATTACAACAAACTAACCACTCTTTAAGCACGCTGTATCACTGCTCACAACTTGTCACAACCAATAAAATTGACAGTAAAATTTTGCAATTAGTCTTACAAAACATCATGCTCAGCGAACATTTGCGCTATCTGGAGCTGGATGTATTGGATATGGCACATTGGCACATTTGCTTAGGTGAGAAAAATGACGACTTGGAATTACAACAAACAGAAGTGACCATTGAAGGAGAAACCTTGGCGGTGTTGTATTGGCAAGCAGGGCTTCCTTGCCCTGATTTACGTACCATGCAAAACTTAGCGCAAATGCTAAGCCGCTCCCTGTATTTCCAGCGCACACAACGTCAACAAGAACAGCTATTGCTCATGGAGGAACGTTCTATTATTGCGCGTGAATTACATGATTCGTTGGCTCAAGTTTTGGCATTTTTACAAATTCAACTGATTCTACTTAAGCATAACTTAAATAAAGACGAACCAGGCTCTAAACACAAAAGTTTGATGATCATTAAACAGTTTGAGCAAGCCTTAAGTGATGGTTACAGCCAGTTGCGCGAACTGTTAGCGACTTTCCGCTTAACCATTCAGGAGGCCAATTTGAAACTCGCATTAGAACAAGTGATTGATTCCTTGCGCAATCAAACAGATATTCAAATGAGCGTAGATTGTTCTTTGCCTTCGCAAAGTTTTAATGCACAACAATTAGTCAATGCCTTGCAAATCGTACGCGAGGCGGTACTCAATGCCATTAAACACTCACAAGCAACACTCATTGAAGTTATCGCTCGTACCAACGAAGATGGCGAACAAGAGCTCATTGTGCGTGATAACGGCATTGGTATTCCAAGTTTAGAAGAACCGGATGGACATTACGGACTTAACATCATGCACGAGCGTAGCGCACAACTCAACGCCAAGCTTACCATTACTAATCAAGCAAGTGGCGGCACAGAAGTGAAAGTCACGTTGGCGCACGTATCATCTTAATTCAGAGGAAATTATGCAGAGTTTACAATCGTTTCACACCTTTGCCATTCCGGCACATGCAAAAAAAATCCTGGAAATCACCTCCATTTCTCAACTGAAACAGGTATGGGACGAGTGCCAACAAGAAAATCTGCCTGTGTTGTTTTTAGGGCAGGGTAGCAATGTGTTATTTGTCGAGGATTTTGCTGGTGTCGCACTCATTAACCGTCTGCTTGGCATTCAACACGAAGAAGACCAGCATTTCCATTATTTACACGTTAATGGTGGCGAAGTATGGCACGATTTAGTGCAATGGAGCATCGAACAAGGCATTTACGGCTTGGAAAATCTTGCCTTAATCCCGGGTTGCGCCGGTTCCGCCCCCATCCAAAATATCGGTGCCTACGGCGTTGAATTTAAAGACGTGTGCGACTACGTAGAGGTATTAAACTTAGCCTCCGGCGAGCAATTCCGTTTAACCAATATCGAATGTGAATTTGGCTATCGGGAAAGTGTATTCAAACATAAATATGCACAAGGTTATGTGGTAACAGCCGTCGGATTAAAACTGGCAAAAGATTGGAAACCGGTATTGAAATACGGCAACTTGGCAAACCTAGATAAAAGTGCGGTCAGTTCTGCGGACATTTTTTCAGAAATTTGTGCCGTTCGCCAAAGTAAATTACCCGATCCGAAACAATTTGGTAATGCCGGTAGCTTCTTCAAAAACCCTGTTGTTTCCGCCCAACAATTTGAGCGTCTACAACAAGAATACGCGACAATTCCGCATTTCCCACAAGCGGACGGCAGTATAAAATTAGCCGCAGGCTGGCTTATCGACCAATGCAACTTGAAAGGCTACCAAATCGGCGGCGCAGCGGTACATCAACAACAAGCCTTGGTTCTTATAAACAAAGGCGATGCCACCGCATCTAATGTCGTAGAATTGGCACATCGCATTTATCATTTGGTAGCACTTCGCTTCGACATTCAATTACAACCGGAAGTACGTTTTATCGGCAAGTACGGTGAAGTGGATAGCCAACAAACCATCAGTTAATTACAGGAACACCATGACATTTAACGAAATTTTAGCCACATTGCCCACAATTGACCATTTAAATGAAATCAAAATTTTAGAAAACGGTAAACAGGTTCACCAAATTCCGGCGGTACCTGGAAAATTAGGTTCATTAAGAGTATATAAGGCGCTTGCAGAGGAATTTAACGGAAAATTAGACCGCACTTCGGCACAAAAAGGCTTACAACTCTTCGCAGAGCATACAGAAGATGCCCGTCAATTTCCGGGCAAACACCCGAATATTGATTTATTACTGCGCGTGATTGAACAAGACTTGTATTATCACATTGAGGCTCACTAATGGAACAGCAAAAACCATTTCCTATTCCTGTCAATTATTTCAGTATTGTTTTAGGCTTATCCGCGTTGGGCTTGGCTTGGCGTTATGGCACGCATACTGTAGGACTGCCTTCGATTGTTAGCGAAACCTTGCTAGGTTTAGCGACTATCATTTGGTTGATATTTATTGTGGCTTATGGCGTGAAATGGTTACATTTCCCTCAACAAGCCAAAGAAGAATTACATCACTTAATTCTGGGCTGTTTTATCAGTTTAATTCCGATCACCACCATTTTAATTGGCTTGGCTGTCTTGCCATATGCCTTCCCATTATCCATAGGATTAATTGCATTAGGGATCATAGGGCAGTTAGGTTTCGCTGCTTTCCGCGTTGCTGGGTTATGGCGCGGCATTCACAAAGCAGAAGCCGCAACACCAATTATGTATTTACCAACCGTAGCAACTAATTTTGTCAGCGGCACAGCATTAGGCTATTTGGGGTATAACGAGTTGGGAATGCTCTTTTTTGGTGCCGGTGTGTTTTCATGGCTAAGCCTTGAACCCGCAATTTTGCAGCGCTTACGCAATTTAGAACCCGTTGCACCTGCCGTCCGTCCAGCGATGGGCATTCAACTTGCACCGGCATTTGTGGGTTGTTCCACCTACTTAACGTTAAATGGTGGTGAGGTGGATTTATTGGTGAAGCTATTCGTCGGTTATGGTGTATTGCAACTGTTGTTCTTAATCCGTTTATTGCCTTGGCTATTCCAAAATGGTTTAACGGTTTCATTTTGGGCATTCTCGTTTGGACTAGCATCTATGGCAAACGTGGGATTGCATATTTATCAAGGTACATCAGCCCCTATCCTAAGCGTTATTGGACTATCCCTATTTTGCTTTGCTTCAACGATGATTGGCCTATTGATTTTAGGGACAATTTACCTCATGATGCGCGGTCGTTTTTTAGTAAAATAAAAGAACTTTCAGGCAAAAAATCGGTCATATAAACGATGAAAAGAAGAATTCCAATCGCTAAAACCGATTGAAATTCTCATGAATTGTGTTATAACTGGGCTTTCTCAATCAAGCCTGGTGGCTTTAGTAAGAAGGAAGATGATGGATAAAGAAACTCAAACTATGATGTTAGTTCCCCAAGGAAGCTTAGAAGCCTATATTCGCGCAGCGAATGAATACCCAATGTTAACGGCGGAAGAGGAAAAGGAACTCGCGGAACGTTTGTATTACAACGAAGATATTGAAGCAGCAAAAAAACTCGTGTTATCTCACTTGCGCTTCGTTATCCATGTTGCCCGTGGTTATTCCGGTTATGGCTTGCCGCAAGCGGATTTAATTCAAGAAGGTAATATCGGTTTAATGAAAGCAGTTAAGCGTTTTAACCCGGAAGTAGGCGTTCGCTTAGTGTCTTTTGCGGTGCATTGGATCAAAGCGGAAATTCACGAATACGTTTTACGTAATTGGCGTATTGTGAAAGTTGCGACGACTAAAGCACAACGTAAATTGTTCTTTAATCTACGTAAAACCAAACAACGCTTAGGTTGGTTTAATGAAAATGAAGTGAACATGGTCGCCAATGAGTTGGGCGTATCCCCGCAAGATGTGGTGGAAATGGAATCACGCATGACCGGTGCTGATGTGGCGTTTGATTTGCCAACAGACGATCATGATGAAGAAACCTATGCACCGGCGTTATACTTGGAAGACAAAGGATCCAATTTTGCTGCCGAGTTAGAAAACGAAAACTATGAAGCGCAAGCCACAGATCAACTTGCGGTGGCATTAAATAATCTTGATGCACGTAGCCAAGACATCATCAAAGCCCGTTGGTTAGATGAAACGAAGGCGACCTTGCAAGACCTGGCCGCAAAATACAACATCTCTGCGGAACGTGTTCGTCAGCTAGAGACTAACGCACTGAAAAAACTAAAAAGTGCGGTCAGTTTTTAATGCATTTTTGAAGCGTATAAAAAGAGAAAACCCGCTCCATCGAGAGCGGGTTTTTCTTTTTCAAAACAATTTATTTTGCTGGAATTTCTGCCAATAATTTCGTGATTAACGACCAATAAATTTGCACTGCCGGAATATGAACCTTCTCATCCGGTGAGTGCGCATTTTTGATTGTTGGCCCGATGGAAACCATATCCATATTTGGATAGATTTTCTTCAGTAAACCACATTCCAGACCAGCGTGAATCACTTTGATTGTTGGCTCATAGCCCAAGACGTCCGCATAGATTTTATGGGTTAAATCAACAATTGGTGAATGTGCCTGTGGCTCCCAGCCCGGATAAGAACCGGAGAATTCAGCGTAAGCGCCACTTAATGAAGCAAGAGATTGCAACATCTCGGCGACATATTCTTTGCCGCTATCAATGAGCGAGCGTACTAGAATCGTGGCTTTAATTTGATTCTCTTCTGTTTTTAATACGCCAACACTGAGGGATGTTTCCACGGTGTTTTCTAATACGTCGCTATTGCGAATCACACCATTCGGCAAGACGTTCAAGAAATGAATCACACGTTGTGTGCTAGCCGCAGTAAAGGTTTTCTCAGATTTCTCAGCAGGCTGCAAATCAAACGTAAGATTAGGTTCAATTAGTGCCAGTTCGGCTTTTAATAAAACAGCAAAATTTTCCACCGCACTTTTTAGTTGAGCCACGTCACCGTTGAAGTTCAACGTTGCAAACGCTTCACGCGGAATAGCATTACGAATAGAACCACCGCGAATGTCACCTAAAAGGAAATCAAAGTGCGGTTGATTTTGGGTGAGTTTTGCTAAGAAACGCGCAAGCACTTTAATCGCATTAGCACGTCCGGTATGGATATCGCAACCGGAATGTCCGCCACGCAAACCCTTAAGAATAATTTGATAACTGTGAGAGAAAGCATTGTCTTGATATTCCACCGGTAATGTCACATTCGCATTTTCTCCACCGGCGCAACCCACATAAATTTCTGCGTTTTCTTCTGTGTCGGTGTTAATCATGATCTCGCTTTGTAGCCAGTTTGGGCGCAATCCGATAGCCCCTTCCATGCCACGTTCTTCTGTCATGGTGAGTAAGACTTCTAAATCCGGATGGGCAATATCATCGCTGTCTAAAATGGCTAACGTCGATGCCATCCCAATACCGTTGTCCGCCCCTAAGGTTGTGTCTGTGGCGCGCACCCATTCACCATCAATATAAGGGCGAATAGGATCAGTGGCAAAATTATGTGAGCTACCTTCATTGGCTTGCGGCACCATATCCAAATGCGCCTGTAAGGCAACTTTTTGACGATTTTCCATGCCTTTTGTTGCCGGTTTACGGATTAATACATTGCCTACATCATCCCGTTCCGCGTAAAAGCCTTTCCCTTTTGCCCAGTTGATGATGAATTCCGCAAGTTCATTTTCTTGGTAGGATGGATGTGGGATTGCACAAATTTGATCAAACCATTTCCATAATAAATTCGGATTTAATTGTTGTATTTCTGACATAGTTCCTCCTTAAAAAATTAGGGAAAATAATAGCATAAAATGCCATTTCGGGTTATCCTAACGCAATTTTTATTTCCAGGGCGATGCCCGTAAAATTTTTAAAAGGTGTGTTTATGAGTGAAAAATATGTTGTGACGTGGGATATGTTCCATATGCACGCACGCAAATTATCCGAACGTTTACTTCCAGCTTCCCAATGGAAAGGTATCGTCGCAGTCAGCCGTGGCGGCTTATTTCCTGGCGCAGTACTTGCCCGCGAGTTAGGTATTCGTCATGTAGAAACCATTTGTATCGCTAGCTATAACCATGATAAACAAGGTGAATTGCAGGTCTTACATGCAGCTCAATTAGAAAATGGCGGAGAAGGATTTATCGTCATTGACGATTTAGTAGATACCGGAAACACTGCACGCGCTATTCGTGAGATGTACCCAAATGCTCATTTCGTTACTGTTTTCGCAAAACCAGCCGGTGCTGAATTAGTTGATGATTATGTGGTGGATATTCCACAAAACACATGGATCGAACAGCCTTGGGATATGGGCATCTGTTTCGTTCCGCCACTTGCTAGAAAATAAAAAATAATAGAAAAAATGACCGCACTTTATTTCACTAAAGTGCGGTCATTTTTTATTGTGTTTTCATCAGATTCGTTTTATCAACATAATGA
>NZ_NRCW01000008.1 GCF_003130075.1 Aggregatibacter segnis | reverse complement strand
GTGTAAAAAAATAGGCTAAAGCCTTATTCTATCGTTCTAAGTTTTGCCGATTATGCCACTTATTTGTAACTTTGACAGCGGTTCGATTCCAAAACCCGGGGAAATCTCCCTCGCACACAATGGCGTATTGTTTTTAGATGAACTGCCGGAATTTGAACGCAAGGTATTAGACGCCCTCCGCCAGCCGTTAGAAAGTGGTGAAATCATCATTTCCCGTGCCAATGCCAAGATTCAATTTCCGGCAAGATTTCAGCTGATTGCCGCCATGAACCCAAGCCCGACGGGGCATTATCAAGGCACGCATAACCGCACCTCACCACAACAAATCATGCGCTACTTAAATCGTCTGTCCGGCCCCTTTTTAGATCGTTTCGATTTATCTATTGAAGTGCCGTTGTTGCCGCAAGGGAGTCTGCAACATAGCGGTAACCGTGGTGAATCCAGTGCCACCGTGAGAGAAAAAGTCTTAAAAACACGTGCCATTCAACTGCAACGTGCCGGCAAAATTAACGCTCATTTAACCAGCAAAGAAATTGAACGAGATTGCAAACTAGAGGAAAAAGATGCGCTATTTTTAGAAAATGCTCTGACCAAACTTGGGCTGTCTGTGCGGGCATACCACCGCATACTCAAGGTTTCACGCACCATTGCGGATTTAGAAGGAGAAACGAAAATTCATCAGCGACACTTAGCAGAAGCATTAGGTTATCGGGCGATGGATAGGCTGTTGCAGAAGCTTTCTAAAGCATCTGTGTAACAGACCAGCAAGACTAAGGTACGCCACGCAACAATGGCACTGCGGTATAAGGTGGAATGGACGTAGGCGCAGGCATTTCACTAAAGAGAAGGATAAAAGGTTTCGGCGGTGCGACTTTTTCGTTTCGCCACAAACTGCCCATAGAAACCAGCTGCACGTCCGTCGGCAAATTAGCAATTCCCGCTTGCAAGACGGCAATGGTATTTTTACGCGGATGCCCGATGGCAATGGCGATGCCGTGTTTCTGCGCATATTGCACGGCGGCTTGAAATTGTCGTTGCACATCAGCAAACGTATCGCTGTCGTCTAAAAAGATATGCCGATCTAACGTGCGTACACCTTGTTCTTTCGCCATTTTACCTGCCACACTGCGACCAATGGTGCGGCTATCCAGGAAAGACAAATGACGCTCACGAAGTGCGGTCATTAATTTGGTCATTAAAGGCCCATCTGCCGTGGCAGCGCTGCCCATATGATTGTTCATCCCAATGGCGTTGGAAACAATATTGTGAGCGGTTTGAACGCGGTGATTCACCTCCCCTTGCGACATTCCTAAATGCAACCCGCCATCTTCAATTTTCATTTTAGACACCGTTTCCATAGGCATATGAATGAGAATATCACGCCCTTGTTGGAATGCCTGTTGATTACGTTGTTTGGCGTAAGGCGCAGCCGGAATAATCGCCACCGACACCGCTTTCGGCATCGCCAAAATCTGGGCATCTTCTTTCGCATGATAGCCTAAATCGTCAATGACAATGGCCAATTTAGCAGAATAGGCAAAGGGCGCCGTCAAAAGTGCGGTCGCCAACAACAACGTTTTTCTGATCACCAAGGTCATCGCACCCAACCTAACGGATTCACTGCCACACCTTTGCGACGAATCTCAAAATACAATCCGCTTTTCGATTGGCCGCCGCTATTGCCTACTTCACCGATTTTTTGACCAGCTTTCACAAGCTGCCCTTCTTTCACGGCAACCGATTGGTTATAGCCATACAAACTCAAATCGCTATCGCCATGTTTCACGATCACCATTAAGCCGTAACCTTGCAGCCAGTTAGCAAGAATCACCCGCCCGTCAGCAATGGCTTTCACCGGTGTACCAGCGCCCGCCGCAATCACGATACCTTTCCAACGTAACTCGCCCATTTGAGTTGAACCAAAACTGTTCACGACTTTGCCCGCCACCGGAAAACCATATTGTTTTTTCGGCGTGCCTAACCCTGCGGTGCTGTTCAACAGTTGCCGCTCCTGCGCTGTCGGTTGATAAGGCTTGTGATGTTTGGTTTCTTCCGCCTGTTTTTTCTGTGCTAACGCCTCTCGTTCACGTTGTTCTTGCTGACGCGCCGCCTGCTCCGCTCGTTGGATTTCTTGGCGCAACGCATTTTCGTTCGCTTTCAGCGCTTCTAATTTATTTTCATCACGCGTTAAGTTTTGATTCAGTTGGTTCAACGTGCTTTGCCGTTCCTTCTGCACTTTTTGCAATTCTTGCTGCTGTTTTTTCTGTCCGGCAAGTTGCGCTTGTTGCGTTTTATGTTGTTCTGCAATGGCGGCTTTTTGTTTTGCCAGCTGCTCCTGCGTATTCTTCAGTTCCTCAATTAACCCCATCCGTACTTGATTCAAATGCTCATAATACGCTTTCATGCGTTCTGCATTTTGCCCTTTATCGGACAGCATTCGCTCCGCCACTGATGGGTTCGTGCCTGAACGATAAGCAGAATCCAACTGCTTCGCCAGTTTTGCTTTTTGTTCTTTTTCTTGTTTTTGTAACTGTTTGATTTGTCTATCGGTATCGCTGATATTTTTGCGAATTTCTTTTAAATCCGATTCCGTTTGACGTAATTGCCCGATCACCGAATTAATCTGATTTTCTTGAGTTTTTAATGTGCTCTGTAGTTTCTGCTGTTCCCGCTTTTGCTGCTCAATTTTCTGTTTTTGTTGTTGAATTTGCTGATGAATTTTTGATAAATCCTCGTTAGGTGCAGCAAAAGAAAGGGGCGTACAGAACAAAAGTGCGGTGAAAATCAGACGCATTTTTTGCCTGCTTAACATGTTTTTAGCCTGAAGTAGTGACTTATTCATTGGATACTGCATAACCATAATTATTCCTTTCTTGTAACACCGCACAAATATACCACTAATTTGTACCAGACCTGATTTCTCCCGTTTAAAAAAACACTTATTTTTACGATAATTTTTCATCATCGCGATCCGGCTCGCAAAAATACGCTAATGAAATTGAGTTGCTATCCAAGATTCCCTATTTTCCTGACATTTTTACATGGAGAATCACACAATGCGCATTATTTATCAATTACGCTTTCTTTTTATTGGCTTTATCTGCGCCCAAGCAAGCTATGCCGATCATCATTTCACCGCCAATCTAGACAATCTAGATGCTCAACAGCAACTACGCCAACAACAAGCGGAAAAAGAACGTGAAATACAGCACCGTGCCAACAAGCTCATTCATCTTGCTAAACCAACAACAGAAAAATGGACGTTACCACAGGCGGAACAGCCCTGCTTTCCCATTACGCAAATTGAAATAAACGATTATATCAACACGCCCTCTTCCGATAAGGCGCATCTTCCAAGCCAATTTCAATGGGCTTATCAACAAGCTAAAGACAGCTTAGCGCTAACCTTGCCTCATTGTTTTGGCACACAAGGACTCAACAGCCTCATGAGACAAATGCAAAACAACATCATTGAAAAAGGCTATATCACTACACGTGTCGTCATCACCGAACAGGACCTCAACGATGGAAAATTGGTACTCACCGTCATTCCCGGCAGACTACGCCATGTTTTACTTGAAGACCAAAGTGCGGTCAAAAAATTAACACCACTCACTGCCTGGACGGCACTCGTGCCACAACAAGGGGATATTTTAAATCTGCGCGACATAGAACAATCCTTAGAAAATCTTAAACGCCTGCCGACGGCAGACGCCAAGCTAGAACTTCTTCCCGTCCAAGAAAATGATACGCTCCCCGGTGAAAGTGATTTATGGGTGCAATACGCACAACGTTTTCCGTTTCGACTAGCCCTCGGCTTGGATGATGCCGGTTCGACGGCAACCGGTCGATTACAGGGTTCAGCCACTCTTTCTTTAGATAATCTGTTCACGGCCAACGACTTATTTTACGTCGGATTTACGCACACCATGAAACGCCCAAGTTGGTTAGGTTCAGATGAAGAGGGTCCTAGACGCAGTCAAAACGTGCACTTTTCTTATTCTGTTCCATTTCGTTATTGGCAATTAAGCGCCTCCCATAACGTGAATCAATATCACCAACAAGTTGCCGCAGCCTATGGAGCGAAAGTGCGCTATTCCGGCCGCAGTGAAACGAGCAAAATCAGTCTTTCCCGTGTGCTATTTCGTCATGCTCAACATAAAACCCAACTCGCTTTTTCCCTTTGGGGAAGACAATCTTCCAACGCCATCAATAAGGCAGAAATCGACATTCAACGTAAACGAACCGCCGGCTGGGAAGTGGGATTAACCCATCGTTTTAATTGGAACCATTCCACCTTAGCATTCAATGCAAACTTTAAGCGCGGAACCGGTGCCTATCATGCAAAACGTCATCCAGAAGAACGCTTTAATGAAGGGTCATCACGCATGAAAATCCTCACCACAGAAATAGAACTCACCCATCCTTTCCAATGGGCGACACAATCTTTCCATTTCAACTCGCTCTGGCGCGCACAATGGAATCGAACCCCGTTGGTCATGCAAGATCGGTTCAGTATTGGTGGACGTTATACGGTACGTGGAACCGACGGCGAATTAACCCTCTCCGGCGAACGCGGTTGGGTATGGCGTAATGAATTGGCATGGCATATCGCCCAAAGCGGTCAACAACTCTATCTCACCCTGGATAAAGGCGTTGTGCGAGGTAGATCAACCGATGAATTACTGGGGCGCTCAATGGTTGGTTCCGGTATCGGCCTGCGTGGCGGCTGGAAGGCGTTCAGTTACGACGTTTTCGCCGGCAAAGCGCTCCATGTACCCCAAGGGCTTCAACATAAAAGCAAAGTATTGGGCTTCAATTTAAACCTCGCGTTTTAGTCTGTGCGATCACGGAAGCATGACAACCCAATGCATTAATACACATAAAATCAACCGAATAAAACAAGGATATATTATGAACAAACATCGCTATCGCGTCATTTTTAGCAAAACCTTACAACGTTTTATCGTCACCTCCGAATTAGCGAAAACGACAACCGCAGGAAACACAGAAACAGGTGATCTCAAGTGCGGTCAATCTTCGGCGTGTTTTTCATTTTATCCTTCACTGCAATCCCTGACGTTCGCCGTCTTTTGTGCTCTTGGATTCGTTTCTCTTATCTCGCCATCAGCGCACGCCGAGACATTGATGATTCAAGCCGATTCGACGGCTGTGGCAAATCAACGCCCCGTTGTTTTACAAACCGCTAACGGGTTACCTCAAGTCAACATTCAAACACCGAATGAGCAAGGGCTATCCCATAACCGTTACAGCCATTTTGACGTCGATACGCAAGGAGCTATCTTAAATAACAGTCGGAAAAATACCCAGACCCAACAGGGCGGTTGGATTCAAGGTAACCCTTATCTTGCCGGTGGCGAAGCCAAGGTGATTCTGAATGAAGTCAACTCCAATCATCCTAGCCAACTAAAAGGGTATGTTGAGGTCGCAGGAAAAAAAGCGGATGTCATTATTGCCAACCCAAATGGCATTCATTGTCAAGGCTGTGGCATCATGAATGCGGAACGTGCCACCTTCACCACCGGGAAACCGGAAATTCATCATGGTTCGCTAGACAGTTTCAAGGTTGAGAAAGGCAAAGTCACCGTAGAGGGAAAAGGTCTCGACAACAGCCAAACAGACTACACGGACATCATTAGCCGCAGTGCAGAAATCAATGCCGGTGTTTGGAACAAACGGGAAGTCAATGTCACCACAGGTAAAAATCGGGTCACGAAAAACAACGATAGCGTGCAAATCATTCATACTACCGAGAAAGAAAAACAGTCAGAAAATCCACCGCACTTTGCGTTGGATGTGACCCATCTCGGCGGGATATATGCAGAAAAAATTCACTTAATCGGCACGGAGCAAGGACTTGGCGTCAATCATGCTGGGCACATTGGGGCGTCTGCCGGCGAAGTCGTCATTGATGCCAAAGGTCATGTTGTGAACCAAGGGTTTATCGGTGCACAAGGGAATATCCAGGTTCAATCAAGTGAAAACATTGAAAATCGCGGCACTATTCACACAAAAGAAAAGCAGCATCTGAAGTCAAAAAACCTAGATAACCGCCAAGGCACCTTAGCTGGTAAACAAATTCAAATCGATGCAGCTCATGTCGATAATCGTAAGGTCTCCGAGGAAGGCTCACTCATTGTTGCTGCAGATAACATCCTTGTTCAGGCTAATACCTTGGATAATCGAGGCACAAAGAACACGACAAATCCGACCCAAGGGATACAAGCGGCTCAAGTTACCCTAACCGCACAACAGATCAACAACCAGTCCGGCGGTATTTATGCAATCCAACGCGGAACATTGAATGTCGCAAACACATTGGATAATCAGCAAGGCGATATTCTTTCTGCAGGCCAATTAGACATTAACGGCGATAAATCCCACGCGAATCTGAATAACGCGGAAGGGAAAATACATGCTGGGAAACACGTAACGTTAACCGCCAAAACATTACAAAATGAAGGAAACATCAGCACCACAGGCAATGCAGACATTGCCTTAACAGACGGTATTGAGCTCAAGAACACCTTTCAGGTCAACGGTAATTTACATTTCACCACCGAAGGAAAATTCACCAATAAGAGTAAATTAAACATTGGTCATCGCGTCAATATTCACGCCGCCGAAATAGAAAACACCCAAGCAGCAGAAATTTCCTCAAAAACAACGCAAATTTCCACCGCACTTTTCACTAACCGAGGACTCATCGATGGCGAAACGACACGAATTGAAGGGGAAAGCCTAAATAATATAGGCACCGGACGTATTTATGGCGATCAACTTTTTTTTGCCGCCACTCATTTAACGAATATCAAGGAAGGTGATTCATCGGCAACGATTGCCGCACGAAAACGCCTTGATATTGGCATCAATACCTTGAAAAACCTCGATCAAAGTTTCATTTTTAGCCTGGGTGATTTACACATCGGAGGAACATTATCGGAAAACGGCGAAGCGGTCGGGCGTGCCAAAGAGATCATTAACGGCAGTGGCATCATTGAAGCGATGGGCGATGGAAAAATCAATACCACGACATTACTCAATACGGATTTACACCTCAAATTAGGCATCAACGAATCTCGCGAATATTTTCATCAAGTTGCAAAAACAACTGATAGTCAGCGTTTTACAGTAGATAAAGACGGTATTTTTGCTTGGAATAAAAAACGCTCAGAAGCGTGGTTTCAATTTTATGATGGTCGCCCAACGCAATATCAAAATGACTGGATTGGCTGGCGCTATAACAGAACAACCAAAACATCCAAAATTGATGTTCAAACACCGGGAAAAATACTGATTAGCGGTCATCTTACTTTAACCGGTGATCATCTCAAAAACCAATACAGCAAACTGCTGATTGGCAAAAGCCTGATTCTTGGTGAACAACCGATCACGCAAAATCTCTCCCATCAAACCCTTTCAGAGGGTGGTGCCACCTTAATTAATGAAGATGTGATCGGCAACATTGATCGTCTTGATAAAGGCTCGGTTTTTAAATGGGTCCACTATCGTAGTCGTGGACTAAAGAAATCCCATGGGCATAAAGACACAGACCATAAGCATTATGAAGTCGCCCATCCGACAGAACACTTTAACTTTAATGTGGTTAAAAACCACATTGGCGATCCCGAAGCGGTCAGAAAAGAAAGTGACAATACCTCCGTTGCGGCACACACGCCGGCAAACGCAATAAGCCCTGTTGAAAACAGGCTACGTTTACCGAATCAAAGCCTGTACAAAATTAATCCTCATGCCGATAGCCATTATATTGTTGAAACCGATCCGCGTTTCGCCGATAAACGACAATGGCTAAGTAGCGATTATATGTTCCATGCACTGCGTGCTGATCCACAAAATATGCTTAAACGCCTAGGAGATGGATTCTATGAGCAACGTCTCATTAACGAACAAATCAATCAACTCACAGGGCGTCGCTTTTTAGAAGGCTATACATCTGATTATGAACAATATAAAGCCTTAATGGATAACGGCCTGTATTATGCCAAGAAGTGGAATTTAACCCCGGGCGTGGCGCTCACAGCAGCGCAAATGAAGGAACTAACAAGTGATTTAGTTTGGTTCGAAAAACGCGAAACACAATTACCTAACGGTGAGAAAATCAATGTTCTCGCGCCGAAAGTTTATCTTTCTCGCAGAAACAGCAAAATTAATGGAGAAGGCAGCCTGATTTCTGCTAATCATGTCATCATTCGCGGTATGAACCAGGTCGACAATTCAGGCACGATTTTAGGTAATAGCTCTCTCTCCATAACTGCCCAAAATATCAAAAACAACGAAGGACGATTACAGGCAAATCACCTTTCTATTAGTGCAGAGAATGAGCTTTTAAATCTAGGGGGAACCTTTGAAGCAAAAGATAACCTAGCTGCCCATGCAAAAAATCTTCGCTTTGAAAGCAAGTTATCCGAAACAAAAGATACCGGTGACTTTTATAAAAAAGACATTAGCAAAGCGGCTGAACTTAATCTCACCGACAAGGGTGGCAAACTTCAGGTTCATGCCGATGAAAATATTGTGGTAAAAGGAATCCGTGCCAATATTGCCGGTGATGCTGCATTTTATGCAAAGGGCGATTTAGAGCTGGGTACGGTGAGTCGTATTAACAAAGAACATTACCGTATGAATGCGGATAACTATTATTTATTGGATCAAGAAAATCAAATCGGTAATCAAATTCAAGTCAAAGGAAACACACAGTATATTGCCGGTCAAAACATCACCGTCACAGGAAATCAGCTACATTCTGACGGTGAAACGACCATTGCAGCACAAGGCAATATCGATATTCACGAAGGGCGGGTGAAAGAACACTTAAATAGTGCAATCAAAACAACTGATCGCGGTTTGTTTAGCAAAAAAACGATCACCGCCAAACACCGTCATGATTATGACCTTGCTGAAGCTTCCATGATCGATGCTGATAAAATTCACCTTCAATCCAATAATGGCAATATTAAAGTGCAAGGAAGCAACCTTGTGGCAGAAAATGGGTTCACCGCACAAGGAAAAAACATTGATATTAGAGAAGCAGAGAACCGCGCATATTCAGAAGATTTTTACAGCAAGAAAAAATCAGGCATGCTTGGCGGTGGCATTGGTGTCACCTTTGGTAGCCAAAAACAAACTCTGGAAACCGACCAAACCAGATTTTACGCTTCAGGCAGCCAAGTCGGTAGCCTCAATCACGAGACCCGATTAATTGCTGAAAACCGCTACACTCAAACCGCAAGTGCGGTCAGTAGCGCCAAAGGTGATGTAGGTATTCTCGCCCAACAAGCCACTATAAAAGCAGCGGATGACAAATATGAAAGCAATATGAAACAAACCTTCGAACAAAAAGGGTTAACGATTGCGATTACCTCCCCTATTTTATCGGCATTACAAGCCGTGCAAGGGACGGTGAAATCCGTTGAGCGCGTCGGTCAAAGCAAAAATGACCGCGTCAATGCCATGGCGGCGGCGAACTCGGCGATGGATGCCTATCGAGCCGGACAAGCGGTGGGACAGGCAGGAAAAGCGATGCAAGAGGCGATGGAAAATGGAAATATGGATTCCGTCGTGGGGGTACAAATCACTTACGGCCAACAAAAGAGCGAATCACGCACGCATACTGAAGGAAAAACCGCGGCCAAATCTCAAGTGAATGCCGGAGGCAAAGTGAATATTGTTGCCACAGGGGCAGGCAAAGCATCCAACATCACCATTAACGGTTCGGACGTGTCCGGTAAACAAGGGACCGTCTTGGGAGCTGACAATGACATCAACATCACGGCTACTGAACAAACGCACAAAGAGCGCAGCACCAATAAATCAAGCGGCTTTAACGTAGGAGTCGCTGTGAAATTTGGTAATGGCGTAGCCGCCGGAATTACCGTGGGTGGAAACCGAGGTAAAGGCTATGGTAATAGCGATGAAACCACTTATGTGGCAAGCCACGTGGGTGACGCCAACAGCCAAACCACAATACAAAGCGGTGGTGATACAAACCTTATTGGGAGCCAAGTAAAAGGTAAACGCGTTGAAGTCAATGCCGAAAACTTGAATATCAAAAGTTTGCAAGATAAATCCAGTTATGATGGCAAACAGACGAATATCAGTGGCAGTGTGACGGTTGGTTACGGTTTCGCTGCGGGTGGCGGTTTCAATAAATCGAAAATCAATGCTGATCATGCGAGTGTGAATGAACAGGCGGGCATCTATGCAGGTGATGATGGCTATGATGTGAATGTAAAAAATAAAGTGTCATCTATTGGTGGTGCAATTCTTTCACAAGCGTCAAAAGAAAAGAACCAATTAACAGCACAAGACTTTGAATATTCAAATATTCAAAATTATTCTCATGCGAAATCATCTGCTATGGGATTAATGGGAGGATTTTCCGTAAATCGCGACCAAACTTCAAATGAGGATAAAGAGCTTAATAAAATTTATCGTGAAGGTCGAAGTAATGAAACTTTTGACCAAGCCAATCCAAATCAGGCTAATCAATCACCGGTAAAATTTGGCTTAGATAAAGATGATATACATAGTTCGGATTTATATGCCGCTGCTAAAATGGGTTTAGCAAATTTAGCCAGTAATAGTAGCCAAAAAGAAAACCGTCAAAGTACGACTTATGCAGTGATAAGCGAGGGAAACTTCAATATTGGTAGTCAAAAAGGCAAAGAAAATATTGAAAGTATTAAAAAATCAACCAAGCAAGAAACGAATAAACTTGAAAAAATAGATTATTCACAAATGCAGAAAGAGGTTGAGCAGGATGTTGCAACGATTCAAGCGTTTGCGAAGAATGTTGGTGGTGTTACGGATGAGGCTTATCGAACAATGTTTATCGCAGAACATCGGATGTTTACTCATAAAGTGGATGAAAAAGGAAAACCTATAGAGGATCCAGAAATTCTGAAGAAAATAAATGAAGAAGCGGATGCTAAGGGAGTAAGTCGAAAAGACTATCTTCAAGAACAATTGGATAAAGGACGTAATATTTATCAATTGCATGAGTTATCAGATCAAGAGCGTAATCAATTACAAAAAGTTACTTATACTGATCCAAAAACAGGGAAAACAGAGAGTAAATATGTCGTTGCGTTCAATGGCATCTTTAATGATCGTAATTCTGCCGCAAAATTTGCGGTACAAAACTATATTGCGGGCAGGGATGATAAAACAGGCAATATAAATCAAAAGGTATATAAAGATGTTTATTTTGTTCACCATCCTGAAGCGAAAAATGGTTTGTCAGAGCTCTTAGTGGCGGGTTATGAGAAAATGTTTGAAACTTCTTTTGGAAAGCTATTAGGTATGGATAATTCAAGTTTACAAGCGATGAATATCATGAAGCAGTATGGTAAAGATGATTTATACCTAGGTTCCCATAGTCGTGGCACATTAACATTAAGTAATGCATTAAAAGCGCTAAATACAGAAGATAACCGAGATAAAAAGCTACTTTCAGGTACGACAATTAAAATGGTTGGTCCTGCAGCAGATGTAACAAGAGCGAATGGTTATTTAAGTCAATTGCAAACGGGTAAGGAAAGAACCACTTCAGATGGTTCAATTCGGATTGAGAATCATGCTAGTGACCCAGTAGGTAGTATGCCGATTTTATTGGGAGGAAACCCTGCAACAACATCTGAAAATAATCTGAATAAAAGCTGGTTACAGCGAACAGCAGATATGTTTAGTGATGAACGTTTATCCGTACATAATTGCCATGGCTTAGGACAACGACAATGTATTACTGATGGATATAGAACTGAGGGAGATCTTAAAATGGGTAATGAAAGAACTATTTTTGAATTAAATAAAGCGAAGGAGAAATAAAATGAAAATAAGATTTTTATTCTTAATACCCTTAATCTTATTGCTTACAAGCTGTAGTGGATGGTTTCAACCACTTCCACCACATGATCATTGGCGTTTGCATAATGCGGACGCATTATTCCCTGACTCAGATCCTAATGTTTTAACTAAATTTCTTGATAGAAGAAAAAAAGATATGTCGGATTGTGGTATGGATTTTGTTACCGGTGAAAGTGATGATCCGGAGGTGAATCTTTGTTTAGAGAAAAAAGGCTGGTATTTAAAAGGCGGACCAATCTGTGAAGAAAAAACAATGTGGAATAGGTCAATATGTATCCAATGGCGAAAAAAACACAGCAAACCTGATGCTAAGCCTTGGCAGTAATTAACAAAGGTGCTTAAAAGTGCGGTCAATATTCAAGAGATTTTAAAATTCACTGAATATTGACCGCACTTTTCTAAAGACAAGATCTGCCGCTAGATAACGCGCGTCTCCTGACGCGAGCTTATATCTAAAAAACTGAAGTTATTCATGAAAATAGTAAAAATCTTAATCAAACGAAATTAATATTTTGGACACGCGTCAGAAGACGCGCAATCGTAGGGGATGCAATGTCATCAGATATGTTTGAACTTTTAATGAAAATAGGAGGTAAATAAATGAGATACACCTTATTTCTTCTTTGTTTTATATTAAACGGATGTTGGTATTCAAACGGATGTTTTTATACTCCACAAATGGTTAATTGTGTTGATAAGGGGAAAGAATATCCATTAATTGCAGGGTATCAAAAAAAAGAACTACTAGGACATACAAACTCAAAACAACGATGGAAAGATTTTGTTTCTTGTGGAGGAAAGTATGGTGATATAAATCTACACTACTATCCGCAAAACTATCAAATAAATGACAAAAGATATAAAAATCTTGATGAATGTATGAATACTAAGGGGTATATATATCTTTCTCCCGCTGAATGTGGCTATCAAGATTCCAAGTGGGATAAAGGAAAATGTAACTTATAAAGCATTGAATTTATTATTTAAATAGAGCGCGGTCAAAAAATTGGGAGTTTTTAAATTTTAAAAACAATCTGAAAAATGACCGCACTTTTTTTAGAGAAAGAAAATTAATTCGTCATCAAGGTAGCGTACGTTAATCGTTGGTTCACGCACCTTGCGCTAGTTATGGAGATGGAAATAATGAAAATTTTAGTTATATTCTTAATGACTATTTTTATTCAATCTTGCCCCAATGATAGCGCCAGCGTCCACCCCTTAGATAGCGCGCGTCTCCTGACGCGTGCTTGTATCTCACTAAAAATAGTAAAAATCTGAATTAAATGAAATTGATGTTTTGGGCACGCGTTAGGAAACGCGCGCCAGCGTGGGGGAAATAAATGAGAATTTTTATTTATTTATTAGTAATTCTATCTCTAGGAGGTTGTTTGTTTTTGGATTTAATGCCTTCATACTCATCTTATTGGGATGAGAATATCTGGGTTCATAAAGATACAAAAAAACCTTTAACTAAAGATACTCATATGGCTTGCTTTAATCAGTCTATTCAAGGACTTGAAATTAAAGATGTTTCAGGGTTTCAAGAAGTTGTTGGAGTAAAAAACAGAAAAGAGTCAAATAGAAGATATGCCATGTGTTTAAGAGATAAAGGATTTGTTTTTAATGCTAGTTATATACATATTGTTATAAATTCAAAGATGTTTGTGATGCTTATAATAAATATAGGAAATGAAAACTTTCTAACAGTGACTAGGTGTAGAAAAATTTACCAAGAATGTTTGATACCTAATACCTAGCTCAGGATATTAACAACTCAACAGTATGTAGGGAAAACAAAAAATATAGAAACTAATATAGAAGTAAATA
Organism: Aggregatibacter segnis; assembly: GCF_003130075.1. Lineage (GTDB taxonomy): Bacteria > Pseudomonadota > Gammaproteobacteria > Enterobacterales > Pasteurellaceae > Aggregatibacter > Aggregatibacter segnis_A. The sequence goes on along the minus strand of NZ_NRCW01000008.1, from coordinate 57,248 downwards.
CCTACCCCACCAAAAGTGCGGTCAAAATCTCCCTCGTTTTTAACCGCACTTTCGTAAATTCCCGTTGACTTCCCATCGCCCTCCTCCCCACAATATGCACTTATTTGTTTCGTTTTAATACAAGGAAAGAAAATGGCGTTTAGCTCATTGTTTACTTTATTGGATGATATTGCATCGTTATTGGACGATGTGTCTGTGATGACTAAAGTGGCTGCCAAGAAAACTGTCGGTGTGGTGGGGGATGATTTGGCGTTGAACGCCAATCAAGTGACCGGCGCCACTGCAGAACGGGAATTGCCGATTGTGTGGGCGGTGGCAAAAGGTTCCTTGGTAAATAAGGTTATTTTAATTCCTATCGCACTGTTGTTAGCCGCCTTTTTGCCGGCGCTCATCGTGCCTTTATTGATGCTCGGCGGAGCCTATTTGTGCTTTGAGGGCGTGGAAAAAATCCTGCATAAATTTTTTGCTCATGAACACTATCACGAAAAAAATGCTTTCGATGAAAAAGCCAAAATTCGTGGTGCCGTACGCACAGATTTCATTCTTTCTGCCGAAATCATTATTATCGCCTTAGGTGAGCTTGCCGAATCACCAATTTCCGTGCAAATCATCGCCCTTTCACTCATCGGAATTGGCATCACTGTTTTCGTTTACGGCATTGTGGCGCTTATCGTCAAAGCTGATGATTTCGGTTTATTTTTAATGCAAAAAGGCGGTATCGCAAGCCATGTCGGTAAAAGCGTTTTATTTCTAATGCCAAAATTCATGCGCTCATTAAGCTTCATTGGCACCTTGGCGATGTTCTTGGTCGGTGGCGGGATTTTCGTGCATAACGTTGAGACAATTCACCACTTTTGGGCAAATGTTCAGCTTGCTGAAGGCGTTTTAGGGCAAATCGCCACACTGGTTACCGGTTTGGCTGTAGGCGCAATTTGTTGTTTAGTGATATTGCCATTAATGAAATTCTTTGAGAAAAAAGTGGCATAAATCCACCGCACTTTCCCAAAGAAAACGGTATTCTTAAATAAGAATACCGTTTTTTATTTCTCGTTAGTCGGGCTGGTTAGCAATCCTGCTTACCATATGCCTCTTGACGTAAAATCGCGCGAACTGCCGCATCGAATTCCGCCAACACATGATCGGCATTTTTCGGATCTGTACCACGTGCATCAAGATAGAATTTGATTTTCGGTTCAGTACCAGACGGACGCGCAATAAGGCGGCTGCCGTTTTCCAAGACGAAGACCAAAATGTCGCTTTGACGGTCGGTTTTGGTGTGATCGATAAATTGTGCCACATTGAAACCACCGATTTGGCTTGGCGGGTTGTTGCGAAGTGCGGTCATTAATTTGCCGATTTCAGACAAATCGCTCACACGAATAGAAATTTGTCCGCTCACATAAGCGCCAAATTCTTTGGTGAATTCCTCTGCATAATCTGTCAAGGTTTTACCTTGTTTCTTCAAGCTACGCACTAAATCCAAGAACACAATAGCGGCTGAAATACCGTCTTTATCACGTACTTTGTCCGGATCCACCAAATACCCCAACGCTTCTTCAAAACCGAATAACAAGCCTTGGACTTTACCGATATATTTGAAGCCGGTAAGGGTTTCTTGGGATTCAAAACCATAACGTTTCGCAATCTCTGCCAAGGCAGGCGAGGACACGAGGGAACAAGCCAATACGCCTTTTTTACCTTGTGCTTGATATTGTTTCGCCAAATACCAACCCAAGAAGCAGCCCACCACATTGCCGTGTAATGGTTTCCAGTTGCCTTCAGCATCCGGCACTGCCACTGCTAAACGGTCAGCATCCGGGTCATTGGCGATGATAAATTCGGCATTGTGTGCTTTTGCCACTTGAATCGCTAAATCTAACGCGCCTTTTTCTTCCGGGTTAGGGAAGTTCACGGTTGGGAAAGTGCCGTCCGGCCAGACTTGTTCAGCAACGATGTGCGGTTGTGGCAAGCCTGCTTTTGTCAACGTTTTGCTCAACACTTCATAGCCCACGCCGTGCATGGCGGTGTAAACGTAGTTAATGTCAGTTTGTGGTTCTTTCGCAAGCGCGGCTGTTTTCGCAATGTAAGCATCTACCACAGTGTCATCTAACACGACGTAATCTTGGCTACGCGGTAAATCTTTCACGCTGCCAGCAGCGACGTTATCAATTAACGCCGCAATGTCTTTGTCTGCAGGAGAAACGATTTGTCCGCCGCCGTTGGCTTTGCCTAAATAAACTTTATAGCCGTTATCTTCCGGTGGGTTGTGGCTCGCTGTCACCATCACGCCTGCGGTGGTATCAAAATATTGAATAGCGTAAGCCAACACCGGGGTTGGTAATTTGCGTGGTAATAAATAGGCTTTAATGCCGGCGCCCGCCATGATTTCAGCCGTGTCGCGTGCAAATACATCGGAGTTTTTACGGCCGTCATAACCAATCACGATAGAAGGCTGTTTGTCATACCCTTTTAAATACTCAGCCAACCCGCCGGCAGCTTGCGCCACCAACACGCGATTCATCCCCATAGAACCGGCTTGCAGGCGACCGCGTAAACCGGCGGTACCGAATTGTAAACGTCCGTCAAAACGGGCAGCAAGTTCAGCTTCCGCTTTTGCATCGCCACTTTTTGCCGCGCTTAAAAGTGCGGTTAATTCTGCGTGCGTTTCAGCGTCCGGATCTTGGTTTAACCAATTTTGTGCCATCTCGAAAAGTGCTGACATAGTGACTCCTTGTAACATGAATAATTGAAAAACTCCCTCTAGCCTATCTAAAAACATCTGTGATGGGAACGTTTATTTCCGATTAATTCCCTGTATTTTGATCTATTTCACAGATTCACCGAAAGCAATCGGTTGCCTCTTTTTTATTAAAAAAGACGTGCGAAAAAAACCTCGTGAAAGATGCCCTTTTGACGCAAAAGTGCGGTGGAAAATAAACGAGTTTTTCCTTTATAAAAAAGCGTTTTTTTGCTATAACTGAAGCAGTTTTTTTAATTAATCTAGGAGACTTATTATGGAATTAGTTTTTATTCGTCACGGCTTCAGTGAATGGAATGCAAAAAACTTATTTACCGGTTGGCGCGATGTCAATTTGACCGAGCGCGGCGTGGAAGAAGCCAAAACCGCAGGTCAAAAATTATTGAATGCCGGTTTTGAATTCGACATTGCTTTCACCTCCGTCCTTACTCGTGCGATCAAAACCTGTAATATCGTGTTGGAAGAATCTCACCAATTATGGATTCCACAAGTGAAAAACTGGCGTTTAAATGAACGTCACTATGGTGAACTACAAGGCTTAGACAAAAAAGCCACCGCCGAAAAATACGGTGATGAGCAAGTTCACATTTGGCGCCGTTCTTACGACACATTACCACCATTGTTAGATCCGAAAGATCCGAATTCTGCCCACAATGACCGTCGCTACGCACACTTACCGGCTGATGTCATTCCGGATGGCGAAAACTTAAAAGTGACCTTAGAGCGTGTACTTCCGTTCTGGGAAGACCAAATCGCACCGGCATTATTAAGTGGTAAACGCGTTTTAGTGGTTGCGCACGGTAACTCTCTACGTGCACTTGCAAAACACATTGAAGGCATTTCCGATGCGGATATCATGGATTTAGAAATCCCAACCGGCCAGCCGTTGGTGTATAAATTAGATGACAACTTAAAAGTGGTTGAAAAATCTTATTTGTAATCCCCAATAAAATTCACCCTAAAAAACAACCGCACTTTAGTGACTGAAGTGCGGTTTATTTTTGCGGTGTTTTTAAAAATTAAGCATTCAAGATATTCTGAATTTCCGCCATGCTTAAATGATATTCATGAGGGCACGCTTTCCACGCATCGATCATGCGAGAATATTTGTCTCTCATTGGCGTTTGGGAATCGCAACCGTGTTCGCAACGCATAAATTCCTGATATTTTCCTTCCACGCTTGTGATGAAACGGAGATAGTTAAGGTATTTTTTCTCACGCACGGCACAGTAACCAACGAACTGTAATCGGTGTTCGCTCAATTCGGATTTATCACTCAAATTGTTATAGGAAATTTGCAACGCTTTGTACATTTCCAACGTATCCAATACCGTGCGGCATTCTTCTTCCGAAATCACCGAAAACTCGTTGTCCAACTCACGCAATTCCAAGCTAAATCCACCTTTCACAATGGTTTCTAGACGTTGGTATTTTGCCGCATTGGTCGGGTCTAATAACGCCATTAATTTATATTGGTTAACTAAAATTAAACGTTGGGTAGATGACATTTCCATAACCGCTCTCCTATTAATCAATTTGGTTGAGAATATCGTTTGATAAAACCGGATCCGCTTTTTTCTCTTTATCGCCGTTGATGCGTTGTTCCAAACGTTGGAAATAAGCTTCACGGAAAGTAAGATACGGGTCTTGCGCCTGATCCAATAGTGCTTCTTTATCCATCAATTTCGCACGCGTATCAATGCCTTGCAAACCGGCTTTTAAGAAGCCCCAAGGGCCAAGCAAGGAAAGCATTGGATAAGTCGTATCTGCCAGATTGCCAATATCTTGACGCGGTGTTGCGGCACCATATAACGGCAACATCACATAAGGGCCGGTTCCAACACCATAGCGCCCTAACGTATCACCAAAACGGTTATCGCCTTGTTTTTTCAACGGATCGCTATAACTTGCCACATCAATTAAACCGCCCAATCCGAAAATCGTGTTAATCCAGAAACGGTTAAAATGGATGAGTGCCTGCTTAAAATCCCCTTGAATCAAACGGTTGGCAAAACTTGCCGGTTCATCAAGGTTATCCGCCACATTGATAACACCGGTACGCACCGGGCTTGGCACATAATTTTTCCATCCCTTAGCTAACGGTTTTAACACATAAGGGTCGGCAACATGATAGTTAAAGTCCCACATTTTACGGTTAAACCCTTCCAAGGCGTCTTTACGTTCGCCGGTTTGCGGATCGATGGAAGAAGAACATCCGGTTAATAACACGGAACCTAATAGTAATGCGGCAAGGCATTTTTTTATCTGCATAATGACACTCAAGCTGATGAAAAGATGGGCTCATTGTAAACAACTTACCCTGCAACTACAAAAACTTTCTAAAAACCCACCGCACTTAAGAAAACAAAAGGCACGATGTTTATCGTGCCTTCATAACAAAGAAAAAACTACAGAATGAAACGGCTTAAATCTTCGTTCTCAATCACCTCGCCCAAGGCTTCGGTGACATATGCGGCATCAATGTTCACGGTTTGCCCATCCATATCGCTGGCGTTGAAAGAGATTTTATCCATTAAGCGCTCCATCACGGTATGCAAACGGCGCGCACCGATATTTTCGGTCTTTTCATTGACACGAAATGCCGCCTCAGCGATTTTCTTAATGGCATCTTGAGTGAATTCAATGTTTACCCCTTCCGTTGCCATTAGGGCTTTGTATTGCTCGGTTAAAGAAGCGTTCGGCTCAGTCAGAATACGCTCGAAATCCTCAGCGGTGAGTGCAGAAAGTTCCACACGAATCGGCAAACGACCTTGTAATTCCGGGATTAAATCTGACGGGCGAGCCACTTGGAACGCACCGGAAGCGATAAACAAAATGTGATCGGTTTTGACCATACCGTGTTTGGTGTTCACGGTAGAACCTTCCACCAACGGTAATAAATCGCGTTGCACGCCCTCACGGGAGACATCTGCGCCACTGTATTCGCCTTTCTTACAAATTTTGTCGATTTCATCGATAAACACGATGCCGTTTTGCTCCACCGCATCAATGGCTTTTTGTTTCAACTCTTCCGGGTTCACCAATTTCGCCGCTTCATCATCAATTAAGGTTTTTAAGGCATCCTTAATTTTCATTTTGCGTTTTTTAGTTTGGCTACCGGAAAGGTTCTCAAACATGGATTGTAGTTGACTGGTCATATCTTCCATGCCGGGAGGTGCCATGATTTCCACGCCCATCGGCACACCGGCGACATCGATTTCCACTTCTTTATCGTCTAACTGACCTTCGCGTAGTTTCTTGCGGAAAATCTGACGGGTGTTGCTTTGGCTATCGCGGTTTTCCACTTCACCCCATTGGTTCTTCGCCGCAGGCAATAAGGCATCTAAAATTCGCTCTTCTGCCGCTTCTTCTGCTTTAGCACGATTTTTGACGATTTCCTGTTGGCGTACCAATTTCATGGCACTGTCGGTTAAATCGCGAATAATGGAATCCACTTCTTTGCCCACATAACCGACTTCGGTAAATTTGGTGGCTTCCACTTTAATGAACGGCGCATTGGCTAATTTTGCCAAACGGCGGGCAATTTCGGTTTTTCCCACACCAGTCGGCCCAATCATAAGAATGTTTTTCGGCGTTACTTCGTGGCGCATCGGCTCTTGTAACTGCATTCTGCGCCAGCGGTTTCTCAAAGCAATCGCCACTGCACGCTTGGCGTCGCTTTGACCGATAATATGTTGATCTAATTCAGAAACTATTTCACGAGGCGTCATTTCAGACATGGTTTATTCCTTATAAATTTTTAATTCGGCAATTCTTCAATAGTAAAATTGGTGTTGGTGAACACGCAAATTTCACCGGCAATTTTGAGAGATTTTTCCACAATTTCACGTGCCGACAACTCGGTGTTTTCCACCAACGCACGGGCAGCAGATAAAGCGTAGTTGCCGCCAGAGCCGATAGCAAGGATCTGATCTTCTTCCGGTTGTACTACATCACCGATGCCTGTAATAATCAGGCTTTCTTTTTCGTCTGCCACAATTAGCATCGCTTCCAATTTACGCAATGCGCGGTCAGTGCGCCAATCTTTCGCCAATTCCACCGCACTTTTCAATAAATGCCCTTGGTGCATTTCTAATTTACGCTCAAAAAGCTCAAATAATGTAAAGGCATCTGCCGTGCCGCCCGCAAAACCTGCCAACACTTTGCCGTTATACAAACGACGCACTTTGCGCGCGTTACCTTTCATCACCGTATTGCCAAGGGAAACCTGTCCGTCACCGCCGACAACCACTTTGCCGTTGCGACGTACACTTACTATCGTAGTCATAATGTTGTCCTTTAAAAATGGAAAATGTGGAGGTTATATTGAGGTAATTTAGGGGGAATTCAAGGGGAAAAACAATATTGGTTATTTATTCACCAATCAAATAGTAAAAATGTGATCACGGTCAGAATTTTGTATAGCAAACGATTGCTTGAAATTGCGTAATAGAACAAAAAAGGTAGGATTGCCGCCGATATATTCACAATCTCATCAGGAGTCACAATGAAAAATCTTGTTAAACTTTCTCTTGTCGCCCTTTTAACCGCGGCAGCAATTCCCGCCATGGCGGCCAAAACCGAACCTTACACCAATCAAGGTACCAATGCCCGTGAAATGCTCGTGGAACAACCAATCCACTGGATTTCCGTTGAGCAACTGAAAAAAGAATTGGAAGGTAAAGCACCGATCAATGTAAGTTTTGATATTGACGATACCGTGCTATTCAGTAGTCCTTGTTTTTATCACGGACAACAAAAATATTCTCCGGGCAAACATGATTACTTAAAAAACCAAGATTTCTGGAATGAAGTGAATGCTGGTTGTGACCAATATTCCATTCCAAAACAAATTGCCATAGATTTAATTAATATGCACCAAGCCCGTGGCGACCAAATTTATTTCATCACCGGACGCACTGCCGGCGATAAAGATGGCGTTACCCCAGTATTACAAAAAGCCTTTAATATTAAAGACATGCACCCGGTAGAATTCATGGGTGGGCGTGAGCTTAGCACCAAATACAACAAAACCCCTGGCATTATCAAACACAAAGTCACCATTCACTACGGCGACAGTGACGATGACATTCTTGCTGCCAAAGAAGCCGGCGTTCGTGGCATCCGCCTCATGCGCGCTGCTAACTCAACTTACCAACCAATGCCAACCCTTGGCGGATATGGTGAAGAAGTGTTAATTAACTCAAGCTATTAATTTTTAAAAACACATAAAAAATTGACCGCCCTTTGAAATGCTCAAAGTGCGGTCTGTTTTTTCAATGAATTTCAGCTTGGATTAGAAGCGAATTTCAATGGAGGCGGAATAGTTGCGTCCCGGTGCATAAAAACGTTCAAGACCTACACCATTTCTATCAATATTATTTGTTGTGCTGTGTGCATTAACGCCACGCAAAGCATCCCAGGTATGGTATTTTTTATCAAACAGATTATATACCCCTGCTCTCAATGTAATATCTTCCCTGATTTTATAAAAACCGAATAAATCAACTAAATAGGCAGATTTATTAAGATACTTATAGTTCTCAACAGATTGGTATAGCTCTTCTTTTGAACAAATGTCTTTACCATACCAATAATCATAAGACCATTCTAGACAACGCTTCTTAATTTCAAGTGTTTTGGCATCTTTTGCTTTTTTGCTCCCTAAATAGGTTAATCGGCTAAAAATACCCCATTTACCGTTTGGATCTTCATAATCAAATCCTAAAACAGCTTTTACTGGCTGAATAGAAAGTAGGCTAGTTGAATTTGATAATTTACCTTTACTATAACCTAATGCTCCATATAGTTTGAAACCTTTCGGAACAGAAAGAACCGTATCCAAATTCAGACTTCCTTTCACCTCTATACCATTTACTCGTGCATTATCGACATTCACCATTTGTTGCATTGGTGTTTGGTAAGTCCGTCCATATTGGGTCTGCTCAATAATACTTTCCTGTTCAAACAAGAAATTACGATAACGGGTTTGATATAAATGAATATCAAACATACCTTTTTCATTCTGTGCTTTAGCAAAAAGCGTATGGTTGATACTACGCTCTGACTTTAATCCAGGATTAGATTTCCATGTACCATAAGCATTGGTAAAACTGAAATATAATTCGGTGGCAGTAGGAATACGATAGCCTGTACTTAACTGATAACCAAATTTCCAAGTATCTGTTGTTTGAGCATCTAAACCTAGAAAGCCGCTCCAATTTGAGAAACTACTTTGTGCGGGTTCCCCTTCAGCCAAACAAGCCTTACTACAAGCAGCATTCAAACCTTGAGGAGAAAGTTTGGCGTAATCGTAACGAGTACCAATATTTGCAGAGAATGTTGGTCGCCAACCGCTTTCAAAATGAGGATTCCATGTGATTTGATCTTTTAATGAAGTTCCATACATTCTCGTTTTTACAGGTCTTTGAATGGTGTACCATTCGTCTAACCCATATTCATTGGTATCATGGTTAATATTTTTAAATTCTCGTTCACTTACATAGGTTTTAAAGGAGAAAACATGTTCTCCCCTCCAGTTAAACGGAACACTTTCTAAGTCAACAGATACTCGTTTAAACTCGGTTTTCATACGACGATCAAAAACTTCACCCAATTTTTTCTCATTTGTTTTCCAATCGCGTAGTCCTTTATAGTTGACCGCTGCCAAATCTGTTTTTTGATAATCAAAATCCAATTTACCAAACGCTAAGTAATCAGACTCTGGTGTGTAAAGATAATACGCGTTTACATTGATGCGTTTATTCTGATCATCTGCCTCACGCCAAGCACTTCCGAAAGAAGTATAGCTACGTTCATCTACATATCGGTTACCTTTTTGGCCATTAACACCAACGCCGACCTTATGATGAGGAGTGATTTGATAGCCAACCTTAGCTAAATAACTATGAAAACGGTGCGTAGCCGGATCTGGATGTTGGCTTTTCGAATAATTAAATTCAGGACCCTCTCCCTTACTCTTCATTTGATGGCCTGTACGTTGTGAATACATAAAAATAGCATCCACTTTATCACCAACATACCCGGCACCTACTGTTCTGACCCACTCACTATTTTTACTGGCATATCCACCACGTAATAAGGCCCCAAATCTATTATTATGTTTCACAATATCTTGCGCATCTAAAGTATGGTAATCAACACTACCTCCTAAAGCTCCGCTACCAGAGTTAAGTGCATCTGCTCCTCGAACAATATCAATACCTCTGACTAATTCTGAATCAATACCTAAACGCGAAGGATTAAAATTCCCATAACGAGCATAAAGTGAGTTTTCCTCACTATCAGGCAAATTCACACCATCTACACTAATACCAACTCGGTTTCCTTCGACACCACGAATGGAAAATCCTTTTAAGAATCGTCCGTTATCACTAATCCCAACGTCAGTGGTATAGCGTACTAAATCACGAGTATCTCGAATAAGTTCTTTTTGAATGGTTTCAGCATTTTTATGATCTGGTACGACTTATTTATTATTGTCTAAAATCCGACTGATTAATTTCAGCCATTGCACCGCCAATTCGCGCTGCATAACGCTCGCATTAAACACTGGGTCTTCGCCTAATACACCACAAGGCAAATCAGGTGGAATTTCGCCTTGTTCATAAGCGGCATAATCCTCACGCCAGTCACCGTCAAAATAATAGCGCTCCAAAGCTTCCATTTTCGGCAGAAACGCCTGCCATTTTTCAAGAAACGCCTCAGCTTCCGCTAAAAAATCATTGGCTTCGTTCAGAATGCCTTCCATTTCTGTGATTTGCTCTAAACGGGCTTTCGATAACATACGACCTCCAAAACATTCAAAAAAATGACCGCACTTTCATTTAAAGTGCGGTCCATTTACAGCGTGTTTTACAAATTACACATCATACGTGGTGGATGCGGTATTGCCGCCGCGCCCCGTCCAGTTGGTGTGGAAGAATTCGCCGCGTGGTTTGTCGGTGCGTTCGTAAGTGTGCGCGCCGAAGTAGTCACGTTGCGCTTGCAACAGATTTGCCGGCAGGCGGGCGGAAGTGTAACCGTCTAAGAAGGTAATCGCCGACGCCATACATGGCATTGGAATGCCCACTTCGATGGATTTTGCCACCACTTTGCGCCATTCGCCCATGGCGTTTTCCAAAATGCCTTTGAAGTAGCTGTCGGAACCTAAGAAGATTAAATCCGGGTTCGCTTCGTACGCATCGCGAATGTTGCCTAAGAAACGGCTACGAATAATACAGCCTTCGCGCCATAATAAGGCGGTGTTGCCGTAGTTGATATTCCAGTTGAAGTTTTCAGAGGCTTCACGAATCAACATAAAGCCTTGTGCGTAAGAAATGATTTTCGACGCTAATAGCGCTTTGCGCACCGCTTCAATCCATTCTTTTTTATCGCCTTCCACTTTGCCCACAGTTTTGCCGAATAATTGGCTTGCGGCAACGCGTTGATCTTTAAAAGCAGATACGCAACGTGCGAACACGGATTCGGTGATTAACGTCAATGGAATACCGAAATCAAGAGCATTGATCCCCGTCCATTTGCCCGTACCTTTTTGCCCTGCGGTGTCTAAAATTTTATCCACAAGGCGGTTACCGTCTTCATCTTTATAGCCAAGAATATCGGCAGTGATGTCGATCAAGTAGCTGTCTAATTCGGTGTTACGCCATGCTTTGAAGGTGGCTTCCAACTCATCATCAGACAAGCCCACGCCCTCTTTTAAGAATTGGTAGGCTTCACAAATTAATTGCATGTCGCCGTATTCGATGCCGTTATGCACCATTTTTACGAAATGGCCTGCGCCATCTTTGCCCACCCAATCACAGCACGCTTCGCCTTTGTCGGTTTTGGCGGAAATCGCTTGTAATACCGGTTTCACGAATGGCCATGCTTCTTCGTTACCGCCCGGCATAATGGATGGCCCGTGGCGTGCGCCCTCTTCACCGCCGGAAACGCCGGTGCCGATAAAGCGAATGCCTTTTTCACGTAATGCCGCCACACGACGGTTGGTGTCCGGATAGTTTGAGTTACCGCCATCAATAATGATGTCGCCTTCTTCTAAGTGCGGTAGTAATGCGTCAATGAATTGATCCACCACCTCACCCGCACGCACCATTAACATCACTTTGCGCGGTTTTTCTAATTTGCTCGCCAAATCTTCTAAAGAATAAGCGCCGATAATATTGGTGCCTTTTGCCGCACCTTGTAAAAATTCATCTACTTTGGATGTGGTACGGTTATACGCCACCACTTTAAATCCGTGGTCGTTCATATTTAAAATGAGGTTTTGCCCCATCACGGCTAAGCCGATAACACCGATGTCGCCTTTTACTGACATTGTTTTCTCCTGTTGGTAGGGTACAAGTTGTTGTACCGATTTGAATACTTTGGTGCAACAAGTTGCACCACATGACCACACGCAAAAAGTGCGGTCGTTTTTTCAATTATTTTTTACTTATACTGGCGCGCGTCTCCCGACGCGCGCCTTACAAATTTCGTAAGTTATCAGCACGCGTCGGGAGACGCGCGCTATCTGAGCTAGCTAGTTAAGATTTTCTGGATCCTTAAGATTTATTTTTATCAAATCTAAATCTTTTAGATTGTTATCATTGTGTCCAAGATCTTTCCTTATAGCCCTATATAATTTATCAATTTTTCGTAATGCCAAATAAGGATCGTCAGAACTAGACTCGATATTTTTGAAATCACGCCATGCTATGATTACTTCCTCTGAAGCCCAAAGCATCATATTCTCTGTGAGTTCTTGTATATTTTTTTGGAATTCTTCATCGTCTAAATCTATGCTTATATTTTTTCTGGCATTATTTTGAAATAGGTTTACCAAGTCAAAAAACATTCTATATGTTTCAATCTTGCTGGCTCGGTGGCTTTCTCTTATATCTCTGGATTTAGATTGATATTGGCTATAAATAATACCGATAAAACCTAAAGTTGCTGTGAATAATGGGATGCCAATAGTATTATTCTCAGATATCCAACGAATAATATAGTAGATAGTTATTAAAGATAAGATAATTATTACTAATCCAATAATAAAATTGATATTTTTCTTCATACACTTAAATCTAAGATAATAAATTCTCACTAAGGTAGCATATCTATAACTATTTAATTAGCTATAATACTGACTCAAATACTAATAACCCCACAATAGCGCACATTTCCCAACATGTGTCTTTATCTACAAGTACAGGCCATGAAGCGTGCGCTATCAGTGAGATTACTTTTTGTTAATGAAATAATGTAATTTAATATTTTTTCTGCTTGCAGCTTTTTCTAGATCCGCTTTATCGCTTTCACTGTCGCCCATCATATAGACGCCGACATTTTTACCGACTTGCGTTACATGTTCCAATGCATAAAGTGCAGTGGCTTTATTAATCATTTGACTATTCCCTGCCACACCAATATTTGCATTATCAATAGATAAAGCCTGCACCATACTTGACGTTGATGGAGAACCTGATGTTTTAATCATTCCTACCACCATCGAATCCGAAAGTGGATTACTGGATGCCGGAATTTGCAACACAAAAGTGCGGTCATTTTTCGGCATTTTCATCATGAGCTCATCAACATTAATGCCGGAAGAACAAGCAACAAGCACGGTTGCTAAGGCAATTATTAAAAGTTTTTTCATCTTTTATCTCCATTAAAGAGGTATTTGTAAAATTATTGCCACCACCGCCGGCAATCCCGACTTTCACAATAGCGCACGTTTCCCAACGTGTGCCTTTATCTACAAGCACAGGCTATGAAGCGTGCGCTATCAGTAATCCTTCTTCTTGCTACGCAAAAGTGCGGTCACTTTTCCAAGCGTTTTTTAACTCTTCGTCCACGCACTCATGTGTTGCGTAAATCCAATATGCGGATAGTAATCCACCGCTTGCGGGGCAGATAACAGCACGATTTTGGCTTGTGGATGTAACGCCTGTTTGGTGTGTTCAATTAACTGCGAGCCGATACCTTGTTTTTGATATTGTTCGTCCACCGCCAAATCAGACAAATAACAACAATAGGCAAAATCCGTCACCGAACGGGCGGCACCCACCAATCGCTCGCCATCCCAAGCTGTCACCAATAAATCGGCATGGTGTAACATCGCCGCCACACGTTTTTTATCTTCTAATGGACGACGTGCGCCTAAAGTAGTTTTATTGAGCAATTCAATAAATTGTTCTACTGAAATAGGAAAATTGGTTTTGTATTCGATCATGTCTTTAAGCTCACTATGCCTAATCGCAATCCGTTATAGCAACTTCGCCGCTGCTTTATCCAAATACCACTCCGTCACGCCGTTTTTTGCTTTGATTTTTGCAGCGGGATAAGGCAAGTATTCCGCTGGTGTGGTTTGAATTTCTTTGAGGATTTCCGCTTTGCCTTCGCCTGTCACCAAATAGGTAATGCGTTTGGCTTGTTCAATTAACTTGGCGGTTTTGGAAATGCGGAGCTGTCCGCTTTCCGGATGTTTGGCGATCACTGCGAGGTTTTCATCCGCGAAATTGGTTTGATTCGGGAACAAAGAAGCCGTGTGCCCGTCTGTGCCCATGCCGAGGATAATCCAATCAAAAACGCCGTCAGGAATGACCGCACTTAATTCTTCTTCAAAGCGTTTAAGCTCTAAGTGCAGTTCGTTTTCGCCACGAATTCGGTGAATGTTTTCTGCCGGAATGTTGATGTGATCGAACAAGAGTTTTTGTACTTCGCCGTAATTACTTTCGGAATCAGATGGCGGCACCATGCGATCATCGCCCCACCAGAAATGGAGGTTTTTCCAGTTAATAGCATCCGCGTAAGGCGCTTGCGCCAAAGTTTTAAACAATAATTTCGGTGTAGAACCGCCGGACAAGGAAATGTGTACGGGATGATTTGCTTGGCTATAAATCACAAATTCTTGGGCAATTTTTTCTACCGCGTGTTGAGCAGTTGGAAAGGTAATATAGTTCATTGTTTTTCCGTAGGGTGGGCTTTAGCCCACCATTTTATTATGTTAGATATTAGGAACGGTGGGCTGAAGCCCACCCTACATGAGATTGACTAAATTAAACTTTTTTCTTCATCAAACCACTTGGTTTTCGCCATACTTTGCCTTCTTTGGCAATTAGTTTATCGGCTGATACCGGCCCCCAACTGCCGGCTTCGTAGTCATACACGCGACCGCCTTGAGCTTTGTAATCCAAAATCGGTTGCACGAATTTCCAAGCGGCATGTACAGCATCGGTACGGGCAAATAAGGTCGCATCGCCTTTCATGGCATCAAGTAACAAACGTTCGTATGCGGTCATCACGGTAGCGCCCGCCAAATCGGCATAGCGGAAATCCATGGAAACTTCTTTTGCCTCAAAACCGGCGCCCGGTTTTTTCAACCCGAAACGCATGGAAATAGCTTCATCCGGCTGAATGCGGATAATCAATTTATTTTCCGGCGCATTTTGGCTAAACACCGGGTGCGGTGTGGTTTTGAAATGAATCACGATTTCGGTGACCCGCGCCGGTAAACGTTTGCCGGTACGCACATAAAACGGCACGCCTGCCCAACGCCAATTTTCAATTTCACAACGCAATGCCATGTAGGTTTCCGTGCGGGAATCTGCCGGTACGCCTTTTTCTTCCAAATAGCCTTTCGCCATTTTGCCGTTGATTTCTGCGGCCGTGTATTGTCCGAGGACTAAATGATGCTCCATGTCTTCATGGGTTAACGGGCGTAAACAGTGTAATACTTTCGCCACTTCATCACGCATGGAATCCGCATTGATAATCGCCGGAGGCTCCATTGCCACCATCGCCAACACTTGCAACAAATGGTTTTGGAACATATCACGCATTGCGCCGGAACCGTCGTAATAACCACCACGCTCTTCTACACCGATAGATTCAGCACCGGTGATTTCCACGTATTCAATAAAGTTACGGTTCCAAAGCGGCTCAAACCAACCATTAGAAAAACGCAATACAAGCAGGTTTTGTACGGTTTCTTTACCAAGATAATGGTCGATACGATAAATTTGGTGTTCATCAAAGAAGCGGTGAATTTGAACGTCCAAGGCTTCGGCGGTTTTACGGTCATAACCGAATGGTTTTTCCACAATGAGACGTTTCCAACCATTCTCTTCTTTGTTTAAACCATGCTCTGCCAAACATTCCGGAATCACGCCATATAAACTCGGCGGCGTGGATAAATAATATAAGGTGTTGCCGTTGGTTTTATAAGTTTCATGCAAGGCATCCAAGCGCGGAATCAATTTGGCATAATCCGCTTTGTCTGAGGTGTTAACGGCTTGGTAATATAAGTGGCGACAAAATTGTTCTAAACATTCGCCTTCCGCGCCTTCGTGTTCGATTAGCGTTTGACGCATTTTTTCACGGAAAGAATCGTCGTTTAATTCAGTACGCGCCACACCCAAAACGGAGAAATCATCGCCTAACCGATCAATTTTATAAAGGTCATACAACGCCGGAATAAGTTTACGATAGGTTAAGTCTCCGGATGCGCCGAAGATAACGATACAACAGTTTTCTGTTTTCATTTGGTTACCACATTAATGTTACGATTTAATAAATGCATCGTATGATAAGGAAAATCATCCGGCATTTCTAATCACTCTGATAAATCGGAGCGAAAGATATTATCCCATGGAAAATCTCGCGTAACGCCCATTAAAAAGTTCGGATTCACGAAAGATTCCCGTTGATTGTAAGTCAGCGGTTGATAATTTAAGTCAAAAACCACCCCGCCCATTTCCGCCAGCAAAATCTCTGCGGCGGCCGTGTCCCACTCACCGGTGCGACCTAAGCGAATGTAACAATCACATACACCATCCGCCACCAGTGTGCTTTTTAAGCTGCTGGAACCGCAGATGTGAAATGCATAATCAAAATTCGGGCTTAAAATCGACCGCACTTTTTCAGCGGTTGTCGCCGAACCGACAGCAATGCGCAAAGGTCGGTCTAAAGCAATGTCGCGGAATGCCAATTTGCACGGTTTGCCCTCTTGCAGCTTATAGGATCCGAATCCTTTCATGGCGTAATAGGTGTAGCCCAATATCGGCGCATGAATCACGCCCAACACCGGTTGATGATTTTTCACTAAGCTAATGAGCACGGAAAATTGATCGGTGCGATTAATAAATTGTTGCGTGCCATCAAGAGGGTCAATTAACCAATAAGACTCCCACGCCTGCCGCTCCGCAAGGGGAATATTGCAATTCTCTTCTGACAAAATGGGAAGATGTGGGGTAAGTGCGGTCAGTTTTTCCGTTAAAAATTGACTGGAAAACAAATCTGCTTCCGTCACCGGTGTGTTGTCTGCTTTGATTTGCACAGACACCGAATGTTGATAAAAACGACGTAAATGCTCGCCCGCCTGCTGGGCGATATGAATCACATCCTGTAATAAATGCGTTGTGAGAATTGGCATAGTCTTCCCTCCTATGTTCTCAATCCAAGTCGCAATTTATCTCGTTTTCGGCAACAACAAAGGCAACACGAGAACCGAATACAGTGCCATACCAAAGCTGAGCAAAAATGCCATATCAATGCCGCCGCCATGCAACCACACACCAAAGGTCATAGCAGGTTGGGTTAGCGTCATATAAATAAAACTCGCGATGTTTCCATAACAAAAGGCAATAGTCAGAGAAATTAACACGATCGCCACCACGTTATAACGCGTGTAACGATAAATCTTTGCCCATAACGCAATCAACAACGCCGGCACGGTTGCCACGATAAATGTGGCTAAGAAACTAAATAGCACGACATCTGCTGTGGTGAATAATTCATCAGTGTTGTCATCAACGTAAATGCTCACGAGCGTGCCAATAATTTGAGCAAGTAAAGGAAATAAAACGAGTGCTTTTAGGTATGGAAATTTAGACGGCATAAGAATTCCTGAGTAAAAAAATAGGCTATCAAAAGACAGCCTATTGTAGAGTAATTTTAGCGATTACGCAGATTTTTTTGCACGTAATACACGCAAGGTGAAAATGGTCACACCGGCGATAAATACGGCTAAACCAAGCACTTCACCAATCGTATCCCAGTTTGCCAAATTCAAGGCCAATGGCGCTTCAGATCCACCTGAGGTAACGGAGGCGGCAATAATAAAGGCTAATACAACGCCCATTAAGCTTTCGCCTACAATCAAGCCCGCGGCGAACAAGGTGCCGAAACGCTCTGCACGTTTAGTCACGTCTTTGTCGCCACTACGTGCCGCATATTTGGTCATGTGACGGTTAATCAACCACGCCAAGAATGCCCCGGTCACAACCGGCATATTGATAGAAGGTGGTAAGTAGATACCAATCCCTACAGCCAATACCGGTAACGCAAAGGCTTTGTTACTCATTTTTTTCAAGAAGCTATCAATAATAATTAACACCGCACCAAGACCCACGCCGGTTAAGATGTAAGTCCACTCTAATTTATTAGAGAAAATCCCTTGTGAAATGGTGGTCATTAACGTTGCTTGTGGCGCAGATAAGGCTTGTGAAGGGTCCATATCCGTACGCGGTAACGCACCGGTGAAACCATAAGCGTGGTAAAGGATTTCCAATACCGGAGCAATCACTAAGGCACCCACGAAACAACCGATAATCAATGCCACCTGTTGACGCCAAGGCGTCGCTTCGACCAATAAACCGGTTTTTAAATCTTGCAGGTTATCGTTAGAAATGGTCGCCGTGGTTAACACGATAGACGCAGTAAACAAGGTAAGTGCGGTCAAGAATTTCTGTCCATCGACGGTTTCAAATAAACCGGACGCATTGCCGATAGAAACCAACACCAAGGAAATCACGATCACGGAAATAATCCCGATACCGGAAATCGGACTGGAGGAAGACCCCACAAGTCCCGCCATGTAACCGGAAGCTGCCGCCACGAAGAAACCGATAAATACCGCCAAGAAAGTACAAACCACCACTAACAATAACGCCAATTCCGGAGAAATCGGTGCAGCAGCAATAAAGTGATGTAAGGAAACCACGATTAACGCCACAGCGGCAATTAAAATGTAAATCATGGTTTTTGGTGAAAGGTCGATATCAATACGATGTTCAGACGCACCTTGTGTGCCTTTCAACATACGGAAAGAATGTACCATGCCTTGCACCATTGGTTTCATCAGAATCAATAACGTCCAAATAGCCGCAATCCCGATTGTTCCCACACCGATAAAACGTACTTTCGTTTTCCACATGCTGATGGCGTAACTTACGATAGTTCCATCAGTTGGCATATCACCGGACATGGTAAAGAACGGTACCGCTAAGCCCCAAGCAAAGAAGGTACCCAACAACATCGCAATACCGCCCACGATACCGATTAAGTAACCAGCGCCTAATAAGGCTAAAGAAAAGCCCATCGGCAGTTGGAAAATGGCTTTGCCGCCCGGGCCGGTAAACCACGCGCTAGCGCCATCTGCCATCAAACGTAAACCGTTCGTTAAGAACGCCACGACGCTGGCAAAAATACCGCCATAAGCAATATCTTTCACACCGCTGTCTGCATCAGAATTATTACCGGCTTTCAAAATTTCCGCCGCAGCAACACCTTCCGGATAAGGTAAATCGCTATTTACCACCATGGCACGACGCAATGGAATCGTGAACAACACGCCCAACGTACCACCCGCAGCACAAATCAACATGGTTTGCCAGAACGGGAAGTCTTGCCAGTAGCCCATCATCAATAAGCCCGGCAACACGAAAATCACAGAGGAAAGCGTACCCGCAGAAGATGCTTGAGTTTGCACCATGTTGTTTTCCAAGATACTGGAATCTTTAAAGAATTTCAGTACCGCCATGGAAATAACTGCCGCCGGAATCGACGACGCAAACGTCATCCCCACTTTCAGACCCAAATAAACGTTAGATGCGGTAAACAACACCGTAATCAACGCCCCAAGGAACATGCCTCGGAAGGTCAACTCTTTTAAGTTTGTAGATTGCATAACACATTACCTATCTTTTAAATAAAAAACGTTGCCACCTTGACAAAAAAGCGGTGAATAATCAAGTTTCATTTAATATCTTTTTATTTTTATTAGAATTTATTTAAATAACCATAGTGATTATTAATGATTATTTAAATAATCCCGAAGTAAATAAAGTGCGGTCAGATTTTTCGCTTCATTGAATTCCGGATCTTGCAACAATTCGTTAATGTTTGCCAACGGCACGCGTACCACTTGCAACGGTTCCGGCTCGTCGCCTTCCAGTTGGCTCGGATAAAAATTCTGTGCCAATAAAATGTGCATAGGATTATTCATGAAACCAACAGATGAATTAATCGTGCGCAAATGTACCCAAGATGTTGCGCCTAAACCAATTTCTTCTTGCAACTCGCGATTGGCGCCTTGTTCCGGCGTTTCACCTGCATCCATTCTGCCCTTCACAAATCCTAACTCATAGCGCTCTGTTCCCATGGCATATTCACGCACTAACAACATATCCTCGCCATCAATCGCCACCACCATCACCGAAGCGTATTTGCCGGGGCGAAAACGTTCATAAGTGCGGTGCGTTCCGTTGGCGAATTTCAAATCCACCGATTGAATTTCAAATATCGTTGATTTTGCTACAGTTTTTATATTGAGAATGGTTGGTTTTTGTAACATTGTTCTCTTCTTCCCTTGTTTTACAAACCACTGAAATAGCGATACCATACCCCACTATTTTTACAAAGAAAAGGGACCACAACAGGGATGGCGCAACAAAAATTTGACTGGCAAGCAATCGACACCGTGATTCTAGATTTAGACGGCACGCTAATCGATCTGTATTTCGATCATCGTTTCTGGAAAAAGGTGGTGCCGCAGGCATATGCCGACAAATTCAAGCTTTCTGTGGAAAAAAGTCGCGAACTGATCCATCGTCGTTATCAGCAGGTGGAATTCAGTATGCAATGGTATTGCATTGATTTTTGGGCGAAAAATTTAGATTTACCGTTGCGCGAATTGTTACAACAACAGCGCGATTACATCAAAGTGCGATCGGATGTTTATCCGTTTTTACAAGCCGCCCGCGAACGCCGCAAAAAATTAATTTTGCTCACCGACAGCCACCCGTTTAGTTTGGCAGAAAAATTAAAACACTGCGATTTAGCACCGCACTTTGATTTGTTGCTTTCCAGCCATCAGTTTAATGCGCCCAAAGTGGAACAGTCTTTGTGGCAACGTTTGCAACAATTCACGCCATTCGATCCGAGCCGAACCCTTTTTATTGACGACACAGAACCGGTGTTGGATAGCGCTAAAAAATTTGGCATCGCCTACACCATCGGCGTGGAAAACCCGGACAGTACATTGGCGGACAAATCCTTTGAGCGTCATTTCTCCGTCAAAAACTACCGCACTTTACTGTAAGGACGCGGCAACATGGCAAAACATTCTCAAATGGAAGAAGAAAAAGAAGCAGTGCGTTTGGACAAATGGCTGTGGGCAGCGCGTTTTTACAAAACCCGCACACTCGCCAAAGAAATGATTGACGGAGGCAAAGTCCATTACAACGGGCAACGCAGCAAACCGAATAAAATCGTGGAAGTAGGCGCCACCCTAAAAATACGCCAAGGCAGTGACGAAAAAGAAATCGTTGTGTTGGCGCTTTCCACTCAACGGCGAGGCGCACCGGAAGCGCAACTGCTTTATCGCGAAACGGAACAAAGCCTTGCCAATCGAGAAAAACTTGCCATGGCACGCAAAATGAACGCGCTGTCCATGCCGCATCCGGATCGCCGCCCGGACAAAAAAGAACGTCGCGATTTACTTAAATTCAAACATCAAAACCAAGTATAAGCGCCACCTTGTAATCGAGGGAAACGCCCCTATATTTGGCGAATAACATTCAATTAGGAATAAAAGATGACCACTTATACCAAAGACAACGACCAACTTTATCGTTACCTATTCAAAGACCGCGCAGTGCGTGGCGAATGGGTACGCTTAAATCAAACGTTCAACGACACCTTAAATACCCATCATTACCCGCAAGCCGTGCGCAATTTATTAGGCGAAATGATGGTCGCCACCAGTTTGCTGACCGCCACCTTAAAATTTAACGGCGACATCACTGTGCAAATTCAAGGCGACGGCCCATTAAAACTGGCATTAATCAACGGCAACGATCAGCAACAAATCCGTGCGCTTGCCCGTTTGCAAGGCGATATTGATAACAACATGAGCCTACACCAAATGATCGGTAAAGGCGTGTTGGTGATCACCATTGCACCGAAAGAAGGCGAACGCTATCAAGGAATCGTACCACTGGACAAACCGACCATCAGTGAATGTTTGGAAGACTATTTCGTCCGTTCCGAACAACTCCAAACACAACTGATTATCCGCAGTGGTGAATATGACGGCAAACCGGTCGCCGCCGGCATGTTATTACAAATTGTCCCGGATGGTTCAGGCTCACCGGACGATTTTGAGCATTTAGCTACCTTAACCGCCACCATTAAAGACGACGAGATTTTTGGCTTAAGCGCAGAAGAATTGTTGTACCGCCTATACCACGAAGAAACCGTTGAACTCTTCGCGCCACAATCGGTGACCTTCCACTGTGGCTGTTCGCAAGAACGTTCAGGCGCTGCCTTGTTATTAATTTCGGAAGAAGAAATTGACCATATTCTTGCTGAACACCAAGGTACCATCGATATGCAATGCGAATGCTGTGGCACGCATTATTTCTTCAATAAAGAAACGATTGAGAAATTAAAAGCAGGTTCGCAAGCTTAACCGCAAACCTATCTCATCTAAGGCGTACATTTTAAATGTGCGCCTTTTTCTTTTATTCCAATTACCACAGGCAAAAGTCTGCTCGGTTAAGTGCGGTGCTTTTTCCATTTGTTTTTTACAATAAATCCATGCTGATAACTATTACGTTAAGCCTTATCCACCAAGGCATTAACCCAATATGAACTAAATCAAGAAATACAAAAATAATCCTGCCGAGCTATTGTTCAAACTGCGTAAAACGGGTATAGTTTCGCACGTTTTTTATTTATTACTTTTATAGAATGACGAGGTTTTTATGGGCGGTATTAGCATTTGGCAATTAGCGATTTTAGTCTTAATTATCGTGTTACTGTTCGGTACGAAAAAATTACGTAGTTTAGGTACTGATTTAGGTGAATCAGTAAAAGGCTTCAAAAAAGCTATGAACGAAGAAGCCAAACCGGCTGACGCAAGTTTCGACAAAGTGGAACAAAAACAAAGCGCACAACCGGAACAAGAAAAAAACAAAGAAAAAGAACAGGCATAATCCGTGTTTGATATTGGTTTTTCCGAGATTGTATTAGTTTGCATTGTGGGCTTAGTAGTACTAGGCCCACAACGTTTACCGGTGGCGATTCGTACCGTAATGGGTTGGGTGCGCACAATTCGCGGCCTGGCGGCGAACGTCCAAAATGAACTAAAACAAGAGCTGAAATTGCAGGAATTACAAGACAGCATCAAAAAAGCGGAAAGTTTAAACCTCAAGGCGTTGTCGCCGGAATTAGGCAAAACCGTGGAAGAACTTAAAGCTTCCGCTGACAAGCTACGCTCTGAGCTAGAACAAAAAGCCAATGAGACCAACACAACACTTCAAGATCAAATCAATGAATTGAAGCAGGTGCAGGCGGATAAAAGTGCGGTAGAAAATCTCACTGAATCGCTACAAACAGAAACGCCCGCATTGGATACTGTCGCTTTAGAAACACCAAAAGAAGAAACAACGGAAAATATAACCGCTCTTTCTCCGGCAGAACAGGCGGAGCAAGAAGAAATTGAATTAGACGAGAAACTCGCCTACTACATCAATCAATATGATCCGGACAACCCGCTACCAGCTCACACGGAATCGGACACGTCAGACAAAGCCTCAGACAAAAGTTAACCGTGCTTTGCGGGGCAGCCTCACATCAGGATAACTTATGACCAGCGTTGACGATACTCAACCCCTTATCACTCACTTAGTAGAACTACGCAATCGTTTATTACGCAGCATTATTTTTGTTGCGGTGATATTTATCGCGCTTGTTTACTTCTCCAATGAAATTTATAACTTTGTGGCGGCACCGTTAACCGCAAACTTGCCAAACGGCTCCAGTATGATTGCCACCAACATTGCAACGCCGTTTTTCACCCCGATTAAACTGACTGGGGTTGTCGCTATTTTTATTTCAGTCCCATTTTTGCTCTACCAAATTTGGGCGTTTGTGGCACCGGCATTATATCAGCATGAAAAACGCCTCATTTATCCGCTGCTATTTTCCAGCACGCTGTTGTTTTATCTAGGCGTAGCCTTTGCTTACTATGTTGTCTTTCCATTAGTGTTTAGCTTTTTAACAAAAACAGCACCGGAAGGCGTCTCGATCGCCACGGACATCAGTAGCTACTTAGATTTTGTTCTTACTCTATTCCTGGCTTTCGGCATTTGTTTTGAAGTGCCTGTTGCTATCATTTTGCTGTGCTGGACAGGAGTCACCACGCCAGAAGATTTAAAAGCCAAACGCCCTTACATTATTGTGGGTGCGTTCTTTATCGGCATGCTTTTAACTCCGCCGGATGTGTTCTCACAAACCCTGCTCGCCATTCCGATGTGTTTGTTATTTGAAGTGGGCATTCTTTTCTCCCGCTTCTACCGTCCGCGTGAAGAAAATGAAACCGCTCAAGAAGAAAACAACACATCTAATCACTAATTCAATTCGGGAGATAATATGACACAACAAATTTTTACCGGTTTTCCAACCCGCCGTTTACGCCGTATGCGTAAACAGGATTTTAGTCGCCGCTTGATGGCGGAACACAAACTAACTGTTGATGATCTGATTTATCCCGTATTTATTATTGAAGGCGAAAATCATCGTGAAGCCGTGCCTTCCATGCCAAACGTAGAACGTTTAACCATCGACCAACTGTTAGTTGAAGCAGGTTTATTAGTGAAATACGGCGTTCCGGTGATTGCGCTATTTCCTGTGGTAGAACAGGCGAAAAAATCCTTAATGGCGGAAGAAGCCTATAACCCGAACGGCTTGGTGCAACGCGCAGTGAAAGCACTGAAATCCGCCTATCCTGACCTTGGCGTGTTAACCGATGTGGCGCTTGACCCTTACACCGTGCACGGACAAGACGGCATTATCGACGAAGAAGGCTACGTACTGAACGACATCACCACCGAGGTATTAATCAAACAAGCCCTGTCCCACGCAGAAGCCGGCGCAGATGTGGTCGCACCAAGCGATATGATGGATGGCCGAATCGGCAGAATCCGCAACGCTTTGGAAGAAAAAGGCTTTATTAACACCCTCATCATGGCTTACTCCGCTAAATATGCCTCCAACTATTACGGCCCGTTCCGTGACGCTGTGGGCTCTTCCGGTAACTTAAAAGGCAGCGATAAAAAGACCTATCAATTAGATCCGGCTAACAGCGACGAAGGCTTACAAGAGGTGGCATTAGACTTGGAGGAAGGTGCCGATATGGTGATGGTGAAACCGGGTATGCCATATTTAGATTTGGTCTATCGCGTAAAACAACAATTCGGCGTACCAACCTTTGCCTACCAAGTTTCCGGTGAATACGCCATGCACATGGCCGCCATTCAAAACGGCTGGTTAAAAGAAAAAGAATGTATCATGGAATCTTTACTTTGCTTCAAACGAGCCGGCGCTGACGGTATTTTGACTTACTTCGCCAAACAAGTGGCAGAGTGGTTGTATTTGGAAGGAAAGAATAAATAATTTCTTGATAGAAGATCTAAAGAAAAAGCCGAATAATCCTATTCGGCTTTTTTTATACGGAAAGTGCGGTGGAAAAAACACATGATTTTGTGACCGCACTTTTATCTTTTATTGCAACAACGAAATATCCGCCACTTGTAAGAACAAACCTTGCAACGTGTTCAAAATGGCTAAACGGTTTTGACGCAATTTCGCGTCTTCCGCATTCACCATCACATTGTCAAAGAAGTTATCTACCGGTTGACGCAAGCCGGCGAGTTTATCCAACACCGCCGTGTATTCGCCTTGTGCGATTAACGGCTGAACCTCTTTCGCCAGACTTAACACGCTTTGCGCAAGCACTTGTTCTGCCGGTTCAACGCATAACGCCACATCAATTGTGCCAATGTCGTCTTCCGCTTTCGCCAAAATATTCGCCACACGTTTATTAGCAGCTGCCAAAGCTTCCGCAGAATCAAGTGTACGGAAATGTGAAACCGCACGCACACGCGCATCAAAATCAGCCGGACGGGTTGGACGACGCGCCAATACCGCTTGAATCACATCCACCGCAATGCCTTCATCTTGGTACCATGCACGGAAACGACCAAGCATGAAGTCCACCACTTCTTTCTCAATACCTTTAAAACGTTCTCCAAACATAACCTGTGCTTGAGTTTCAATATCGAGTTTATTGAACTTGCTAATAGAAATGCTATTGTATGCATCAATAGATTTTTTCACTAAGTCTTCCAAGTCAAGCGGTAGTTTTTTCTCCACGATAATGCGTAACGCACCTAATGCTGCACGACGAAGGGCGAACGGGTCTGCACTGCCTTTCGGCGCTTGTCCGATACCAAAGATCCCCGTTAAGGTATCAAATTTATCCGCTAAAGCGACCGCACTTGCCACGAGTGATTTTGGTAATTCATCACCGGCAAAGCGTGGCATATATTGTTCGTTTAACGCCACTGCGACCTCTTCATCTTCACCATCATGACGGGCATAGTGCATCCCCATGACACCTTGCGTATCGGTGAATTCAAACACCATGTTGGTCATTAAGTCACATTTTGACAGTAAGCCGGCACGTTTTGCTTTCGCTTCATCTGCGCCGATTTGTTTTGCAATTTCGCCTGCCAGTTGCTCAATACGGTCAGTTTTGTCTTTCAATGTACCGAGCTGTTGTTGGAATAACACGGTTTCTAAACGTGGTAAACGATCGACCAGTTTTTGTTTTAAGTCGGTTTTGAAGAAGAATTCCGCATCGGTTAAACGTGGGCGAACCACTTTTTCGTTCCCTTCGATAATCGCTGTTGGATCTTCTGGGTTGATGTTTGATACAAAAATAAAGTGCGGTAATAATTTGCCATTTTTATCATAAATTGGGAAATATTTTTGGTCGCCTTTCATGGTGTAAACCAAAGCTTCCGCAGGCACCGCTAAGAAGCGTTCTTCAAATTTTGCCGATAAGACGTTTGGATATTCCACCAATGAAGTCACTTCTTCAAGCAAGCTTTCTTCAATGTCAGCCACGCCGCCAAGTGCGGTCGCTTTTGCTTGAGATTTTGACAAAATTTCGGCTTTACGCTCGTTGAAATCTGCTACTACAGAACCTTTTTCACGCAATAATTGTGGATATTGGTCTGCATGTTGAATTTCAAATTCTTTCTCGCCTAAGAAACGGTGACCGCGAATGGTGCGCGCACTTGCCACACCTAAAATTTCGCCTTCGATTAATTCATCACCTAACAACATAGTTACCGTGTGAACAGGGCGAATAAATTGCACAGTTTTATCTGCCCAACGCATTGGTTT
Source organism: Aggregatibacter segnis (assembly GCF_003130075.1). Lineage (GTDB taxonomy): Bacteria > Pseudomonadota > Gammaproteobacteria > Enterobacterales > Pasteurellaceae > Aggregatibacter > Aggregatibacter segnis_A. The sequence goes on along the minus strand of NZ_NRCW01000008.1, from coordinate 29,950 downwards.
TGGAATTGGCAATTTTGCCAACGCATTTGCCACAATGCCGTTAAGCAAGTTTTTAGTCGGTTGACCTTCAATTTTCGCACGGTGAACGAGCCATTCGCCTTTATCGGTTGCAATGCGTTCTGCTTGCTCAACGGTAATACCACAACCACGCGCCCAGCCTTCTGCCGCTTTAGTTGGTTTACCTTCTGCATCAAAAGCTGCAGAGACTGCGGGCCCGCGTTTTTCGATTTCTTTGCTCGGTTGCTGTGTGGCTAAGTTCAACACTTTCACCGCCAAACGACGCGGCGCCGCAAACCATTCGATTTTGTCGAATGATAAACCTGCTTGGTTTAATTCCGCCTCAACGTTATCCGCAAAAGAGGTCGCTAATGTTTTGAGAGCTTTTGGTGGCAGCTCTTCTGTGCCGATTTCTACTAGGAAGTTTTGGGTTGTCATTTTGTTTCTCTAAAATGTTATTTAAATTTTTTTCTAATTTCTTCCGAATAAGATTTATTTTGTCTAAAATCTAGTTCATCAATAATATTTTGTGCTGTGGCAAGATATTGTTTTTCAATTTTATTGGGAGTTGATATACCTAAAAAGGCAGCATATCCGATAACTATTGATAATACAGCAACTAAAAATACTGCTATATCTAATATATGTTTATCTTGGCTTTTAATGACTACATATATTGTAGCTATGATAAGTATAGCTACAGTTATTAAAAATAACTTAATAGAACGTTCTTTAACTAATTTCTTTTTTTCAGATCTTTCTTTTTTAAAACGTTCAGCTAATTCAAAAGCATATTCTCTTAATTCTTCATCTGAACATTCTATGAAAGCTTTTACAGTTTTTTCTTGTGGTGGATTAACAATCACATCACCACCTGGTTTATATATCACATCCCCTTTAATATCCTTCATAATCGGAGAGTCCGAACCAAAGGTTACATTATTTGATGAATCCTGATATTTAGTCATATTTATCCTTTTTAGTTATGTTGAATCCAAAACCGCTCTCTCGCCCTTTCTACCGCCAAATGCAACCGTTGTTCCAGCACTTCTTTACTTGGCAACACCATCATATATTCCGCGATATGAATATCAGAATTATCTACTTCCCGATAGCTTGCTGTTTCCAACACTCTCACTCAACACCTGTTGAAAACGCTCGTAATCACAAAAACCATTTTCATCTTTTTCACAGCCTTTGAGGGTTAATGCTGTTCGGTTTGGTGGTGTCGCTAAACTTAATGGCGTGATGTTAATCAGCTGTTCAGTAGTTTGATACACATAATCTAACTTAAATTTGAACTTACCACTGGGTTTGTGCTTCCACACTTCAAATAGCAACTTGCCACCGATTGGGATATTTTCCAATGAATCATTCAACTCATAAGGCTCAACGCCTAGTGCCGCAAGCAGAGCGACGATATTCGAATCGTGTCCAACCAATACGTTAATTTTGTTTTCACTATTCAGCTGTTGCTGAATAAATGCTAACAACGGATACGAGACATTTTGTGCCAGCGCTTCATTGTTTTTAAATAAAGTGCGGTAATATTCGTTTTTAATTTCGTTAATTGCACGCCATTTTTCTTGGCTATCAACATTGCTGTTTGCAATTTCTGAATCAGGTTTACCCACATAATGCGCGAGCAATAATGCACTGACAATTTTCTTCCCGGTGCTAATAGAACCCGTAATTTTGACCGACTTTCCGTCTTTAATACTGTATTCACCGACTTTCCCACCTAAATCACACTCGCCTTTTTGCAAACAGTTTGGTGAATTTTTATAATCGATGATTTCACTTAATAACGCATAATTTGGCGCTAATTTTTGCTGTAAAGCGGTTAAATCAACATTATTTTTTGCAGATTCAATCAAGGTTTTACTTGGATTATGCGCCTGTGTATTAAAAATCAGATCTTTTTCTGAACCAATTTTACCGTGATGTTGCAGTTGAACATTACAGCCTGCAAATGCGCCAGAAACAATCGCCTGACCTGTTGCAATTGTGCGTTGCACACCATTCGCATAAGCGAAAATGCCTTCGCCCGATGCACAACGTTCTGTTGTTAATAACCCTTTATCCGCAAGCCATTGCCCTAAATATTGCCCGAAATAGGTTTCTAGCACGGTACCTTTTGCCGTGAGATGACCGGATGGCACATCCCATTTCGCCCACGCATACGGAGAATATTTTGCCATTTCTTGCGGATCTTTTTCCACCGGCGAGCGTAATCCATGACGGCTGAAAATTAAGACTTTCTCAAGTTCATACTCTGCACTCGGTGTATTTAGGCGATGTTCCTCGGCAAATACACCGCCCGCAAAGGCAGAACCAAGCAAAAGTGCGGTCAGAATTTGAGGTGTTTTTTTCATCTTTTTTACCTTTCTAAATAAGAATAACTCGATAACCGCACAATGCTATCATCTTTCGTGCTTGTTTCTGTCGGGTTCGATTGCTTTACCAACGATACCCTACTTTCAAACCAAACTGATGTTGTTTATCCAACTGTTTGCCGCGAGATTGGGCAGCATAGGTGCTAACCTGCCAACCGCCTAAATCAGCACTTAAGCCAATTTCTTGTTGCCAATAACGATCAAAACGTTGCATCAATGGCGCCTGATTTAACTGCACGGTGAGTTTGGAATCAGAGGCATCCACATAATTTACGCCAAGTGATGGACGAAGGGTTACGCCTTGCCATGGCATAAACGAATAATCCACCGTCACGCCCGCTTGGTAAACATTAAAATTCGCCGCCGGCACATGAATTTCTGATTGCTCGTATTGGTAATTTTCGCCGGAAATGTGGTAGCGATGAAGACTCATATTCGGTTTAACAGCAAGTTTGCCTAAATTGATTTGGTATCCCACTCCTGCGCCTAAAGCGACAATATGGCGTTGAATATCCGCATCTTGCAATTCACCTCGAATTTCACCCGCACTTGAGCCATAACTCATGTCTGCTGTGATGTTCAAGCCGTTAGCAAAATCATATTTGCCAAAAGCAGACAACATGGTCAGGCGATTTTTCCCACCGATATTGTCATCAAAAGTATTCTTCGCTCGGGCATGAGAGAACAATAAACCGACGCGGTAATTGTCATCAATATGTTGTGTCCCTAACTGGGTTAAATAGCTTTCTTGCTTGTAACCACGGAATTCATCTGCCTCATAATGACGAGAAGCACGAACCGTATTTGCCCAAACGTGAGATCGGCTCTCTCCAACAAGATGTTTATTTAATTCATCAATAATGAGCAAGGCGCCATTCACACTTGCAGACAACTCGGATAAGGCGCTATTTGAATAACGGCTGATCATCTCTTTTTGCGTTTGCCCATCTGCTTTGCGTTTTTGTTCGGCTTTACGTTTTTCTGCCTCGATTCGTGCAGCTTCCTCTGCTTTACGTTTATTTTCCGCAATTCGAGCTTCTTCCGCTTTACGCTTTTCTTCCGCGATTCGAAGCGCTTCCTCTAGCTTACGTTTCTCTTCAGCGGTTTTTGCCGCTTCTTCTGCCTTGCGTCTCTCCTCAGCAAGTCGTTTTTCTTCTGCTTTACGTTTCTCTTCGGCGATTCGTGCTTCTTCCGCTTTGCGCTTCTCTTCCTCTAAACGAGCCTGTTCTTCCAACTCCAGTTCTTTTTTCGGATTGTATAAACGGTAATCGTGATTATCATTTTTCAGCTCGTAGCGATAGGTTCCCACATCGACTTTGCCATTTGCCAAAGAAACCTTGACGTTATCGGTTTGAGTAGCATTTATCAGAGTCAATAAACTGAGCTGTTGCAAGGTTTGAGGCTCTACACCGGTATTGCGTACGTTTAGCACAAAATCACCTGTTGCCAAGCCATTCACTGTCACATGTGCGCCTTTATTTTCTTGCAAATGAGTAGGGTAACTAAACGTTCCCTTTCCGTTTAAATCACCTAACACCGTAAGTTTCTTAAATATTTGATCATTCGCTTGAGATGCAATATCCGCACCAAGGGTCACTTGCCCGTTATTGAGGCTTAAATTACCTATTGTTGTGCTGTTCGGTAACATCCAGTTTGCATTGTCTGACAAAGAAACCAGCGTCTCTTTGCTGCCCTGAATTTGATGATCAAAACGAGCGTTAATGAAGTTTAATTTTGCCTGATCAGAAAGCGTTGCATCGCCCGTCAAAGTCGCATTTTCAACCGTTGCCACAGTTTGGTTATTCAGCGCAAGCGTGCCAGTTTGAGTGGCTTTATGTGCCAAGTGATATTGAGTTTGCCCGTTTAACACCACATTACCCATAACATCTGCAAGTCCTACAACCGATAATTTCGCACTGTCGTTCAGGACAAAATTACCATTGATTTTGCTACGCTCAATGCTCGCAAAGACTTTATCAGATAAGGTTTGGTTGGCGCATTTGGTCAGCCCCGTCCAGTCAGAACGGGCACAAATGAAATTCGCCTGTTTATCGGTAACTCCCAATGTAGCATTGGCGTTGTTGCTTAATTGCCAATCGCCGTTTATCGCAGAAACGTTTCGAGAAACGACCGCACTTCCACCGTTAATAATGTATTTTTCCGCTTTAAAGGTACGGCTTAGCCAGTCATCGTCCATCACCACTTCGCCTTGTGGTCGACCAATGAGCGCAGGTCTATTCAAGTGGTTGTAAGCATGAGGCGTTGGGCGACCGCTAAAAACTAACGTGCCGTTTTCTTGTGTAATATTGCCTTTTAAATTGCTTCCGCCTGACAATAAAAAGACACTGTCGGCGTTCGTAGGTTGATAAGCGACATTTAATCGACCATTGTGAAGTGCCGCATTGGTTTCACCAAACCAACCGTTAAATGCGGTGGCTTTGGATTGATTAATGTTCTTTTCATTATTGATTTGTACATTACCAAGAAGCGTGACAGTGGCTGCCGTGTCTTTGTTGTGGTTGACAATTTGTGCGCCTTCATCGGTATTTTGAATGCGATTAAAGGTAAGCGAATGACCGTTGAGATCTAAACGACCACCGCGGAAACCGAAATAAATATTGTTTGGATTGACTTGGTCGTCACTTTCTAATTTCACCGTTGGGCGACCGCTCACAATGCCTAATTGATTAAAGGCTTGTTTTTTGCCTTGCTCGTCTGCTTGTTGATTTAAAACGACAACACCATCCCCTACACTGATATCGCCAAGGTTTTCGCCTTTGCCATTAACCAACAACGTGCCTTGCCCAATTTTAGACAAACGATCGCCTGCCGGATTTTTGACTTTCCATGTGACCGTACTGCCTTCCCCCACTGAAACGCCAGCACCTTTCCAGGTTTCATCGGTGGTAGGCTGCACCACAAAATCCCCTTCAAAGGTCAACCCACCGGCGCCTTGATCGATATTATTTTTCAGGGTTATCGTGCCACTTTGCATATTTCCAAAGTAAATGTTCTTACCGTGATGCTGTGCCGGCATATAAGGGTTTGGTCCGCCATATCCAAAAGATTCATCTCTACCGGAAGAAGGTAGGCTGTAATTGGCCAGTGGTGTGGTCGTAACAGCACGGCTACCTTTGGTTAAGGTGCCACTGCCATTGCCGTCTGTTGTCCAGTCATAAGAGGCTGCTGTAGCTTCAAATACCGTGACCAAATCTCTTGCAATGATTTCATCCAAATAATTCTTACGTGCAATTTGGTAGGTATTCTCTTTGCCTTCATAAGGGTGTCCGCTACGCAATACACCGTTTAACAGCCATTTTCCTGCGGTTTTATCATAAATAAACATCGGTGAACCACTGTCACCGCTAGAACCTGAAATGGGTAACGGACCATATTGATTCGGATAACGCACATCACCGCTTAAACTGACCTCACCATTGTTCGCCCAGCCTTGCATAAACGTATTACCTGCGGTTCTGTAGTGGTATGCGCCTGAAACCTCTGTATCCTTGTCCTGAGCATCACGCACAACTTGCCGACCGCTACCAATTCGTACCCGCATTGGATACTTTTCTAAATCGCCATAGATGCTACCCTGCATCTTTGACACCATTTCTATCGGCGCAGCTTCCGTGACGAATTTGGTTAAACGAGGGTTATGATAGTCCGTCATGTAAGGGTGAGTAGGGTCGTTTTTATAATTATTTCGTTTAACGATGTTATAACCGAATCGGTGCTGATCGGGGTTACTACCCTCCATGCCAAAGTCAACACCGCTATAACCCACATTATGTGCCACGCTAACGATATATTGATCACCCACCAGCGCTGCCACACCATTACGGCTAACCACCGAAAAATCCATCATCGGTGCGTTTTGCATCATAGTGCCGACAGACTCGCCTTTTTTATTCACCACCTCTATATTTTGCGCACCGGGCGTAAACTTACCTTTATTCTCGGCAAAATCACGAAAATATTGATAATCCACACCGGAATAGACCTGTCCGGCAAAAGCCACTGGGGTTACGTTTAACGCCACAAACAGCGCAATGAATGTAGGTTGAGAATGTCTCTTTTTCATAAAATGGATTTAATAAAATTGAACGAGGTTTATCAAAATTTAGCGAGTTTAAGCATGGTGCTCATATCAAGCAAAAACAGTTTTTAATTGGGTTTGATCCAAGATAACGCGATCATCGTCCAACAATAACGCAGGGAAGCCGGCATAACCTTGTGCTTTCACCTCATCAAATGCAGGATGACGATCACGTAAACGCAACCATTGTTTCAAATTAGGAATAGAAGATAAAACTTCCACTTTCTCATATTCCACACCAAGACGTTTTAATTCCGCCACAAACGGGGCTGTATCGGGACATTGCTCGGCATAATAAAGAATAGGTTTCATCGCAATACCTTACTTTTTATTTGCCACAGCAAGTGCGGTCGGATTTAATGTCGGTTCAGCGATTTTGGTTAAACGGTTACGATCGCGATGCTCAAACGGCTTGTCGTAATTCGGGATAATCATCGTGGTAATTTGATCGTAAGACCAAGTACCATCTTCATGAATTTTCACCGTAATTTCATAGCTTTCTGTCGTGAAAGATTGTTCTAAAAACGGATTCGAGATAATGCCATTCGTTAAAGAGCCTCGCACGGCTTTTAGCGTAAACTCTTTCGCATCTGCCGCAGCATTACCGGTGGCAATGAGGCTTTGTCCACGTGGAATACTCAACGACAAGGAAATATTGCCTGTTGCCGGCTCCCATAACCAATAGCCTACTTGATCGTGAAAGGTTTCCACTTCATCAGGCTGCACAATATGCGTGTGATAGCGCAAGCCATAAAACAATTGCGGCCCATTGGTTTGCGCATCAATCGGTTGTAATTCGTAATATTCGATATAAGGATCTTTCACTGCCCCTTCAGCTTTCGGGTTGATATCAAGCCCACGCTTTCCTTTCCAAATTCCCGCCATAGGCGCTAAAGGCCCTAAATTCGCTAGCGTGTTTTCGTCCGGTTCAGCTTCGGTGTAAATATCGTCGGGGTATTGAAAATCTTTCATGATGTTCTCCTTATATCACGGTGTTAACACATAAAGTGCGGTGACTTTTCGCTTTATTTTTTACAACCCGGGAAGCCTAAGGCTTCACGGCTGGCATAATAGGCTTCCGCCACGCCTTTAGTAAGGGCACGAATGCGTAAAATGTAGCGTTGACGCTCAGTAACGGAAATCGCTTTGCGCGCGTCTAACAAGTTGAAACTGTGTGCCGCTTTTAAAATGCGCTCGTAAGCCGGCAGTGGCAACGGGCGTTCTAATTCCAATAAGCTTTTCGCTTCTTTTTCATATTGATCGAAACAATGGAATAAGAAATCGGTGTCGGCATATTCAAAGTTGTAGGTGGATTGTTCCACTTCATTTTGATGGAATACGTCACCGTAAGTGGTTTTGCCAAGCGGGCCGTCAGACCAAACTAAGTCATACACGGAATCCACGCCTTGAATGTACATTGCCAAACGCTCTAAACCGTAAGTTACTTCGCCGGTAACCGGTTTACATTCTAAGCCGCCCACTTGTTGGAAATAGGTAAATTGAGTCACTTCCATGCCGTTTAACCACACTTCCCAGCCCAAGCCCCATGCGCCTAAAGTTGGGTTTTCCCAGTTATCTTCCACAAAACGAATGTCGTTTTTGGTCGGGTCAAAACCAAGCATTTCAAGGGAACCTAAATACAATTCTTGAATATTGTCCGGAGAGGGTTTAATCACCACTTGGAATTGGTAGTAATGCTGTAAACGGTTTGGGTTTTCACCATAGCGACCATCGGTCGGACGGCGGGAAGGTTGCACATAAGCAAACGCCATCGGCTCAGGACCTAACGCGCGTAATGCGGTCATCGGGTGAGAGGTACCTGCGCCCACTTCCATATCAAAGGGTTGCACAATGGTACAGCCTTGGTTCGCCCAGTATTCTTGTAAGGCAAGAATCATGCCTTGGAAAGTTTTTACATTAAATTTTGTCATAATATGTTCTGTCTATTTAGATGGAGAAAATGTGTGCCATTATACTGAAAACACAAGGCGGGATAAAGGAAAGGTGAAAAAAAGTGCGGTGGAAAAACATGTCGATTTTTCACCGCACTTTAGCAACCATCATGCCGTAGTTCTTACGGATTCGCGGCTTGCTTCGCCAAAATTCCGTCAAGATTTGTTTCCAACCAATCCACCAACTCAAACATTTTATTGGACGCCTGCGAACCGAATTCCGTTAAGGTGTAATCCACTTGCGGCGGCACGGTATTGTAGGATTTGCGAATTAACATGCCGTCCGCTTCCAGTTCCTGCAAGGTTTTTGTCAACATACGCTCGCTCACGCCATCAATAGAGCGACGAAGTTCACTAAAACGCTTGGTGCCGGAATGCAAGCTCACCAATACTAACGCCCCCCAACGACTGGTTAAATGCTGCAAAATTTGCCGGGAAGGACAGGCAGAAGCCAACACATTGCCACGCTCAAAAACTTTTTCCATTTTTAATTCCTTAAAAATCAATCAATTAAAAATTATTTTCAAAAAACCCCAAAACTTACGTTTATGTAAGTACTTCCTAAAAGTAAGTATTGAAATATAATACGCCACATCAAGCGAACAATCAAATGTTCAAACTCAATTTAAACTTAACGAGAAGGAAAACATCATGACAACGAAAACTATCGCAATTACCGGCGCAACAGGTCAATTCGGCGCAATCGCGTTAAATTTATTAAAAGCAAAACACGCAAACGTCATCGCACTTGTGCGTTCCCCGGAAAAAATTTCCGGCGTAGAAGCCCGCAAATTTGATTATGCAAAACCAGAAGGACAAGTAGAAGCGTTACAAGGCGTGGATACGTTAATTTTAGTCTCAAGCAGTGAAGTGGGGCAGCGAATTCAACAACATAAAAATGTGATTGAAGCGGCAAAAAAAGCCGGTGTAAAACACATTATTTATACCAGTTTATTAGGCGCCACTAATGAAAATACCGTCAAATCTCTTGCTGGTGAACACGTTGCAACCGAAGCCGCATTAAAAGCCTCCGGTATCACTTACACCATTTTACGCAATGGCTGGTATACAGAGAACTATACTGCGTCCATCCCGGCGGCGTTGGCAAATAATGCTTTCTACGGTTCAGCAAAAAACGGCAAAATTTCCTCTGTACTTCGCGCAGAACTTGCAGAAGCGGCCGTAAATGTCGCCCTAGGTGAAGGCCACGAAAACCAAACTTACGAGCTTGCCGGATCAACCAGCTGGACATTAGCTGATCTTGCTGCAGAAATCAGTAGACAAACCGGTAAAGAAATCCCTTACGTGGATATTCCTGCAGCAGATTATGCCGCAGCACTTGTGCAAGCAGGATTAGATGAAGGCTTTGCAGGCTTAATTGCACAATGGGATGTGGATGCGTCAAACGGTGCATTATTCTCAGAAGACAAAACCCTTGAGAAATTGCTTGGCCGCCCAACAGCAGGTCTGGATGTGGCGGTGAAACAGGCGCTGTAATTGTTCATTTGATCTGTGTCCCTTAGATTGGCGCTCCTCAAAAACAATTGGCAAAAGAATAAAAAAGAGCGGTCGATATAAAAACATTTTTAAAACCGACCGCTCTTTTTATTTTTAAACACTCCCCACCTTTTCAATCACCAAAATCCGTGCTTCGCCTTGCGGGTGCGCGACGTGTTCGGTGCCGATGCCGGCATAGAAAATGTCACCGGTTTCTAGCAACACACTTTTGGCTTCGCCGCGCTCTTTGTAGTGCATTTCCACCACGCCGTTCATCACAGCAAAAACTTCCTCACCATCATTGATATGCCATTTATAAGGCTCATCCGTCCAATGTAACCGCACGCTGATGCCATTCATTTCAGTGATATCCAAACCGCCCCAAGCGCGGGTGGCAGTAAAATCTGCGCTACGGATAATTTTGTGTGCCATGCTCTCTCCTTAACGTTAGTGGGCTTCGTCCCAATTCTCGCCCACGCCAACATCCACAATCAGTGGCACCACAAGTTCGGCGGCAGCTTCCATGTGTTGTTTGATGAGCTCGCTGAAAAACGCGATTTTTTCCGACCGCACTTCAAATACCAATTCATCGTGCACCTGCATAATCATATGAATATCCGGATCATCACGCGTGATTTCATCTAGTTTAATCATGGCGCGTTTAATGATGTCGGCAGCGGTGCCTTGCATCGGCGCGTTAATCGCCACCCGTTCCGCACCTTTACGACGCATGGCGTTGGAAGAATTGATTTCCGGCAAATACAAGCGTCGTCCAAACAAGGTTTCCACATAGCCTTGTGCTTTCGCTTTTTCACGGATGTCGTGCATGAAGGTTTGCACGCCCGGGTAACGTTGGAAATACAAATCCATGTAGCGTTGCGCATCCGCGCGGGAAATCCCAAGCTGACGGGAAAGTCCGAAAGAGGACATGCCATAAATCAAGCCGAAGTTAATGGCTTTCGCGTTGCGGCGTTGTTCGCTCGTCACCTGTTCCAACGGCAAACCAAAAATCTCCGCCGCGGTGGAGCGGTGAATGTCTTTACCTTGTGCGAACGCGTTAATCAAACCCGCGTCGTTGGACAAATGCGCCATAATGCGCAGCTCAATTTGGGAATAGTCGGCGGCGATAATTTTATAACCGTCGCGTGCAATAAAGGCTTGGCGAATGCGGCGTCCTTCCTCGTTACGAATCGGAATATTCTGCAAATTCGGATCACTGGAAGAAAGCCGCCCAGTTGCCGTTACGGCTTGATGGTAAGAGGTGTGCACGCGCCCGGTTTGCGGGTTCACCATTTGCGGCAATTTGTCGGTGTAAGTGGATTTCAGTTTGCTCAAACCGCGATGTTCCACCAACACTTTCGGCAATTCGTGGCTGTACGCCAGTTCCTCCAACACTTCTTCATTGGTGGACGGCGCGCCTTTCGGGGTTTTTTGCAACACCGGCAAGCCGAGTTTATCGAACAGAATGTCTTGCAACTGTTTCGTGGACGCCAAATTGAACGGTTGTCCTGCCAGTTCGTACGCCTGCATTTCAAGTGCGGTCAATCTTTCGGTAATTTCGTTGGACTGCAAGAACAGCGCATCAGAATCAATCAGTACGCCACAACGCTCCATGCGCGACAACACGCCGAGCAACGGCAATTCGATGGATTGATAGAGTTCCACCAAACTGGGTTGCGACTGAAGTTTTTCCCACAACACTTGTTGCAATTTCATGGTCACGTCGGCATCTTCCGCCGCGTATTCGCCCGCTTGTTCTAGCGGGATTTGGTTGAACGTCAGCTGATTTTTCCCTTTGCCGGCAATATCTTCAAAGCCGATGGTTTGGTGTCCGAGATAGCGTTTCGCTAGGTCGTCCATGTTGTGTCGACCGGTGCTGTCCAAGGTGTAAGAAAGCAACATGGTGTCGAATTCAATGCCCTGCAACGCAATGCCGTTGCGGGCAAAAATAGTCATATCAAACTTGAGATTCTGCCCAATTTTCCCGATGTTCGGGTTCTCTAAAATGGGTTTGAGGGCAGCAAGTGCGGTGCTTTTTTCCAACGTTTTTGGCGCACCGAGATAATCCAAATGCAACGGTAAATACGCTGCGTCGCCATTTTCCAATGCAAAAGATATACCGACCAAATTGGCGGACATATAATCCAGCCCGTCGGTTTCCGTATCCACCGAGATCAGTTTCTCGGCACTCAATTTTTCCACCCAACGGGCTAAATCCGCTTCAGTCAGAATGTTTTCATAGCGGCTGCGGTCGATGTTAAATTTAACCGAGTTTTCAACCGCACTTTCATCGGTTTTGACTGCCGGCGTCGCTTGATAGTGATTAATTTTCACTGATTGCGTCGGTTGCGTTACAGAATTGGTGCCGTTCATCACCTCGCCTAGCCAGCGTTTGAATTCATACCGCCCGAAATATTCGATTAAGGCGTCATTGTTGCTGTCACCAAGCACAAGTTCTTGCGGAGAAAATGCCAATGCCACGTCGGTTTTGATGGTTGCCAACGCGTAGGACAAATCTGCCATGTCTTTTTCAGCAAGCAATTTTTCTCCGAGTTTCTTCGCACCACGAATCGGCAGTTCGGCGACTTTATCCAAATTGGCATAAATTTGTGCCATGCTGCCGATGCCCAGCAAAAGCCCTAGCGCTGTTTTTTCACCGACACCTGAGACACCAGGAATGTTGTCGGAGCTGTCGCCCATCAACGCCAGATAATCAATAATCAACTCTGGCGGAATACCGTATTTTTCAATCACGCCATCACGATCCAGCAGGCTGTTGTTCATGGTGTTAATCAACATAATGTTGTCGTCCACCAGCTGCGCCATGTCTTTGTCGCCGGTACTGATCAGTACTTTTTGCCCGTTTTGCGACGCTTGGCGTGCCAACGTGCCGATTACGTCGTCCGCTTCAACGCCTTCCACCACCAACAGCGGAATACCCAAGGCAAGGATCATGTCATGCAACGGCTGGATTTGTTTACGCAGATCGTCCGGCATCGGTGGACGGTGAGATTTATATTGCTCAAACATTTCATCGCGGAAGGTTTTGCCTTTGGCATCAAACACTACCGCTATGTGGCTTGGCTGCACCTGAGAAATCAGGCTTTTCAGCATATTCAACACACCATACATGGCGCCTGTCGGCTCTCCGTTGGAATTAGTGAGCGGAGGGAAAGCGTGAAAGGCGCGGTATAAATAAGAAGAACCGTCCACGAGGACAAGGGGATTTGCAGCAATTTGAGCCATAATCATCTCATGATGTTGATAAAATGTTGTCGCATTATAGCGAAAATCGGCCAAGGGCGCATGGGGAAATCCCCATGAAAAAAGGGATTAAAAAACACCGAAAAAACAGACCACACTTCGTCTTTCAAGATCCTTGATATCACCAAAGGATCTTGATCCTTATAGAAAAAATGCCTATACTCAGGCCGTTTTTAATACAATCCAGCAGAGGATCTCATGAAAAAATTAACACTTTTAGCACTTAGCGCCGTTGTTCTTGCTTCAACTTCCGCAGTCGCATCTGATTTCACCGGTTTCGGCGTAGGTGTTGGCGTAGGTACAACCAAATACGAACATGCAAAACGCATCTCAAACGTAGATTTAATCGCGGACTATGGTTTCAACCATGGACAAAATGTTGTGGGTATTGTTGAAGGTAAATTCAAACCACACAACTCTACATTAGTGGACAATGCTGACACTAAAGTACAACAAAAAGGCCGTTTAGGCGTAGGATATCTACTTGGCTACCGTGCGACCCCATCTGTGTTACCTTATGCAAAAGTAAGCGCAGAAGTGGTTAAATTTGATGCAACAACGACTGACGGTAGAGTTGTCACCAAAATCACCGAAACAAAAGCCGGTTATGGTTTAGGTGCAGGTGTAAAAGCGAACTTAGCGCCAAACTTTGAATTAGGTTTGGAATACTTACGTACCGGTAACAGATTTGGTGGCGATAGCCTCAAAGGCAATACTTTCAGCACCAATGCGTCTTACCGTTTCTAATTTAAATTGATTTTAAATACATTGCGCCGAAGGAAAACCAACGGCGCATTTTTTTGCCCGAATAATCTTGTGCAAACCTTTCCACATCTTTTCTTATTTGGTGTAAAATCCGCCCACTTATGAAATTTCAACCCTTAAAAACAGTGCTTTTTTCGACTGCACTTTTCACCGCAAATGCCTGTGGCACCGTGGTAAAACTCGTGGATCCGACAGAACCTTATAGCCCTTATGCCGGCACAAAATACGATGTCGAGATGGCAAAGCATTGGGGCTTGCCGATTTTGGATGTGCCCTTGTCCTTCCTGTTGGATACGGCGTTATTGCCTTATGCGTGGTCGCAAAGTGAATAATCAATGACTATGAAACTCAATCCGCAACAACAACAAGCCGTGGAATATGTGTCCGGTCCTTGCCTCGTTTTAGCCGGTGCAGGCTCTGGAAAAACGCGCGTCATCATCAATAAAATTGCTCATCTCATTCGCAAGTGTGGTTATCTTCCAAAGCAAATCGCCGCCGTCACCTTCACCAACAAAGCCGCTCGCGAAATGAAAGAACGCGTGGCACAGTCTATCGGTAAGGAATCCTCCAAAGGGCTAATTGTATCCACCTTTCACACCCTCGGTTTTGACATTATTAAGCGTGAATATAAGCACTTAGGTTTTAAAGCCAATATGACGTTGTTTGACGAGCATGATCAAATGGCGCTGTTAAAGGAACTCACCGCTGACCTGTTGCAGGAAGATAAAGATTTACTGCGTACGCTGATCAATCGCATTTCTAATTGGAAGAATGACTTATCTAGCCCACAACAAGCGATGACATTGGCGCGTGATAAGCAAGAACAAACCTTCGCTCATTGTTACGACCGCTATAACAAACAACTGCGTGCCTACAATGCTTTGGATTTTGATGATTTGATTATGTTGCCGACCCTACTGTTCAAACAGAACGCCGAAGTGCGGTCCAAATGGCAGGAGAAAATTCGCTATCTGTTGGTGGATGAATACCAAGACACCAATACCAGCCAATATGAGTTGATTAAGTTGTTAGTGGGCGATCGTGCACGTTTCACGGTGGTGGGTGATGACGATCAATCTATTTATTCTTGGCGTGGTGCGCGACCACAGAATATGGTGCGATTACGCGATGATTTTCCGGCGTTACAGGTGATTAAACTGGAACAAAATTACCGTTCTAGCCAACGCATTTTGCATTGCGCCAATATCCTCATCGATAACAATGATCATGTTTTCGACAAAAAACTCTTTTCCAAGTTAGGGGAAGGAGAAAAGTTACAAATTATTGAAGCGAAAAACGAAGAACATGAGGCAGAACGTGTTGTGAGCGAACTCATTGCTCACCGTTTTATCGCTAAAACCCATTATCGTGATTATGCCATTTTGTATCGTGGCAACCACCAATCGCGCTTGCTGGAAAAAATTCTGATGCAAAACCGCATTCCATACAAAATCTCCGGCGGCACATCCTTTTTCTCCCGTGCGGAAATTAAAGATATGATGGCGTATTTGCGTTTGGTGGTAAATCAAGATGATGATGCAGCGTTTTTACGCATTGTGAACACACCAAAACGAGAAATCGGTACGGCAACGCTGGAAAAATTGGGTTCGCTGGCACAAGAAAAACATGTCAGCTTATTTGAAGCAATTTTTGATTTTGAGCTGATTCAGAGGGTCACCCCGAAAGCCTATGATGCGTTGCAAAAATTCGCCCGTTGGATTGTGGAATTGAATGATGAAATACAACGTTCCGAACCTGAACGCGCTGTGCGCTCCATGCTTGCTTCGTTACATTATGAAGAATATTTATACGAATACGCCACCAGTCCAAAAGCGGCAGAAATGCAGAGTAAAAACGTGGCAACGTTGTTTGATTGGGTTGCTGATATGCTCAAAGGCGATGAATTTAACGAGCCGATGAACCTCAATCAGATCGTTACCCGCTTAACCTTACGCGATATGCTGGAACGAGGAGAAGAGGAAGACGACAGCGATCAGGTACAATTAATGACGCTTCATGCCTCCAAAGGGCTAGAATTTCCGCATGTGTTTTTAATCGGTATGGAAGAAGGCATTTTGCCGCATCAAACCAGTATTGACGAAGACAACGTGGAAGAAGAACGCCGTTTGGCGTATGTGGGCATTACGCGTGCGCAGCAGAATCTGTGGTTTTCGTTGTGCAAAGAACGACGCCAGTTCGGCGAATTGATTCGTCCGGAGCCAAGCCGATTCTTACTGGAGTTGCCGGAAAACGATTTGCAATGGGAACGGGATAAACCGCCGTTAAGTGCCGAACAGCAACAAGCGAAAACACAAAGCCATATTGCCAATTTACGGGCGATTTTACGCGGGAAATAATCAGCGAAGGGGATACTTGAAGTTGTCGAGAAATCGCACAACTAACTTGATTTCAAGCACTTTTCGGAAAAAATAATTTGACTTATTGTCATAAACCCGTATTATACCGCCCACAAACCGATTGTGGTGAGATGGCCGAGTAGGCTGAAGGCGCTCCCCTGCTAAGGGAGTATGGGGTCAAAAACTCCATCGAGGGTTCGAATCCCTCTCTCACCGCCATTTGTTTAATTTGTCTCGCACCCGTAGCTCAGCTGGATAGAGTACTCGGCTACGAACCGAGCGGTCAGAGGTTCGAATCCTCTCGGGTGCGCCATTTTAAATCGACTCTATTGTTTAAAATGGTTTGAGCAAATTAAACACCAACTACGCACCCGTAGCTCAGCTGGATAGAGTACTCGGCTACGAACCGAGCGGTCAAAGGTTCGAATCCTTTCGGGTGCGCCATTTCACTTCTTTATAATCTCCAACTCATTTTCTAGAACAACCAAAAGTGCGGTCGTTTTTTCGTGTATTTTTAACGAAGCCGTTCTAACACCTGTGGTTGATCCAATACTAATCCGTACACGTTTGCCAAAAAATACGTTTGTTCTTCTTCGGGAATCGCCAACGGAATTAATTTCAATATCTTTTGGTGAATTTGCAAAACTTGTGGAAAAACCACCGCACTTTGAATTTCCTCCAAAAAATCGGCATACAACGGCGAAACACAATGGCCACGTTGAATCCGCCCCAAGGCACTGGCAATGTGCACCAACATCATTTTTACCTGCTCGGTTTCAACATCTACCCGCCAATCTTGTTGCAAATGACAACGCACATTCAGCACGATTTGCACAATATGTTCGTCAATTAATTCTCGGACTTGAAATGCCCAAAGTCGTTGTTGAAGATCCATTCTTCTCGCTCTCAAAAAAGTTGCCCAAGTATAACCGAATCGCGATGAATTAAACGGTGCATTGATCACAAAATTGTAGCAAAATAACTCCCCTCTCATTTTATTAAGGTAATTCGGAAAGCAACATGTTAGATAATGAAGTAATAAATCAGTATGACGGCTTAATTTTTGATATGGACGGCACCGTCATCGACACCATGCCTAGCCATGCCAAAGCATGGGAAATGGTCGGGCAACATTATGGTTATCCGTTTGATGGCAACCTGTTATATGAAATGGGCGGAGCACCGGTAAGAACTATTGCGCTAGAAATGATGAAACGCTATGCCATGCCTTTAGATAAGTTAGAGGATGTCATTGAATTAAAAAGAGAATATGGCAAAAAACTGATTATGCAACATGCCACATTGCTGCCAGCCGCCAATATTGTTCGCGCATTTTATAATAAAAAACCTTTGGCATTAGGCACAGGCTCTCACCGCACTATTGCAAAAATTTTGTTAGACAAATTCGATTTTGAGAAATATTTCTCCGCCATCGTGACTGCCGAAGATATTCAAAATCATAAACCCGCGCCGGACACCTTTTTACGTTGCGCCGAACTGATTCAAGCCAAACCACAACGTTGCTTAGTCTTTGAAGATGGCGATTTTGGCATCCAAGCCGGATTACGCGCCGGCATGGATGTGTTTGATGTTCGGGTCAACAAATTAATACGAGGTAATTCGTGATTATCAATGCGCAATCACAGCAGATCATGAAAATGACTTACGCGCTTATTTTCCGCACATTTAATCATGTTTGATCTTTTTAGCTGGGATGGGTGGTTCGCCTTATTTGGCGAGCATCGATTGTGGATTATGTTCGCCAGCGCTTTTCTCAGCGCGACTGTCCTTCCCGGTAATTCTGAAATTATTTTTGTCACCCTCATCACACCGCTTTTATGGGCAGGATCCCCTTATTTTTCTGTGGATATTCAAAGCCTACTGTGGATTGCCGTCGCCGGAAAC
The DNA here is from genome assembly GCF_003130075.1 of Aggregatibacter segnis. Lineage (GTDB taxonomy): Bacteria > Pseudomonadota > Gammaproteobacteria > Enterobacterales > Pasteurellaceae > Aggregatibacter > Aggregatibacter segnis_A. The sequence goes on along the minus strand of NZ_NRCW01000008.1, from coordinate 11,718 downwards.
ACGCTGGGAAGTCTGACCACCTATGCGCTTGGGCGCTGGCTCCCCACTTTTAATACACCGCCACAAAATGCAAAACTCACTTGGGTATTAGAAAAAACACAACGTTACGGCAGTGTGATGTTATTTTTTAGCTGGTTACCGATCGTCGGTGATGTATTTTGTACCGTGGCAGGCTGGTTGAGATTAAATTGGGTGGCGTGTCTGATTTTTATGACACTGGGAAAAATAGTGCGGTACGTTTTTTTATTATTTTTGGGTGTTGCCGTTCTTTAAATAAGGCCATTTTACGGTAGAATGGCTAAAAAAATGCCTCTCACGAGGAGAGGCGAATAACCTAAGGAACCAATTTTATTAAAACAACTGCAAGTTGCTCGTTATCTATGACAGCAGTATAGCGAAAAAAGTTCGTAAATAATTTAAAAAATCTCGAAAAAAGTATCAATTGATTATTTTATAAACAAAAACCACTCCATTTGAGGAAAAATAAATGCCATTACTTGATAGTTTCAAAGTTGACCACACCCGCATGAATGCGCCAGCTGTGCGAATTGCCAAAATAATGCAAACTCCAAAAGGAGACAACATCACTGTTTTTGACTTGCGTTTTACCATTCCCAATAAGGAAAATTTGCCACCGAAGGGCATTCACACACTAGAACATTTATTTGCCGGTTTCATGCGTGATCATCTCAATAGTCAAGATGTCGAAATTATCGATATTTCGCCGATGGGTTGCCGCACCGGTTTTTATATGTCCTTAATCGGCACCCCAAATGAGACTCAAGTTGCACAGGCTTGGGCGGCCTCCATGCAGGATATTCTCAATGTGAAAAATCAACGTGAAATTCCTGAACTGAATGAATACCAATGCGGTACATACACCGAACATTCTTTGGATGAAGCACATCAAATCGCACAAAACGTATTAGAACGCGGTATCGGCGTGAATAAAAACGAAGACTTAACCTTAGACGAAAGCCTACTCAAACAATAAGGAGCCCCCCATGACCACAATCGGCACGCCATTAACCCCAAAAGCACTGAAAGTAATGATGCTTGGTGCGGGTGAATTGGGCAAAGAAGTTGTCATTGAATTACAACGTTTAGGTGTTGAAGTGATTGCAGTAGATCGCTATGAAAACGCCCCCGCACAGCAAGTAGCACACCGTGCTTACACCATTTCCATGTTGGATGGTGCGGCATTACGCGCCATTGTGGAAAAGGAACGTCCTGATTTTATCGTGCCGGAAGTGGAAGCTATCGCCACCGATACTTTACTTGAACTGGAACAAGAAGGTTTCACCGTTATCCCGACCGCCAAAGCCACGAAGCTGACCATGAACCGCGAAGGCATTCGTCGTTTAGCCTCGGAAGAATTGGGCTTGCCAACCTCACCTTATGAATTCGTAGACAACTTTGACGACTTCAAAAGTGCGGTCGAAAAAATCGGTGTTCCGTGCGTAGTCAAACCGATTATGTCCTCCTCCGGTCATGGGCAAAGCGTTATTCGTACCCTCGATCAAATCCAATCCGCATGGGATTACGCCCAAGAAGGCGGACGTGCCGGTGCCGGACGCGTCATTGTGGAAGGGTTCATTAAATTTGATTACGAAATTACCCAGCTCACCGTACGCCATGTGAATGGTACTTCGTTCCTTGCGCCAATCGGACACATTCAAGTCGATGGCGATTATCGTGAATCTTGGCAACCACAAGCCATGTCGGAAACTGCATTGAAAAAAGCGCAAGACATCGCGGAGAAAATCACTGGTGCATTAGGTGGTCGTGGGATTTTTGGTGTGGAAATGTTTGTGCGTGGCGACGACGTGATTTTTAACGAAGTCTCCCCGCGTCCACACGATACCGGTATGGTGACCATGATCTCACAAGAGTTATCACAGTTCGCCTTGCACGCTCGTGCCATTTTAGGCTTGCCGATTCCAAGCATCGATTTCATCAGCCCGTCCGCCTCTAAAGCCATTGTGGTGGAAGGTAAATCCAAACAAGTACAATTTGCTAACTTGGCGCAGGTACTTGCCGAACCACAAACCAACTTACGCATTTTTGGTAAAGGCGAAGTGAATGGCCATCGTCGTTTAGGGGTGATTTTGACACGCGACATCAGCGTTGAAAAAGCCTTAGAAAAAGCCCGTCGTGCCTATGACAAATTAGATGTGATTTTATAAGCTCAGCTTATCGTTGAATCACAGTTAAAGTGCGGTGAAAAAATACCTTATTTTTTCACCGCACTTTTTTATTAAAAACCGACTGGCGCGGTGAATTCCATCGTTTCTCCGGTAATCGGATGTTGAATCTGCAGGCTTTCCGCGTGCAAGCAGAGGCGAGGCGATAACGCTTTGGCTTGTGGATGTGCGTAGAATTTATCACCTAAAATCGGATGCCCAAGTGCCAGCATGTGCAAGCGTAATTGATGGGAACGCCCTGTAATCGGCGTAAGTTTTACGCGTGTCGTATTATTGGGATAACGTTGTAAAACATCGTAAAAAGTGACCGCTCTTTTGCCTCGTTCAAAGCAAATTTTTTGCCGTGGGCGATTTTCCCAATCACAAATCAGTGGCAATTCCACCACACCATGATCTTGCTCCAGATGTCCCCAAACCAGCGCTTGATAATATTTTTTCGGTTCACGTTCACGAAATTGGCGTTTTAACTCGCGATCGGCCGCTTTACTCAAAGCAAACAACAAAATCCCGCTGGTGGCCATGTCGAGTCGATGTGCCGGTTCACAAAAACCGTACTTTTCTTTCACCCGCGACATCGCGCTGTCGTAATATTGCGGCTGATTGCCCGGTACTGAAAGTAGGCCGCTTGGCTTGTTCACCACCGCAATATAATCATCGCGATACACCAAATCCAGCCAAGGTTCTTGCGGCGGATTATATTCAATCAGGGCCATATTTATTCCTTATTACTCACAATCACTCGCAAGCAATCTAAACGCCAGGTTGCCTGTTGTAACAGCTGTAAAATTTGGGTGCGTTGACGTTCTAACGTGTGAATTTCATCGGCGCGAATGTTTTTATTCACTTTTTGTAACGCAATTAATCGGTTGAGTTCTGCATCCAATTGCTGCTCGGCTTCTTGCTGTGCGGCATTGATAATCTGCTCACTTTGCGCCACCACCAAACGCTCACCTTGGGCAATTAGCCCTTCAATGCTCGGACGCAGCATTTTCACAATTTTATTCGCCACATTACGTTCCATCGGCTTCAATTTGCGTTGTAATGTGTCAAATGCCACCTGCGGTGCCAAATCATTACCGCGATTATCCAGCAACAGGCGAATCGGTGTTGGCGGTAAGAATCGGGTTAATTGTAACCCTTGTGGCGCTTGGCTTTCTACCACATAAATCAGCTCTAGCAACAGCGTGCCTGACGGCAGATTTTTATTCACCAACAACGCCACGGCGCTTTTGCCAATGTCACCGGAAGTGATTAAATCAATGCCGTGGTAAATCATCGGATGATCCCAAGTGAGGAATTCCAACTCCTCACGCGCCAACGCCAATTGACGGTCGAAAGTGACCGTGACACCTTCCTCTTTCAAGCCCGGGAAATCGGGCATAAGCATCGTGCCTGTGGGCGTGATGACGATGGATTGCTCACCTAAATCTTCCTGTTCCACACCGATGACATCAAACAGATTCAAGGCAAAATTGACTAACTCCTGACTGCCATCTTGCCCAGCAATGTCTTGTGCCAGCTGCTTCGCTGCCTCACCACCATTAGAATTGAGCTCCAACAACAAATCACGCCCTTGTTCCAACAGCTGCTTCAGGCGTAACCGCTCCTCTTGAGTACGCTTAATTAAGTCCTGACGAGCGTCAAGTGCGGTCGGATTTTTCAACGTTTTTTGCAAGGCTTCGGCAAACTGTTCGAACAACAAGGCACCCATCGGGCATGTCTCATTGAAGGCATTTAAGCCCAAGTGATACCAATCAGCCAACATCGCTTGCGCACTGTCGGCAAAATACGGCTGATAAATTTGAATTTCTCGCGTTTGTCCAATGCGATCCAAACGCCCGATGCACTGCTCTAACAAATCAGGATTTTCCGGCAAATTAAACAGCACCAAATGGCAGGCAAATTGGAAGTTTCGCCCCTCAGAGCCGATCCCGGAACTGAGTAGCACCTGTGCACCATTTTCTTGTTGGGTAAAATACGCCGCCGCACGATCGCGTTCCACAATAGACATTTTTTCGTGAAATACCGCACTACGAATGCCTTCTTTTTCTCGCAGAATTTGTTCCAGCTGAATTGCCGTATCTGCATAACGACAAATCACCAACACTTTTTCCTGTCGATGTTGTTTTAAAAAATCTATCAGCCATTGCACACGTGGGTCAAATTCCCACCATGCCATATTGGCGTTAAGTTCTCGCAGAAAATGTTCAGGATAAAGCGCGCATTGCAACGGATTTTCACCAAAGGCAAGGAGCGTTTTCACTGCATTTTCATATTGCTTCGGCTGAGATAAGGCAATAGGGTGATACACCCTTTTCGGGAAGCCTTGTACGCTTTGACGGGTATTGCGGAACAATAAACGCCCGGTGCCGTGGCGGTCGATAAGCTGTTGAATTAACTTCGCCTTATTGCCGGTTTCAAAATTAATCGACTTAGCCAACAACAAGGAAATCGTACGCTTTTCATCCACATTTAATGGGCGATTCTCCAGTAATGCCTGTGTGGCTTCAGCAATCGGCTGATAATTTTGCTGTTCCTTTAAAAAAGCCTGATAGTCGTGGAAACGATGTGGGTCCAATAAATTCAAACGGGCAAAATGACTTTGCTGACCAAGCTGCTCCGGTGTGGCTGTGAGTAATAACACGGCGGGAATCTGTTGTGTCAGTTGTTGCACTAACTGATATTCCAAACTTGGATTGACTTCGTCATACACCAAATGATGCACTTCATCGACAATGAGCATATCAAAACCGGCCGCCAAAATTTGTTGTACCCGTTTTGGCGTTTGCACCAACCAATCCAAGGCACAAATAATCATGGATTCGGTGGTAAACGGATTCACTTCTTCTTGCTCTTCTATCGCGGCAAAATCCGCGCAACGTTCTTCGTCAAACAGCGAAAAATGTAAATTAAAACGACGCAACATTTCGACCAACCATTGATGTTGCAACGTTTCCGGCACAATAACCAGCACGCGGCGTACCTTTTCGGCAAATAATTGCTGCTGCAAAATCATGCCGGCTTCAATCGTTTTACCTAAACCCACTTCATCGGCCAACAACACACGTGGTGCAATACGCTGCCCGGCTTCTTTCGCAATGTGTAATTGATGAGGTATCAGCCCGACGCGGATACCGCGTAAGCCCCGCAAAGGCGATTGAAATTGCGCTTTTTGGTATTGCAACACTTGGTAACGCAACACGAAATGGTCGTTACGATCAATCTGTGCGGAAAACAGACGTTCTTGCGGTCGGCAAAAAGAAATGCGATGAGCCAGCTCCATTTCACTGACGACACGGTCTTCCTTGCCCTCTTGTTGTACCAAATAGAACAGCAAGCCATTATTTTCCGCCACATTAAGCACTTCGCCATGCCAACCTTCTACATGTTGAATCAAATCACCGATACGAAATTGCACACGATTTAACGGCGCGTTTTGCACCGAATAAATACGTTGTTCTTGTGCTGCAGGGAAATCAATTGTCACTTGCCGAAAATCTACGGCACGAATAACCCCCAAGCCTAAATTATTTTCCGTTTCACTGATCCAACGCTGCCCAATCGCAAAAGTCATGATGTTCTCTCTACTGATAAAAAGGTGCTATTTTAGCCCTGTTACGCTGAAAAAGAAATGACACGATGCCATTCATGTTTAACGTGATGACATCTTTTTTGTGATCAGCAACACAAAAACGTAGCAAATCCTTTACATTCTAAAAAATATTTCCTAAGATGACCGCACTTTATCCCATTTGTGAGGTGACTATGAATCTACAACCGTATTTACATCAAATAAAACAAGAACTTTTTTCCGACTGGAAACCTTTTGAAGTGTTTTGGCTATTTCTCTTTATTGCGGCGCAAATTGTTGCTTTTGTATTAGATCCGCAATCGCCTTTAGCCATGATTTCCGGGATTGCCGGCGTGATTTGTGTGGTGTTTGTCAGTAAAGGGAAAATCAGTAATTATCTGTTCGGGCTGATTTTTGCCTACACTTACTTCTATGTAGCATGGGGCGAGAATTTCATCGGCGAAATGAATACCGTCTTGTATGTTTATATCCCAGCGCAATTTATCGGTTATTTCATGTGGAAAACCCATATGCAACAAGAAAAGAGCGGTGCAGAAAGCGTTATTGCGAAATCACTAACACTGCAAGGCTGGCTCATCCTAACCACCACAGTGATTGTCGGTACGTTATTGTTCGTGCAAGCCCTTAATGCGGCAGGCGGCAGCTCCACTGGATTAGACGGTTTGACCACCGTGATTACTGTTTCAGCTCAATTATTGATGATTTTACGCTACCGGGAACAATGGCTTTTATGGATTTTGTTAAATATCCTTTCCATTGCCTTATGGGCGGAAACCCCAGCCATGTATTTAATGTATAGTGCCTATTTATTGAACTCGTTATACGGTTATTACAACTGGACGAAATTAATGAAACAGGCCTAAGAAACAAAGAAAAACACCGCACTTTTAAAGAAAGTGCGGTGTTTTTTTTATGGCGTTTTTAGAAGTTCAAATAAAAATCCTGCGTCAATGCAACAAAATCGGCGTGATATTGATTTTGTATGTCGTAAATAATCAACTCGTCATATCGCAATGTTTCTGGTTGTTTGGCAAAGGTCAACAACATACGTTGTGGCGCTTTGCCTTGCTTAGTAATGACATCGCAACGCGCAACACAATAAAGTGCGGTGCTTTTTAGCAAAGTTTCTCCAGCGTCAAAAGGTAACACAAAACTGATTTTTCCCTTGGGTGCCAAGCAAGCAGCAGCGGTCTCTAACCAATGTAAATGACTTTGTGCGGCAAAATAACGGGCTGTATTCCGCTCCTCATTACGGCAATCTACTCCTGTTTGGAAATAGGGTGGGTTGGCGACAATCAAGTCGAAGCGCTCTGCTGTTTGAGTACAAAAACTATCTATATCCTGCTGATACATCTGAATTTTATTCTTCCACGGTGAAATTAATACATTTTCACAGGCTTGTTGTGCCGCCGCAGGATCAATTTCTACGGCAAAAATTCGGCTTTCGGCAGAACTGCGTTGAGCCAACATTAAGGCGATTAAACCGCTGCCGCTACCTAAATCCAATATCTGTTTTGCCTGCGTCACATCCGCCCACGCGCCCAATAAAATGCCGTCCGTGCCCACTTTCATAGCACAGCGATCATGATTTACCTGAAATTGTTTAAAACGAAAACCCGTATTACTCATCGAAAAACACCGTCAAAAAGGCCCGCACTTTAACGGCAAAGTGCGGTATAATTCGGCGCAATTTTAATGCTAATGAACAACAAATACCAATGACAAACCTCACTCAATTTGCAGATTTTGATCTCGCGCCTGAATTACTCAACGCCCTCCAGAAAAAAGGCTACCAACGTCCTACCGCCATCCAACAGGAAACCATTCCTGCCGCGATGGAGGGCTTTGATGTCCTAGGGTCAGCACCGACCGGCACCGGAAAAACCGCCGCGTTTTTGCTACCGGCGATTCAACATTTGTTGGATTATCCACGCCGTAAACCGGGCGCGCCACGTGTGTTGATTCTTACACCAACCCGTGAACTTGCCATGCAGGTGGCGGAACAGGCGGAAGAACTTGCCTGCTTCACCAAACTCAGCATTGCAACTATCACCGGTGGTGTGGCGTATCAAAATCACGGTGAGATTTTCAATAAAAATCAAGACATCGTGGTGGCGACCCCGGGGCGTTTGTTGCAATACATTAAAGAAGAAAATTTTGATTGCCGCGCAATAGAAATTCTGATTTTTGACGAAGCGGACAGAATGTTGCAAATGGGCTTCGGGCAAGATGCGGAGAAAATCTCGGCAGAAACCCGTTGGCGTAAGCAAACGTTGTTGTTCTCGGCAACCCTTGAAGGGGATTTATTGGAAGATTTTGCCGACCGCACGTTAAACGAGCCGGTGAAAATTGATGCAGAACCGAGCCGACGTGAGCGGAAGAAAATTCAGCAGTGGTATTATCACGCCGACAGTAATGAGCATAAATTCAAATTATTAGCGCGTTTCATTGAGCAAGAACAAGTCAGCAAAGGCATTGTGTTCGTACGTCGTCGGGAAGATGTGCGCGAACTGGCGGAAAATCTGCGCAAACGCGGTATTCGCAGCACGTATCTGGAAGGCGAAATGGCGCAAACCCAACGCAACAATGCTATCGATAAACTGAAAAACGGCGTGGTAACGGTATTGGTTTCCACGGATGTCTCCGCACGCGGTATCGATATTGATGACGTCAGCCACATTATGAATTTTGATTTACCGTACAGCGCCGATACTTATTTGCACCGCATCGGGCGTACCGCGCGCGCCGGCAAAAAAGGCACCGCAGTGTCTTTCGTAGAAGCGCACGATTATCGTCTGTTGGGCAAAATTAAGCGTTATACCCAAGAAATTCTGAAAGCCCGTGTGATTGAAGGTTTGGAACCGCGTACCAAAGCGCCGAAAGACGGCGAAATCAAAACCGTCAGCAAAAAACAAAAAGCGAAAAAATTAGAAAAACGCGAAGCGCAAAAGAAAACGGATAAAAAAGCTAAACAGCGCCATCAAGATCGTAAAAATATCGGGAAACGCCGTAAACCAAGTGCCGCTACAACGAAAACCGCCCAATAATCGCCAGAATAAGATAACCACATGATGTCAAAAGAAAATTTCGAACAGCATACGCCGATGATGAAACAATATCTGCAACTCAAAGCGGAGAATCCGGATATTTTGTTGTTTTATCGCATGGGCGATTTTTACGAGTTGTTTTATGACGATGCGAAACGCGCCTCCGCACTGTTGGATATTTCGCTGACCAAACGCGGACAGTCTGCAGGGCAGCCGATTCCCATGGCAGGTGTACCTTATCACGCGGTGGAAGGCTATTTAGCGAAGTTGGTACAGTTAGGGGAGTCCGTCGCCATTTGTGAACAAATCGGTGATCCGAATACGGCGAAAGGCCCTGTTGAACGCCAAATTGTGCGCATTGTCACGCCGGGCACGGTGAGCGATGAAGCGTTGTTACCGGAACGACAAGACAACCTCATTGCCGCCGTGTATCAGGAAAAAGATCATTTCGGTTTGGCGACATTAGACATGACGTCCGGTCGTTTTCAGCTATGCGAACCGCAATCCAAAGCGGATTTGCAAACAGAATTACAACGCATCGCGCCGGTAGAATTGCTTTATTGTGAGAATTTTGCCGATTTTCAGCTCATTGAACACGCTAAAGGTTTACGTCGTCGCCCTATTTGGGAATTCGAGCTAAAAACCGCAATTCAACAGCTTTGCCATCAATTTAATACCAAAGACTTGTGCGGATTTGGTGTGGAAAAAGCGATTCTGGGTTTATGTGCCGCCGGTTGTTTATTGCAATACGCGCGCGAAATGCAACGCACCGCCTTGCCGCATATTCAAAGCATTCATCTCATTCAACACAGCGAAAATATTCAGTTGGACGCGGCAACCCGTCGCAATCTGGAGCTCACTCAAAATCTGGCGGGCGGTACGGAAAACACGTTGGCGGCCGTATTAGACAAATGTGTGACCCCAATGGGCAGTCGCTTGCTCAAACGCTGGATTCATCAGCCGATTTGCGATGTGGCAAAACTCAAACAACGCCAACAAGCCATTGGGGTGATTTTAGAACAGGATTTAGCGGCGGATTTGCAACCTTATTTACAACAAGTGGGTGACATGGAGCGCATTTTAACGCGCGTGGCGTTACGCACCGCCCGTCCGCGTGATTTAACCCGCTTGCGTACCGCGCTGGAACAAATTCCTTATATAAAAAATCTGTTGGCTGAAAAAACATCCACCAAAATGACCGCACTTTATCAGCAGCTAGGTGATTTCTCCGCACAATTTGACCTTTTACAACGGGCGATTATTGACAGCCCACCGGTGTTAATTCGTGATGGTGGCGTCATTGCGACGAGCTACAACGCCGAATTGGATGAGTGGCGTGAATTAGCCGAGGGTGCCACCCGTTATTTAGAAGAACTGGAACAGCGGGAACGGGAAAACACCGGCATTGATACCTTAAAAATAGGCTTCAATGCGGTGCACGGCTATTACATTCAAATTAGCCAGGGGCAAGCCCATAAGGCGCCGATTCATTATGTGCGCCGTCAAACCTTAAAAAATGCAGAACGTTATATCATTCCTGAATTGAAAACCTATGAAGATAAGGTGTTGAAAGCAAAAGGTGCTTCTTTGGCGCTGGAAAAGCAGCTATATGATGAAATTTTCGACCAATTATTACCGCACTTGGGGGACTTACAGCTCGCCGGTTTGGCATTAGCCGAATTGGATGTGCTCACCAATTTAGCGGAGCGGGCGGAAAGTCTGAGCTATGTGGCGCCGACCTTCTCGGCACAAACGGGCATTCATATTCAAAATGGCCGTCACCCCGTGGTGGAGCAAGTATTGAAAGAACCGTTTATTGCCAACCCAACAGAGCTTACGGAACAGCAACATTTCCTCATTATCACCGGCCCGAATATGGGCGGTAAAAGTACCTATATGCGTCAAACGGCGCTGATTACCTTAATGGCGTACATGGGCAGTTTTGTACCGGCAGACAGTGCAGTCATTGGCCCTATTGATCGTATTTTTACCCGTATCGGCGCTTCTGATGATCTTGCTTCAGGGCGTTCAACCTTCATGGTGGAAATGACGGAAATGGCGAATATTCTGCATCAAGCGACAGACAAAAGTTTGGTGTTAATTGATGAAATCGGCCGTGGAACCTCCACTTATGACGGTTTGTCCCTCGCCTGGGCTTGTGCTGAGTGGTTGGCGAAGAAAATTCGTTCTTTAACCTTATTCGCCACCCACTATTTTGAGCTCACCGTACTGCCGGAACAGGTACGAGGCATAGGTAATATTCATTTAGATGCCATTGAGCATAATGACACCATTGCTTTCATGCATGCCGTGCAGAAAGGTGCTGCCAGCAAAAGTTACGGTCTTGCTGTCGCCGCCTTAGCAGGAGTACCGCAACAGGTTATCAAGCTTGCCAAACAAAAACTGGCACAATTAGAAAAACTGTCACAGCAAAACGCCAACCAACAGATTCAGGATCTTCGTTTATTAAATCAACGCCAAGGTGAATTAACATTTGATCAGGCGGAAGATGAAAATAAGGAGATGTTATTGAATATGTTACAAGAATTAGATCCGGATGAATTAAGTCCAAAACAGGCATTGGCCTATTTGTATCAGTTAAAGAAAATGATAAAGCAATAAAAATAGAAAAAAATAAAACCGCACTTTAGATAAAAATCTCAGTGCGGTTTTCTTATGGTTTATCTCAGCCATTTATAGTTTATTGTCAGTTTTCTTCTATTCTTTTTTAATACGACTAAATTCCTATGCTGTAAAAAGCAAAAACCCCCGATGCTCTCACATCAGGGGTTCGTATCAGGCTTGGCGGTGACCTACTCTCACATGGGGATGCCCCACACTACCATCGGCATTACGGCGTTTCACTTCTGAGTTC
>NZ_NRCW01000007.1 GCF_003130075.1 Aggregatibacter segnis | reverse complement strand
CTACAAGCCTACAAGCCTACAAGCCTACAAGCCTACAAGCCTACAAGCCTACAAGCCTACAAGCCTACAAGCCTACATATAGCTTCTTTTATAAATCCCAACCTTGCAAATTTGTTTTGGGAGGTTGCTAATGACTAATGCTATTAAATTAGAAACAATCCTTAAAGATAGCCAATATAAACTAACTCAATTTACGCAAGGTCAGCTCGAAGAGTTAGAATCAAAAATCACCTCTAAGGAGCAAAAAGGTAAAACAGTCTATTTTGTTCCTTGTCTTATACGCAAAAAAGAAATTAAGCTTACTCCAGAGGAAATTGTTAGACAGCTTTATTTATCTACTCTCATTAATAAATACCAATATCCAATAGATAGAATTAATGTAGAAAGCATTGTTAATTTTGGTAGAGAAGAAAAGCGTGCGGATATTATTATTCAAGATAAAGATAATATAGGTTCAGCTTATATTATCGTTGAATTAAAAAAACCAAATTTAAAAGATGGTAAAGAACAATTAAAATCTTATTGCAACGCTACTGGTTCACCGATGGGAGTTTGGACAAATGGTGAGTCAATTTCATTTTATCACCGCAAAGATCCTAACTATTTTGAAGATATACCTAATATCCCTAATGTAAATGAAAAACTTTCAGATATATTAAACGAGCGCTACACAATAAGTGATCTAATTAAACGTGATAAATTAGTCAATGAGAGAAAATCATTAAAAGATCTTATTCTTGAAATGGAAGATGAGGTTCTAGCTAATGCTGGGGTAGATGTATTTGAGGAAGTATTTAAACTCATCTTTACAAAACTTTATGATGAAATGGAAAGCGGAAGAGATAAAAATAGATATCTAGAATTCAGAAATAATGGTGATACAGAAAATGAATTAAAAAACAAAATCCAGTCTTTATTTGATGAGGCAAAAGAAAAATGGCGCGGAGTATTTTCTGAAGATGCAAAAATCCAACTTACACCATCACATTTATCTGTTTGTGTATCATCTCTTCAAGATGTTAAGTTATTCAATTCTAATTTAGATGTAGTAGATGAAGCCTTTGAATATCTAATTAGTAAATCAAGCAAAGGTGAAAAAGGTCAATATTTCACACCTCGTTACGTTATTGATATGTGTGTAAGAATGCTTAATCCGACAAAATATGAAAGTATTATTGATACTGCGGCAGGTAGCTGTGGATTCCCTGTACATACAATTTTTCATGTATGGGAAAAAATTCTAAAAGAGCAAAGATTAAATAAGAGTCATTTATTTACCAGTGAAGAAAAACCTAGTGATTGTATAAAATATGTAACGAATAAAGTTTTTGCAATAGATTTTGATGAGAAAGTTGTTCGAGTTGCAAGAACATTAAATCTTATTGCAGGTGATGGACAAACAAATGTTCTTCATTTGAATACTTTAGACTGGGAAAGATGGGATGAAAAAACAGGTAATGAGAAAAAAGGAATTGTTAGTGATACAGAATGGGTAGAAACTTATAATAAAGGTTGGGTAAACATAAAAAAACTCCGTACGAGTAAGGAAAGTAATAGAGATTTTCAATTTGATATTGTAATGGCAAACCCACCATTTGCAGGAGATATTAAAGAAAGCCAAATTTTAAGCAAATATGAATTAGGCAAGAAACCGAACGGCAAAGCGCAAACTAAAGTCGGACGCGATATTCTTTTTATCGAACGCAATTTGGACTTTTTAAAAGACGGCGGACGCATGGCGATAGTATTACCGCAAGGACGTTTCAATAACAGCTCTGACAAAGCCATTCGCGAATTTATTGCAGAACGTTGTCGTATCCTTGCAGTAGTTGGTTTGCATGGGAACGTATTTAAACCACATACTGGCACCAAAACCAGCGTTTTATTCGTACAAAAATGGCATGACACTCTTTGTCCAAAAGTGGAGGACTATCCAATTTTCTTTGCTACCATGCAAGAACCGAGTAAAGACAACAGCGGCGATAAAATCTTTGTCCGTAATGAAGATGGTTCACCCGTGCTGGATAGTCACGGGCATTTAATCGTTAAGCACGACCTGTTTAACCACGATGGCAAAACTCAAGATGGGATAGCTGAAGCCTTTTTAGAATTTGCTAAAAAAGAAAAATTGTCTTTTGTGGGAAAGCCCTAAGCCCCTTTGATGCCACGAAATATCAGCGGTTGTTGGGGGGGCTGGAGATTCAAGTTGTTAAATTTTCCGAATTAATTTTTGAACATAACAAATTAAGATTAGATGCTGAATTTTTTAAGAAAGAAAATATTCAGCTATTGAGTCAAATCAAAAAGTGGAAGTATAAGCGTATTTCAGAGATTGCGAGTGTTACAGATGGGATTCACAGTTCAATCGATTTTTGTGAAAACAGTGAAATCAATTTGATTTCAGCTAAATCGCCAAAAGATAATTATTTTGATTTATCTGGAAATGCGTATATTTCGACTAAACAGCATAAAGAAAATCCTAAAACGGCATTAAGGCTAAATGATGTCATTATTTCAACAGTTGGAACGATTGGAAATACAGCGGTTGTTCAACAAGAACAATTACCAGCAAATTCGGATCGTCATGTTGGAATTATCCGTATAAAAGAAAATATCCCTGCTTATTATCTTTCTACATTTTTAAATTCAAAATATGGACGATTTCAATCTCTGCGAGAATCAACAGGAAATGTTCAGCTAAGTTTATTTGTGTACAAGATAAATGAGATGTTGATACCTGTTTTTGATGATGAATTTCATGAAAGTATTCAAGGGCAATGTGAATTGGCTCATCAAAAATTACGTCAATCAAAAATAGTTTACGAGCAAGCCCAAAACCTGCTTTTAGAGCATTTAGGTTTAAAAGACTTCAACCCGCCATTACAAAAGTTCAATATCAAATCCTTTTCCAACAGTTTCGGTACATCGGGTAGGCTGGATGCAGAGTTTTATCAGGAAAAGTATGAAAAATTGATAGATAAAATCAAGAGCTATCCTAAAGGATATAATACCTTAGATTATTTTATTAAAGATTTTTCAACTGGTTTTGCTTACAAAAGTGAGACATATACAGAAACGGGAATCCCTTTAATCCGAATTAATAATATCGGGAATGGCACATTAGATATATCTAATGCTATGTTGATTCCACAAGGAGATATTAGTTTAAGTCCTAAAGATGTTGCAAATGAAAATGACATACTAATATCAATGTCCGGTACTATTGGAAACTCTTGTAAAGTGCCTAAAGGTGTAAATGCGGTAGTAAATCAAAGAATCATGCGAATCTCTCCTCAAAATATTAATGTCGAGGTATTGCCGCTCATCATTAATTCGATTATCGGAAAATATCAATTAGAGCGTATGGGAACTGGTGGCGTTCAAACAAATATTTCTGCAAACGATATTAAACAAATTGTTATTCCAAATGTAGAAGAGAAAATTCAAACCCAAATCGCCGATTTAATCCGACAATCTAATTACTTACGTATTAAGAGTAAAGGATTGTTAGAAAAAGCTAAGAAAGCTGTTGAGTTAGCAATTGAAAAAGATCAAGAATCAGCTTTAGATTTTATAAAAGGAAAACAAACTAATGACTGCAATGTACACTGATAATATAGAAAAATGGAAGTCATTATCTGATATAGATTACTTCACATATTTTGTTAAAAGTTGGATTTCATTTAATGCTTGGTATAAAAATTCTTATCCTAACTTAAAAACAGATAGAGAAGCCATTAATGAAATAAAATCATCTCCACAATGCTTATTTAGGAAGAGATTTTTAAGTTTACTAAATGGAAATAATGAAGATAGCTCGTACTTTAAAAATAATCTCGCCCACTTCCATTATTGTTTATTAAATAACCATATAGTATATGGCGGAGATAGACTATATTTTGAAGAATTTATGGTAGAGCTAGATAAAAGCAATTTAACACAAAACTATTCTAATAGAAATATTTCATATTACGTTCATATTGAATTAGAAAGAGTTGGTATAAAAAGAGTCACTGTCACAGTGAAAAATTCAAGTTCAAGTAAAACTTTATTATGCTACACTCACAACGAGTATGATTTAGCGCATTTTAATCGTGACAAAAGATTTAAATCTTTAAGTGATTCTCAGAAACGTAAGATCAATGGAATTTTTGAAGAAGCTAATCCAAGAAAAAAGATTTCATTATTAACAAAATCTGAACCTTATTTAAAGATTGGAGAATATCAGTTTGTTGATAATGAAGATTTAATTTATAAAGCTACTTTAGAAATAATTTATAATTTAAGGAATGCTTTATTTCACGGGGAAATTGCCCCTGATAAAGATACAAATAAAGTTTACGAAGCAGCGTATAGAGTAATGAGACAATTAGTTATTGGACTTTAATATAAGATTGTTGTGTGAATACATTTATAATAGTCTTGCTCAATACTTTTAGTAAGCCCCAGTAAATCACTAAGCCAATTACTCGGCTAACTGGCAAGCATTATGCCTTTCGGTTTATTGATTTCTAGCATGATTTCCTTGTAGTGTTCATAGGTATTCAAAACCCAAACGCTTTGAGCTGACTTAAGATTTTTAAGTGGGCGATTTCTCATTTCCAGCGTTTGGCTAACACCTTGCAACACAAGGAAATTCACATGGCTCATAACCTTAATTAATCAATATTCTTGCTGTTATAGTCGATAAGAGCTTTAAAGGGCATCTTTTTATTGCAAACTAAGTAAATTTTGAACTAGAATATTCCCACTTTTAAGCAAATCTTCTCGTTTGCTTTTTTTTATATTTAATTTGTTCAACCAATTTAACAAGAGAAACGCGACTTATTGGGCATAAAGCAATAAGTCAGGAGCTAATTATGAATGTTGAACAAATAAATGAAAAAGAAGCAAACGCCACCACAATTACTTTCTGCCTATCGCAATTTATCTATCTCTGCGATCTATGATTTATCTGATAGTGAAGCCCTTATCTTTCTGAAAAATGCTCGTTGGGGAAATTCTCATTGTTTTCATACTGTTCAATGTCCTCGTTGCCAGATTGAGCATAAAGCCTATTTTATTTCTTCTCGTAAGCAATGGCAGTGCAAACATTGCCAACATCGTTTTTCTGTAAAAAGTGGTACGATTTTTCAGCACACTAAACTTTCCCTAAAAAAGCTACTGTTATCGGTTTATTATTTCACTATCAATAGTAAAGGGATTTCTGCGCTTAACTTATCTCGTCATATTGGTGTGCAATATAAAACGTCATGGGCATTACTACATAAATTTCGTGAAGCAGTTGAAAAAACGCAAGATTACACGCCACTCACAGGCATTATTCATATTGATGGTTGTTATGTGAATAACTACCTTCGCCCAAAAAATTTTAAACATAAACGAATTGATAGACGTAAGAGATGTCACCAACGTAAAGATAAATCCTGCGTTATGGTTTTCCGTCAACAAGCTGCAAATCAGGAAATAATAAAAGGAGCCGACCGCACACTTGTTGCGTTAGTTAAAGAGGAAAATGCTGATGATATACTTGCTTTAACACATCGCTTAGTCGCACCAAAATCTACAATTTGTGCTGATGAAAATCCTGCTTATGATGGCTTGGCATTTCACTATGACTTATGTCGCGTAAATCATTCACAAGAGTATTGTTCGATTGACGGCACCACCAATAACCTAGCTGAATCCTTCTTTGCAAGATTTAGAAGAATGATTATGGGTGTGTATCATAAGATGGGAAATAATTACATGATGCACTATGCGAATGAAACTGCATAGCGTGAGGATTTTCGTTACCAGTCAGATAAAGACAAATTCGACAATGTACTAAAACGCTGTTTGAAAGCCAGACCTTCACGAGATTTAACTGGCTACTGGCAGGGAAATAAGAAACCTGCGGCAAAATTCGGATTGGAAAGTTTATGTTTGGAAGCCTCAAACGATAACCAATATTTAGCCGTAGCCTAAACAATTTAAAGCAACACAAGGAACAATAATGGAAACCATGACACACACGCCACTTAACGTGGATTTAAAAAAGATGGACTATGAAACATTCAAAACTTTTATGCGAGAACTGGCTCAGATGTATTCAAACGTAAAAGATGATGCTTATCTTTTGTTCTATCACAATTTGCGAGACCTTGCGAAAGAAGTCAGCACTTTACCCCGTAATCCACTGATATTTTACGGAGCCTATGAAATCGCCAATAATCAGGTAGTCGTGGCAATATTTGAAATGCAATTTACCGATGAAGTCTATGAAACTGAAGATGGAAAACCTTATCAGATGCTTTCTATTATTAGTAGTTTTGCAGAAGATAAAATCTATCTACGTTGCCCGACTAAAATTAGGGAACACCTTACCCAACCCGAATATATTACACTTTGCGAGCAAGCCTATCCTACGATAATGGAACAAATGCTATTAGAGAAGCAACGTGAAAAATTGTTTAGAAGAAAACCGAAAAGCGAGTAATGGAAAAATGAGCAGAATTCTGTAAAATACACTTATAGTAAAAACAATGCCCTTATCGAAATAAGGGCATTTTTGTGCAGTTTTGTTTAAATTTTGGTCTTTGTGCAACTGCTACATAATACCGAAAACACGCTGAAAAACGACCGCACTTGTATAAATGCACAATTTTTAATTGTGAAACTGGAAAATTAGCTGCTATAATCCTGCGTTCGAAAAAGGATCCCTATTTTTTAAAGTTACATAATGGATAAATTTTTATGGCATTAGAGATTGAGAAAAAGAAAAATGAATCTGAGGCTTCCGTTGAAAAGTCTAAAGGATTAAACATTTTTTTATGGTTGTTAACCGTTGCAATCATTGCGGCGAGTGCATTTGGTAATATCTATTTCCAAGATCAATATTCCACCCCGATTCGCGTTGTCGCGGTTATCGTGTTGTTGTTGATTTCTTTAGGGGGGGCAGCGACGACCAATCAAGGGAGAAAAGCCCTTGGTTTCTTTCAAGATGCCCGTACTGAATTACGTCGAATTGTTTGGCCAAGCCGTCCGGAAGCAACGCAAACAACTTTTATCGTTGTTGGTGTGACCGTATTTGTGTCTTTAATTCTTTGGGGCTTGGATTCAATTATCGTTAGCATCATTACCTTCTTAACCGACTGGAGATTCTAAAATGACCGAAACCGCAAATAAAAAACGTTGGTATGTGTTGCAAGCGTTCTCCGGTTTTGAAGCGCGCGTAGCGACTACGTTGCGTGAATACATCAAACTTCACAATATGGAAGAACAGTTCGGTGAAGTGTTAGTGCCGACAGAAGAAGTTGTCGAAAATGTGGCAGGTAAACGTCGCAAAAGTGAACGTAAATATTTCCCGGGTTATGTGTTAGTACAAATGGAAATGAACGATGATACTTGGCATTTGGTGCGTAGCGTGCCACGCGTGATGGGTTTCATCGGCGGTACACCGGATAAACCAGCGCCAATTAGTAATCGTGAAGCGGATATCATTTTAAATCGCTTGGAACAAAACAGCGATAAACCGAAACCAAGAACAACCTTCCAACCGGGTGAAGAAGTG
Source organism: Aggregatibacter segnis (assembly GCF_003130075.1). Taxonomy (GTDB): domain Bacteria; phylum Pseudomonadota; class Gammaproteobacteria; order Enterobacterales; family Pasteurellaceae; genus Aggregatibacter; species Aggregatibacter segnis_A. Next base: position 87,682 of record NZ_NRCW01000007.1, on the reverse strand, counting down.
CGTGTAACCGAAGGGCCATTCGCAGACTTTAATGGTACAGTTGAAGAAGTAGATTACGAAAAAGGCCGCTTAAAAGTGTCTGTATCTATTTTCGGTCGTGCTACGCCGGTTGAACTTGAGTTCGGCCAAGTAGAAAAGAATAACTAGTAAAACGTTTGAATTTTCCACCGCACTTTTTTAAGTGCGGTACATTTTTTCGGCATTTTACTTGAAAAACCGGTTGCGTTTGATTAGAATGCAACCCTTTTTAACAACAGGGGAGCTAGCAATAGCGTTATTACCCATTTAGAGGAAACTAAAATGGCAAAAAAAGTCCAAGCCTACGTTAAGTTGCAAGTTGCAGCTGGTATGGCAAACCCATCACCACCAGTTGGTCCTGCATTAGGTCAACAAGGTGTGAACATCATGGAATTCTGTAAAGCATTCAACGCTCGTACTGAGAGCTTAGAAAAAGGTTTACCAATTCCGGTTGTTATCACTGTATATGCAGACCGTTCATTTACTTTCGTAACTAAAACTCCACCAGCAGCAGTATTATTGAAAAAAGCTGCAGGTATCAAATCTGGTTCTGGTAAACCGAACAAAGATAAAGTGGGTAAAGTAACTTTAGATCAAGTTCGTCAAATCGCTGAAACTAAAGCAGCAGATATGACTGGCGCGTCTATCGAAACTAAAATGAAATCAATTGCTGGTACTGCTCGCTCTATGGGCTTAGTGGTGGAGGAATAATACGATGGCTAAATTGACTAAAAAAATGAAAGCAATCAAAGCTGGCGTAGATTCTACTAAAGCATACGAAATCAACGAAGCGATCGCGGTATTAAAACAATTCGCAACGGCTAAATTCGTTGAAAGTGTTGACGTTGCAGTAAACTTAGGTATCGATCCTCGTAAATCAGACCAAAACGTTCGTGGTGCAACTGTATTACCACACGGTACTGGTCGTGAAGTTCGCGTAGCTGTGTTCACCCAAGGTGCAAACGCAGAAGCAGCTAAAGAAGCTGGTGCTGATTTAGTAGGTATGGAAGATTTAGCTGAGCAAATCAAAAAAGGCGAAATGAACTTTGACGTTGTTATCGCTTCTCCTGACGCAATGCGTGTTGTTGGTCAATTAGGTCAAGTATTAGGCCCACGTGGTTTAATGCCAAACCCTAAAGTGGGTACTGTAACACCAAACGTTGCTGAAGCAGTTAAAAATGCTAAATCTGGTCAGATCCGTTATCGTAACGATAAAAACGGTATCATCCACACCACTATCGGTAAAGCAAACTTCTCTGAAGTACAATTGAAAGAAAACCTTCAAGCGTTGTTAGCGGCTTTAACTAAAGCGAAACCTGCAACATCTAAAGGTATCTTCATTAAGAAAGTAAGTCTTTCTACTACAATGGGTGCCGGTGTCGCTGTTGATCAAGCTTCACTATAATCCGTAGAAATACGATGAAATATGACCGCACTTTTATAAGTGCGGTTATTTTTTCGGACATTTATTATTGTCGAATTGGTGATTTTTTTATCATCAGGCATTTACAAATGTTATTTCGATCGTTATAATTTGCGTCCTTTTTAGACCGTATTTTATTTGCGGTTTAGCATTTCTGGTTGGTGCTTGACCTCATTCAAGCCCCGTCCAAGACCGTAGGGGAGCAATCTTAATCATCCTACGTAGATGGTGAACAGAATAAGAATTTTCTTGCTTCTGTGCACCGAATTCGTCCTAATAGTCGTTTTATTAGGTATTTAAATTCCGAGCGATCGGAGTGTATTCAGGAGCTAAAAAGCCAATGGCATTAAATCTTCAAGACAAACAAGCAATTGTTGCCGAAGTAAATGAAGCAGCCAAAGGTGCCCTTTCTGCTGTAATTGCGGATTCCCGTGGTGTGACAGTAGATAAAATGACCGAATTGCGTAAATCTGCACGCGAAGCCGGTGTTTCTATGCGCGTTGTTCGTAATACTTTATTACGTCGTGCGGTAGAAGGCACTGAATTCGAGTGTTTGAAAGACACATTTACCGGTCCAACACTTATCGCATTCTCTACTGAACATCCAGGTGCTGCAGCACGTTTGTTCAAAGAATTTGCAAAAGCAAACGATAAGTTTGAACTTAAAGGTGCAGCCTTTGAAGGTAAGATCCAAGATGTTGAATTCTTAGCAACATTACCGACTTACGACGAAGCAATTGCACGTTTAATGGGCACAATGAAAGAAGCTGCGGCAGGCAAACTTGTTCGCACTTTTGCGGCATTACGCGACAAATTACAAGAAGCGGCTTAATCAAGCGTTTCTTCATCCAATTAACTTTATTTACTTTAGGAATTGATTGTTATGTCATTAACTAACGAACAAATCATTGAAGCGATTGCTTCTAAATCTGTAACTGAAATCGTTGAATTAATCACAGCGATGGAAGAAAAATTCGGTGTTTCAGCAGCGGCAGCAGTAGCAGCAGCTCCGGCAGCAGGCGCAGCAGCAGTTGAAGAAAAAACTGAATTTGACGTAGTTCTTGCTGAAGCTGGTGCTAACAAAGTAGCGGTAATCAAAGCAGTACGTGGTGCAACTGGTTTAGGCTTGAAAGAAGCTAAAGACTTAGTTGAATCTGCACCAGCTGTATTGAAAGAAGGCATTGCTAAAGCAGAAGCAGAAGCGCTTAAGAAAGAATTAGAAGAAGCTGGCGCGAAAGTAGAAATCAAATAATTTTGATTTTGTTTCCTCCTGTTTCTCAGGCTAAATGGCTGGTGGGTGACCATCAGCCATTTTGTGCTATCAAAAACAGAAGTAAATTTGCCGTTTGATTACTTTTGTTTCCTCAAGTTAAACAAAGCATTTTAATTTGAGCTACCCACTCAAGAAGTAAGGTTCATAGTGCGGTCATCTAAAAACGGTATCTAATACATTATCACCAATATTTGCCATAAATATTGCGTGTTGATTGTGGGTCACTGAACAGCAAGCAGAGGAACCCTATGGTTTACTCCTACACCGAGAAAAAACGAATCCGTAAAGACTTCGGCAAACGTCCGCAAGTTTTAAATATTCCCTATTTATTGACAATCCAGCTTGATTCTTTTGAAAAATTTATTCAAAGAGATCCGGATGGTCAACAAGGCTTAGAAGCCGCTTTTCGTTCTGTATTTCCGATTGTTAGTACGAATGGAAATACCGAATTACAATATGTCAGCTATCAATTAGGTGAGCCGGTATTTGATGTGCGCGAATGCCAAATTCGCGGCACTACTTATTCTGCGCCATTACGCGTCAAACTACGTTTAGTCAGCTATGACAAAGACGCTGCACCAGGCACGATCAAAGATATTAAAGAACAAGAAGTTTACATGGGTGAGATCCCACTAATGACCGATAATGGTACTTTCGTGATTAATGGTACCGAGCGTGTTATCGTGTCTCAATTACACCGTAGTCCAGGTGTATTCTTTGATAGTGACAAAGGTAAAACTCACTCTTCAGGTAAAGTGCTGTATAACGCACGTATTATTCCTTACCGTGGTTCATGGTTGGATTTTGAATTTGATCCGAAAGATAACTTATATGCACGTATCGACCGTCGTCGTAAATTACCATCAACGATTATCTTGCGCGCGTTGGGTTACACCACAGAACAAATCTTAGATCTTTTCTTTGATAAAGTTATCTTCGAAATTAAAGATAATAAATTGCTGATGAATTTAATGCCTGAACGTTTACGTGGTGAAACGGCGGCATTTGATATTGAAGCAAATGGCAAAGTGTATGTAGAACGTGGTCGTCGCATTACTGCTCGTCATATTAAAGCATTAGAAAAAGATCATATTAAACAAGTAGACGTACCGACGGAATATATCGTGGGTAAAGTTGCTGCGAAAGACTATGTCAATTTAGATACCGGCGAATTAGTTTGTGCGGCGAATATGGAGCTTTCTCTTGAGGTATTGGCGAAATTAGCACAAGCAGGCTATACCACAGTTGAAACCTTATTCACAAATGACTTGGATTACGGCCCATATATTTCCGAAACATTACGTGTTGATCCGTCTAGCGATCGTTTAAGCGCGTTAGTGGAAATTTACCGTATGATGCGTCCGGGTGAGCCACCGACAAAAGAAGCGGCAGAAGCGTTATTTGAGAATTTATTCTTCTCTTCCGACCGTTATGACTTGTCTGCGGTAGGCCGCATGAAATTTAACCGCTCTTTAGGGATTGAAGAAACCACCGGCAGTGGCACATTAAGTAACGAAGATATCGTCAGTGTCATGAAGAAATTGATCGAAATTCGTAACGGTCGTGGTGAAGTGGATGATATCGACCACTTAGGTAACCGTCGTATTCGTTCTGTGGGTGAAATGGCAGAAAACCAATTCCGTATTGGCTTAGTGCGTGTTGAGCGTGCAGTGAAAGAGCGCTTGTCTTTAGGTGATTTGGAAGCTGTTACACCACAAGATTTAATTAATGCGAAACCGATTTCTGCTGCAGTGAAAGAATTCTTTGGTTCATCTCAATTATCTCAATTTATGGACCAAAACAACCCGTTATCAGAAGTTACACACAAACGTCGTATTTCTGCATTGGGTCCGGGCGGTTTAACTCGTGAGCGTGCCGGCTTTGAAGTGCGTGACGTCCATGCGACTCACTATGGTCGCGTGTGTCCGATTGAAACCCCTGAAGGTCCGAACATCGGTTTGATTAACTCTCTTTCCGTTTATGCGCGTACCAACGACTATGGTTTCTTAGAAACGCCATATCGTAAAGTTGTCAATGGCCAAGTGACTGAAGAAATTGAATACCTTTCTGCGATTGAAGAAGGTAAATACGTTATCGCACAGGCGAACTCAAATCTTGATGAAGAGTTCCGCTTTACCGATGCATTTGTCACCTGTCGTGGTGAACATGGTGAATCAGGTCTTTATAAACCTGAAGAAATTCACTATATGGACGTTTCAACACAACAAGTGGTTTCTGTGGCGGCAGCATTAATTCCGTTCTTAGAGCATGACGATGCGAACCGTGCCTTGATGGGTGCGAACATGCAACGTCAAGCAGTGCCAACCTTGCGTGCAGACAAACCATTAGTCGGTACCGGTATTGAGAAAGCGGTAGCGCTTGACTCCGGTGTTGCGGTTGTTGCAAAACGCGGTGGTACGATTCAATACGTGGACGCTTCCCGTATTGTGGTGAAAGTCAATGAAGACGAAACCGTTGCGGGCGAAGCCGGTATTGATATTTATAACTTAATCAAATATACCCGTTCTAACCAAAACACCTGTATTAACCAAATTCCTTGTGTGGAATTAGGCGAGCCGGTTGAGCGTGGTGAAATTTTGGCGGATGGTCCTTCTACCGATTTAGGTGAGTTGGCACTCGGTCAAAATATTCGTGTGGCGTTTATGCCGTGGAACGGTTATAACTTCGAAGACTCCATGTTAGTTTCCGAACGTGTCGTACAACAAGATCGTTTCACCACTATTCACATTCAAGAGCTTTCTTGTGTGGCACGTGATACCAAATTAGGTGCAGAAGAAATTACTGCAGATATTCCTAATGTCGGTGAAGCTGCATTAAGTAAATTAGACGAATCCGGTATCGTGTATATCGGTGCAGAAGTGAAGGGCGGCGATATTTTGGTGGGTAAAGTGACACCAAAAGGTGAAACCCAATTAACTCCGGAAGAAAAATTATTACGCGCGATCTTCGGTGAAAAAGCGTCTGATGTGAAAGACTCTTCTTTACGCGTACCAAACAGCGTTTCCGGTACCGTTATTGACGTACAAGTGTTTACCCGTGATGGCGTAGAAAAAGACAAACGTGCGTTAGAAATCGAAGAAATGCAATTAAAACAAGCGAAAAAAGACTTGAGCGAAGAGTTTGAGATTTTGGAAGCCGGCTTGTTTATGCGTGTCCGCAACCTATTGTTATCCGGTGGTTTCGATGCGAAATCCTTAGATAAATTAGACCGCACTAAATGGTTGGAACAAACCTTGGATAACGAGGAAAAACAACACCAATTAGAGCAGTTAGCGGAACAACACGAAGAATTACGCAAAGAATTTGAACGTAAATTGGAAGTTCAACGCAACAAGATTATCCAAGGCGACGATTTGGCACCGGGCGTGTTGAAAGTCGTTAAAGTGTACTTGGCGGTGAAACGTCAAATTCAACCGGGTGATAAAATGGCGGGTCGTCACGGTAACAAAGGGGTTATCTCAAAAATTAACCCTGTGGAAGACATGCCATACGATGAAAACGGTCAACCTGTTGAAATTGTATTGAACCCGCTGGGCGTTCCGTCCCGTATGAATATCGGTCAGATCTTAGAAACTCACTTAGGTTTGGCGGCAAAAGGTATCGGCGATCAAATTAACGCGATGATTAAACAACAACAATCTATCGCGAAATTGCGTGAATACATGCAGAAAGCCTATGACCTTGGCGGCGGTTCACAAAAAGTGGATCTCAGCACCTTTACAGACGAAGAAGTAATGCGTTTAGCACAAAACTTGCGTAAAGGCTTGCCGATTGCGACACCGGTATTTGACGGTGCCCATGAAAAAGAAATTAAAGGCTTATTAGAGCTTGGTGGTTTACCGACTTCCGGTCAAATTACCCTTTATGATGGTCGTACAGGTGAGAAATTCGAGCGTCCGGTAACGGTAGGTTACATGTATATGCTCAAATTGAACCACTTGGTTGATGACAAAATGCACGCGCGTTCAACCGGTTCTTATAGTCTTGTTACTCAACAACCGTTGGGTGGTAAGGCGCAATTCGGTGGTCAACGTTTCGGTGAGATGGAGGTGTGGGCACTTGAAGCTTATGGTGCAGCTTATACCTTACAAGAAATGTTAACCGTGAAATCCGATGATGTGAACGGTCGTACGAAGATGTATAAAAACATCGTCAGCGGCAACCAACACATGGATCCGGGTACACCGGAATCTTTCAACGTAATTATGAAAGAAATCCGTTCACTTGGTATCAACATCGACTTGGACGAAGAATAAGTCAGGGTATTGACCCCCTATTGAGCCCAAGTGCGGTCGATTTTAAAAGCGTTTTGAAAAACGACCGCACTTGAATAAGTTTAACTCCGACAGGAGCAAATCTGTGAAAGACTTAGTTAAGTTTTTAAAAGCACAATCAAAAACCGCTGAAGATTTTGATGTGATTAAAATCGGTTTAGCCTCACCTGACATGATCCGTTCTTGGTCATACGGTGAAGTTAAAAAGCCTGAAACAATCAACTATCGTACCTTTAAACCGGAACGTGACGGTCTTTTCTGTGCCCGTATCTTCGGACCGGTAAAAGATTACGAATGTTTGTGCGGTAAGTACAAACGCTTAAAACACCGCGGTGTGATTTGTGAAAAATGTGGCGTAGAAGTCACTCAAACTAAAGTTCGTCGTGAACGTATGGGGCACATTGAATTGGCTTCACCGGTGGCGCACATTTGGTTCTTAAAATCCCTACCGTCCCGTATCGGTTTATTGTTAGATATGCCGTTGCGTGATATTGAACGCGTGCTTTATTTTGAATCTTACATTGTGATCGAACCGGGTATGACCGATCTTGAGCGCGGTCAGTTGTTAACCGAAGAACAATACCTTGACGCGGAAGACCGTTGGCAAGATGAGTTCGATGCTAAAATGGGGGCGGAAGCCATTCAAGCCTTATTGCGCGGCATCGATTTGGAAGCGGAATGCGAAAATTTACGCGAAGAATTACAAGAAACCAATTCCGAAACCAAACGTAAGAAAATCACTAAACGCTTAAAATTATTGGAAGCCTTCTTACAGTCCGGCAATAAACCGGAATGGATGGTGATGACCGTATTGCCGGTGCTTCCACCGGATTTACGTCCGTTAGTGCCGTTAGACGGTGGTCGTTTTGCGACTTCCGACTTGAACGATTTATACCGTCGCGTAATCAACCGTAACAACCGTTTAAAACGTTTATTAGATTTAATCGCACCGGATATTATCGTGCGTAACGAAAAACGTATGTTACAAGAGTCCGTTGACGCGTTGTTAGATAACGGTCGTCGCGGTCGTGCAATTACCGGTTCTAACCGTCGTCCGTTAAAATCATTAGCGGATATGATTAAAGGTAAACAAGGTCGTTTCCGTCAAAACTTGTTGGGTAAACGTGTTGACTACTCCGGTCGTTCCGTAATTACCGTAGGTCCATACTTACGCTTACACCAATGTGGTTTGCCGAAGAAAATGGCATTGGAATTATTCCGTCCGTTTATCTATGCGAAATTAGAAAGCCGTGGTTATGCAACGACGATTAAAGCCGCGAAGAAAATGGTGGAGCGTGAAGACGCTATCGTTTGGGATATCTTGGCTGAAGTTATTCGTGAACACCCGATTCTATTGAACCGTGCACCAACATTGCACCGTTTGGGTATCCAAGCATTTGAGCCGATCTTAATCGAAGGTAAAGCGATTCAATTACACCCACTTGTTTGTGCGGCGTTCAACGCGGACTTCGATGGTGACCAAATGGCGGTACACGTACCGTTAACGTTGGAAGCGCAATTAGAAGCGCGTGCGTTAATGATGTCTACGAACAACATCCTTTCTCCGGCAAACGGTGATCCGATTATCGTTCCATCACAAGACGTGGTGTTGGGTCTTTACTACATGACTCGTGAAAAAGTGAACGGTAAAGGTGAAGGCATGTTATTGCAAGACCCGCGCGAAGCAGAAAAAGCTTATCGCACAGGTCAAGCAGAATTACATTCTCGCGTGAAAGTGCGTATTACAGAGTATGTGAAAAACGAGGCCGGTGAGTTTGAATCCAAAACGACGTTAACCGATACCACTATCGGCCGTGCGATTTTATGGATGATCGCGCCGAAAGGTATGCCGTTTAGCTTGTTTAACCAAACACTTGGTAAAAAAGCGATTTCTAAATTAATTAATGAAAGCTATCGTCGTTTAGGCTTGAAAGCCAGCGTTATGTTTGCTGACCACATTATGTATACCGGTTTTGCTTATGCTGCTCGTTCCGGTTCTTCTGTTGGTATCGATGATATGGTCATTCCAGCGAAGAAATACGAAATTATTTCTGCAGCGGAAGAAGAAGTGGCTGAAATTCAGGAACAATTCCAATCTGGTCTTGTGACTGCCGGTGAGCGCTATAACAAAGTGATCGATATTTGGGCTGCCGCCAACGAACGTGTTGCTAAAGCCATGATGGAAAACCTTTCTACGGAAGAAGTCATTAACCGTGAAGGGAAGCCGGAAAAACAAGCGTCCTTCAACAGCATCTTTATGATGGCGGATTCCGGTGCGCGTGGTTCTGCAGCACAGATTCGTCAGTTAGCGGGTATGCGTGGCTTGATGGCACGTCCGGACGGTTCCATTATCGAAACCCCGATTACGGCAAACTTCCGTGAAGGTTTGAACGTTTTACAATACTTTATTTCTACCCACGGTGCGCGTAAAGGTTTGGCGGATACCGCGCTGAAAACAGCGAACTCCGGTTACTTAACCCGTCGTTTGGTTGACGTAGCACAAGACCTCGTTATCGTAGAAGATGACTGTGGTACACACGAAGGTATCGTGATGACCCCGTTAATCGAAGGTGGCGATGAAAAAGTGCCTCTACGCGAACAAGTTTTAGGCCGTGTGGTTGCTGAAGACATCTTAAAACCTGGCTCAGAAGAAGTGTTAATTCCACGCAATACCTTATTAGATGAAAAATTGTGTGACGTATTAGACGAAAATTCTGTGGACAGCGTGAAAGTACGTTCTGTTGTAACCTGTAATACCGACTTCGGTGTGTGTGCGAAATGTTACGGTCGTGACTTAGCGCGCGGTCACCTGATTAACCAAGGTGAAGCTGTGGGTGTTATTGCGGCACAATCTATCGGTGAGCCGGGAACACAGTTAACCATGCGTACGTTCCACATCGGTGGTGCGGCATCTGCAGCAGCCAAAGAGTCTAGCGTACAAGTGAAAAACAACGGTACATTGCGTTTGGCCAATGCGAAATTTGTTACAAATAACGAAGGTAAATTGGTGTTAACGTCTCGTAATACCGAACTAACCGTTGTGGATACCTTCGGTCGTACCAAAGAACACTATAAAGTGCCTTACGGTGCCATTTTGAACAAAGGCGATCAGCAAGATGTAAATGCCGGTGAAACCATTGCTAACTGGGATCCGCATACTATGCCGGTTATCTCTGAAGTGAGCGGTTTTGTAAAATTCGTGGATATCGTGGATGGTTTAACTGTTACCCGTCAAACCGACGAATTAACCGGTCTTTCTTCTATTGTGGTGCAAGACGTGGGTGAACGTGCAACAGCAGGTAAAGACTTACGTCCGGCGATTAAACTGGTTGATGACAAAGGTAACGATATTGTCATTCCGGGTACTGATGTTGTAGCGCAATACTTCTTACCAAGTAAAGCTATCGTGACCCTAGATGACGGTGCAGAAGTGCATATCGGTGATCCGTTAGCACGTATTCCGCAAGAATCTGTGGGAACGAAAGATATTACCGGTGGTCTTCCACGCGTGGCAGACTTGTTTGAAGCGCGTAAACCGAAAGAGCCTGCGATTTTAGCGGAAATCTCCGGTATCGTGTCCTTCGGTAAAGAAACCAAAGGTAAACGTCGCTTGTTGATTACCCCGGCAGAAGGCGAAGTGTACGAAGAAATGATTCCAAAATGGCGTCAATTGAACGTATTCGAAGGTGAAATGGTAGAACGCGGTGATTTAATCTCCGACGGTGCGGAAACGCCACATGACATCTTACGTTTACGCGGTGTACACGCGGTAACCGAATATATCGTGAATGAAGTCCAAGAAGTTTACCGCTTACAAGGGGTAAAAATTAACGATAAACACATCGAAGTTATAGTACGCCAAATGTTGCGTAAAGCGATTGTCACCAAAGCTTATGACTCCGAATTCCTTGAAGGGGAACAAGTGGAAGTGGCTCGCGTGAAAATCGTTAACCGTAAACGTGAAGCGGAAGGCAAACCACCGGTGGAATTTGAACGCGAATTATTAGGTATTACCAAAGCGTCCTTGGCAACCGAGTCCTTCATCTCTGCGGCATCCTTCCAAGAAACTACACGTGTGTTAACGGAAGCAGCAGTAGCAGGTAAACGCGATGAATTACGCGGCTTGAAAGAAAACGTCATCGTGGGTCGTCTGATCCCGGCGGGTACCGGTTTTGCGTATCACCAAAATCGTCACAAAAACCTGGCAGTTATCGCTGATGAAGAGGTGCCGGTAAGATTATCGGCAGCGGATGAAGAAGAAATTGCTTCTGAATTCATCATGACTTCTGAAGATGCTTCCGCCAGCTTAACTGAAATGTTAAACATGGTAGAAGATGACGAGCACGCGGAATAATATTCCTTCGTATAAAAACCCGAGCTAAACCTCGGGTTTTTTTATGGGCATGATTCGCTAAATAAAAAAATACCTTTTATAATGACCGCACTTTTTTCTTCTCAGAACAACAAAGTGCGGTGGAAAATTTAAGCGTTTTTCACGTATGTAAACGGGTGTTAAAAAATGAAATTAATTCAAGCTGAAGACAAGGGTTTTTGGCTTTTTACGCAGGGTTCCACCATACATCTTGTTGATGGCAATCTTCCTTTTGGTTCTGCGGCTGAATTAGGTTTAACAGGGCATCATGCGCTTTTTCTTGGTGAGTGGTCAGCGCAACCGTTATATCTCGTGGAGCCTCAACTGAACGATGCGCGTGTGTATTTTTCCTTACGCGCTCAGCTTTCATTGCCGCAGGAGCAATTTAATCTGCTTGCTCGTGGCGTGGAATTAAATCATTTTTACCAAACGCATCAATTTTGTGGCAAGTGCGGTGGTAAAACCGAACAAAGATCGGATGAGTGGGCGGTACAATGTCAAGTTTGCGGCTTTCGCACTTATCCTGTAATCTGCCCTTGTGTGATTGTTGCCGTTCGGCGTGGTTCGCAAATTTTGTTAGCAAATCATATGCGCCACAAAGGCGGTATGTACACGACGCTGGCAGGTTTTGTAGAAGTGGGTGAAACCTTTGAAGAGGCTGTGCACCGTGAAGTTTGGGAAGAAACACAGATTAAAGTGAAAAATTTACGCTATGTTGGTAATCAGCCATGGGCATTTCCTAATTCGCAAATGGTGGGCTTTTTGGCTGATTATGCGTCAGGAGAAATTCACATCCAACCGGAAGAAATTTACGATGCACAGTGGTTTGATTGCGAACAGCCTTTGCCGGAATTGCCGCCACATGGCACTATTGCGCGTAAATTAATTGAAGCAACGCTTGTTTTATGTCAACAAGATAAAAATAAATCATGAGGTTTTATGAGCACATTAAAAAATGACCGTTATTTAAGAGCCCTTTTACGTCAACCTGTGGATATGACGCCGATTTGGATGATGCGCCAAGCGGGGCGGTATTTGCCGGAATACAAAGCCACTCGTGCGCAAGCCGGTGATTTTATGTCTTTGTGTCGTAATGCGGATTTGGCTTGTGAGGTGACATTACAACCGTTGCGCCGTTATGCTTTGGATGCCGCGATTTTATTTTCCGATATTTTAACGATTCCTGATGCCATGGGTCTCGGCTTAAGCTTTGGTGCCGGTGAAGGGCCGAAATTTGAACGGGTTATTGACAGCAAAAGTGCGGTGGAAAATTTACCTATTCCGGATCCGGAACAAGAACTGCAATATGTGATGAATGCAGTGCGCACGATTCGTCGTGAACTCAATGGTGAAGTGCCACTTATCGGCTTTTCCGGTAGTCCGTGGACATTGGCCACTTATATGGTGGAAGGCGGTTCTTCTAAAGCCTTTACGAAAATTAAAAAAATGCTGTATAGCGAACCGCACTTATTACACGCCTTGTTAGATAAACTGGCAGACAGCGTGATTCTTTACTTAAATGCGCAAATTAAAGCCGGTGCGCAGGCGGTCATGGTGTTTGATACATGGGGCGGCGTGTTGGCGTATCGTGAGTATCCCGAGTTTTCTTTACGTTATATGCACAAAATCGTGGATGGTTTGATTCGCGAGCATAAGGGGCGTCGTGTGCCGGTCACCTTATTTACCAAAGGGGGCGGATTATGGTTAGAAGCCATTGCTGACACCGGTTGTGATGCGGTAGGCTTGGATTGGACGGTGGATATCGCCGAGGCACGCCGCCGCGTAGGGCATAAAGTGGCATTGCAAGGCAACATGGATCCGAGCGTGCTCTATGCGCCTGCCGGCCGAATTGAAGACGAAGTGCGGTCAATTTTAGCGGCGTTTGGTGAAGGGAGTGGTCACGTATTTAATCTTGGGCATGGCATTCATCAGGATGTGCCGGAAGAAAGCCCGAAAGTGTTGGTAGATGCCGTACATCAACTCTCTAAACCTTATCATCGCTAAAGTGCGGAGAAAAAATGATGCGAAATCCGATTCAGAAACGTTTAGAAAATCTCGCCACTTGGCAGCATTTAACTTTTATGGCGTGCTTATGTGAGCGAATGTATCCCAACTACCATTTATTCTGCCAAATCACAGAACAGCCACAAAATGCCAAGGTATATCACAATATTTTGAATTTAGTGTGGGAATATTTAACGGTTAAAGATGCCAACATCAATTTTGAAAATCAGTTAGAGAAGTTAGAAAACATTATTCCCGATGTGAATGACTATGATTTTTACGGTGTCGTACCGGCGTTGGATGCCTGTGAGGGGCTTGCTGAAGTGTTGCATACGATCATCGCCGGCGATTCATGTATGCAAGCAGTTAAGTTGAGTGAACTTTCTCTGCAAACGGTGGCCGATTTATTAGTCGAGCAAAATGGCCGTGAATTATCCGAAGCAGAATTAAAGGAAACGGAAGAAATTCAGCAGGAATTAGACGTGCAATGGCTGATTTATCGTACATTGAAAGAGGCTGAAAAACACAACGTTGAGTTGATTTCTGATTTAAAAAATGAGTTACGCGAGGTGGGAGTTTCAAATATATGTGTAAAAATTGACCAATAATGTGATTTTTTCCACAAATTTTAAAAATCCTGCTTTGTTTTCAAGGCAACTTAGATTAAGCTTTGCCTGCACTCATTGCAGTGATTCTGGCTTATTGAATAAGGTATCTTAAAATACTTATTCAGCCACTGTTAAATTTTTAAAAATAGAAGGTACTAATCTATGAACAAAACAGATTTAATTGATGCTATTGCAAGCGCCGCTGAATTAAATAAAAAACAAGCTAAAGCAGCTTTAGAAGCAACTTTAGATGCAATCACCGAAAGTTTAAAGAAAGGTGATGCCGTACAATTAATCGGTTTCGGTACATTTAAAGTAAATGCGCGCAAAGAACGTACCGGTCGTAATCCGCAAACTGGCGCAGAAATTAAAATTGCGGCTTCTAAAGTGCCGGCATTCGTTTCTGGTAAAGCATTAAAAGATGCTGTTAAATAATTAGTTCTGATATTTAATCTTCAAGCCCTGTTTCCAGTAAACAGGGTTTTTTGTTGCCTATCTTTTTATTTACATCCTTTCTAAATGACTATAAACTTTCGAATCGAAATTTAACTGGAACTATTTTGGTTTGGAAATGACTAAACGACACATTCAGCCTCGCAATACCCAACAACGCCGCCACGGCATCATGCAATTATTACTGGAACGCGGAGAAGTTAGCGTTGATCAGCTTGTCCAATTGTTTGATACATCGGAAGTGACGATTCGTAAAGACTTAACGGTGTTAGAAAACAATGGTTTTTTAGTGCGCCGTTACGGTGGGGCGATATTAATCCCGCAAGAACTCATTGAAGATGAGCAAGAAGATTTTCTTTCGGAACGAAAGTTGTCGATTGCTAAACGGGCAGCAGAACGTATTTTAGATCACAATCGCATTATTATTGATAGCGGCACCACTACGGCGGCGTTGATTAAACAGTTGAACAACAAGCAAGGATTGGTGGTGATGACCAATTCTATGTATGTGGCGAATGAACTGCGTTCCCTAGAAAATGAACCTACCTTATTAATG
This sequence comes from Aggregatibacter segnis, assembly GCF_003130075.1. Lineage (GTDB taxonomy): Bacteria > Pseudomonadota > Gammaproteobacteria > Enterobacterales > Pasteurellaceae > Aggregatibacter > Aggregatibacter segnis_A. Next base: position 72,680 of record NZ_NRCW01000007.1, on the reverse strand, counting down.
ACGGGGGGGACATGGGATAAAGCTTCAGAGTCTTTTCAAGGTAAAGTTGCGGAACAAGTATTGCGTTCCTATAACTTTGATCAGTTGTTTATTGGGGCTGATGGGATTGATTTTGAGCGAGGAACGACAACGTTTAACGAGTTAGTTGGCTTAAGCCAGGTGATGGCAGAGGTCGCTCGTGAAGTGATTGTGATGGTGGAATCACAAAAAATAGGGCGGAAGATGCCTAACGTTGAATTGGTATGGCAACAAATTGATGTGTTGATTACGGACAATTTGTTGTCGGAAGAAAGTAAAAAACGCATAGAGGCACATGGCGTGGAAGTTATTTGTGCTTAAAAGTGCGGTCGTTTTGATGAGTGTTTTTTTAAATTGAATTTAGGAGAGCAAAATTTATGTGTGGAATTGTTGGTGCAGTCGCTCAACGTGATGTTGCAGAAATTTTAATTAACGGATTACATCGTCTTGAATATCGCGGTTATGACTCGGCCGGTTTAGCGGTGGTGGATGCACAGCACGAATTACGACGTATTCGTTGCTTAGGTAAGGTCAAAGCGCTTGATGAGGCGGTAGAAAAATCGCCGATTATTGGGGGCACTGGCATTGCGCATACCCGTTGGGCAACTCATGGCGCCCCTTCGGAAGATAATGCCCACCCGCACGTTTCCGGTAATTTTGCCGTGGTACATAACGGTATTATCGAAAATTATGAAGAATTACGGACATTGCTAAAATCCCGTGGTTATATTTTTACTTCTCAAACCGACACAGAGGTGATTGCGCATTTGGTGGAGTGGGAAATGCGCAGTACAGAAAGTTTATTGGCTGCGGTACAAAGTGTGGTGAAGCAACTGACCGGCGCGTATGGCATGGTCGTGATGGATCGCATGCATCCGGAACATTTAGTGGCGGCTCGTTCCGGTAGCCCATTGGTTATCGGTCTTGGGATTGGTGAAAACTTCTTGGCCTCCGATCAGTTGGCGTTGTTAAGCGTTACCCGTCGCTTCATTTATTTGGAAGAAGGCGATATTGCGGAAATTACCCGTCGTTCTGTGGACATTTATGATTGTGACGGTAATAAAGTAGAGCGCAGTCTGCATGATTCCAACGCCGAAAATGACGCCGCGGAGAAAGGAAAATTCCGCCATTACATGCAGAAAGAAATTTATGAACAACCGACTGCGCTAGTGAATACCATGCAAGGTCGTTTGACTCACGATAATTTAGTCATTCAATCCATTGGCAACGGTGCAAAAGACATTTTAGAGAAAGTGGAACACATTCAAATTGTCGCTTGTGGAACCTCTTACAATTCCGGCATGGTGTCGCGCTACTGGTTTGAAAGTTTAGCCGGTATCAGTTGTGATGTGGAAATCGCTTCCGAATTCCGTTATCGCAAATTTGTGACCCGCCCGAACAGTTTGTTGATTACGATTTCCCAATCCGGTGAAACCGCCGATACCTTGGCGGCGTTACGCTTGGCGAAACAAAAAGGCTACATGGCGGCCATGACGATTTGTAACGTTGCCAGCTCTTCTTTGGTACGCGAATCGGATTTAGCCTTCATGACCCGTGCAGGCGTGGAAATCGGCGTGGCATCCACCAAAGCCTTTACCACACAGTTAGCCGCGTTATTAATGTTGGTGGTCGCGGTTGGTAAAGCGAAAGGCACGCTCTCGGCTGAGAAAGAACAGGAGATCGTGAAAGCGTTAGAAGCATTACCGGCAGAAATTGAAAAAGCCCTGGCTTTTGATCAACACATTGAGCAGCTCGCGGAAGATTTTGCTGAAAAGAACCATGCGTTATTTTTAGGTCGTGGCGCGTTTTACCCGATAGCCATGGAAGCATCGCTAAAATTAAAAGAAATTTCTTACATTCACGCAGAAGCCTATGCTGCCGGTGAATTGAAGCATGGTCCATTAGCATTAATCGATGCCGATATGCCGGTAATTGTGGTGGCGCCAAACAATGAATTATTGGAAAAAATCAAATCCAACATTGAAGAAGTACGTGCCCGTGGCGGTCAGTTGTATGTTTTCGCCGATAAAGAAGCCGGATTTACCGAAGCCGATGGCATGAAAATTATCACCATGCCGACGGTAAGCGAAATCACCGCGCCGATTTATTACACCGTGCCGATGCAATTATTGGCCTACCACATTGCCTTAATCAAAGGCACCGATGTGGATCAGCCTCGTAACTTGGCGAAGGCGGTAACAGTGGAATAATCCCGAAAAACGTTTGAAATTCTGACCGCACTTTGAATGACAAAATCAAAGTGCGGTCTTTTTTTACCTCAAGTTTTAGGTAATTCTATAGCGCAGGAAACGGTAGGATTTGCGGATTGTCGGAACGAGCCACATGATGGCGACTTTTAGCAAACCGACACGTTTCCAAGCCGGGAAATCGGGCATATATTTTGCCGAGATCAGTTGCAGATTATTTGCCCAATGCTCCATTTCATGATCGTCATCACAGCCGTAATCAAATTTTGCCCGCATGTGTTTTATTACATCGTGATGTTTTTGCGAATTGCGGCTCATCCAAGTGCTACCGATATCAAAAACGATTTCTCCGCCGCTAAAACGGGCGGCTAAATCTTTAAACAGTTTTTTTACCTGCGACTTAGTGAAATACATCAACACCCCTTCAATCACAAATAAAAACGAAGCGTATGGGTATTGCGCCCGCAATGCATCCATCCAATCCGTTTCAAAGGCTGACGCAGGCAATAAAATTTCGTTTTCCGCCGGCGGCATCATTTGCTTGCGTAATGCAATGACATCAGGCAAATCCAGTTCATAGAAAGGAATGTTTTTGCCGATATCACCAACACGCTCATGACGCGCATCCAGCCCGCAGCCGACCATCACGATAATCGGTTGTTGATGGTGTTGAATAAAGTCTTTAGTCACGTTATCCAAATATGCGGCGCGAATCGCCGAACCTACGGAACTGTGTACGGCGGTATCAAATTTACTGAAATCATAATCGATTTGCGGAATCAGGCGCAGCGCCGATTCATCATGAATAATCGGATTGGGTTTTAATGATTCTCGATAACGCATATATAGCGGAATAAGCAGGGTTTCGCTGACCGCATCTTGAATTTGAAACATAGTTACTCCTTATGTTTATCCTGCTTGTTTGCAGTGGAATAAAGCTATGGCGGGCAGTACGGCGTAAACTGCCGTCGTGGGAAAGTGATTTCTCTTATTAATAGGTGTGATTATAGATGAGAATTATTCTTGATTAAAGACTGAGTAATGAAGAGTGAAAAACATTAAAAAAAATGACCGCACTTTTTAGAGAATATCGTCAGTGAATATCAAAAAGTGCGGTTCATTTTTCGGATGAATTTTATTTTTTAAACGCGCCCAAAATCCCACGCATAATTTGTTTGGTGATTTGATTGCAGATGTTGCGTCCCACGGATTTTGCTACGCCACTGACCAATTCTTCAGTTACGGTTAGTTGTTCGCCACGTTTTTTGGTGCCGAAAATCATGCGGCTGAGGCTACCCATAATGCCGTTTTCTTCTTCCTGCTTGGCTTGTTCCGCTTGTTTTTGCGCTACAGCGGCTAAATCCGCTTGTTGGTTTAACACCTCAAAAGCAGATTCGTTATCCACATAATCTTTATAGAAGGCATACAAATCGTCGTCTTTCACCCAAGCGGTGCGTTGTTCGGCAGTAATTGGCGCTAATTGGCTTTTCGGTGGGAAAATGTAAGCAATTTCCACCGGTGTCGGCATACCTTTTTCATCTAAGAACGAGACTAATGCCTGGCCTACGCCGAGTGTTGAAATGGTTTCAACCACGTTTATCTTCGGGTTGGAACGGAAGGTTTCCGCGGCTGATTTCACCGCCTTTTGATCGCGTGGCGTAAAGGCGCGCAAGGCGTGTTGTACGCGGTTACCTAATTGACCGAGCACGGTGTCCGGTAAATCCAACGGGTTTTGGGTCACGAAATAAATGCCCACGCCTTTGGAACGAATTAAACGCACGACCTGCTCCACTTTATCCACCAACACGCTTGGTGCACCGTCAAACAGTAAATGTGCTTCGTCAAAGAACATCACAAATTTCGGTTTGTCGGGGTCGCCCACTTCCTGCAATTGTTCAAACAATTCTGCCATTAACCAAAGCAAGAACGCACTGTACATACGTGGAGAGTTAATTAATTTTTCCGAATTCAGTACATTGATGACACCGCGACCATCACGGGTTTGTAGCCAGTCATCTAAGTTCAGAGCCGGTTCGCCGAATAAATTGGCCGCACCTTCGTTTTCTAAGGTTAATAAGGCACGTTGAATGGCGCCCACGCTGGCGGCGGACACGTTGCCATATTCCACTTGGAAGGTTTTGGCATTTTCCGCCACATATTTCAGCATAGCGCGCAGGTCTTTTAGGTCGATAAGCAATAAGCCTTTGTCATCCGCCACACGGAACACGAGGTTGAGCAAGCCTTCTTGCGTCGTGTTGAGGTTTAATAAACGGGAGAGCAACAACGGCCCCATTTCGGAAATGGTGGTACGGAGCGGAATGCCGGTTTCACCGAACACGTCCCAGAAGGAAACAGGATAACCACTCAAATAGCTTTCGCCGCCTAAATTGAATTGTTCAATACGCTCGGCGATTTTGCCTTGCATCGCGCCCGGTTGCACTAAGCCGGAAAGATCGCCTTTCACATCCACTAAAAACACCGGCACGCCATCGTCACTAAAGGCTTCCGCCATTTTGCGTAATGTCACGGTTTTACCTGTGCCGGTGGCGCCGGCGATTAAACCGTGGCGGTTAGCCATTTTCGCGGTAATGCCGAGTTGTTGGTTTTGGCTGGTTTGGGCGAGTAAATATTGCATATTTTGTTATTCCTAATTGATTGCGTATTGTGCAAAGAATGATATTTAAAAAAGTCAGTGGGGTCAAAAAAGATTATGTTTTTACGGTATAATTTGCCTCATTTCATTTATGCAGTTTGAGGTAACGTATGTCCAATGCGGAAATTTTAGTGATTAAAATCGGTCAAGTGCAGTCTTTAACATTTGCGGATGGTTCGTGTTATGAAAGCGCCATTCGCAAGCAACCGGTAGAAGCTGTGAATATTCATGCGCTAGGGGCGGAAGGCAATGATGTGGGCCTAAAAGCCCATCACGGTGGCGTGGATAAAGCGCTCTTTTTTATGTCGGCAGATTCTTTTTCTGCGTTAAATGCGTTATTGGATGAAAATTTTTCTTATCAGGGCACGGCGATTTACGGCGAGAATTTTGTGGTTTCTGAATTAAACGAAGATTCCGTATGCGTAGGAGATCGTTTTCAAATCGGTTCTTGCGTGGTGGAAGTGTCGCAGCCGCGTAAACCTTGTGAGCGCTTGTCGAAAAATACCAATAATTCAAATACACAACAAACTGTGTATCGTTCCGGTTGGTCAGGTTGGTATGTACGGGTGGTACAAGCGGGCGTAATTCATCAAGGTGATCGGCTCGTATTATTGAGCCGTCCGCATCCTGAATTTACCATTCGTCATTTGAACCGTTTATTGTCGTCCCCCAATCATACCGATGAGCTTGAGCAAGCCTTGGCGCTTGAAGTGTTAGCACCTGCGTTCAAGCGTTCGTTAAATTCACAACTGATGAAATTACAAGAAAAACAGAGTTAAATATGACCGCACTTTTAGATTCAGCTTGCCCTTGTCAATCGAATAAATCCTATGAGGACTGTTGTGGGCGTTTCCATGCACATACGCAATTCCCTGAAACCGCTGAGCAGCTCATGCGTTCCCGTTATGCCGCTTATGTGTTGAAAAATGTGTCTTATATTGTGGAAACTACCGTGTCAAGCCAACAGGCGTTACTCAACGTACAAGCCATTCAAGCATGGGCGGAGGAAACGCAATGGCTGGGATTGCAAATTTTGAATACGGAAAGCTTAACGAAAACCCAAAGTGCGGTGGAATTTCACGCCGTTTTTCAAGGTGAGGAAGGGGAGCAAACTCATCATGAGCGGTCGATTTTTGTGAAAATTGATGGGCGTTGGTATTTTGTCGATCCAACCGTGCCACTGCCGACGATGAAACAACCTTGCGTGTGTGGTTCCGGCAAAAAATTTAAGCATTGTTGCGGAGGCTTTTTATGATTGAGTGGAAAATGTTTTGTACGACCTTTTGGCAGCGTTTTAATCAGAATAAATTAACCCAAGCCGCCGGTTATTTAACGTACAGCACCATGCTTGCCATTGTGCCGTTGATTATGGTGGTGTTTTCTATTTTCTCGGCATTTCCGGTGTTTAATGAAGTAACCGGTGCGTTGAAAGAGTTTATTTTCACCAATTTTGCCCCGTCGGCAAGCGACATGGTGGGACAGTACATTGATGAATTTGTGAATAATTCCAAAAAAATGAGTGCGGTGGGGATTATCAGCTTGATTGTCGTGGCGCTGATGTTGATTAATTCCATCGATCGTACGCTAAACAGTATTTGGCATGACAACGGCACGCGGCCAATTTTCACCTCTTTTGCGATTTATTGGTTGATTCTTACACTTGGTCCGTTGTTAGTTGGCGCCAGTATTGCTGCCAGTGCCTATGTAAAAACCATGTTTGAGAGCGCGTCAAACTTTTCTTTTGGCTTGAAGTTGTTGAGTTTTGTGCCGTTTTTATCCACGTGGTTTATTTTTACCCTGATTTACATGGTGGTGCCGAATCAAAAAGTCAGTATTAAACATTCTGCCGCCGGTGCGCTGATTGCCGCGGTGTTTTTTACGTTGAGTAAGCAAGCCTTTGCTTGGTATATCGTGATGTTCCCGTCTTATCAATTAATTTATGGCGCCATGGCCACTCTGCCAATTATGTTGCTATGGATTCAGTTAAGCTGGACGGTCGTGTTACTCGGCGCACAATTAGCAGCAGTGTTGGCAGAAGTGCGGTCGAAAAAAATGATGAATTTGGAACAAAGTGAGGAAACAAAATGATCGCATTAATTCAGCGTGTCTCCAGTGCAAAAGTGGAAGTTGACGGTGAAATCGTTGGGCAAATTGACAAAGGTCTGCTGGTGCTGTTAGGCGTGGAAAAGGATGATGATCGACAAAAGGCAGATAAGTTGGCGGAGAAAGTCCTGAATTATCGTGTTTTCAGTGATGTAGATGACAAGATGAATTTGAACATACAACAAGTGGCCGGCGAAGTCTTGGTGGTGTCGCAATTTACGTTGGTGGCGGATACACAAAAAGGGCTTCGTCCGAGCTTTTCCAAAGGCGCAACACCATCGTTAGCAAACGAACTTTATGAATATTTTGCACAAAAGTGCGGTGAAAAAGTGAAAGTGGAATGCGGCCGATTTGCTGCGGACATGCAAGTCAGTCTAGTAAATGAGGGACCGGTCACATTTTGGTTAAATAGTTAGAAATTGAGAAAATCTTTTTGAGTTTTTTGTAGAAGCGATGTTTTTTTTCTGTTAAATTGAAATTCCTTTTGTGATTAATAGAAATTTTTATTCTTCGCATAAATTTATTTTATATCAAATCATCAACGATGATTTCGTATAAATAATCATCAGAAAGAGGCTGTTCTATGAATTTTAATACCTATGAAACCCTTGCTTTAGCAGGCTTTGTGCTCTTACTTGGATACTTTTTAGTAAAACGTATCTCTCTATTAAAAAACTACAATATTCCGGAACCTGTTGTTGGCGGCTTTCTTGTCGCGATCATCTTAACGGCATTATATCAAGGTTGGGGTATTTCTTTTACCTTTGATACGAATTTACAAACATCAATGATGTTAGTCTTTTTCTCTTCTATCGGTTTAAGTGCTAACTTTGCCCGATTGATTAAAGGTGGAAAACCCTTAATTATTTTTGTGGTTGCTGCAGGGATTTTGATTGCATTACAAAATACTGTAGGCGTTGCCGGTTCTTTGTTGCTTGGTATCGATCCTGCTTACGGTTTGATTGCCGGTTCGGTTACCTTAACCGGTGGTCATGGTACAGGTGCAGCGTGGGCCAAAACCTTTACTGAAACATTTGGCTTACAAGGTGCGACAGAGCTTGCTATGGCCTGTGCGACATTTGGTTTGGTGTCCGGTGGTATTATCGGTGGGCCGGTAGCGCGTCATTTATTGAAAAAAATGCACCGTGATGAAAGCCCGGAAAATGAAGACAATAGCGACATTCAAGAAGCGTTTGAACACCCGACTTTCCAACGTAAAATTAATACCCGTTCATTAATTGAAACCATCACTATGTTGGCGTGTTGTTTGCTTATCGGTCAATTCTTAGATGCGCAAACAAAAGGCACCGCACTTGCATTACCGACCTTTGTATGGTGTTTGTTCACCGGGGTAATCATTCGCAACACCTTAACGCACATCTTCAAATTTAATGTGGCGGATGCGGCCGTTGATGTGTTAGGTAACGTTGGTTTGTCTCTGTTCTTGGCTATCGCATTAATGTCTTTGAAATTATGGCAATTAGCCGGCTTGGCATTACCGGTAATGGTAATCTTAGTGGTTCAAGTCGTTTTAATGGCCGCATTTGCAATCTATGTGACTTATCGCATGATGGGCAAAGACTATGATGCGGTTGTGTTAAGTGCAGGTCACTGTGGTTTCGGTCTTGGTGCTACACCAACTGCTGTTGCAAATATGCAAGCAATTACGAGCCGTTTTGGACCATCACACAAAGCATTCTTAATCGTACCAATGGTTGGTGCATTCTTTATTGACCTGGTGAATGCCGCCGTATTGAAAGGCTTTATGGTTGTGGTGACATCCCTGCATTAATTGCTAGGTATTTAGTTATAAAAAAGAACCCTATTGAGAAATCAATAGGGTTTTTCTTTAATGGAAATTTTTTAAGTGCGGTCTATTTGAGTGAAGTTTTAGTTATTTTTAAGCAGAATATACCCTTTGCCTCTGACGGTTTTAAACCAAGGTAAGCCATTTTCTCGGCTAGGCAATTTTTTGCGTAAATTGGACATATGCATATCTATGGCACGATCAAAAGGCGTTAACAGCTTATTGAGGATCGCCACACTTAATTCTTCACGAGTCATCAATATATTCGGGCGTTTAACAAATTGGAGAAGCAACGCAAATTCAGTATGGGTTAATTCAATTGGGGTGCTACCAAAAAAAAGTTGCTGGGTTTCCGGATGGAGCGTCAATAAATCAAATTTAATTTGTTCTGATGTTGCGGAATACGGTTCGATAAAGTTGGCTTGTTGTCCACTTCGACGCAAAAGCATTTTTATTCTGATAATGAGTTCATGCGCGTTAAAGGGTTTTACCAAATAATCATCTGCACCCAGCTCTAAGTACAGGATTCGACTCATTGCATCATTTTGGGCGTTTAAGATGATAATCGGTGTGGAATAATGTTTCCGGATTTGTTTGAGAGTTGCGATGCCGTTCCATGTGGGAGCAATAACATCTAATAAGATAAGATCGTAAGACAGATCAAGTTGCTGAGCTATTTGATCTGTCTTTGCGATAGTGACCCGGAAACCTTCCAATGTCAGGAAGTTGGCGAGCAATTCAGATAATTCAGTATCATCATCGACAAGTAAGATTTTGGGCATAAAGAAAACCGTGTTTATGTCAATCTATATGATGAAACTTTAAGACTATTACCAGAATTTCCACCAGCTCTTTGAGGGAGCACTTGGTCCGTTGATAATCGTATTATTAACTTCTGCTTGGCCGCTATTTGGTAATGGTTTATCTAAATCGACGTTAGTCACAATACCACGTTGGTCAAAGTTGACGACCAATGTATGTTGTTCCGGTGTTTCATAAGCTTTTTGTTGCAGGAAAACGTAGTACCAAGTTTGGTTGCTGTATGGATCGATGAGAACCGGTGTACCTAACAAGTACTGAACTTGCTGCGCTGTCATACCGGTCTTAACTTGAGCCACAGTTTCTGCTTGCAAGTAGTTGCCTTGCGGCACGTCAATACGATAAACAATTTTGTTAACGCTCGAACAGGCTGTTACGCTGAGTGCCAAAATGAGTGTGGTTAGAACAGATTTGAATTGCATGTTTGCTTTTTATCCTCTGTAAATAGTTGCAATGATCATACTGAAAGTTTAGTGCATTGCCAAATTAATTCAATGCTTTTAACCGGCGCTGTAACTGATCTCGTAAATTCGGTGGAAGCCCTTTGATGGTTAAAGTATCGGCTGCCTCATCCCAAATGATTCTCTGATCAATTAATTCGGCATCAAAGCTAATGGTAACGCCTTTGCCGGAGCCAGAAAATTTGGTCAACGATTTAAGTGCGGTGCGTACCGGCGGAATATTTTCTTCCAGCCCATAGTTTTGTTCTTGGGTAAACGCGATAAAAGGTTGCTGGTTTAGAGTCGGCAGCTCATTGGAAAGTTCCGCTAATTCAATTTCTTCTCCACTGTTTAATTGACCTTTGCAATATTCAAATACTTGTTTTTTCATCGCTTGCGTTTGTTCGCGGTTTAATTCGCCTTGGACACAATAATCATCAACCGCTTGTAATAAGCATTGGTTTTGTACTTGCGGATTTAATCCTTCCTCTGCACCAAGAAAATCCATAAAAAAGTCAGCGATTTTCCGTCCAACGCGACCTTTAATGAAGGTTAAATAGCGGTTTGAATTGGCATTCAGTTGTAAATCCGTCAAGTTAATCCGGGCGGCAATGTCGAATTGAGTAATATTAAGATATTCTGTACGTTGAATTTCTAACTGTTCGTTGACTAGCATACTGATTCTGCTGTCTAGCAACGCGATAAATAAATAGTCGGTGGCTAAAAAATTGTACTGACACAGCACCAATGTACCGTTATCGGCAAAGTTATACTTGCTTAGCTCGTTTATCAGTAAATGTGTTGATTCATGGCTAAAAGGCAGAAAGTCCAATTCATTTTCCAATAAACGATTCAAACTTTGTGCAAAAACAGATGATTCCTGAAAGATGCCATAGCCTTTGGCTTTATTTTGATAGCCTTGATGAAGTTGTAACATCATTTGTTCCACTTCCGGCGTGATAGCAAGTAATTGTTCCCGCAAAACAGCGGTTAATTGAGGAGAATTTTCAGCTTCTTCATTAGATTTAACAACTTGATGAAGAATGATTTGTTTAACGGTAATGCTCATAAATTTGCCTCTAAAAAATTTCCGCTATTATAACCGCACTTTTTAACAGAACTAACAAAATATGTTAGGATTAGCGCAATTATCAGTTAATATAAACGGCATTTTAAACCGGTAAATTATCGCTATGGCAATCCAATCTAAATATCAAGATAAACAAATCGATGCGATCTTAAATGACATGATTGCAGTGCTTGAGAAACATCAGGCGCCTTTAGACTTATCCTTAATTGTTCTCGGTAATATGACCACAAATTTACTTACCGGTAGCGTAGGCAAACAGCAGCAACAAGTTTTAGCACAAGCATTTGCTGACGCCTTACTCAACTCTATTAAAACAGTAAAATAATCGACATATGTGGAAATTTAAAAGCAGACAATATCGTGAAGAGACCTCACAGAAAATTTCTTGGGGACACTGGTTTGCTTTTTTTAATATCCTTTGGGCTATTTTTATTGGTGCCCGCTATGCGTTTATCATTGATTGGCCGGATACCTTATTCGGTAAAATTTACTTCTTCATCAGCTTACTTGGGCATTTTAGTTTTATTGTTTTTGCCTTTTATTTGCTGGTCATATTCCCCTTAAGTTTTATCGTTAAAAACCACCGCACTTTTCGTGGGCTAACGGTCATTCTTGCAACGATCGGCAACACTTTGTTGTTGGTGGATAGCGAAGTATTCTTGCGTTTTAACTTGCACTTGTCGTCATTAGTCTGGAATCTTTTAGTGAATCCGGAGAACGGGGAATTATCGCGCAACTGGCAAATTTTCTTTGTGCCGATGCCATTGATTTTATTGGTGCAAATGTTGTTTTCCCGCTGGTCTTGGCAAAAGCTGCGTAGCTTAGAACGCCAAAAATGGCTAAAAGCAGTGGGTGTCTTTTTTGTTTGCACCTTTAGTGCAACTCACCTAATTTATGCATGGGCAGATGCCTATTTATACCGTCCTATCACCATGCAACGTTCTAATTTTCCGTTGTCTTATCCGATGACGGCACGTTCTTTTTTAGAGAAACACGGTTTCTTAGATAAAGCTGAATATGCACAACGTCTTGTACAAGAAGGCCGATTAGATGCCTTAGCCATCGATTATCCGAAAAATCCGTTAGTCTTTGCTGAGCAACAGGAAAATACCAATATCCTATTAATCACGCTATCAGGCTTGCGCCATGATGTGATTGATGCGGAAAAAATGCCGAATTTGACACAATTCGCAGAGAATTCCACACAATTTATCAATCATTACAGTAGTGGCAATAACAATAATACAGGGTTAGTCGGATTGTTTTATGGTCTAAATGGAAGTTATACCGACAGCTTGCTCAGCAATAAAACCTCTTCTGTGTTAGTGGAACGTTTAACACAACAACAATATTTGCAAGGCGTGTTTTCTTCTAAAAAGGTTGATGCAGGTATTCTCCGTCGAGCTATTTATCCAAAAACGAAGCTTGTTGCGGAGAATGGTAATCAAGCTGCGATTACTTCCTTCACGCGTTGGTTGGATACTGCACAAGTGCAGAATAAACCGTTCTGGGGTTATTTAAGTTTGAATATCGAACCCAATCTTACACAAGAGAAATATGAGCAGCAGCTGGCAGATATTGATGCGTCATTGGGACAGTTGTTGCCCGAGTTAGATTTGCCAAATACCCTTGTGATTATTACTGCTGAGCATGGCTATACATTCAAAAAATTATCGGAAAAAGAAGAAACAAATTATTTTTCGCGTGATGAAGTGCAAGTACCAATGATTGTTCGTTGGAATGATTTACCAGTTGGCAAAGTCTCTAAGTTAACCTCACATGTGGATTTACTGCCGGCCTTGATGAAGCATATTTTTAAAGTGAAAAATCCGATTGCTGATTATGCACAAGGGCGAGATTTGTTTGATCTTACGTCTAGTGTGGATTGGATTTTGGTGTCTAATTATCGTTGGAGTGTGATTGTTCAACCGGATGGTACGCAATATCATATTGATAATCGTGGAAATTATGAAAAATACGACCGCACTTATCAAAAAATGTCGTCTGAAAGACCACCGCTAGGACTATTTTTAGAAGCCTTTAGCCAGGAGCGTTCTTTTTTAGAAAAATGATGAAATAGTCGCTGACCGATAGCTAAAATCAATTATATTTTTGTAGCAGCGAGTTTTATACTAGCGCGCAATTCCATCAGGACAAATAAGATGTTATTAATTAAAAATCTGAGAATTTTTCATAACATTGTTCGTTATTTCAATGCATTATCATTGAACCTCTTTCTATTTTCAATTAATAAGCCATCCTCTTCTATGAGGATTTTTTTCTATTTGCTCCCTGCCCGTTTCCAAAATTTACTCATTACGGAGTCGTTATGACCAAAAATCACGTTCGTAGTTTTAAAACTTATATTCGGGATGAAATCATTAAAAAAGGGGGCTGGGTAAATGCTCATGCCCACGCGGATCGTGCTTTTACCATGACGCCGGAAAAAATTGGTATTTACCAAAGTTGCAATTTACAACAAAAATGGGACTTGGTAGATGAAGTAAAACGTACGTCTTCCGTGGATGATTACTATGCCCGTTTTTGCCAATCTATCGAATTGATGATTTCGCAAGGGGTGACGGCTTTTGGAACCTTTGTTGATATCGACCCGGTGTGTGAAGATCGTGCAATTATCGCAGCACATAAAGCACGCGAAGTCTATAAACATGACATCGTATTGAAATTTGCTAACCAAACCTTAAAAGGGGTTATTGAGCCAACCGCACGTAAATGGTTTGATATTGGTTCGGAAATGGTGGATATGATTGGTGGTTTGCCGTATCGCGACGAGCTAGATTATGGTCGCGGTTTGGAAGCCATGGATATTTTGTTGGATAAGGCGAAATCTTTAGGGATTATGTGTCATGTGCATGTGGACCAATTTAACTCGCCAACCGAAATTGAAACCGAACAACTTTGTGACAAAACCATTGAACATGGGATGCAAGGGCGTGTCGTGGCGATTCACGGGATTTCTATCGGCTCACATTCCAAAGAGTATCGTTATCGTTTATATGAAAAAATGCGCCAAGCACAAATGATGATGATTGCTTGCCCGATGGCGTGGATTGATAGTAATCGTAAAGAAGAACTCATGCCTTTCCATAATGCGTTAACACCGGCAGATGAAATGATTCCGGAAGGGATTACGGTGGCGATTGGTACGGATAATATTTGTGACTACATGGTGCCGTTGTGCGAAGGGGATATGTGGCAAGAATTAAGTTTGCTGGCTGCAGGTTGCCGTTTCCCTGATTTAGATGCTATGGTAAATATCGCCAGTATCAACGGCCGTAAAGTATTGGGCTTGGACTAGTTCTTCTCTGATCTCATACAAAAAATACCGAGCAATTGCTCGGTATTTTTTTCTGAAAGTGCGGTCATTTTTAGCGGTGTTTTTCTTCTTTCTTCACTTCATCCCAAAGCACATCCATTTCCACTAAGCTTGCATCTTCAAGACTACGGTTTTGTTGTTTTAACTTCTCTTCGACTTTACGGAAGCGTTGTTCAAACTTTTGGTTAGCTTTGCGTAGGCTTTCTTCTGCCTGACAGTGTATATGACGACTTAGATTGACGGTTGCAAAGAGCAAATCCCCCATTTCCTCTTCAATTTTTTCCTGGTCTTGTGGCTGACGTTCAAGTTCTTGTCTGACTTCTTGTAATTCCTCTTCGACTTTGGTGAAGACCGGGGAAATGTTATCCCAATCAAATCCGATTTTTGAGCAGCGTTTTTGTAATTTTTCTGCCCGCATCAAAGCGGGAAAAGACTGTGGAATATTGTCTAAAATTGACGTATGCCCAAGTGTTTTGTGTTCTTCGGCTTTCATCGCATTCCAATTTTGTAAAGCTTCTTGCTCATTTTTAGCCTGTTTATCGCCAAACACATGAGGGTGGCGCCGAACGATCTTTTCGGCTACGTTTTGTACGACGTGGTCAAACGTAAATTTATTTTCTTCCGTCGCAAGTTGACTCAGAAATACTACCTGAAGTAATAAATCGCCCAGTTCTTCTTTTAGATTTTCAACATCATTTTTTTCAATTGCTTCAATGACTTCGTAGGTTTCTTCTTTTAAACAAGAAATCATGGAATGGTAGTTTTGTTTAATATCCCATGGACAGCCATTTACGGGATCGCGTAATTGGGCAATTAATTTTAAAAAGTCGTTTATTGAATAGGTCATATTTTTGAAAATAGAGAGAAAAAGGAGACAAAATAATAACATAAAAGACATTTAGGATCTTTTTTCCAAAATGTGATCTTGCACATATTTTTTCTTGAAACCTAGTGATACTATACTAATGAAGATTAATTAACCCTGATCGGATAAGGAGTCGATTATGTATAAACATGTATTAGTTGCAGTAGATCTTTCAGAAGAAAGTCCAATTCTCTTGAAAAAAGCAGTGGGGGTTGCAAAACGCCACGATGCGAAATTATCTATTATCCATGTTGATGTAAATTTTTCGGATCTTTATACAGGGCTGATTGATGTAAATATGGTATCAATGCAGGATCGTATTTCCAGTGAAACGCAACAGGCGTTATTACAATTAGCAGAACAAGCCGGTTATCCGATTAATGAAAAACTTAGCGGTAGCGGCGACTTAGGTCAAGTATTGACAGATGCTATTGAACAATATGATGTTGATTTATTGGTAACAGGACACCATCAAGATTTCTGGAGTAAATTGATGTCTTCTACTCGCCAGGTGATGAACTCAATTACCATTGATATGCTCGTAGTTCCTCTTCGTGAAGAATGATTACAAAGCGTAGCCAGTTATTAAAAATATTATAAAAACCGACCGCACTTTCACGAGTTCAGAGCGTAAGTGCGGTTTTATTTTATTTATTGTTAGGAAAATAAAGTGTGCGGTATAAAAAGTTTTTTTATAAATTTCAAAAATATGTAAGAATACAGAGTTACTCCGTGAATTGACGGTATTTAATAAGATTTAAAAGCTAAGGCGTGTACATGAAAACAACAGCACAAATTCGACAGTCGTACCTTGATTTTTTCCATAGTAAAGGGCATCAAGTTGTAGCAAGTAGTTCTTTGGTTCCAGACAATGATCCGACGTTATTATTTACCAACGCCGGGATGAACCAATTTAAAAATGTTTTTTTAGGATTAGAAAAGCGCCCTTATACCCGAGCAACTACAGCACAACGCTGTGTACGCGCGGGGGGAAAACATAACGATTTAGAAAATGTGGGTTATACCGCCAGACACCATACTTTCTTTGAAATGTTAGGTAATTTCAGCTTTGGTGATTATTTTAAACAAGATGCAATTCATTACGGTTGGGAATTTTTAACTTCACCACAATGGTTGGGCTTACCGAAAGAAAGATTATGGGTGACCGTGTACGAAACCGATGATGAAGCCTACAACATTTGGCATAAAGAAATCGGTATTCCTGCAGAGCGTATTATTCGTATTGGCGACAACAAAGGTGCGCCTTATGCGTCGGATAACTTCTGGCAAATGGGTGATACAGGTCCTTGTGGCCCTTGTACTGAAATTTTCTACGATCATGGTGATCACATTTGGGGTGGCCCTCCGGGTTCTCCTGAAGAGGATGGCGACCGCTATATTGAAATCTGGAACATCGTGTTCATGCAATTTAACCGCCATGCTGACGGCACTATGGAGAAACTTCCAAAACCGTCTGTGGATACCGGCATGGGCTTGGAGCGAATCAGTGCGGTATTGCAACACGTCAACTCCAACTATGATATTGATATTTTTAAAACCTTAATTGCCAAAGTGGCTGAGTTAACCGGTGAGAAAGATTTAGCCAATAAATCATTACGTGTTATTGCCGACCATATTCGTTCTTGCGCTTATTTAATTGCTGACGGTGTGGTGCCTTCCAATGAAGGACGTGGTTATGTGCTTCGTCGTATTATTCGTCGTGCAGTACGTCATGGGCATTTACTTGGCGCTACAGAAGCGTTCTTCTATAAATTAGTGCCAACACTGATTGATGTGATGGCGGAAGCGGGTGAAGAGGTGAAAAAACAGCAAGCGACAGTGGAAAAATTCTTGCGCTTGGAAGAAGAACAATTTGCTCGCACATTAGAACGTGGTTTGACCTTGTTGGATGAAGCATTAGCCAATGTAAAAGAGAATATCTTGTCCGGTGAAGTGGCCTTTAAGTTATATGATACCTATGGTTTCCCATTGGATTTAACCGCAGATGTTTGCCGTGAGCGTGGTATTGCGATTGATGAAGTAGGTTTCGAGCGTGAAATGGAATTGCAACGCGTTCGCGCACAATCTGCAAGTCAATTCGGTATGGACTATAACAGTGTAATCCGTGTTGACGGGACAACCCGTTTTGAAGGATATACTGAGTCAGAAACACTGGCAAAAGTGACCGCACTTTTCCATGAGGGAAATCCGGTAGAATCGATTTCAGCGGGCCAAAGCGCCGTAGTTATTTTAGATAATACGCCGTTCTATGCAGAATCCGGTGGCCAAATTGGTGATATCGGTCGTTTAGAAGGTAATGGTTTTTGTTTTGACGTAAAAGACACTCAAAAATATGGTCAAGTGTTTGGTCATATTGGTGAGCTTACCCAAGGTAGTTTATCTGTTGGCCAGTCTGTAAATGCGGTTGTTGACGATGTTCGCCGTCAACGTATTTCGTTAAATCACTCCGCAACACACTTGTTGCATGCTGCATTACGTCAAGTATTAGGTGAACATGTCGCGCAAAAAGGGTCACTTGTTTCCGATACGTTGTTACGTTTTGACTTTGCTCAACATGAAGCAATTAGCAAAGCACAATTAGCTGAAGTTGAACGTATTGTGAACCAGCAAGTGAGAGCAAATAATCCAATCCAAACCGACATTATGGCGTTGGAAGCCGCAAAAGCAAAAGGTGCGATGGCGTTATTCGGTGAGAAGTATTCCGAACAGGTTCGTGTCTTAACGATGGGTGATTTCTCTATTGAGTTGTGTGGTGGTATTCATGCAAAACGCACGGGAGATATCGGATTATTTAAAATCGTCACAGAAACTGCTGTGGCAGCAGGTATTCGTCGAATTGAAGCGATTACCGGTGAAACTGCGATTGAATGGTTACAACATCAACAAACTTTATTGAATCAAAGCGCCGAATTACTGAAATCGGACGTTAATTCCGTTACGGATAAGATTTCTCTGTTGCAAGATAAATGTAAGAAAGTTGAGAAAGAGTTACAAACATTAAAAGAGAAAGCTGCACTTCAGGCCGGTAATGACTTGGCTAAAAGTGCGGTCAAAATTAATGGTGTTTCTGTGATTGTGCAGCAGCTTGATGGTATTGAAGCGAAGTCTTTACGTGCAATGGTTGATAGCCTGAAAAATCAATTAGGCTCTGCCGTCGTGGTGTTTGCTTCCGCGTTGGATGAAAAAGTTAACTTAATTGTTGGCGTAACTCAGGATCTAACTGCCAAAGTAAAAGCCGGTGAGCTCGTGAATTTAATGGCTCAACAAGTCGGTGGTAAAGGCGGTGGTCGCCCGGATATGGCGATGGCCGGTGGTACTGAACCACAAAATATCAACAAAGCATTATCCGTTTGCTCTGATTGGTTAAAAGCAAATTTGTAATCTTTGTTTCTTGTTAATTAATTATGGCACTTATGATTTCATGAGTGCCAAAGTACAAAGTATTGTTTAATGTTTGATAGGGATGTTGGAAGCAAAATAGGGAAGTTGGAAATAAACTATAAAAGGTGAGGAGTTTATATGCTGATCTTAACCCGTAAAGTTGGCGAGAGCTTGCTCATCGGCGATGATGTTTCTATCACGATTCTCAATATACGAGGCAACCAAGTAAAAATTGGCGTGCAAGCCCCCAAGGATGTTTCTGTTCATAGAGAAGAAATTTACCAGCGTATTCATCAAGCTAAGGATGAAAACAAAGCATAGTAGCAAATTTCATTTTATGGACAATTAAAATGGAGTAGTTATGAGTAAATTGACTTGCTTTAAAGCTTACGATATCCGTGGTCGCTTAGGCGAAGAGTTAAACGTGGATATTGTGTATCGTATAGGTCGTGCATTTGGGCAGTTTTTGAAGCCTAAAACCATTGTCGTTGGTGGAGATGTTCGTTTAACGAGCAAAGAACTAAAAAGTGCGGTAACAAATGGCTTATTGGATTCCGGTGTTAATGTAATTGATTTAGGTGAAACAGGGACAGAGGAAGTCTATTTTGCTACGTCATTTTTGAAAACCGATGGTGGTATTGAAGTTACCGCAAGCCATAATCCGATGGATTACAATGGACTTAAATTAGTACGTGAAGGTTCCCGTCCGATTAGTGCAGATACCGGCTTGGCGGATATTCAACGCTTGGCGGAAGAAAATAATTTTCCACCGGTGACTCAACGTGGTGAATATAAACAGCTTTCCGTGCTCGGCGATTACGTTGAACACTTGTTGTCCTACATTAACTTGGCACAGTTGAAGCCTTTAAAATTAGTGATTAACGCCGGTAATGGCGCGGCAGGACACGTTATTGACGCAATTGAAGCTCAATTTAAAGCAAAACAAGTGCCGGTCGAGTTTATTAAGGTTCATAACAATCCGGATGGGACATTCCCACATGGTATTCCTAATCCTTTATTGCCGGAAAACCGCCAAGATACGATTGATGCGGTTTTGGCAAATGAAGCGGATATGGGAATTGCCTTTGATGGTGATTTTGACCGCTGTTTCCTATTTGATGAACGCGCGAATTTTATTGAAGGCTACTACATTGTCGGCTTGTTAAGCCAAGCCTTCTTGCAAAAAAATAAAGGCGCAAAAATCATTTATGATCCGCGTTTAATTTGGAATACGCTGAAATTAGTGGAAGAAAATGGCGGTGAAGCTGTTATGTCTAAATCAGGCCATTCTTTCATTAAAGAGAAAATGCGTGCAGTAGACGCTATTTACGGCGGAGAAATGAGCGCACACCATTATTTCCGTGATTTCTTCTATTGTGATAGTGGTATGATCCCATGGTTGCTCGTGATGGAACTTGTTTCTGTTACCGGTAAATCATTAGGTGAGCTAGTGAACAATAGCGTGAATACATTCCCGTCTCCAGGCGAAATTAACAGCAACTTAGCTGATGCAAAAAGCGCGATTGAGCGTGTACGTGCTGCATATGAAAAAGAAGCGGTTCATGTTGATGATATTGACGGGATTAGTATTGAATATCCGAATTGGCGTTTTAATCTGCGTTCATCAAATACCGAGCCGGTGGTTCGTTTAAACTTGGAAACTCGCGGTGATAAACAACTGATGGCGGAAAAAACTGAAGAGATTTTGGCATTACTTCGTCAGTAAAAACACATAAAAAACTTACCGCACTTTTCAGAAGAGAAAAGTGCGGTCTTTTTATATAAGGAAAATAGACATGAAAGCAATTATTCCTGTTGCCGGCTTAGGCACACGTATGTTACCTGCAACAAAGGCGATTCCGAAGGAAATGTTAACGCTGGTGGATAAACCACTTATTCAATACGTTGTAAATGAATGTGTTGCCGCAGGCATCAAAGAAATTGTGTTGGTTACTCACTCTTCCAAAAATGCTATCGAAAACCATTTTGATACCTCTTTCGAATTGGAAACGATGTTAGAAAAACGGGTAAAACGCCAACTCTTGGAAGAAGTTCGTTCTATTGTGCCAAAAGATGTCACCATTATGCATGTTCGCCAAGGGAATGCGAAAGGCTTGGGACACGCCGTATTATGTGGTCGTCCGTTAGTTGGAGATGAGTCTTTTGCAGTGATCTTGCCGGATGTGTTATTGGCGGAATTTTCGGCTAATCAGAAAAAAGAAAACCTCGCGGCCATGTTAAAACGCTTTAATCAAACGAAAGCCAGCCAAATCATGGTAAGTCCTGTTGCACCGGAAGCTGTCAGCAGCTACGGTATTGCCGACTGCGGTGGCATTGAAATTCCGCCGGGAGAAAGTGCGAAAATTCATAGTATTGTGGAAAAACCAAGTGTTGATGAAGCGCCATCTAATCTAGCAGTCGTGGGTCGTTATGTTTTCTCTGCGGCAATTTGGGATTTGTTGGAAAGAACACCGATTGGTGTTGGTGATGAAATTCAATTAACCGATGCGATTGATATGTTAATTGAAAAAGAAACGGTAGAAGCGTTCCATATGACCGGTATTTCTTACGATTGTGGCGATAAAATTGGTTATATGAAAGCCTTCGTCGAATATGGTTTGCATCACAATAAACTGGGTGGTGAATTTAAATCTTATTTAAAAGATTTAGTAAAAACGTTTTAATTTTGTTGAATAAAAAGGCATCGATAAGATGCCTTTATTTTTTTCTATTTTTAGTGCTAGAAATCTAGCAGTCTTCACGGCTAGATTGTTATTTTTATTCTTTTTTATTAGAATATCTCGACAATTAATAAGGTTATTTTAGGAATCAATTATGGCGGATTGGAACGGACAATATATCAGTCCTTATGCGGAACACGGTAAAAAAAGCGAACAAGTTAAAAAAATTACAGTATCTATTCCGATTAAAGTGCTTGAAATTTTGACCAATGAACGTACCCGTCGCCAAATTCGTAATTTGCGTCACGCGACCAACAGTGAACTGTTATGTGAAGCGTTTTTACATGCTTTTACCGGTCAACCTTTACCAACGGATGAAGATTTGTTAAAGGAACGTAGTGACGAAATTCCAGAAGAAGCAAAAGCGATTATGCGTGAGTTAGGTATTGATCCTACACAGTGGGAATATTAATTTTTCATTTCGTATTTTACGTTTTGCCATCCGCTTTTCTGCTATGATAGAACAAATTATTTTTACTTATTTGTTCTATTATGCGAATACCTCGAATTTACCATCCCACTTCTCTTAATTCACTCACCTCTTGCACACTTTCTGAAGATGGTGCTAACCATGTCGGTCGTGTTTTACGTATGCAACCGGGCGATCAACTTGAACTTTTCGATGGCAGTAACCATATCTATCAAGCGGTCATCAATGCGGTAACGAAAAAATCCGTTGATGTCGATATTTTGAGTCGTCAGTTAGATGATCGTGAAAGTCCACTTGCGATCCATTTAGGACAAGTGATTTCCCGTGGGGAACGCATGGAATTTACGATTCAGAAATCCGTTGAACTGGGTGTGAATGTTATTACGCCTCTGTGGTCAGAACGTTGCGGTGTGAAATTAGACGGCGAACGCATGGAGAAAAAAATTCAACAATGGCAAAAAATTGCGATTGCTGCTTGTGAGCAGTGCGGGCGGAATACCATCCCGGAAATTCGTCCGTTAATGAAGCTGCAACAGTGGTGTGCTGAACCGGATGACGCACTCAAATTAAATTTACATCCAAGAGCCAGTTATTCCATTCGTACTCTGCCGGCAATCCCTAAGGCAGGGGTTCGCTTATTAATTGGTTCGGAAGGTGGTTTGTCCCCACAAGAAATTGCACAAACCGAGGAACATGGCTTTGTGGAAGTATTATTAGGAAAACGTGTATTACGCACTGAAACCGCAGCGATGGCGGCAATTACCGCCTTGCAGGTGTGTTTTGGTGATTTAGGATAGAGAAGAACGAAATATGATGGATTTACAAGATCATCTCTTGATTGCTATGCCCAATTTAGATGACAGTTATTTTTACCGCTCGGTTATTTATATTTGTGAACATAATGAAAAAGGTTCTATGGGATTGGTATTAAATCAACCGACAGATTTAAGTATTGCGGAGTTGGGCGCTAAAATGAATTTCATGATGGTTAGCAACCGCACTTATAGTGATAAGTTGGTACTTGCCGGCGGGCCGGTCAATGTTGATCGTGGTTTTATTTTGCATACCAACACCCATGAGCCTTTTGATCATAGTTATCGGGTGAACGACAATCTCATGCTGACGACTTCTGCTGATGTCGTGGATACTTTTGGTACGTTATTAGAGCCGGAAAAATACTTGGTGGCACTCGGTTGTGCGAGTTGGGAACCACATCAGCTAGAGCGGGAAATCATGAATAATTCTTGGTTGGTTGTGCTGGCAACAGAACAGATCCTATTTGATTTGCCATATGAAGAGCGCTGGTTGGCAGCAAATCAATTGTTAGGCATTGACTCCCATAACTTTGCCGGTCAAGTAGGGCACAGTTAATGGGCATTACGGTTATCGCCTTTGATTTCGGCACAAAAAGTATCGGTTGCGCTGTCGGGCAAAGTATTACCGGTACGGCACAATCTTTACCCGCATTCAAAGCGCAAGATGGCATTCCAAATTGGGAAGCCATTGAGAAGTGTATTCAAGATTGGCAACCTGAAAGGCTTGTGGTCGGATTACCGTTAAATATGGACGGTACGGAACAACCGCTAACCTTGCGGGCAAAAAAATTTGCTAACCGCCTTCATGGGCGTTTCAATTTGCCGGTGGAGTTACAGGATGAACGGCTCACTACCACGGAAGCCCGTAGCGAAATTTTTGGGCGCGGTGGTTATCGTGCTTTGAATAAAAGCAAAGTGGATGGCATTTCCGCTTGTTTAATATTGGAAAGTTGGTTTGAGCAATACGGTGAATAAATTGCTTTAAAAAAACACATAAAAAAATCACCGCACTTTTTATCTTTCAACAAAAAGCGCGGTGTTTTTTTAGCGCGTTTTAATAACCGCGACGGTTACGAATTACGCTTGACCTTTAACCGCTTTTAAACCTAAGAACGGCGCCGGGGTACCCGCGCGTTCTAATGCTTCTTCGATACGGATTAATTGGTTGTATTTCGCAATACGGTCAGAACGGCTCATAGAACCGGTTTTGATTTGACCTGCTGCGGTACCCACTGCTAAGTCAGCAATAGTTGCATCTTCGGTTTCACCGGAACGGTGAGAGATAACAGCGGTATAACCCGCATCTTTTGCCATTTTAATCGCAGCCAAGGTTTCACTTAAAGAACCGATTTGGTTGAACTTGATTAAGATGGAGTTTGCGATACCTTTTTCGATACCTTCTTTTAAGATTTTTGTGTTGGTTACGAATAAGTCATCACCTACTAATTGAACGCGGTCGCCTAACACTTTAGTTTGGTATGCGAAGCCTTCCCAGTCAGATTCATCTTGACCGTCTTCGATAGACACGATTGGGTATTGTTTGGTTAATTCTTCAAGATAGTGTGTGAATTCTTGAGAAGTAAATGAACGGCCTTCGCCTTTCATTTCGTATTTGCCGGTTTCTTTGTTATAGAACTCAGAAGATGCGCAGTCCATGGCTAAAGTCACGTCTTTACCTAACACATAACCTGCTTTTTCTACAGCTTCTTTGATACAGGCTAACGCGTCAGCGTTAGAGGCTAGGTTTGGTGCGAAACCACCTTCGTCACCTACAGCCGTGCTCATGCCTTTAGATTTTAATACTTTTGCTAAGTTGTGGAACACTTCAGCACCGATACGAAGTGCTTCACGTAAAGTTTTAGCACCAACCGGTTGAATCATGAACTCTTGGATATCAACGTTGTTGTCTGCGTGCTCACCACCGTTGATGATGTTCATCATTGGTAATGGCATAGAGTAAACGCCTGGAGTACCGTTAAGTTCAGCGATGTAAGCGTAAAGTGGTAAACCTTTAGACGCTGCGGCTGCTTTTGCATTTGCTAAGGATACCGCTAAGATGGCGTTTGCACCGAAGTTAGATTTGTTGTCGGTGCCGTCTAAATCGATCATGATTTGGTCGATTTCAGCTTGGTTAGAGGCATCTTTGCCAAGAATTGCTTCAGCAATCGGGCCGTTTACTGCGGCAACCGCTTTTAATACGCCTTTACCTAAGAAACGGGATTTGTCGCCGTCACGTAATTCTAAGGCTTCGCGAGAACCGGTAGATGCACCTGATGGCGCCGCTGCAAGACCGACGAATCCGCCTTCTAAATGCACTTCGGCTTCCACTGTTGGGTTACCACGAGAGTCGATAATTTCGCGACCAATGACTTTAACGATTTTTGCCATTTTATTTTCCTCATTAAGTTAATTAAAACGGGTTAGTTTGCTCTAAAAATGTCGGTATCATAAAGCTATTTTGTTCCTTTGTCTTGCAAAAACTACAGACAATTTGATTTTGCTCTATGTTTTCCGGCGTCTGAAGTGCGGTTCAATTTTAAGATGAATTTTTCAAGCTATTTCACCACGAATTTGAACGAAAATGTCTCGTCATTCGGCAAAATATTGCAGTAAATTTTTCACCGCACGTTGCCAGTCTTGTGCTTTGGTTACAGCAGAAATCACGGCAATGCTACCGACTCCTGTGTCCAAAATATCAGGAAAATGCGAAGCACTGATGCCGCCGATTGCGACAGTCGGTATTTTACCTAAGTTTTTCACCTGTGCGGCTAAATTGGCAATGCCTTGAGGGGCGGAAGGCATCTCTTTGGTTTGTGTCGGGAAAATATGTCCGAGGGCAATATAGGAAGGGTGCAACGGTAACACCAGATCGACTTCTTCTTGGTTGTGGGTGGAAACACCGAGACGCAGTCCCGCTTGTTGGATGGCGTTTAAATCGGCCGTGAGTAGATCCTCTTGCCCAAGATGGACGCCATAAGCCTGATATTTAATCGCTAACGACCAAAAATCATCCACAAATAACCGCACTTGATGTTGTTTGGCTAAGGCAATGCAACGGGCGATTTCCTCTTCTGCTTGTTCCGGCGAGCGATCTTTAATGCGAATTTGCAAGGTTTTCACGCCGGCATGAATGAGCCGTTTAATCCATTCGTAACTGTCCACGATGACATACAATCCCAACTTAAATTCGGTGGGCGCAAAAGGCGCTTTAGGCGGGATGATTTCTGATAAATGAGGCACAGCTTCCGACATGGTAATCTCCGGTAAGGTAAATAAAAGGTAGTTTGTGCGGAAGGTATGATGAAATGAAAATCACAGGCCACTTGTTCCCTGCGCGGGGATTAACCCACAGGTTCCACGGATCTCGCATTCATTGCGATCTCAGCCTTCCGGCACTCCGACAAGAGGGTTCTCAATATAGTGAAAGACAAGAGGCAGAACAAGAGCAAAGGCCATTTTTTGTGAAGTGGATCACGGCGAGAAAATAAAAAAGTGCGGTCAAAAATCTAAGTGTTTTTCTGACCGCACTTTTATTTCAATTTTTCAGAAAGCCGTTAGTTGGATTTTTTCTGATTGGTTTTTGCCGCTTTCACAAAGCCTTCGAATAACGGGTGACCGTCACGTGGCGTAGAGGTGAATTCCGGGTGGAATTGGCAAGCGACAAACCAAGGATGGTTGGGCACTTCAATGATTTCCACCAGTTTTTTATCGGCGGATAAACCGGTCACTTTTAAGCCTGCTTTTTCGATTTGTGGAAGCAATACGTTGTTTACTTCGTAACGGTGACGATGGCGTTCTTCAATGGTTTCTGCACCGTATAATTGACGTGCTAAGCTGCCTTCAATTAAATGGCATTTTTGTGCGCCAAGACGCATGGTGCCACCCAAATCGGATTCATCGCTACGGACTTCTGTATTACCGTCAGCATCTTGCCATTCGGTAATTAAACCTACCACCGGTTGCTGACAAGTGCGGTCGAATTCGGAGGAGTTTGCATGGCTCATGCCGGCAACATTACGGGCGAACTCGATGAGTGCCACTTGCATCCCTAAGCAAATACCTAAATACGGAATATTGTTTTCACGCGCGTATTTGGCGGTGAGGATTTTGCCTTCCACGCCACGAGAACCAAAGCCACCCGGTACTAAAATACCGTCTAAGCCTTTTAAAATTTCAACGCCTTTAGTTTCCACGTCTTGTGAGTCGATGTATTTAATATTCACGGTTAAGCGGTTTTTGAACCCAGCGTGTTTTAAGGCCTCGTTCACGGATTTATACGCATCCGGCAATTCGGTGTATTTACCTACCATACCGATGGTGACTTCACCTGTCGGATTGGCTTGTTGATACAACACTTGTTCCCACTCGGACAAATCTGCTTCCGGGCAAGTTAAGTGGAAGCGGTTGCAAATGAAATCGTCCAATCCTTGAGATTTCAAGAGTGCCGGGATTTGGTAAATGGAAGACACATCTTTCAGAGAAATCACCGCGCGTTCTGGCACGTTGCAGAATAAAGCAATTTTAGCGCGTTCATTTGGTGGAATCATGCGGTCAGAACGGCAAATAAGGACGTCCGGTTGAATCCCGATGGACAACAATTCTTTCACGGAATGTTGTGTCGGTTTGGTTTTAACTTCACCTGCAGTTGGAATGTACGGCACAAGTGTTAAGTGCATGAAAATCGTGCGTTCACGTCCCACTTGTGCGGCAAGTTGGCGCAAGGCTTCCAAGAACGGGAGGGATTCAATATCACCTACGGTGCCGCCAACTTCCACGATAGCCACATCATGGCCTGCCGCGCCATCAATCACGCGTGCTTTAATTTCGTTGGTAATGTGTGGAATCACTTGAATGGTGGCGCCTAAATAATCTCCGCGACGCTCTTTGCGTAACACTTCGGAATAGATTTTACCGGTCGTGAAGTTGTTACGTTTGGTCATTTTGGTACGAATAAAACGTTCGTAGTGACCTAAATCTAAATCGGTTTCCGCGCCGTCTTGGGTCACGAAAACTTCACCGTGCTGGGTCGGGCTCATGGTGCCCGGATCGACGTTGATATAAGGGTCGAGTTTCATGATCGTGACGTTCAAACCACGCGCTTCTAAGATTGCCGCAAGTGATGCCGCTGCAATACCTTTACCAAGCGAAGAAACCACGCCGCCTGTGACGAAAATATAATTGGTAGCCATAAGAAACCTGTTTGTTGCTATTGGAATGAATGGAAAAATTAGAATAAAGATAATCTATCAAGACGGGAGCGTAGTTTACAACAAAGGTCGGATGAACTCAATCGCCGAGCCTGCGGATTTAACAGAAAGTGCGGTGGAAAAACATCACACTTTTTTTATATTTTATTACGAAATTCGCCATTTTTAGTGTAAAATCCGCCGACTTTTTATAACAAAAGAGAAATTTATTTTTTATCACAAGAGAAATTTATTATGTTTTCACGTAAAGATATTATTGTTTTAGGTATGATGATTTTTGCCCTGTTTTTAGGTGCAGGAAACATCATTTTTCCACCTATGGAAGGCTACACTGCTGGGCAACATTGGGCGACAGCGGCATTAGGTTTTGTGGTGACAGGCGTATTAATGCCATTTATCACCTTAGTGATTGTGTCTGTTTTAGGACGTGGCGAAGAACTTACTCGCGACCTACCAAAATGGGCGGAAATTTTATTTTTAGCCACCTTATATTTAGTAATTGGTTCTACGTTTGCGATGCCACGAATTACTAACGTAGCCTATGAAATGGCGTTAGTGCCGTTAGAGATTGTCACGGATACACCGGCAAATCACCTGATTTTTGCCGTAGTCTTTAACATTATTGCTATGTTATTCATGCTAAAACCAAACACCATTATTTCCAGCGTAGGCAAATTTATGACCCCAGCCTTATTGGTGTTATTAGTGGTAGTGACCGTGACAGTCTTTATGTCGCCATTGTCTGAAATTGCAGCACCAAGCAAAAGTTATGCGGACAGCTCAGCGTTGACCACCGGTTTAATCAGCGGTTACCAAACCATGGATGTTTTGGCGGCAATTGCTTTCGGCGGCATTGTTGCCCGTGCGTTAAGTGCGAAAAACGTCACTGAACCACAAAAAATCATGCGTTACACCATTTCTGCGGGCTGCATTTCAGTGGTTTTATTAGCCGCACTTTATTTTTCCCTTTTCTATCTTGGCGCGACCAGTGACCAAGTGGCGCAAGGCGCAAGTAACGGCGGTCAAATTTTCTCTCGTTATGTGAACGTGTTATTCGGTAAAGAAGGTTCTTGGATGATGTCCGGCATCATCTTCTTGGCAAGTTTAACCACCTTAGTGGGCGTAACCAGTGCTTGTGCATACTACTTCGCTAAATTCTCTAACCGTTTGCCGTATTCTTTCTGGGTGGTTGTGTTCACTATCATGACAACCATCATTTCCGAAAACGGCTTAACGAAATTATTACAAGTGACTATTCCTGCATTGTTGTTAATTTACCCTGTGGCAATCATGTTGGTGGTGTTGCAATTCGTCCGTGCTAAATTACCACGCGTGAAATTAACCTATAACGCCACGATTGCTGTCACCGTATGTTTTAGTCTGTGCGACAGCTTAAATAACGTGGGATTATTGTCTGATGGCATGAAACAATTTCTTGCCAATTTCCCATTATATGATAATGGCTTGGCGTGGTTAATTCCGGCATTAGGCGTGATGTTCTTAACCATGTTGGTAGGTAAAAGCGCGAAGAAATAATGGATGAATTTTTATACTGAAGAAAATTTCTGCAAAAAAGCCCTTGCATCGCAAAATTTTCTTGGCTATATTCTATCCATCTTTTGATTAAAAAGGATTCATTATGTACTTAACTAACGCATTACACCATCATCACCGTTTACCTGAATAATCTTTCGGGCATTCGGCGTGTTCGGGAGATAACTTCCGAGTACGAGTGAAATGCAGACATAATCAATCACCGTTTAAACAACCCCTCGGAAGGCAACTTTCGAGGGGTTTTGCTTTTTAGGTTTTAACAAAATGAGGGCAACAACATGAGTGACAAAAAACGTTTACGCATCGCCATGCAAAAGAAAGGGCGCTTAAGCAAAGACTGTGCAGAATTGCTGAGCCAATGCGGCGTAAAAATTAATTGGAACGAGCAACGGCTTATCGCTTATTCGGAAAATATGCCTATTGAAATCCTGCGCGTGCGTGATGATGACATTCCCGGCTTGATCTTTGACGGCGTGGCGGATCTCGGCATTATCGGCGAAAACGTGCTCGAGGAAGAAGAATTGGGGCGCTTAGCAGCCGGAGAAACAGTCGCTTATAAAAAGCTGCGTCAGTTGGATTTCGGCGGTTGCCGTTTATCTTTGGCAATTGATCGCGATCAGCAATACAACGGCGTACAGGATTTCGCTAATGCCCGCATCGCTACCTCCTACCCGAATCTACTCAAACGTTACATGAAAGCACAAAACGTACCGTTCAAAAGCACGTTGTTGAACGGCTCTGTGGAAGTTGCCCCCAGCGCTGGACTTGCCGATGCCATTTGCGATTTAGTGTCCTCCGGCGCTACCTTGGAAGCGAATGGTTTGAAAGAAGTGGAAGTGATTTACCGTTCCAAAGCCTGTTTAATCCAATGTGCCGAACCTTTAAGCAGCGATAAACAAATCCTGGTAGACAGACTGCTCACCCGCATTCAAGGCGTGCAACAAGCCGCGGAATCCAAATACATCATGTTACACGCGCCGAAAAATAAACTCGAAGAAATCACCGCACTTTTACCCGGTGTGGAAAACCCAACAATTCTGCCGCTGGCGCATGACGATTCTAAAGTAGCCATGCATGTGGTCAGTCAGGAAAATCTGTTTTGGGAAACCATGGAGCAGTTGAAAGACATCGGCGCCAGTTCGATTTTGGTGTTGCCGATTGAGAAGATGATGGAGTGATTTGTTATTTTCTTTGTGTCGCCAAAGAAAGCAACCAAAGAAAAACAACGTTAAATAAAAGGAAGGTTTTGTATTATGGAAACACTAAATTGGAATAATCTTTCAGCCACAGAGCAACAACAAGCCCTTACCCGCCCTGCGATTTCCGCCTCAAATGAGATCAAAAGTGCGGTGGAAAATATCGTTAAATTTGTGCAACAGGACGGCGATAAGGCGTTGTTTGAACTTACAGAGAAATTCGACAAAACCAAACTCGACAGCTTGATTGTCACGCCACAACAAATTGCGGAGGCGACGGCGCGTATTCATGAGCCGTTGAAGATGGCGATTCAGAATGCTAAGCGCAATATCACTGCCTTTCACGAAGCACAGAAACCACAGGCGGTGGATATTGAAACCCAGCCCGGTGTCCGTTGTCAGGTGGTGACGCGCCCGATTAATCGTGTCGGTTTGTATATTCCTGGCGGTTCCGCGCCGTTATTTTCTACGGTGCTCATGCTTGCCATTCCGGCGAAAATCGCAGGTTGTAAGAAAATCGTGCTGTGTTCACCGCCACCGATTGCGGATGAAATTCTTTACGCTGCCAATCTGTGCGGGGTGCAAACCATTTATGCGGTGGGCGGTGCGCAAGCAGTGGTCGCCATGGCGTTAGGTACACAAAGCGTGGCGAAGGTGGATAAAATTTTCGGGCCGGGCAATGCCTTTGTGACGGAAGCCAAACGCCAAGTCAGCCAAATGATTAACGGCGCCAACATCGACATGCCGGCAGGGCCATCGGAAGTGTTGGTGATTGCTGATGAAAAGGCCGATCCTGAATTCGTTGCCTCCGATTTGCTTTCACAGGCAGAGCACGGCGCAGATTCACAAGTGATTTTGGTCACACCGAGCGAAACGCTGGCAAAACAGACCGCACTTTGTGTGGAACAACAGCTTGCCCAACTGCTCCGCGCGGAAATCGCCCGCAAGGCGTTGTCCCACAGTCGAATTCTGATTGCCGATGATTTGGCGCAATGTGTCGCTATTAGCAATGAATACGCGCCGGAACACTTAATCGTGCAAACACAAAACGCCCGTGAATTATTGCCTCAACTGGATAACGCCGGGTCTATTTTCCTCTGTGCTTATTCGCCGGAAAGCATGGGCGATTACGCCAGCGGTACCAATCACGTTCTGCCAACTTACGGCTACACACGCACGTATTCCAGCCTTGGTTTGGCGGATTTCAGCAAACGCATGACCGTGCAGGAACTCACCCCGCAAGGCTTCAAAGACTTAGCGGAAACCGTGGAATTGATGGCGCAGGCAGAACAGCTGGATGCGCACAAAATGGCAGTGAGTTTGAGATTAGCGAAGTTGCAATAAGAGGAAAACCACATGACAATCACAACATTATCCCGACAAAACGTGCAAGCGCTCACGCCCTATCAATCCGCCCGCAAACTGGGGGGCAACGGCACGATTTGGCTAAATGCGAACGAATACCCAACTTCGCCGACGTTCCAACTTTCAGGCAAAGATTTAAACCGCTACCCCGAACCGCAACCGCAAGCGGTGGTGCAAGGTTATGCCAATTATGCAGGCGTATCGCCTGAAAATGTGTTGGTGACCCGTGGCGGTGATGAAGGCATTGAGTTGGTTATCCGTGCGTTTTGCGAACCGAACCAAGACGCCATTTTGTTCTGCCCACCCACGTATGGCATGTACGCTGTGAGTGCCGAAACAGCAGGTGTGGCGTGTAAAACCGTGCCATTAACGGCAGATTTCCAACTGAATCTTGCTGAAATTAAACAGCAACTAGAGGGCGTGAAAGTCGTCTTTGTGTGTAGCCCAAACAACCCGACAGGCAATTTACTCAAACGGTCGGATTTGCTTGAGCTTTTGCAACTCACTGCCGGCAAAGCCATTGTGGTGGTGGATGAAGCCTACATTGAATTTTGCCCTGAAGCCACACTCGCAAAAGAGCTGAAAAATTACCCGCACTTAGCCATTATCCGCACCCTTTCCAAAGCCTTTGCCTTGGCGGGGTTGCGTTGTGGTTTTGTGTTAGCCAATGCGGCGTTAATCCAAATTCTCAGCAAAGTCATTGCCCCTTATCCCATCCCTGTGCCAAGCGCCGACATCGCTGAACAAGCCTTGCAAGCAGAGAATATCGCCCTTGTGCAAGCCCGCGCACAGGAGATCTTAACCAACCGTCAGTGGCTGGCAGAAGCCTTAGCAGGTTTGCCGCAAGTGGAAAACGTGTACGACAGCGAAGCCAATTATTTGCTTATAAAATGCCAAGATGGCGAGCAGGTATTCAAGGCGTTGTGGCAGCAAGGCATTATCCTGCGAGATCAAAACAAAGCGTTAAATTTACAAAATTGCATTCGGATTACCGTGGGGACGAAGGAAGAATGCGAGAGCGTAGTAGGGGCGATTGGGCAAATCTAACGCTCCATGCCTAGGGTAACAAGTTACCCTAGGTTAGTTATAGCTGTACTCCTTTGGAGTACAAACCAGCTTGCCCCAAAGGGGCAGAATGATACGTAACCTAGGGTAGCTTGGCTACCCTAGGCAGACAGAGGAAGAATATATGCAACCAACCCTTTTCATCGACCGAGACGGCACGCTGATTGACGAACCGAAAACCGATTTTCAGATTGACAGTCTGGAAAAACTGAAATTTGAACCGAACGTGATTCCCGCCTTGCTTAAGCTCAAAGGCAAATACCGTTTTGTGATGGTGTCCAACCAAGACGGACTAGGCACGAATTCTTTCCCGCAAGACGATTTCGACAAGCCGCACAATGCCATGATGGCGCTGTTTAAATCGCAGGGCATTGAATTTGACGATGTGCTGATTTGTCCGCACAAACCGGAAGATAACTGTGCTTGCCGCAAGCCGAAAACCAAGTTACTGAAAAAATACATTCAAAAAAACTTGTTTGATCCTGACCGCTCTTTTGTGATTGGTGACCGTGCCACCGACGTCCAGTTAGCGGAAAATCTCGGCATTCGCGCACTGCAATATCACCCTGAAAAATTAAACTGGGATCTGATCGCAGAAAAACTGCTCGGCGAACCCGTCAGCAACATCGGCAACCGCCCGCCACGCTACGCAGAAGTCACCCGCAAAACCAAAGAAACGGACATCAAAGTGCAAGTATGGCTGGACGAAACGGGCGTGAACAATATCAAAACGGGCGTAGGCTTTTTCGACCATATGCTCGACCAAATCGCCACCCACGGCGGCTTTAGAATGAACGTGCAATGCAACGGCGACTTGTGGATTGACGAACACCACACCGTGGAAGACACCGCTCTCGCCCTCGGTGCAGCTTTAAAACAAGCCATCGGCGACAAACGCGGCATCGCTCGCTTCGGATTTGTGTTACCGATGGACGAATGCAAAGCAGAATGCGCTTTGGATTTATCCGGGCGCCCGTGGATCAAATTCAACGCCAAATTCAAACGGGACAACGTAGGTGATTTCAGCACCGAACTTACCGAACATTTCTTCCAATCCCTCGCCTTCTCGCTGCTTGCCACGCTGCACCTCAAAGCCACCGGCGACAACGACCATCACAAAATTGAAAGTTTGTTTAAGGTGTTTGGGCGGACGTTGAGACAGGCGATTAGAATTGAGGGGGAGGAGTTGCCGAGTAGTAAGGGCGTGTTATGATTCGTAGGGACAGACTTTATGTCTGTCCGAAAAGTGCGGTTGGTTTATAGTATTTTGGAAACACAATATAGGTTATAGTGAAATGAATAATTGTATTATTTGTAGACAAAAATTTACTGAGAAGAATCCAGCTACTCAAGAGCATGTTATTCCGTATTCTATTGGTGGAAATTATGTTATACACACGATTTGTAAAAATTGTAATAGTAGTATGGGAACAAAAATTGATGCACCATTTGCAAGAACGATAGTTAGTCGATTGCATATCGAAGAAAATCAAATTATTGGAAGAAACGGGAAAATTGATTTTCCTTTAAAAGGTGATTACCAAGATGACTCTGGTAATAAATATAGGGTAGAAAGTCCAAATTCTGCTCCAATATTGCTTGACGATAGACCTAAAATAGAAATTAAAAACCTAAATTCAGATCAAGTGCAAGTATCAGTGTCGTTTGAAAAATATGGATATTTTTCTAATGATGAGAGAATTAAATTATTAAATAAACACAAAAAGTATTTAGATAAAGAGTATAAAAAACTCGGTTTGGAATTTAATTTGGAAAGTCTTTTATCTGCAGAATTCACTAAGGAGGTCAAAGAGCCAAAACCTTTACACAAGAGAGAATTATTTGATTTTAATCCCTTCTTTCTGGAATCATTAAAGATTGCATATGAATTTTTTGTTACAAATTATCCTCACTATTTGGATCATCAAGATATAAAAGACATAGCTAAAATTTTAAAAAATGCAGAATCAGAGAAAGCAAAAAAATATGTTTCCTTACAAACTATTGGCTCAGAAACTGAATATGCAAGATTAGCTAAATGTTTAAAGGATAGATTTGGGACTATATTTATGGTTGTTCCATTAACAACACCAACTGAAGGCACAGGCTATTTTATATCTTTATATGAAAAATTTATTTCATTAGTAACTCTGTCAAATGAGAATTTAATTGGTTCTAGGCAGGTTGGTGTATATATTTATTGTTTAAACCAAAAGAAAGAATTGCAATATTTGTATCCATATTCTTCTGAATGGATAAAGTTTCAAGGGTGTTTAAATTTATGCAAACTATAGTGTTAGTAACCATCATCGACACCGGCTGTGCCAACCTCTCCTCCGTCAAATTTGCCTTTGATCGCTTGGGTTATCACGCCGAAATTACACGGGATATTCAAAAAATCCAATCTGCCGATAAATTGCTGTTGCCCGGTGTGGGCACGGCGATGGCGGCGATGCGGAATTTGCAGGAGCGCAAGCTAATTAACTGCATCCGCAACGCTACCCAACCGATGCTCGGTATTTGCTTGGGCATGCAGCTGATGACCGAATTTTCTACTGAAGGCAATGTGGCGACGCTCGGCTTAATGAGTGGGCAGACGGATCTCATCCCTGACAGCGGCTTACCGTTGCCGCACATGGGCTGGAACGAGGTGCGTTATACGCCAGATCATCCGCTGTTTGCCGGCATCGAACAAGACAGCCATTTTTACTTTGTACACAGCTACGCCGTACAACCCAATGAAAACACAATTGCGACAAGCTGTTACGGCGTGGACTTCTCCGCTGCCATCGCCAACAAAAATTTCTACGGCGTACAGTTCCACCCCGAACGCTCGGGCAAAAACGGCGCGTTGTTGTTGAAGAATTTTGTGGAAAAGGTGAAATAATCCGTTCCCCAAAGGGGAACGATAATGCTTAACCGAGGGTAATTTATTACCCTCGGATTAAAAATGCGATCTAGCTCGAAAAATAAAATAGCGTTGTTGCGATTTCTTTCCGCCTAGGGTAACAAGTTACCCTAGGTTAAGCATAAACCTACCCCGTTGGGGTAGAAATTAGGAAAGAAAATGAGCTATACGCGTTTGTTATATCATATTATTTTTCGGACAAAGCATGGTGTGCCCAGCATTAATGAGCAATACGAGAAAGAACTATATCGTTGTATTTGGAAATTTACGCAAGCTCATCATTGCATTTTATATCGTGTAAATGGCATGCCTGATCATATTCATTTATTTGTGGATATTCATCAAACATTGCCGATTTCTGAATTTGTTCGTAAATTAAAAATCACTACGCACCAATTTTTAGAAAGTCATCCCGATTTATTTCCGGATTTTACGGAATGGTCCATTGGTTATTGTGCATTAAGTTATAGTGACCGAGATAAAGCAAAAATCATTAATTACATTAAAAATCAGAAACAACATCATCAATCGCAAAATTTTATAGATGAAATTAAAACACTCTTTCTTGAAGAAGAAATAAAGTTTGATGAAACTTATTTTGAAAAACATTTATAACTACCCCAGCGGGGTAGGTTTATGCTTAACCTAGGGTGGCTTTGCTACCCTAGGCATACCCTGAGAGGATAGTCATCATGAAAAACGCCATCATCATTCCCGCCCTCGATCTTATCGACGGGCACGTTGTCCGCCTGCATCAGGGTGATTATGCGCAGCAAACCACTTACAGCGACAATCCTATTGAGCAGTTCGCAAGCTATATTCAACAAGGCGCGAAACAGTTGCATTTGGTGGATTTAACCGGTGCGAAAGATCCGTCGAAAAGACAGACCGCACTTATCGGCAAAATTATCGCCGCTACACAAAGCAACATTCAGGTGGGAGGTGGGATTCGTACCGAACAGGATGTCGCCGATTTGCTTGCGGTGGGCGCGAACCGCGTGGTGATTGGTTCTACGGCGGTGACACAACCCGATATGGTACAAGGCTGGTTTAACAAATATGGCGCGGAGAAATTCGTGTTGGCGTTAGACGTGCGCATTGAAAACGGGCAGAAATTAGTGGCGATTAAAGGCTGGCAGGAAACCAGTGCGCTAACCCTTGAAAACGTCGTGGAAAACTACCGCACTTTTGGCTTGCAACGTGTGCTTTGCACCGACATTTCCCGCGACGGCACGCTGGCAGGTTCTAACGTGCAGCTTTATCGTGAAGTGTGCGCTAAGTTCCCGGATGTGCAGTTCCAGTCTTCCGGCGGCATCGGTTCGCTGGCAGATATCGAAGCTCTCAAAGGCACTGGCGTGGCGGGCGTGATCGTGGGGCGCGCGTTGTTAGAAGGAAAATTTAATGTAGCGGAGGCAATCGAATGTTGGCAAAACGGATAATTCCTTGTTTGGACGTACGCGATGGGCAGGTAGTGAAAGGCGTGCAGTTTCGCAATCATGAAATCATCGGCGACATCGTACCGCTGGCGCAACGTTACGCGCAGGAAGGCGCGGACGAACTGGTGTTCTATGACATTACCGCCTCTTCGGACGGTCGCACCGTGGATAAAAGCTGGGTGGAACGCGTGGCGCAAGTCATCGACATTCCATTCTGTGTGGCGGGTGGCATTAAAACCATCGCGGATGCGGAACAGATTTTTGCTTTCGGCGCGGATAAAATTTCCATTAATTCTCCCGCCCTTGCCGACCCTGATTTGATTTCCCGCTTGGCGGATCGTTTTGGCGTGCAGGCCATCGTGGTGGGCATTGACAGCTGGTTCGAGCAGGAAACGGGCAAATATTGGGTGAACCAATACACCGGAGACGAAAAACGTACCCGACAAACCAATTGGCAGTTGTTAGACTGGGTGGCAGAAGTGCAACAACGTGGCGCGGGTGAAATTGTGTTGAATATGATGAACCAAGACGGCGTACGCAAGGGCTATGATTTAGCGCAACTGAAACTGGTACGGCAAGCTTGCCATATCCCGCTTATTGCCTCCGGCGGCGCGGGCGAAATGGTGCATTTCCGTGATGCTTTTATTGACGCCAATGTGGACGGCGCTTTAGCCGCGAGCGTGTTTCATAAGCAGATCATTAATATCGGCGGATTGAAGGATTATTTGGCACGGGAAGGCGTGGAAGTACGGCGGTAACACAAAAAAGTGCGGTCGTTTTTGGACGTGTTTTTGGTGTTATGTAACAAAGGTTGAACGATGGCGCGCGTTTCCTAACGCGTGCCGAAATAAATAATAAAAAGTAAGTTACAAGCACCCGTTGGGAAACGGGCGCTATCCGTGGTCAGATATTTTTGAATAACTAAGGTAACTCAATGATATTAGAGCAATTAATAAGAAGTGAGACGTTCTTTTTAATATTAATTTTTATTGGTATTGCTGTTTTATTAACCATTCTAAAAGAATTATTAAGGAAGCAAAGAAGAAGAACAAAGAAAACATATCGTTATGTTGAACCATCAATAGCAGATAGGCATGTAAAAATAAATTCAAATACTTTTTCTAGCCCAAATTTTGGGGTTGTTGCTAACGCCGAATTTCGTCGTAAGTTACTCTTGAATAAAAGCGAATATCGCTTGTTTACTCGATTGATTTCCTTATTAGAGAAATCTCATCAGGAACAGAAATATCGTTTATTTTCACAAGTGGCTATGGGCGAATTTATTCAAAGTGAAAATTCAGAGGCATTTCGTTTGGTTAATAACAAACGTGTCGATTTTTTAATTACGGATAAATTTGGTAATCCGGTCGTTGTAATTGAATATCAAGGTGGTGGACATTATCAAAATAATGCTATTGAACGTGATGCTATTAAAAAAGAAGCCTGTCGAAAAGCTAGAATTGAATATATTGAATTTCCACAAAAATATGACGAATTACATTTTGAACGAATATCACATGTTTTAAATTTAGAATTTAATAGAAAGAGGGAAAAATAATGTTAGAAATCAACTGGCAAAAAATCAACAACCTCCTCCCCGTTATCGTGCAACACGCGACGACGTGCGAGGTGCTTATGCTCGGGTATATGAACCCGGAGGCGTTGGAGAAAACCTTGGCAGAGAAGAAAGTGACGTTCTTTTCCCGTACGAAAAACCGTTTGTGGACGAAAGGGGAAACCTCGGGCAATTTCTTACATGTGGTGGATATGAGTTTGGATTGTGATCAGGACGCGTTGTTGATTTTGGCGGATCCTGTTGGGCCAACTTGCCACACGGGTACAGAAAGCTGTTTTAGTCAGTTACAAAATGAACCGAACTGGATCTTTTTCAGTAAATTGGAAAAACTGCTGAAGGCACGTAAAGGGGCGGATCCAGAAACCTCTTACACGGCGCAATTATATGCGCGTGGCACGAAACGCATTGCGCAGAAAGTGGGCGAGGAAGGCGTGGAGACGGCGTTGGCGGCGACTGTGAAAGATCGTAATGAAACTATTTGTGAAGCGGCGGATTTGGCATATCACTTGACGGTGTTATTGCAAGATGCGGACTTAAGCTGGGCGGATGTGATTGGTAAATTGAAAGAGCGTCACGCAAAATAGTTTTCACAGGCAACAAAAAACCACCTTTCGGTGGTTTTTTATTTGGGCTTAGTAATAAGAATGTTCGCCGCGTTGGTGTTCTGTCACGTCTTTTGCACCTTTTAACTCCTCAGGGAAAAGGCTGACCAATTGTTTTTCTACACCATCTTTCAAGGTAACATCCACCATGGAGCAACCGTTGCAACCACCACCGAATTGCAGAATCGCATAGCCGTCATCGGTGATTTCTAATAACGTGATTTTGCCTCCGTGGCTTGCCAATTGCGGGTTTATTTGGGTTTGAATGACATATTCCACGCGTTCGATTAACGGCGCATCATCTGCCACTTTACGCATTTTGGCGTTTGGTGCTTTTAAGGTGAGTTGTGCACCCAATTCTTCCGTAACATAGTCGATTTCCGCGTCTTCCAAAAATGGCAGACTGATGTCATCCACAAAGGCAGAAAAGGTGTCGTATTTGAATTCGGTATCGCTTGCTTCCACTGAGTTTGGCGGGCAATAAGAGACGCCACATTCCGCACTAGGCGTGCCCGGGTTGACGACGAAAATACGAATGTTGGTGCCTTCTTCTTGTTGATCTAATAAGCGACGGAAGTGTGCTTGTGCTTCCGCTGAAATGGTAATTTGTTGCATAACGCTCCCACGATAAAACCTAATTAAATTTGTCGGATATGATACGCTTCATGCGGCTTTTTTTCCACCTTTTGGAGTAATAAAAAATGCCGCTGCCTTATCATGCGTTTTATGTTCGCGCCAGCCCCCACACTTGAATATGTGTCACATTCGCTTTGCGTAATAACTTGGCGATTTCATTTAACGTAGAACCGGTGGTGATCACATCGTCTATTAAGGCAACGTGACGATAAGGAAAATCTCGGGCTTTAGCGGAAAGTTGAAAAGCATTTTTGAGATTTTGTCGTCGATCTTTGGCACTAAGGCCTCGTTGGGTCGGTGTGCGTTTGGTACGAGTAATTAAGTCCTTTTTGACGGGAATCTTGAGCCATTGGCTCAGTTGATGCGCCAATAAATCCGCTTGGTTGTATCCCCGTTGCCATTGCCGAACATGATGTAACGGCACAGGCAGGATCACCTCAGGCAAAGGCAATTGATGATTTCGTCGCGCTTCGCGGATGGCCAAATACAACAGGCGCGCTAAAGTGCGGTCGAGTTGAAATTGTTTTTGAAATTTAAAGCGATGAATCAGCGTGGAAAGTGGTTCGTTGTAACGCCCGATAATCACCATGCGATCCCACGCCGGTTCCTGCTGCAAACAGTTGCCGCAGTGCAAGGCATTTTCCATCAGTTCTGAACCACAGCAACCGCAATAAGGAAAACGCCGAATGGTTCGGCTACAACGGCTGCATAAGCCATGTTTGGTAAGTTTAAGAGGCGTGTGACAATGCACGCAGCTGGATCGAAAAACGTTCATAAAAGCGACCGCACTTGATTAAGAAAACCGGCACATCATAAAGTGCGGTGCTTTTTTTCGGTGTTTTTTTGCCCGATTTTAGGATCTGCCTCGCAAAAATGCTAAAATCGGATGACATTTCTGCCAAACGTTGAATTTAAAGAGAAGAGAAAAGCATGACCATTCCGAATTATCGCGATCAAATCAAAGTGGTATTTTTTGATATCGATGACACGTTGTTTATGAAACAACGTGATTTTCTACCGGCAACGGTGCCTGTGTTTATGCGTAAATTGAAAGAAAACGGCATTATTCCTGCCATTGCCACAGGGCGTACCCGCTGCGCTTTCCCGCATAAATTGAAGCAGGTGATAGAGCGGGAAGGCATCGATTTATTTGTGACTATGAACGGGCAAATGGCAAGTTATCGTGGTCAGGTCATTGAGAAACATGTGATTCCAACAGACAAAATTCGCCATTTGGTGCATTTTTTTGAGCAACATAATATGCCTTATGCGTTTGTGTCGGATCATACGGTGGCGGTTTCGGAGCGGAATTCAGTGGTGCAGTTTGCGATGGATCCGATCTTGAAAGATTACATCGTGGATAAAACTTTTTTTGAAGAAAACGATATTGGCCAAGTGCTGCCGTTTTATCGCGCAGAGCATGATGAATTGGTGCAAAATTCAGGCGTATTAGATGGCTTGCGCGTGGTGCGTTGGCATGAAGATTCTGTGGATTTATTCGATGCGGAAGGTTCAAAGGCTCGCGGTATTCAAGCGGTGGTCAAACACTTGGGACTACAAATGGACAATGTCATGGCGTTCGGCGATCAGTTAAACGATTTGGAAATGTTAAGCACCGTGGGCGTAGGTGTGGCGATGGGCAATGGACATGAAAAACTCAAAGCGATTGCCAATCATGTGGCGGAACCGCTTGACCAAGACGGCATTTATCGGTTTTTACTTAAAGCCGGATTAATTGACGAATAAAAAATAACGCGCTGAAAAGCGCGTTTTTTATATCTTTAGTCAATCGCATAACCTTGCGGTGGTAAGCGGTTGCCGTCTAAATAGGCGTGGTTGTCGATTAATCTGAGTCTTCCTTCAGCAAACCATTTTATTGCCAACGGATAAAAACGAATTTCCTGTTCTTTGACCCGTTGTTCAATATCTGCAATATCATCTTCGGCAAAAATGGGCACTTTGGCTTGTAGCACAATGGCGCCGCCATCCACGTCTTCATTGACAAAATGAATGGTCATGCCGTGTTCCGTTTCACCGGCTTCGATAGCGCGTTGATAGGTATGCAGCCCGGGATATTTTGGTAATAAGGAAGGGTGAATGTTGAGAATTTTTCCCGTAAAGCGTTGGGTAAATTCTGCCGTGAGGATTTTCATGTAGCCGGCCAGTACGATTAAATCCGCACCGAGATTGTCGATTTCATCTGCGATATGGCGATCCATGGCGAGATTGTCGACATAATCGCTACGCAAAAAAGTGCGGTGAAAAATACCCTCACTTTTCGCCCGCTGTAGCCCAAAGGCATCCGCTTGATTGCTCAATACGCCAACGACTTCACCGTCAATATAGCGCGATTCACAAGCATCAATAATCGCCTGTAAATTCGCGCCATAACCGGAAATAAGAACAACGATTTTTTTCATTAA
The DNA here is from genome assembly GCF_003130075.1 of Aggregatibacter segnis. GTDB lineage: Bacteria > Pseudomonadota > Gammaproteobacteria > Enterobacterales > Pasteurellaceae > Aggregatibacter > Aggregatibacter segnis_A. The sequence goes on along the minus strand of NZ_NRCW01000007.1, from coordinate 29,985 downwards.
CGAATAACAACTTGCGGTTCGTTTTCATCAGCGAGATGTTGAATATTCCCGATGACCCAGGCTTTTTCACCTGCCTGTTGTAGCAGACCTAGTGCGGTTTCCACGTCTTCTTGTGGCAATGCAATCACCATACCCACCCCACAGTTAAAGGTGCGATACATTTCGTAGTCGGTGATATTGCCTTGTTGTTGCAACCAATCAAACACCGCAGGCCATTGCCAGCTGTTTTCATTGATCACCGCTTTGACGCTGTTTGGTAATACGCGTGGTATATTTTCCCAGAAACCGCCACCGGTTAAGTGAGCGATAGCGTGAACATTTACGTGTTTGATTAATTGCAGAATGGATTTCACATAGATTTTTGTTGGTGCCAGCACATGATCGGCTAATGGACGACCTTCCAACTGTGCTTCGGCGGGGTTCACGCCGGCAACATCAATCACTTTGCGAATTAAAGAATAGCCGTTAGAGTGTGGGCCACTAGAAGCGAGGGCGATTAACGCATCGCCAACTTTGACTTGACTGCCATCAATGATTTCCGATTTTTCCACCACGCCAACGCAGAAACCGGCAAGGTCGTAATCGCCTTCGTGGTACATACCCGGCATCTCAGCCGTTTCGCCGCCCACTAAAGCACAGCCGGATTGTTCACAACCGTTTGCAATACCTTTAATGACGTTGGCGGCAACATCTACATCCAATTTTCCTGTGGCATAATAATCCAGGAAGAACAATGGTTCGGCACCTTGTACCACCAAATCGTTTACACACATTGCCACCAAATCGATACCGATACTGTCGTGACGATTTAAATCAATGGCCAAACGCAATTTTGTGCCGACACCGTCAGTACCTGACACTAAAATCGGCTCTTTATATTTAGACGGAATAGCACAAAGTGCACCGAAACCGCCTAAACCGCCCATCACCTCAGGACGAGTGGTGCGTTTTACTTCAGGTTTAATGCGTTCAACTAATTCGTTACCTGCATGGATATCCACGCCGGCATCTTTATAACTTAAGGATTGTGTACTCACGATGGCTTCCCGTTAATGATGACTAAATTAATTAGGGCGCCATTGTACACGCTTACGCAAACGTTTGCGATATGTGTAAAGGATTTTTCTCCGAAAGTCGGCTTTCAATTAGCTATTGAACAGGAATTGTGCCAAAATGAAAGGCATAGGAATAGTGCCCTTTGGCGTGAATAAGGAGTCTGATATGAAAAAAACGTTTGTATTTTTAACCGCACTTTTATTGGCTGCTTGCTCTTCCTCGCCTTCCACCAAGCCGGCGTTAAATTCTCAAGTCAACGCGAAAGCGCAGGGCGATGTGCCGCTTGTTCCGCCGAAAGAAACGAAAAACGGTTTTTTACAGCTTGTACCGGGTATTTTTTATTATGTGGACACCAATTCCGTTTGGGTGGATAACAAGGACAAACGCCTGATTCATTTTGATGTGGTGATTAACTTGGACAAAGGGTTATATGTATTCAAAGATCATCCGACTCTTTATGCCAAATCCATGCGCCAATATAAAATTTTAAATTGTGAGAGCCACTATTTCACTCACGTACGCAGCGATTTCTACGCTGATTTTTGGGGTGACGGTATTCGCACCGCGCCGAAACGTCAATCTCAACATACTATCGCGTTACAGCCACAATCTTCCCTTTATACGTTAGGGCAAGTGATGTGTGCGAACATGTACCGTCGGAAATAAGAAAAGAAAAAGTGCGGTAGATTTTGACCGCACTTTCTGTCATCGAGATAACAAAAAAGCCATTTAGCATTCACTAAATGGCTTTTGTTTTTATGTTTTATTGTTTAGCCACAATTTTGCCGTCAACATAATCCACGCTAATCGGTTTTTCCGGTAACAAACTGCCGGAAAGGATTTGTTGCGCTAACGGGTTCTCAATTTCTTGCTGAATCGCACGTTTTAATGGACGCGCGCCGTAAATCGGGTCATAGCCGATTTCGCTGATGAAATCGAGAGTGGCATCCGTAAAGTGCAACACATAGCCACGGCTTTCCATGCGGTTGATTAAGCGTTTTAACTGAATTTCCGCAATGGCGCGAATGTTGTCTTTATTCAACGGATGGAACACCACGGTTTCGTCAATTCGGTTAATAAATTCCGGACGGAAATGTTGGCTCACCACAGACATCACTAACGCTTTCATGTCGTCGTAGCTTTCTTCTTGGTTGCCTTGAATCAAATCGGAACCCAAGTTAGACGTCATGATCACCACCGTATTGCGGAAATCCACGGTTCTGCCTTGTCCGTCGGTTAAACGGCCGTCATCCAACACTTGCAACAAGATGTTGAACACATCGTGGTGCGCTTTTTCCACTTCGTCGAGCAAAATCACGGAATACGGGCGACGACGCACAGCTTCGGTTAAATAACCGCCTTCTTCATAACCCACATAGCCCGGAGGTGCACCGACCAAACGGGACACGCTGTGTTTTTCCATGAATTCGGACATGTCGATACGCACCATGGCATCTTCGCTGTCGAATAGGAATTTAGCTAAAGTCTTACACAATTCGGTTTTACCCACACCGGTTGGCCCTAAGAACAAGAAGGAACCAATTGGGCGATTTGGATCGGAAAGACCGGCACGGCTACGACGAATGGCATTCGCCACAGCATCCACGGCTTCGTTTTGCCCGATAACCCGTTTGTGCAATTCCTCTTCCATACGTAAGAGTTTTTCTTTTTCACCTTCCATCATTTTGGCGACCGGAATGCCGGTGGCACGGGAAAGCACTTCAGCAATTTCCTCATCGGTCACGCGGTAGCGTAACAGGGTCATTTCCTTGCCTTCGCCAGTTTCTGCCTGCGCCAATTGTTTTTCTAGCGATGGAATCACGCCGTATTGCAATTCGGACATTTTATTTAAATCGCCGGCACGACGGGCTTGTTCCATTTGGGTGCGCGCGTCTTCTAGTTTTTCCTTGATATGCTGCGTACCGGAAAGGGCGGCTTTTTCGGATTTCCACACTTCTTCTAATTCAGCGTATTCACGTTCTTTTTCCGCCAATTCTTTTTCTAACATTTCCAAGCGTTTGCGGCTGGCATCATCATCTTCTTTCTTCAATGCCTGCTGTTCTAACTTCAGTTGGATAATGCGTCGTTCCAAGCGATCCAATGGCAACGGTTTGGAATCGATTTCCATCCGAATGCTGGATGCTGCTTCGTCGATTAAGTCGATGGCTTTGTCCGGCAACTGACGATCGGAGATATAACGATTCGACAGGGTTGCCGCTGCGACAATCGCAGGGTCGGTAATTTCAACGTGGTGGTGCAATTCATAACGTTCTTGTAAGCCACGCAAAATAGCAATGGTATCTTCCACGCTTGGTTCTCCCACAAACACTTTTTGGAAACGACGTTCAAGAGCCGCGTCTTTTTCAATGTATTGGCGATATTCGTCTAACGTGGTCGCACCCACACAATGCAATTCGCCACGCGCCAAACTTGGTTTTAACAAGTTGCCGGCATCCATGGCGCCATCGGTTTTACCCGCACCCACCATGGTGTGAATTTCATCAATAAATAAAATAACGCGACCTTCTTCCTGCACCAATTCTTTTAATACGGCTTTCAGGCGTTCTTCAAATTCACCGCGATATTTTGCCCCGGCGATTAACGCGCCCATATCAAGTGAAAGTACGCGTTTGTTTTTCAAGCCTTCCGGCACTTCGCCGTTTACAATACGTTGCGCCAATCCTTCCACAATGGCGGTTTTACCCACACCCGGTTCACCGATAAGCACCGGGTTATTTTTGGTGCGGCGTTGTAACACTTGAATGGTGCGGCGGATTTCTTCATCACGCCCAATCACAGGATCCAATTTGCCACTTTCCGCACGAGCGGTTAAGTCGATAGTATATTTTTCTAAGGCTTGGCGGCTTTCTTCCGCATTTTGATCATTCACGTTTTGTCCTCCACGAATATGATCGATGGCTTGTAAAATTTGTTCTTTTTTCGCACCGCACTTTTTCAGTATCTCGCTGACGGCACCTTTTTCTTCCAAGGCAGCAAGTAAAAAGAGTTCGGAGGAAATAAATTTATCCTGCCGTTGTTGTGCCAATTTGTCGCATAAATTCAAAAGGTTAAGCAACTGACGGGAAAGTTGTACATCACCGCCATTGCCGGACACTTGCGGAAGTTTGGCAAGTTCGTTGTTGAGTTCGTTGCGCAACGCGGCAACATTCACACCGCTTGCGGTTAGAATCGGTGCCACCGAACCGTCTTGTTGATTTAACAAGGCACTCAATAAATGCACCGGTTCAATAAATTGATTATCCTTGCCAATCGCTAAAGATTGCGCTTCAGCAATGGCTTGTTGGAATTTAGTGGTAAATTTTTCAATATTCATAAGTATTTCCTTCTTCGTTCCATGGATGTTCTGTTGAACATTTGTTCGCCAAATTTAAATAAGATCGTTTTAAGGGATTTCAAGAGAAAAAATGAAAAATTTAGTCTTGTCTATTAATTTTTTAGATTTAATAGGTTTTATTTGTTTGAACTTTTAGTACATCTTTGTCTCTAACAAAAGCGTTTATCATAGAAAAGTGCGGTGTTTTTTCACCGTATTTTTATTATTTAGTAAAAAAAGGAAGAAAACATGAAATCATTAAAATCTTTGTTGGCGTTAGCGATTGCTATTGCTGTTTCCTCCACTGCATTGGCGGAAGAAAATGTTTTATCTGAAGTGAAAGAAGGCGCAAAATCTGCATGGCAAACTGTGAAAGAAGACAGTAAAGCAGCTGGCACTAAAATAAAGAATGGTGCAGTGAAAGTAAAAGAGACGACGAAAGAAAAATTCGGCGAGGCCAAGGATGCAACCAAAGAGAAATTTAGCGAAGTTAAAGATGCAACAAAAGAAAAGTTGACTGAGGCGAAAGAGGTTACTCAAGAAAAAGTTGCAGAAGGTAAGAAAGCGATAAAAGACAAATTACGCAATGACAAACCGGCACAGGTGGAAGATAAATCTACCGCGAAAGAAAAAAGTGCGGTGGAAAATAAAGCCAAAATGACACAAGGTAAAAAAGTGGATGTTAATACAGCAGATGCGGCGACGTTAGAAAGTTTGTCCGGTATTGGTGAGGCGAAAGCCAAAGCGATTATTGAGTATCGTGAGAAAAACGGTAAGTTTAAAAATCTAGATGATTTATCTAACGTACCGGGCATTGGCGATGCAACATTAGAAAAAGTGAAATCCCATGTGCGCTTTAATTAATCTTTAAGAATAAGAAAATAAAGGCATAGCAGGGTAAAAACCTACTATGCCTACTTTGTTAATATTGGTAGCCTAGACCTGCACCACCGGAAATATCGCCGGCAGTATTTGCTGTACCGGTTAATTTGATGATTACTTTACCAGTATTAGACGTATTTGACCAACCGACAGCAAGAGCAGATTCATTTTTATAAGCACCTACAGCTACGGCCACCATTGACTTACCTGGTATATTGGATTGTGGTAATGAGATACCTGCAGCCACATTTGCACCAATTCCACGCATTTCCTTACGTGTATTGTTAAGCTTGCTTTCTATATTTCCTACTTTGTGGTTTACGGCGTCTAGCTGGCTTTTATTCACTGCATCAGTTGGATTTACTCCTGCGCTTACATTGGAAATCCGTTTGTTGCCAGCGTCTACACCGGTAGATGTTACTTTAGGACCATTATTGATGGTTAAACCATCAGATTTGATCGTTGTATTTCCTACTTCAACTTTTTCCGTAGCTTTTACTGTTTTGGTGGTTATTGAATTAACATCTACATTATCTTTAAGTGCAACTTTATATCCATCCATCGTTGTTGTTGGGTCAGTTTCTTTTTTTACTTCAATATTCTTACCTGCAATAACAGGTTTTACACCATTAAAGCCTAGTGTTTCTAATACGCTGTACAACTGACTACCGTTAATTGCATCGGTACTTGTTGCCGAAATCAAACCGGCCGCTACATTTTGAATACGGCGCTCTTTGCCAACATCCCCAACGGAAACTACACCGCTGGCTGAGCCACCTGCAAACGACAATGTTTTACTGATACCGCCGAATGTAAATGTGTCATTAGCATAGGCATCAATACCTTTTGTTGATGCTGATTCTGATGCTGTCAATGTTTTAGTACCTTCACCTAACGCAATAGATTTTTTAATATTAGCTTTCGCGTTATGACCAATCATGACCACATCTTCAACTGTAGTTTCAAGTTCATCATCAGAAGAACCTAAGATGACATTATGGGAAACGCCGGTGATTTTATGTTTGTCACCAAAGATAATGTTCTTTTTCGAGTCGGTGACCGTATTTTCTGAGCCAATGACGGTCACATTGCTTACATTGTTTGCCGTATTTTTATGACCGTTAAGCATATTTTCTGTACTTACATTGCCCTTAACACCCGTTAGCGTATTATTAGTTCCTAAAAGTGCAGAACGAAATGTGTAATCTGCTTTGTTTCCACCACCAAATGCCATGGTTGAGCCACCGCTGTTACTACTTTTTATTGCATTTCTTAAGGCTTGGGAGAGTTCGTTTGCAGAATTGCCTCCTTCGCTTGGTAAGCCTGATAAAGATTGAATGGAGTTTGTGATTTCATTTCCTGCACCATACACTAACGCGCCATTTGAATTAGCGACTCTATTAGCCAATCCTGTTACTGCATTAGCAATACCGGAATACCTTTCGGCGGAAGAAGACTCAATACTGTTTAATGAGCCGTTAATAGTTGCACCAAAGTTTTTAAGCCCGTTTGAAAGGCGTCCGCCAGTATAATCACTCGACATGATGTTATATACCCCGGTGCTGGTTGCAAAAGCACCGTTGATGAAGCTATTCGCCCCGATATTCGTTGTATAAACATGTAGATTAGATGCTCTAGATGCATTACTGTCCACAGTGACATCGCCTAGTGCCCCTCGGTAATTGTGAGAACCGATCATGGTACTACCTGTGCGAGCAAAGGTGTTATTCCCAATCACCACACTTCCGACGACTTTCGTTGGATCTGCTGGAATTCTTGGAGAGGAGAAAGTAGTACCACTATATGTTGTTTGTCCAAAACCAAAGGAAGCTTCTTGACCACCCGCCATATTTTCTATTTTTGCGTTTTTACCAATAGCAACACTTCCGCCTTGGCTTGCATAATTGTCAATATTCGCATCATTACCGACAGCGATATCACCCGTTGCATTGCTTGCTCCATTTGAATAACTTATGCCTGCTTTTTTACCTATTGCTACATTTTCAGCCTTCGGTGCATTACTTCCGGTACCGTAAGCAACACCATTTCCCGCACCTGTAGCTGTGTCTGCCGCATTAGCAAAACCGGCTGATAGAAACAGCGAAATAGCAACTTTTGCCATGTTGCCAGTTAAGTTACCTGTAAGCTTTGGTGACGCGTCATTAGTACAGCAGTTTTGGTTGATTGCATTTTGTCTATTTTTCAAATTGTTATTCATTTTTCTCTCCCGTGAGTTGCTCAATATGTGGTCAATTTTACAACTATCATTGGTCATTTTCCACATAAATAATATGACTATATTTTTTTAGCTTTATAACTGTAAGTTATTTTTTTATAATATATTAGTCTTTAGCAAGTTTGTCCGGCATTGGCGATGCTACATTAGAAAAAGTGAAATCCCATGTGCATTTTCATTTACGGGATAAAAAAGAAGGGCTGTATTGAACAGCCCTTTGTTTTTAGAAAATAGAGATTATTTTACTAATTGCACTAAAATACGGCGAATTGGTTCTGCTGCGCCCCATAATAATTGGTCGCCGACAGTGAATGCCGCCAAATATTCAGGCCCTAAGTTGAGCTTGCGTAAACGTCCTACCGGAACGCTTAATGTGCCGGTGACTTTGGTTGGCGTGAGTTCACTCAAGGTGCTTTCTTTATCGTTCGGAATGACCTTCACCCACTCGTTGTGTGATGCCAAAATTTGCTCGATTTCTGCCAGTGGAATGTCGCGTTTTAATTTGATGGTGAACGCTTGGCTATGGCAGCGTAATGCGCCGATACGCACACATAAACCGTCAACCGGAATTGGATTGTCGCTTAAGCCTAAAATCTTATTGGTTTCCGCATAGCCTTTCCATTCTTCTTTGGTTTGACCGCTTTCTAATAATTTGTCGATCCAAGGGATCAAGCTGCCTGCAAGAGGTGCACCAAAATTATCAATAGGGAAATTGTTGTCGCGCATTTTCGCGGTAACAGCGCGTTCAATATCTAAAATAGAGGAATTCGGATCGGCTAATAAGCCTTTCACTTCACCGTTTAATTCGCCCATTTGCACGAGTAATTCACGCATGTTTTTCGCACCGGCACCACTGGCGGCTTGGTAAGTCGCAACGGAGATCCATTCCACTAAATCTTTCTCGAATAAACCGCCTAATGCCATTAACATTAAACTTACGGTACAGTTACCGCCCACATAGGTTTTTACACCATTTTTCAAGCCTTCGCTGATGACGTGCTGGTTTACCGGATCTAACACGATAATCGCCTCTTTTTCCATGCGAAGTGCAGATGCTGCATCGACCCAGTAGCCATTCCAACCGGTAGATTTTAATTTTGGATAAACTTCGTTGGTGTAATCGCCGCCTTGGCAGGTGACGATAATGTCGAGTTTTTTCAGTTCTTCAATATCGAATGCATTTTTTAAGGTGCCTGCGTTTTTGCCACCGAAAGTCGGTGCAGGCTGTCCTGCTTGGGAAGTTGTAAAGAAAACCGGATTGATATTTGCAAAATCATTTTCTTGCTGCATGCGATCCATTAAAACGGAACCGACCATTCCGCGCCAACCGATAAAACCAACGTTTTTCATAAGTTTGTCCTTCTAAATAAGATTGAAAATATGTTGTGTAAGCGCTTAATTAATAGCAAGAGAACGCAAATAAAAGCAAGTATTTTTCCGATATTTTTTTACTTTTTAAAATAATCCCAAAACTGACCGCACTTTTTCTTTTATTTGTCTTAATGTTAAGGTCAGAAAATGGGGAGTTGATATGAGCAAAGCGATGGAATTTATGCTATGTTAAATATCATTTTTATTGTTTTAATGGATGGCTTTAACTTTATGGAAAAAATCATTATTGATGAAAATCAGTTTTTTAGAACGATTTCCCGTATTTCGCATGAGATCATTGAAAAACATCATACGTTAGATAATTTAGTGATTGTCGGTATTAAACGACGTGGCGCGGAAATTGCGGCGTTAATTAAACATAAAATTAAAGAATTAACGCAAGTTGAACTCCCATCTTTTGATTTGGATATTACCTTTTATCGCGATGATCTTGCGCCAGCCCAAGAAGAGCGGGTGCCGATTTATAGCGGTGCTTCCGATTTTATTAACATCCAGCATAAAGAAGTGATTTTAGTGGACGATGTGCTGTTTACCGGTCGTACGATTCGTGCTGCGTTGGATGCGTTAGTGGATTTTGGGCGTGCAGCAAAAGTGGAATTGGTGATTTTTGTGGATAGAGGGCATCGTGAATTGCCAATTCGAGCCGATTATGTGGGAAAAAATGTGCCGACCAGTCGCAGTGAAAATATTCAGGTACGAACCATGAAGTTTGACCAATGTTACGAAGTGGCGTTATTAACGAAATAAATTTGTGAACCTTTATTAAAATTGATAATCTAACCAACAATTTCAACCCTATAACGGAATATTAACGAAGATGAATTTGAAGTCTGTTTTGTTTGTCGCACTTGGTTTTTTGGCATTTATTGCAAATGCGCAAGCTGAGGAAAAAGTGGTTGCGACAGTAAACGGCGTTCCTGTGTTGGAAAGCCAAGTAAAAAGTGCTTTAACGAAGAAAAGTAATCGCCAAGCTGCTTTAGATAAAGTGATTGACGATATTTTGGTTGCGCAGGCAGTAAAAGAATCCGGTGTCTCCGTTAATAATGCGCAAGTGGATCAAATTATTGAAGGCATCGCAGCGCAAAACGGTTTAACTTTCGGTCAGTTACTCGATGCTCTTGATTATCAAGGCATTAGTTATGCGGCATATCGTCAACAAATTGCGCAACAACTGATGATGTCGGAAGTACGTAATCGCGCAATTAGCCAAAGCGTTGATGTCTCTCGTGAACAGGTTGAAGCATTAGCGAAAAAAATGTTGGCGGATGCTAAGGCAAAAGGCAACGTGGCGAAACTGACGGATACTCAATACGAAGTGCGTCATATTTTGTTAAAACTCAACCCGTTATTAAACGATGCACAGGCCAAAGCACAGCTTGAACAAATCCGTGCGGATATTCTTGCCGGTAAAACAATGTTTGCCGATGCTGCGCTAAAATATTCCAAAGATTATTTATCCGGTGCTAACGGCGGTAGCTTAGGGTATGCTTTCCCGGAAATGTACGTGGGGCCGTTTAATAAAGCAGTACGTACAACAAAACCAGGCGTGATTAGTGCGCCGTTTAAAACCGAATTCGGCTGGCATATCTTGGAAGTGACCAATACCCGTCAGGCTGACCGCACAGAAGATGCTTATCGTCAAAAAGCTTACGATCAAATCGTCAATCAGCAATTGCAAGATTCAGCCCGCGACTGGGTACAAGCATTGCGTAAACGAGCGAATATTAAATACATAAATTAACGGAAATCCCGACCCAATGGTCGGGATTTTGCTTTATAATACACCGCACTTTTCGTTATTTTTATAAGATCTTATTCAATGAATTCAAAAAAGCATTTAGGCCACACGGCGCGTAAACGGTTCGGGCAAAATTTCTTGCACGACAACAATGTGATTCAAAATATCGTGGCGGCAATTTATCCGCAAGCCAATCAATTTTTAGTGGAAATCGGTCCCGGGTTGGGCGCATTGACAGAGCCGGTTGCGGAGCAGGTAGATCGCTTGACTGTATTGGAGCTTGACCGTGATTTGGCGGAACGCTTACGCCATCACCCGTTTTTACATCAAAAACTCAATGTCATCGAAACCGATGCCATGCAGTTTGATTTTTCCTCCCTTTATGAACAAGAGCATTTGGCAGAGAAAGGTCAAAAACTGCGCGTGTTTGGTAACTTGCCGTATAACATTTCTACGCCGTTAATGTTCCATTTGTTTAAATATCATCACATTATTCAAGACATGCATTTCATGTTGCAAAAAGAAGTGGTGAAACGCCTATGTGCCGCACCAAACAGCAAGGCTTACGGAAGATTGACTATCATGGCGCAATATTTCTGCCAAGTCATGCCGGTGTTGGAAGTGCCGCCAAGTGCCTTCAAACCTGCGCCGAAGGTAGATTCTGCGGTGGTTCGCTTAATCCCGCATGCCACATTGCCGCACCCGGTGAAAGATTTATATTGGCTTAATCGCGTCTGTTCGCAAGCATTTAATCAACGTCGTAAAACGTTGCGTAATGCCTTGTCGGGCTTATTTTTACCGGAAAATCTGATCGCACTTAACATCGATTTAAATGCACGAGCAGAAAATCTCAGCATTGCTGATTATGCCCGTTTAGCGAACTGGTTGGCGGATAATCCGCCGGCAGATGTGAGCAAAGAGGATGTGGTGGATTCGGAAGAATAAAAAGAGCGGTCAAAAATGGCGACATATTTAGTGGGCGACCTACAAGGTTGTTATGACGAATTGCAGATGTTATTGGATCGAGTGAAATTTGATCCAACACAAGATACACTTTATTTAACCGGTGATTTGGTGGCACGGGGTGATAAATCGCTGGAATGTCTGCGTTTTGTTAAATCCTTGGGGAGTGCCGCTTACACCGTCTTAGGTAATCATGATTTACATTTAATTTCCACCGCACTTGGCATTAAAAAAATCAAACCTCGTGATCGTGTTGCACCGATTTTTGCCGCACCGGATTTTTTTGAATTAATCCATTGGCTACGTCAACAACCTTTGTTGATTCACCACGAACAACTGAATTTCGTCATGACGCACGCCGGTATTTCGCCTGATTGGGATTTGGCAACCGCCAAAGCCTGTGCTAATGAAGTGGAGAATGTGCTGTGCCATGGTGATTATCGCTATCTCATTGAAAATATGTATTCGGAACAGCCTGATCGTTGGTCGCCAAATTTAAAAGGACTGGATCGTATGCGTTACATTATTAATACCTTTACTCGCATGCGTTTTTGCTATCGGGATCATCGCCTCGATTTTGCATGTAAACTGCCCATCAAGGATGCACCGGAAAACCTTGCGCCGTGGTTTGCTTTAGACAATCCGCTGTATCAAACCGAAAATATTGTTTTTGGCCACTGGGCGAGCTTAGTGGATGAAATCACGCCACCGAATATTTATGCCCTCGATACCGGCTGTGTTTGGAATAATCGCCTCACCATGTTGCGCTGGGAAGATAAGCGCTATTTCACCCAAAGTGCGGTTAAAAATTACAGTGATTTTTAGGAAAAATTATGAATTTCATTAATGCTGATGCATGCGATCTCTTCAACATTCCCTTCTTCCAATTTGCCCAAATGAAAAAGTTTTGTCCCGAAGATATTCCGCGTATTAAGGCGGATTACAAAGCCCATTGGGAACGGTGGAAAGCAACGATTTTGCAGGTGGCTGCCGAACTCGGTACGCCCTTTGCCAAGCCGCATATTGAAAGTTGGACGAACGGTTGGCAAGTACGAGGCCATTTCTTTGCCTATTTTAAATATGAATATAACCTCAATTCCGCCGCGATTTTGTCGGTGTTGCTCAATCGTCGTCGTTTATCGGTGAGTTTAGATTGGCATTGTTATCGCGCTGATCGGTCACAAATTAACGTGCAGCAATATAATCAATGGCTCGAACATGTGGATTTTGCTCGCTTTGCCGAATTGGATATTTGGCGTGGTGATGAAAGCGAATACGATGATTTCCGTAAAGTCAGCCAGTTGAGCCAAAAGGATTTAACTTTGTGTTCCGACGAGGATTTTTGGTGCATTGGGCGAAATGTAGAAAAAGCGGAATTGGATAAATTAGATGTGACGCAATTTATCGTGGCAAGCATTCGCGATTTATTGCCATTATATGAGGCTTGCCATCAAGTTAAGCCGTAAAAAATATCCGAAATTCCCACCGCACTTCCTGTTATTTTTCCCCATTTTACGCTATTCTATGGCGTATTTTCTAAGTTAAAACCCGCTAAAGTGCGGTCTATTTTTAAGGTGATTTTTTATGCAAGAACAATATCGTCCTGATTTGCTTGAACCGGAAGTGCAAAAATTCTGGCAGGACAATAAAACTTTCAAAGCGGTACAAGATAACAACAAAGAAAAATATTACTGTCTTTCCATGTTGCCGTATCCATCCGGCCGTTTGCACATGGGGCATGTGCGTAATTACACCATCGGTGATGTGGTTTCCCGTTATCAACGCATGATTGGCAAAAACGTATTGCAACCAATGGGGTGGGATGCGTTTGGTTTGCCTGCAGAAGGTGCGGCGGTAAAAAATAATACCGCCCCAGCAAAATGGACTTACGAAAATATTGAATACATGAAAAACCAGTTGCAACTGTTAGGCTTTAGTTATGACTGGGATCGCGAAGTAACCACCTGCCGTCCGGAATATTATAAGTGGGAGCAATGGTTCTTCACCGAGTTATACAAAAAAGGCTTGGTGTATAAGAAAACCTCTACGGTGAACTGGTGCCCGAACGATAAAACCGTCTTGGCAAACGAGCAGGTACATGAAGGTTGCTGCTGGCGCTGTGATACGCCGGTGGAACAAAAAGAAATTCCGCAATGGTTTATTAAAATTACCGACTATGCCGAGCAATTATTGAACTGCTTAGACGATTTGCCACAATGGCCGGATCAAGTCAAAACCATGCAACGCAACTGGATCGGTCGTTCTGAAGGCGTGGAAATCACCTTTGATATTAAAGATACCAACGAAAAATTAGCGGTTTACACCACGCGTCCGGACACCTTCTACGGCGTGAGTTATGTGGCGGTAGCGGCAGCTCATCCATTGGCAACGCTTGCGGCGCAAAATAATCCTGAATTAGCAGAGTTCATTCAAGAAGCGAAAAACACGAAAGTTGCGGAAGCGGACATTGCCACCATGGAGAAAAAAGGTATGGCTACCGGTTTGTATGCGGTGCATCCGTTAACCGGTGAACAAGTGCCTGTCTGGGTGGCGAACTTTGTATTAATGCATTACGGTACCGGCGCGGTAATGGCTGTGCCGGCACACGACCAGCGCGACTATGAGTTTGCGCAAAAATACGGTTTGGCGCTAAAACAAGTGATCGAACCGATGAACGGTGAAGAAATTGATTTAACTAAACAAGCCTTTACCGAACACGGCAAACTGATTCATTCCGGTGAGTTTAATGGCTTGCCATTTGATGCGGCATTTAATGGCATTGCCGACAAATTAGAAAAATTAGGCGTGGGCAAACGCCAAGTGAATTACCGTTTACGCGACTGGGGCGTCTCCCGTCAACGTTATTGGGGCGCGCCGATTCCAATGTTAACCTTGGAAAATGGCGATGTAGTGCCGGTACCAATGGAAGATTTACCCATCATCCTGCCGGAAGACGTGGTGATGAATGGCGTGAACAGCCCGATTAAAGCGGATCCTGAATGGGCGAAAACGACCTATCAAGGCAAGCCGGCGTTAAAAGAAACCGACACCTTCGACACCTTTATGGAATCCTCTTGGTATTACGCCCGTTACACTTGCCCGGAATATCAACAAGGCATGTTAAATAGCGAAGAAGCGAACTACTGGTTGCCTGTGGATCAATATATCGGCGGTATTGAGCATGCGACCATGCATTTATTGTATTTCCGCTTCTTCCATAAATTATTGCGTGATGCAGGCTTGGTGACCAGTGATGAACCGGCAAATAAATTGTTATGCCAAGGCATGGTGTTAGCGGATGCGTTCTATTACACCAGCCCGACCAACGAGCGTATTTGGGTTTCACCAACCAAAGTGACTTTAGAGCGTGACGACAAAGGTCGTATCGTGAAAGCGGTGGATGACGAAGGTCATGAGCTGGTGCACGCCGGTATGACGAAAATGTCGAAATCCAAAAATAACGGTATTGACCCGCAAGAAATGGTGGAAAAATACGGTGCGGATACTGTGCGCTTGTTCATGATGTTTGCCTCGCCTGCGGAAATGACCTTGGAGTGGCAAGAATCTGGTGTGGAAGGCGCGAAACGTTTCTTAGCGCGTGTATGGAATTTGGTGTTTGAATACAGCAAAAATCCAACAAAAACAGCCGTCAATCCGACCGCACTTTCTAGCGCTCAAAAAGCGTTACGTCGTGATGTCCACAAAACCATTGCGAAAGTAAGCGATGACATCGGCCGTCGTCAAACGTTCAATACGGCGATTGCGGCAATCATGGAATTAATGAACAAGTTGACCCGCGCGCCGTTGGATGACGAACAAGATCGTGCTGTGATGGCTGAGGCCTTGAGCGCTGTCGTACGTATGCTTTATCCAATTACGCCGCACATTTGTTTCCGTTTATGGAAAGAACTGGGTAATCAAGACATTATTGACTTTGCGCCTTGGGTGGAAGCGGAGCCTGATGCGATGATTGAAGATGAAAAATTGATTGTGGTTCAGGTGAACGGAAAAGTGCGTGGTAAAGTCACTGTCGCTGCAGATGCAGACGAAGAAAGTCTGAAAGCGATCGCCTTTGCCGATGAAAACGTCAAACGCTTTACCGACGGAACGCAAATCGTTAAGGTGATTTATGTTGCCGGCAAGTTGCTTAATGTTGTGGTGAAACCGCAGTAATCTAATCAAAAAAATGACCGCACTTAACGCAAAGTGCGGTCGATTTTTAAGGTGATTTTTATGTTTAAACAGCTCAAATCCTTACTTCTTACCGCCAGTGTTTTTGCTTTATCCGCTTGCGGATTTCACTTCCAAAACGGTGAATTGATTCCGCAAGAATTGCAAACCTTACACTTGGAAAGTAGCGATCCTTATAGTGACATGGCGGTATCTATGCGTCGTCAATTACAGTTGAATAATGTTAATTTGGTGGAAGCTAAGGCGGGTGTACCGGTTTTACGTTTGAATAAGACAACGACATCTGAGCATGTGGTTTCTATTTTTAAACAAGGTCGTGAAGCAGAAAAACTATTAGTTTTAGATGTGGAAGCCAGTGTGAAATTGCCAAATAAAGAGGCTTTCCCAATTTCGACTAAAGTGAATCGTACGTTCTTTGATTATTCACGTGCCGCCTTAGCGAAATCATCGGAAAAAGAGGTGATTTGGCAAGACATGCGCGAGCAAGCAGCACGTCAGTTAATAAACAAAATGGTTGCCTTGCAACATCAAATCCAACCGAAATAATGAACCGTTTATTTCCTGAGCAACTTATTCCTTCGTTAGAGCGCAAATTAGCTGCGCTCTACTTTTTAGTGGGGGAAGATCCTCTATTAATTGAAGAAAGTCTGGATGCCATTCAACAAGCGGCAATGAAAGCGCTATTTGATGAAAAAATAGGGCTAGAAATTAACGCCTCCACCGACTGGAATGACTTGTTCGAGCGGGTGCAATCTATGGGCTTATTTTTCAATAAGCAGACTATCGTATTAGATTTACCTGAAAATTTGACCGCACTTTTACAAAACAAACTATCAGAGTTTATCTCTTTACTGACGCCTGATGTGTTGCCGGTGTTTCGTTTTGCTAAGTTGACCAAAGCTATGGAAAAACAAGCATGGTTTGTAGCGGCTAACCAATATGAACCGCAAGCTGTCGTCATTAATTGCCAAACACCAAATGCGGAACAACTGCCTCGCTGGGTGGTTAATCGGGCAAAATCGTTGGGGTTAAGTATTGAGCAGGAAGCGGTGCAGTTGCTTTGTTATAGTTATGAAAATAATCTGTTGGCACTCAAACAAACGCTGCAATTACTGGATTTATTGTATCCTGATCGTAAATTGACGTTTGCTCGTGTTAATAGCGTGGTGGAGCAGTCTTCGGTATTTACCCCGTTTCAATGGGTGGATGCCATGCTGTCGGGGAAAGCGACTCGCGCTTGCCGGATTTTAAATGGTTTAAAAGAGGAAGATGTTCAGCCGATTGTTTTATTACGCACGTTGCAGCGGGATTTAATGACATTATTGGAACTTGGCAAAACTGAGCAACGACCATCGCTTGATTCGTTATTACCTACCTCTCAGCTGCGTGAACACTTTGATCGTTTAAAAATATGGCAGAACCGCCGGGCGTTGTTTACGCAAGCCGTCCAACGTTTAACTTACCGTAAACTTTATCTTTTCTGTCAACAGCTGGCGGAAGTTGAGCGTAACGCAAAGCAAGAATTTAATGATGATGTTTGGCAGCAACTGGAAGCGTTGTCTATTGAGTTTTGTGGTACCTCATAATGCCTAATGGTTATTATTTTTTCTCTTTTATCGCTAAAATTCGTATAATAGACCGTCGCCTGACTTGAGGCGATATTTTCAAACCATTATGGAGAAAAAAATGAAAAAACTATTAGTTGCAGTATTATTATCCGGTTTTGCAATGTCCGCATCTGCAGGCTTATCTAAAAGCTGCGAAGCATATTTTGCTGAAATCGATTCTTTTGTGAGTGCAGCACCTGCAGCACAACAAGCGATGTTGAAACAACAATATGACGCAAGCAAACAACAATTATCTGCTTTGCCAGAAGCTGCACAAGAGCAAGCTTGCTCCCAAGCAACTGAACAATTAAAACAAGTTAAAGCGGCAATGGGCAAATAATTAAGCTTTTTGTTTTTCTCAAAGACCCAACAATTGTTGGGTCTTTTTTATGGGCGAGAGTTAAGATTCGGCTAATAAACGTTGAATGAGTTTGGCATTTGCCGGAGGGAATTGACCGGCATCCAGTTCGTTTTGTGCCAACCAGAAACCTTCTTGTCCCTCACGCCCAAAGGGCTCGCCAACCCATTCTTCTACCAGATAAAAAAAGAAAGAAATCACTTTAGTTGGGTATTCAAATTCAAAACGCTCAAACAGCTGTGCATTGAGTACCACAATACCGATTTCTTCTTCTAGTTCCCGTTTTAATGCCTGTTCCGGTGTTTCACCTTTATCGACTTTGCCACCAGGAAATTCCAGCGATTGAGCAAAATCTTGACCTTCCAGGCGTTGGGTTAAATAAATTTGCCCGAATTCGTTACGAATAATCCCTGCTGCAACCTGTACAAGCGGTTTCCTCATTTTTCTATCCTTCACTGAATCTTCATGAAAAAAAGTGCGGTTAAAAATTTAATTGTTTTTCTAACCGCACTTTTATTTATTTCCAATTAATGTCTGGCACGACTGCCGTGGCAATGTTTGTATTTTTTACCGGAACCACATGGACAAGGTTCATTACGCCCGATTTTATGGTGTTCTTCCACCTCATTTTGAGCGCCTTGTTCATCCTGTGATTCTTCATTGTGATACTGCATTGCTGCCGCCTCGCGCTGAGCCAATTCTTGACGTAAACGTTCTGCTTCTTCCATTTCCTCTTGTGTGCGAACTTGGACGCGACTTAAGGTGGTGACCACGCTTAATTTCAAGGCATCCAACATTTCGGTAAACATTTGGAAAGACTCTTTTTTGTACTCTTGTTTTGGATCTTTTTGTGCATAACCGCGTAAATGAATACCACGGCGTAGGTGATCCATCGCAGATAAATGTTCTTTCCAAAGTTCATCTAGGGTTTGTAACATCACGCCTTTTTCAAAATTGCGCATAGTTTGTTCACCGGCCAATTCTTCTTTGCGTTTATATTCATCCGTAGCCGCTTGAATAATACGCTCACGCAAGGTTTCTTCATGCAGATGATTGTCTTCATCCAGCCATTTGGTAATAGGTAAATCCAGCGCGAAATCTTGTTTTAAACGTTGTTCCAATGCCGGCACATCCCATTGTTCTTCCAGTGATTGTGGCGGAATGTATTGATCGATAACGCTGTTGAAGACGTCCTGACGAATCGCATCGATAGTATCGGAAATATCGTCATTTTCTAACAATTCATTACGTTGTTCATAAATCGCATGGCGTTGGTCATTTGCCACATCATCAAATTCAAGTAGGTTTTTACGCCCATCGAAGTTGTGTGCTTCCACTTTGGCTTGCGCAGAGGCAATGACTTTTGCCAACAGCTTAGATTCCATGGCTTCGCCTGCGTTGCTGAAGGCTTTACGCATCATGTTAAGTTTGCCTTCGTTAAGGTAAATACGCATTAACGCATCGTCTAAGGACAAATAGAAGCGAGAAGAACCCGGGTCGCCTTGACGGCCGGAACGACCGCGCAACTGGTTGTCGATACGGCGGGATTCGTGGCGTTCTGTACCGATAATATGCAAGCCACCGGCTTGTTTTACAATGTTATGGCGTTCTTGCCATGCGGCTTTGATCGCCTCAATTTGTTCTGCTGTTGGATTTTCCAGTTTATCCACTTCCGCTTTCCAGTTACCTCCCAACACGATATCGGTACCACGTCCCGCCATGTTGGTGGCGATAGTAACGGCTCCCGGATAACCTGCATTGGCGACGATTTCCGCTTCTTGTGCATGGAATTTGGCGTTCAACACATTGTGTTTAATGCCGGCTTTATTCAGCGCATTGGAAAGCAGTTCGGATTTTTCAATGGAGATTGTACCGACCAAAACAGGTTGGTTACGTGCCACACAATCTTTGATGTCCTCAATAATGGCATCAAATTTGTATTCTTCCGTTTCAAACATCACATCAGTGCGATCATCACGGATCATCGGACGGTTGGTCGGAATGACGACGGTTTCTAAGCCGTAGATTTTTTGGAATTCAAAGGCTTCTGTATCTGCCGTACCGGTCATCCCCGCTAATTTCTCGTATAAACGGAAATAGTTTTGGTAAGTGATAGAGGCGACAGTTTGGTTTT
The DNA here is from genome assembly GCF_003130075.1 of Aggregatibacter segnis. GTDB lineage: Bacteria > Pseudomonadota > Gammaproteobacteria > Enterobacterales > Pasteurellaceae > Aggregatibacter > Aggregatibacter segnis_A. The sequence goes on along the minus strand of NZ_NRCW01000007.1, from coordinate 10,094 downwards.
CGCTTTGAATGCGAACCCCTTCTTTGGCTTCGATGGCTTGGTGTAAGCCGTCCGACCAACGACGACCTGCCATCGTACGACCGGTGTGTTCATCTACGATAACAATCTCGCCATCTTTTACAATGTAATCCACATCACGTTCAAATAAGGTATGAGCGCGAAGTGCCGCCATAACGTGGTGTAACAAAGAAATTTTAGACGGTGAATAAAGGGATTCGGTGTCTTTCATGAACCCATGTTCAATTAACCATTGTTCGCATTTTTCTTGTCCACGTTCGGTCAAATAAGCTTGTTTGGTTTTTAAATCCAACGTGTAATCGCCGGTACCTTGATATTCTTCGGTATCTTCTTTGTCTTGTTTAATTAAGACAGGAATCAATTTGTCGATAGCAATATACAGTTCGGAGCTGTCTTCTGCCTGACCGGAAATAATTAACGGCGTACGTGCTTCATCGATTAAGATGGAGTCCACCTCATCCACCAATGCATAGTAAAGATCTTTTTGGAAACGTTCTTGCGGTGAATGCGCCAAGTTGTCACGTAAATAGTCAAAGCCTAGCTCGCTATTGGTGGCATAAGTAATGTCCGCTGCGTATGCTGCGCGTTTTTCTTCCGGTGACATGCCCGGCACGTTTACGCCGACAGTCAGACCTAAAAATTCGAATAATGGACGGTTGGTTTCCGCATCGCGGCGGGCAAGATAGTCATTCACGGTAACCACATGTACCGCTTTGGCCGGTAATGCGTTTAAATAGCAAGGCAATGTCGCGGTTAAGGTTTTCCCTTCACCGGTACGCATTTCCGCGATACAGCGACTGTTAAGCACCATACCGCCGATAAGTTGCACGTCGAAATGACGCATACCAAGCACACGTTTACTGGCTTCACGCACAGTAGCAAATGCTTCCGGCATTAAACTTTCCAAGGTCGCGCCTTGTGCTAAACGGTCACGGAATTCCGCCGTTTTGGCTTTGAGTTGTTCATCGCTTAACGCTTCGTATTCCGGCTCAAGTTTATTAATTTTGACGACGATTTTATTGAGGCGACGTAAAACACGATCATTACGACTGCCAAAAATTTTGGTTGCAATAGTTCTAAGCATAATTTTTTCTTTTAAAAACAGATAAATGAAATAGTTTAATGATATTAAACGATGGCGTAAATTAGATAGTCGAGGTTAAATGAATGCAGGCCCGGCGCGAATTGGCGCGTTAGGCATAAAAGGCGAACGCGTAAAGTGCGGTTCGTTTTGGGAGAGAATTTCAACTGCCGGTAAGGTATGTTGCGGTTGAAATTGTTGCTGGCGGGTTTGTTGTAATAAAGACACCGCCGTTAAAATTTGAGGCGCATTTTGCTGTTGCGTATTTTGATAGTTTTCATTACCAACAGAGGCCGGATAATTCAGTTCCTGCGTAGTGGGCAAAACAAAAATCGCCAGCATGCCGAGGAGCAGTCGCGACCAAAAATTGTGTTTGCTTTTGTTGGAAATAATCATAGGGATTTCACTATCAAAAAATTGTCGGTATTGTAGCGGAATTTCGCTACAATGTCATAAATATTAGGGCAGAGAGGCGGAAAACAAGGCAATGCGTTATCAAAAACCGATCAACATTCACACCTTATTGCAAGATTCACCCTTGGCGAAAATGATGCAAAAAGGCGTTCGATTGAATGCATTAAATCAGCAAATGAAAGATTTCTTCCCCGCTGAATTCGCCGGGTTGTATCGTATTGCCAATATTGAACAACAGAGTTTGCGCATTGAGGTGGCCAATGCCATGGTTCGCCAAAGCTTTTTGTTTCGCCAACAGGCATTATTGGCTGTTATTCAGCAGCAGTTGCCGGAAATTACCGAATTAATTTTTTACATTAACCCTGAATTTCGTTCTGAGGCATAAAAGTGCGGTATCTTTTTCAGGTGTTTTTACGGAGATGAGATGAAAATAGGGAAGTTAGCCAAAGCAGTTGGCTGTAGTGTAGATGCCATTCGATTTTATGAACAAAAAGGCATCATGCCACGCCCGTTGCGTTCTGCCGGTGGTTTCCGTTTATACACTGACGAACATTTGCAACGGTTGTCATTTATTTGTTATTGCCGATCTTTGGATATGTCCCTGGAAGAAATCAAATTGCTCTTAAGTTTGGACACTGCATCGGAACAACAAAAAACAGAAATTAATCAATTACTCGATCGGCATATTCAAGATATCGCCAAGCATATTCACCGATTACAGCATTTGCGCATGAATTTGTTACAGTTAAAACAGCAATGTGGTGAGTCTAAGCAGCAGAATTTACTGCAGATCTTGCAACGTAGTCATGCGAAGTTTAGACCAATAAAATAATTTGAAACGCCATAAAAAAGCACCGCACTTAGTAAAAAAGTGCGGTGCTTTTTTTATTTATTTTTTTAGCCGATAACTTGCGGGAGAACACCGGCTTGAATCAGGAATGGGATAACGATGATTAAAATCCCAATAAGCAAAGCGACAACCAGTGCGAAGTTTCCACCGGCAACGCGATAAGGTAAATTTTTATGTTGTTTTCTTGTGCGCCATGCTAATCCGATAGGCAAAATGAGACAGTAGAAAGCACACAATAAACCGGCATAACCTAATGCTGCCAAGAAGCCATTTGGATAGAACAGGGCGAATAGCAACGGCGGAATAAAGGTGGTGATGGTTAAGCTAATTCTGTTTGCCGGCATTTTGGCGCGTTTGAATAAATCATTGAGCCCTTCAAATAAGCCTAATGCCACACCTAAGAAGGAGGTGATTAAGGCAAGCGAGTAAAAGACACTTAATACGTTACTCAAACTGCCGGTCAGGGCTTTGATGGCGTTAATTAAGCCGGTGAGCGTCGGATTGTCTTTTAATACTGCGACAAATTCACGTTGGCTTAAAATGCCGTGAGTCGCGAGCTGCCATAATAAGTAGGCAACTAATGGAATGGATGTGCCGATAATAATGGCGTTTTTGAAACGTTTTACATCGCCATCTAAGTAGCTATTGATGCTGCCCATGACCACGTGGAAACCGAAAGAGGTAAAGAAAATCGGGGCGGCGGATAAAATCAATGCATAATCCAACGGCTTTTCCATGAGGTTCTCAAGGCTAATGCGGGGCAACATCATGGCTAATACAAGAATGAAGATGATGATTTTGCCGGAAAAGAGTAAACGGGTAATGCCATCAACACCACTGGTACCAATGACGACAAAGGCACCAAGAAGCACGGTGAAAGCAAGAATAGACATTTTCAGCGTGTTGTCATTTGAACCGAATAAATCTGTCGGTAATACGTTAGCTAATAATGAACCACCGCCGGTCATATAGGCAGCCGATAAGGCGTAAAGGAGAACAAACAAAGAGACCGTAGAAATGACGCGTCCTGGCATGCCGAAGTATTTTTCTGCTAAGGTGGCGACACCGTCATCTTTACGTTGTGCGGTTTGATACACTTCTACAAACAACAATCCGCTGTAAGCGAGAAGTAACCAAAGTCCGAACAACAAGGCGGCAGTAAAGCCAAAGCCCATGCCGGCAGATGTTAATGGCATGGCTAACATGCCGGCGCCAATAGAGGTTCCTGCGATAATTAAGGCACTGCCCAAGGTTTTATTTTTTAACAACATAAAAAATCCTAAAAGGTAAACGAGTAGGTAACATAAAATAACCCTATCAGACCTATAAATAAATAGCTTTTATGCAAAGTGCGGTCAGATTTTTGGGGATTTTTGAGAAAATTATAAATTTCGGTCATCAACGCCGATATGGAGGTAGTTGCCTTGTATATCACATAAGCTGCGAAATCCTACGTTGATAATTTGATAACTTTGTTGTGCCGGTGTCGTATATTGAAAATTTTCGTGGTGATGGCCGTGATAAATTTGTGTGACGCCCATTTTTTCAGCCAGTTGATTGATGACGGCAAAACCTGACGGATGCGGTTTTGGCGCTTCATGACAAATCAAAATGTCGGCTTGCTGTTGTTCTAACACTTCAATATCTGAAGGGAAAATCGAGGTGCGGTGACGTAACGGCACACCGCCGCGCCAGATTTTTTCTTGTGGACAATATTGGCAATAATGAATTGGGTCAAAGAAAAGCGGTTTGTTTGGTGGCATCCAGATTTGCCCACGAAACACGCCGCCAAGTCCTGCGATGCGTTTCCCTTGAATTTCTTGTACCCGACCATGTAGGCTGCGCGTATGCCATTCTGTTCCCCAAAGGGATTCAAAGGCAGCAACGGTTTTACTGTCATGGTTACCGTGAATAAACCAAAGATCCGCATATTGCGCCAGTTTTTCCAACGGTTCCGGGGTGGTGAGTTGTAAATCGCCAAGAATGACCAATGCCACATCCTTATGTTCTTTGATGAACGGATAAAGGTGGTCAAAACTGCCATGGGGATCGCCTGCAAATAAAATCATAGTCTCTCTAATTTAAAAAATGGAATGCCCATGCTCGCTATTGAGTTCGGGGAGTTCTTCTTCGTTGAGTATCTTTTCAACGATGGCTTTAACTTGATTGTAACGGTCTAAATAACTCGGTGATTCAATTTCAATGTAAGGCACTTTGTATTTATCTAACAATTTTTTGAGTAAATGTTGAAAACGTTGTCGTTGTTTTTGGCTGCCTAAACTGCGTAAACCATCGTCCACCCATTGGGTATTATTGTTAAGTAAAATAGTCACGTCAAAAGGGTATTCTTTAATCATGGAATCCAAAAATGGATGCGCTTTACCTTCATACTGAATGCAAAAGGCCTGTGTTGTAATAAAGTCCGTATCAATAATCGCCACTTTATGCGCATGACGCACAGCATAGTCAATGTAGCGTTGATGCCCCAAGGCCATTTGTGGATAGTCGGAATATTGCATTGCCTGTTCGTCACCGCCCAGTTGTTCAAAGACGAATTCACGACCATATTCCCACGCAGACGTGGTGTTAAATACGGTGGCCAGTTTGCTCACCAATACGCTTTTCCCGCTGCTTTCGCCGCCCAAAATTGCAATGGTTTTAGAGAAGAATGGGCGTACTTCTTTCGGGATAAATTTCCAATAATGGAACGGTTTATTACGAATTTTTGTAGCAGAAATATTAAAAAATTCTCGTTCAGGATCGACCAAAGAAACTTCTAGATTTAAATACTTTTCATAAGGTGCTTTGTCTTGAATTTCGCTACTGAATACGATACTAGGTTCAAATCCTTTTTCTTTAAATAAGTCCTTCACGCGTTCAGCCCAAGCCGACCAACCATTTGGATAGCTTGGTAAACCGTCTTCAATTAAATGGTGAATGAAAATCTGGTTCTTTTGATATTTAAAAATTTGTTGCATCCAACGCAAGCGATCTTGCACCGTTGGCATACGTTTCATTTTGCTGTCGTAAAAGAGTTTCAAATCGCGTTCGGTGTCGCTACACACAATCACATGTACTTCATCAACTTTACTGAACGCTTCATAAATCATATTAATATGACCGGTATGCACAGGATAAAACTTACCGAAAATAACACCGACTTTTTTATGATTCGGCTCGGTAATTTGTAGTGCACGATGAATCGCACTCAGTTTGTTTGCGCTTGGGTTTTTAATTTTTCCGCTCACTAACTGATTGAAATAAGCGCGGGTGATATTGGCGCGTTGGCAAATATCATTGACCTTGAGGTTTAGTTGTTTACGTTTTTCTTGTAAATAATAAAAAGCGGACATACTCATCTCCTTATGAAAGAAAGCATGGGCAAAAGTGCGGTCGAGATTTATCGTGTTTTTACGCAAGTAGTTTAATGATGAAGATGCGTTAATACAGGAATATGTTGTATAACATGCACTATTTTGAGGGATCTAGCATAGATGCCTCAATTTGGTGAATGATTTACGCTATTGTATGCAAATCAGCTCTAAATAAAAACATTTTTTCTTCATTTGCTTTGCGCTATACTGTGCCCGCATTCTCAGGGCAGGGCGAAATTCCCTACCGGTGGTAAATATGTTTAAACATAAAGCCCACGAGCGTTTGCCTTTATAGGCAAAGTCAGCAGATTTGGTGTAATTCCAAAGCCGACAGTAAAAGTCTGGATGAAAGAGAATTTTAGCGACTTAATTTATTAGGTTGCTCTTGTTGTTATATGCGATTGGTATTGGCAGCACTCCCTCATCAGCCCTGGTTCTGGTATCTCAAGTTTTAACGAAGGAATTTACTATGAATCAGTCATTATTATCCCAATTTGGCACCGCAGAAGAACGCGTTATTAACGCAATCAATACCTTTAAACAAGGCCATGGCGTGCTTGTTCTTGATGATGAAGATCGTGAAAATGAAGGCGATCTGATTTTCCCGGCAGAAACCATGACTCCCGAACAAATGACGATGTTAATTCGTTATGGTAGCGGCATTGTGTGTTTATGTATTACGGATGAATTGTGCCAACAATTAGCCTTACCACCGATGGTGTCTGATAACACCAGTGTGAATAAGACGGCGTTTACGGTGACGATTGAAGCGGCGAAAGGCGTGTCCACCGGTGTTTCTGCAGCAGATCGTGTGACAACGATTAAAACAGCGATTGCCGATGGCGCAAAACCGGCAGATTTACACCGTCCGGGCCATGTGTTTCCATTACGTGCGGCAAATGGTGGTCTGCTGGAACGTCGCGGGCATACAGAAGCGTCAGTTGAATTAGCTCGTCTTGCCGGCTTTAAACCTGCCGGGGTGATTTGTGAAATCACGAATGATGATGGTACGATGGCAAGAGCACCGCAGATCGTCGAATTTGCGAAAAAGTTTGGCTATGCAGTGGTGACAATTGAAGATTTAGTTGAGTATAAATTACAACAAAAATTGTGATGAATCTTTGATGGAAAGTGCGGTGGGTTTTAGAAACATTTTTAAAACCCACCGCACTTTTGTTTTGGGTTATTTTCCTTTTTTCACCCAATAGCGATAAGGCATTTGATCCGTTTCGCTATGTAGCAACGTATGATCCATAAATTGGCAGAAACTAGGAATATCACGAGTTGTTGCCGGATCATCGGCAAGCATCAACAGTACGTCGCCTTCTTGTAAATGGCGAATGTGTTTGCGTATCAACATGACCGGTTCCGGGCAACGTAATCCAATCGTATCAAGTGTTTGAGTGATTTTGATATTATCCATCTTTGCTATTTATTAGGAAAAATTACGGGATATAATACAGAAAGTATGATACAAAATCAGCAAAATTCCTTAAGCGCATCAAACGTATGATTGAATACTGAATTCCGAAAAGTGCGATAGATTTTTCCGAAGAAATTAAAAAAAGCCGCTTTATTACTTATTTGCAACATACGGAAGGCTTGGAGCAAGCAAAAGCGTTCTGGGCGGAAATTAAGGCATTGCATCCAAGTGCGCGTCATTGGTGTTGGGCAGCTGTTGCCGGTAGTCCGAATGATTCTCAACAATTTGGATTTTCTGATGATGGCGAACCGAGCGGTACTGCCGGAAAACCGATGTTAGCCGCGTTGCAAGGGAGTGGATTGGGTGAAATCAGTGCGGTGACGGTGCGTTATTATGGCGGTATTTTGTTGGGCACCGGTGGATTGGTTCGCGCTTATAGTAGTGGGGTTCAACAAGCATTAAAATTGTTGGAAACTGACACGAAAGTGAACTATACGCATTATGAAGTGCGGTGCGATTATCCACAGATTAGCGGACTGCAGGCGTTATGTGAGCACCATGCGGTGTTGATTTTGGAACAAGATTTTCAGGCTCAGGTTACGTTACGTTTGGCGATTCGCCCGGATAAATTCGCATTTTTTCAGCAAGCGTTAACGGAACGATTCGCGGGGCAGTTAGGTTTAGTAAAAATAGAATAAGAGAGATTTTTAGTGCATTTTTTATCCATTTTACGCATTGTCGGGATTTTAGTGATGTGCTTTTCCTGCACCATGTTATTGCCTGCATTTGTCGCGTTATTATACGGTGATGGCGGCGGTAAAGCCTTTATTCAATCCTTTGTGATGAGTGCGATTGGCGGTGCGATCCTTTGGTGGGCTTGTCATGAACATAAGGAGGAATTGCGTTCGCGAGAAGGTTTTTTAATTGTTGTGGCTTTTTGGGTTGTTATGGGAAGCCTCGGTGCCATTCCTTTTATTCTCTCTGATAATCCGGATTTAACCGTATCTTCTGCCTTTTTTGAAGCTTTCTCCGGTTTAACAACCACCGGCGCAACAAATATTGTTGGGTTAGATAATCTGCCGAAAGCGATTTTGTTCTATCGCCAGTTATTACAATGGCTTGGTGGGATGGGGATCATTGTATTAGCGGTGGCGATCATTCCTTTATTAGGAATCGGTGGTATGTCTCTTTATCGGGCGGAAATTTCGGGGCCGCTTAAAGAAAACAAAATGCGTCCACGTATTGCCGAAACCGCTAAAACTTTGTGGCTTATTTATGCTTCTTTAACTCTACTTTGTGCCTTTGCCTACTGGCTCGCGGGCATGTCACCTTTTGATGCGATTACCCACAGCTTCTCTACCGTTTCTATCGGTGGTTTTTCGACACATGATAGCAGTATGGCGTATTTTAATAGTCCGGCCGTCAACCTTATTACCGTTGCTTTTTTACTGATTTCTGCTTGTAACTATGCGCTGCACTTCAATGCGTTTTCTAATCTTGGTAAACGGAATATTTTTGTTAGTTATTTTCGCGATCCGGAATTTCGTTTCTTTATGTTTATTCAGATCGCTTTGGTGACGATCTGCTTTTTTATGTTATTAACCAATCATCATTTTGATGGGACTTTCAAGAATCTTGAACAAGCTGCTTTCCAATCCGTATCGATTTCAACGACAGCAGGTTACACCACATCTAGCTTTGACCAATGGCCATTATTTTTGCCTATTCTACTTTTATTTGCTTCTTTTATTGGTGGATGTGCGGGTTCTACAGGCGGCGGTTTAAAGGTCATACGCATTTTAGTTCTTTCGCTACAGGGAAAACGTGAACTTAAACGCTTAATTCACCCGACGTTGGTGTACCCCGTCAAACTGGGCAAACGAGTCCTTGATGAACGAGTGATACAAAGCATTTGGGCGTTCTTTTCTGCCTATTTACTGGTTTTTGTGGTGTGCTTACTAGGGGTTATCAGTTGTGGTGTTGAAACGTTCGATGCGTTTAACGCGGTTATTGCCTGTTTAAATAACCTCGGACCGGGTCTTGGTTCGGTGAGTAGCAATTTCGTCAGTATTCCCGATAGCGCTAAATGGATCCTCACTTTAACTATGGTTTGTGGACGCTTGGAAATTTTCTCACTATTAGTCTTATTTACACCGGCATTTTGGAAATCCTAATGAAAACACTTATCTTATATTCAACTCGTGATGGACAAACTAAAAAAATAGCCAACTACATTGCAGGAATTATTCACGAAAATGTTGATGTGAAGTCAATTACTGATATGTATGAGTTGGCTAATTATGATCGCATTATTATCGGGGCCTCGATCCGTTATGGGCATTTTAATAAAGCGCTTTATAAAACGTTGGAAAAACACACCGCACTTTTGAACCAAAAAACTACGGCTTTCTTTGGGGTCAATTTGACTGCACGAAAACCCGAAAAGTCGACACCAGAGACGAACGTTTATGTGCGTAAATTTTTACAGCGTATTACCTGGAAACCGACAATGTCAGCCGTATTTGCCGGTGCGTTATTTTATCCACGCTACAATTTCTTTGATCGTATTATGATTCAGTTCATTATGCGAATTACGGGAGGCGAAACGGATCCAACGAAAGAGATCGAATATACGGACTGGCAAAAAGTACGGTCATTTTCTGAGGCGTTTTTGCAGCTAAAATAAGCGAATTGTATTTTTTCTAACCTATTGATAAGAAAATGCAAAAAATTGCTTGATCCATTTATCTTGACCCCTATAATACGCCTCCGCACCGCAAGGGAGAAAAAATAAATAAATTTTTTCTTGACGATAAATGGAAACTTTACTTATAATTCGCAACCTTGCTTATGCAAATGTTCTTTAACAATCAATCAGACAAACTGTGTGGGCACTTGAAGATTCGTTTTTATCATTAAAGATTTTAAAATTGA
>NZ_NRCW01000006.1 GCF_003130075.1 Aggregatibacter segnis | reverse complement strand
GGTTTTACCATGGTCAACGTGGCCGATTGTACCCACGTTAACGTGCGGTTTTGTACGTTCAAATTTTTCTTTAGACATTGAGAGTCCCTCTAAACAAACACGGTTATCGATGGTTCAATTTACCAGACTAACCAAAGTATTAAAATTTGTAATGGAGAGATTATTAAGAAGTGGTGCTGATAGGCAGATTCGAACTGCCGACCTCACCCTTACCAAGGGTGCGCTCTACCAACTGAGCTATATCAGCGCTTGGAGCGGGCAGCGGGAATCGAACCCGCGTCATTAGCTTGGAAGGCTAAGGTAATAGCCATTATACGATGCCCGCCGTTCTTAATTCATCTGTCCCATCGGTCGCTTAGAAATGGTGGAGGGAGAAGGATTCGAACCTTCGAAGGCTGAGCCGGCAGATTTACAGTCTGCTCCCTTTGGCCGCTCGGGAATCCCTCCACTCTAAGTTGGAACTTGAATACGAGAAATGGTGCCGACTATCGGAATCGAACTGATGACCTACTGATTACAAGTCAGTTGCTCTACCTACTGAGCTAAGTCGGCGTCGTAAACAAGTGAGGCGTATTATAGGGATTTTTTTATGCCTGACAAGTTTTTTTTTAGTAAATAAAGTTTTTTTTGGTTATTCGTTTAATTATCAAGCAAAAACCCTCTAACGTCGGTGAATTTAGCTGATTATGCAAAAATTTTACTGCTCAATCCCTTATTTATAAGGTATATTTTGCAACCTATCATTGGCTAAAAAAGAGTAATTCAGCACGTGGACTTTTCGGTTTCTTCTTCTATGCCAGAACAACTGACGCCATTTTTATCATTTGATCGGCAACGTTGGGCAGAATTGCGTAAATCTGTACCATTAACACTCACCGAACAGGATCTCAAACCTCTGCTTGGGATAAATGAAGAACTTTCCCTTGACGAAGTTCGTACAATCTATTTGCCGTTAGTCCGTTTGATTAACTACTATATAGATGAAAACATTCGTCGCCAAAATGTGTTGCGCCGTTTTCTTGGTGAGAAAAGCACAAATGTGCCCTACATTATTAGTATTGCAGGCAGCGTAGCGGTAGGGAAAAGCACCTCAGCCCGGATTCTGCAATCGCTTTTAAGCCATTGGCCACAACAACGTAAAGTCGATTTGATTACAACAGATGGCTTCCTACACCCGTTAGCCTATCTTCAAGAACACAATTTATTGCATAAAAAAGGCTTTCCGATTTCTTACAACACGCCAAAACTGATTCATTTTTTAGCAGATATAAAATCCGGCAAGCCAAATGTTAGCGCGCCAATTTATTCTCACCTAACATATGACATTATCCCTGATCAATTTAATGTCATCGATCAACCTGACATTCTGATTTTAGAAGGGTTAAACGTCTTGCAACCTAACAGAAATCAAGCCAATGAGCTGTTTGTGTCTGATTTTGTCGATTTCTCTATTTATGTTGATGCGGAAGAAGACTTATTAAAAGAATGGTATATTCACCGCTTTCTGAAGTTCCGCCAAAGTGCTTTTACCGATCCGAACTCATATTTCAAACATTACGCCAATCTTTCTGAACAAGAAGCGGTTACCACGGCGGGAAAAATTTGGGATGAAATTAACGGATTGAACCTGAAAGAAAATATTCTACCTACGCGAGAACGCGCCGATTTAATTCTAAAGAAAGGCGCAAACCATGAAGTCGAATTGGTCACCTTAAGAAAATAACAAAAAAAAAGCACCGCACTTTGAATAATAAAGTGCGGTGCTTTTTTTAAATGGATTTTAAATATCCAAATTCGCTCTTAACGCATTGCTCTCAATGAACTCACGGCGAGGCTCAACTTCATCGCCCATCAAGGTGGTGAATAACTGATCTGCCGCCACCGCATCTTTGATAGACACTTTCAACATGCGGCGAGTGTTTGGATCCATTGTCGTTTCCCAAAGCTGTTCCGGGTTCATTTCACCTAACCCTTTATAGCGTTGAATCATCAAACCACGGCGAGATTCTTTCATTAACCACTCAATCGCCTGTTCAAAAGAAGTTACTGCAACTTTGCGCTCACCACGCATAACATAAGCATTTTCTTCTAATAAGCCGACCAATTTTTCACCCAATGCAATTAAGCGGGCATATTCATTACCGGTTACAAACTGGAAGTTTAAGAAATAATCCGTATCAATGCCATGGATTCTCACCGTCAATACCACTTCATGCACGTTTCGTTCAGCATTGAATTGCAAACGATAGCTATAATGTCTGCCGTCGGTTTCTTTTCCATTTAAAGAAACAACCAAAGAATCAGCCCAAGAATTGACCGCACTTTCCTGTTGCATTAACGCTGTGGTCAACGCCGGTTGATAAATCAATTCTTTCAACACGCTTTCCGGATAATAACGGCTCAAGCGGGTCGTCATTTTTTGCACTGCAAGATATTCAGAAGCGAGATTTTGTAGTGCCACACCTTGCATACCCGGCGCATTGTCATTCACATACAACGCCGCATTTTCCAACGCAATCGCCAATTCAAATTCCGCCATGGCTTCATCGTCTTTAATGTATTGCTCTTGTTTGCCTTTTTTCACTTTATACAACGGTGGCTGGGCAATATACACATAACCACGTTCAATCAGCTCCGGCATTTGACGATAGAAGAAGGTTAATAACAACGTACGAATGTGTGAACCATCCACGTCCGCATCGGTCATGATAATAATGCTGTGATAACGCAATTTATCCGGGTTATATTCGTCACGACCGATACCGCAACCTAGCGCCGTAATCAATGTCCCCACTTCTGCAGAAGATAACATTTTGTCAAAGCGGGCTTTTTCCACGTTCAGGATTTTCCCTTTTAACGGCAGAATCGCTTGGTTTTTACGATTACGCCCTTGTTTTGCCGAACCGCCCGCAGAGTCACCCTCCACGATATAAAGTTCAGATAACGCCGGATCACGCTCCTGACAATCCGCTAATTTACCCGGCAAGCCGCCTAAGTCTAATGCGCCTTTACGACGGGTCATTTCACGGGCTTTGCGTGCGGCTTCACGCGCGCGCGCCGCATCAATAATTTTGGTCACGATGATTTTTACATCGTTTGGATTTTCCAACAAATAGGTTTGCAAATACTCGTTCATCAAAGATTCCACCGCACTTTTTACTTCAGAGGAAACCAATTTGTCTTTTGTTTGAGAAGAGAATTTTGGATCCGGCACTTTCACGGAAATCACGGCCACCAAGCCTTCACGAGCATCATCACCGGAAGTCGCTACTTTAGATTTTTTGGTATAACCTTCATTTTCCATGTAGTTATTCAGCGTACGGGTCATCGCGCCACGGAAACCTGCCAAGTGCGTACCACCATCGCGTTGTGGAATGTTATTGGTAAAGCAGTAAATGTTTTCTGCATAGCCATCGTTCCACTGCAACGCAATTTCCACGCCAATGCCGTCTTTTTCTGCAGAGAAATAGAATGGTTTCGGGTGGATTGGCGTTTTACCACGATTGATATATTCCACAAACGCTTGAATACCGCCTTCATAATGGAAATGGTCTTGTTTGTCTGTACGTTCGTCAATTAAACGGATAGAAACACCGGAGTTTAAGAAAGATAACTCCCTTAGGCGTTTAGCTAAAATATCGTATTCAAATTCAATATTTGTGAAGATGGTCGAACTCGGCCAAAAACGCACCGTGGTTCCCGTTTGGGTGGTTTCGCCAATCACGGCTAACGGCGCTTGTGGATCGCCAAGGCTGTAAAATTGCTCATGCACTTTACCTTGACGACGAATAGTCAGTTGCAATTTATCGGACAACGCATTAACCACTGACACGCCCACACCGTGCAAACCGCCGGACACTTTATAGGAGTTATCGTCAAATTTACCGCCCGCGTGCAAAACCGTCATAATGACTTCTGCGGCAGAAACGCCTTCTTCCGGGTGAATATCCACCGGAATACCGCGCCCATCATCCTGTACGGAAACAGAATTATCGGAATGAATAGTCACGATAATGTCACTGCAATAACCTGCCAAGGCTTCATCAATGGCGTTATCCACCACCTCAAAAACCATATGGTGTAGCCCCGTTCCATCGTCTGTGTCACCGATATACATGCCGGGACGTTTACGCACCGCATCAAGCCCTTTCAGCACTTTAATACTGTTTGCACCATAAGTTTCTGGAGTAGTTGTTGACATAATTCTTCTCTGTGTAATTCGTAAAAAATTGGGCGAGATTATAGCAAAATTTTGTGCAATTAGCTAAACATAACTGCACTTAAATGGCACGTAGACTTATTCGGCTGCACGGGCATTTTTATGTTCGCGAATTAACGCCAGAAACGCTTGTCCGAAACGCTCCAATTTGATCGTACCGACACCGTTAATTTGCAACATTTCAATGTTGCTGACCGGTTGGTATTGCGCCATTTCTTGCAAAGTCGCATCGTTAAACACGATATACGGGGGAATGTTTTCCTTATCGGCAATTTGCTTACGCAGGAAGCGCAAGCGTGCAAATAAATCTTTGTCGTAAGAACCGACCGCACTTTTGTGCATCATGGCAGTAGTGACGATAGATGACAGACGTGGCGTTGCCAATTCCAACGGGATTTCGCCACGCAAAATCGGCTTCGCATTTTCCGTTAACTGTAACGTGTTACCGTACTCGCCGATGATTTGGCGCACAAAGCCCAAATGAATTAACTGGCGTAATACTGACTGCCAATATTCCGTGCTGTGTTCCTTGCCGATGCCGTATACACTCAGTTGGTCGTGTTGCTGGTCACGAATTTTCTGATTATTCATACCACGCAAGACAGCGATGACATAATGTGCACCATAAGATTGACCGGTGCGATAAATTGCCGACATAATTTTTTGCGCGTCCAACAACCCATCGTATTTTTTCGGTGGATCAAGACAAATATCGCAATTTTGACAGGCGGTTTGACGATGTTCGCCGAAATAATTCAATAAGACCAAACGGCGACAGGTTTGACTCTCAGCAAATTCGCCGATGGCTTGCAATTTATGCTGTTCAACTTGGCGTTGTAGCGTTTCCGGCTTTTCCATCAACATTTTATTCAACCATACATAATCCGCCGGATCGTAGAACAACACCGCCTCAGCCGGCAAATCATCCCGCCCTGCACGGCCGGTTTCTTGATAGTAGGATTCAATGCTACGCGGTAAATCGAAATGCGCCACAAAGCGCACGTTGGATTTATTAATCCCCATACCGAAGGCGATCGTCGCCACCACTACTTGAATATTATCCCGCTGAAAATCCCGCTGCACTTTTTCCCGTAAGCTATTTTCCATGCCCGCATGATACGCCGCCGCCCGCACACCTTTGTTGCACAGGGTCTCCGCAATACGCTCTACTTTGTTGCGGCTGTTGCAATACACAATGCCGCTTTTGCCTTTTTGTGCCACCACGAAACGACACAGCTGTTCCATCGGCTTAAATTTTTCCACTAAGGTATAACGAATATTCGGGCGATCGAAACTGCCCACATGAAAGTGCGGTCGATTTAGCCGGAGATTTTGCAGAATATCTTGTTGCGTTGTCTGATCCGCCGTGGCGGTAAGCGCCATAATTGGCACCTTAGGGAAACAACCTTTTAGCCCGCCCAGTTGGGTATATTCAGGACGAAAATCATGGCCCCATTGGGAAATGCAATGTGCCTCGTCGATAGCAATAAAGCTGACGTTGCAATGAGAAATAAATTGGAAAAAGCTGTTCGTCATGACTTTTTCCGGGGACAAATACAATAATTTTAACTGCCCGGAAATCGCCCTATTTTGCACCTGTTGCTGTTCTTCAAAGGTTTGCGAGGAGTTTAAATAATCCGCTTCTACGCCACTGGCGCGTAGCTGATCCACTTGGTCTTTCATCAGTGAAATCAACGGCGATACCACCAAGGTCATCCCATCAAAACATAACGCAGGAATTTGGTAGCACAACGATTTTCCCGTGCCTGTCGCCATAATGACCAAGCAGTCTTGCCCATTCAGCGCCGCCTGGATAATTTCCTCTTGCCCTTTGCGGAAAGCTTGATAGCCGAACACCGAATGCAACACATTCTTTGCCGTCGTATAAAGTGCGGTGGATTTTGCCGACGATTTATCGAGAAAATCCACCGCACTTTTCATGGGTTCGGATGAGGTAAGGTGATTCATTAACCGAGCTGCACCTGCTCACCATGTTTAGCAAGCGCTTCAGTTAGGGCTTGCCAAAAATCCAAGCCGTCGTTGCTGACCCAACGTTCGTTTTTATAGGCAAAATGGAAACCGCCATTATGGCTCGCCAACCATAATTCCAACAACGGTTCTTGTTTGTTGATCACAATTTGGCTGCGATCGCCAAGCGTAATCGTGAACACGGAGCCTTGGCGTTCACAATCGGCATCACAATCTTGCGCCTCCAGTTGCTCTTCAATTTCATCCCAAATTTGCTCGATCTTCTGATGAAACTCGACGATATTCATAAAATCACTCCAATAAATGACAGTAGGGCGGAAATTATAAAGATTTTCTGTGCGTTGTGATAGCACAAAGCCGGATTTAGTGGTAAAAAGAACAGTCAAATTTGAGCACAAGGAACAACCAATGAAAAAACTGATTTCCGTATTTTTACTCGTGACATTGTGTGCGCTAAGTACCGGCTGCGGCGTAAAAGGTCCGTTGTATTTCCCCGAACAAGACAGCGCTCAGAAAACAACCAAATAACTTTTTATAGGCGACCTTATGGACTTTTTCCAATATAAAAACAATCAACTCATGGCGGAAAATCTGCCGGTCAAACAATTGGCCGAACAATTTGGTACGCCGTTGTATGTTTATTCCCGAGCCACCCTTGAACGCCATTGGCACGCATTTAATAACGCTTTCGGCGAGCATCCGCATTTGGTGTGCTTTGCCGTAAAATCGAACCCAAATATTGCGATTTTAAACGTGATGGCAAAATTAGGATCAGGCTTTGATATTGTGTCTCAAGGCGAATTGGAACGCGTTCTTGCCGCCGGTGGTGACGCGGCCAAAGTGGTCTTTTCAGGAGTCGCAAAATCCCGCCAAGAAATCGCTCGTGCCTTAGAAGTCAATATTCGTTGTTTTAACGTGGAATCGGAAGCAGAATTATTGCGTATTAACCAAATCGCCGGTGAAATGGGCAAAATCGCACCTATTTCGTTGCGCGTAAATCCGGACGTGGACGCCCACACGCACCCTTACATTTCCACAGGGTTAAAAGAAAATAAATTCGGCGTGAGCGTAGAACAGGCTCGAGAAGTCTATAAATTAGCCGCCACCTTACCAAATATTAAAATCGTCGGCATGGATTGCCATATCGGCTCTCAACTAACGGAATTACAACCCTTTTTAGATGCCGTAGATCGCTTAATTGTCCTCATGGAACAATTAAAACAAGATGGCATTCGTTTAAAACACTTAGACTTAGGCGGCGGTTTGGGTGTGACTTACACGGACGAAACACCGCCACATCCGACAGAATATGCCAAAGCGTTATGGGAAAAGTTAAGTGCGTTCAGCGAGCTAGAAATCATTGTCGAACCAGGTCGC
The DNA here is from genome assembly GCF_003130075.1 of Aggregatibacter segnis. Lineage (GTDB taxonomy): Bacteria > Pseudomonadota > Gammaproteobacteria > Enterobacterales > Pasteurellaceae > Aggregatibacter > Aggregatibacter segnis_A. Next base: position 92,594 of record NZ_NRCW01000006.1, on the reverse strand, counting down.
GCCATTACCGCCAACGCGGGTATTTTGGTAACCAAAGTAGAATATTTAAAATCTAACGAAAGTCGCAATTTTGCCATTGTGGATGCGGGTATGAACGACATGATTCGCCCGGCACTGTATCAGGCCTACATGAATATTTTAGAAATCGACCGCACTTTAGTGCGTGAAGAAAAAATCTATGATGTGGTCGGCCCAATTTGCGAAACCTCCGATTTCCTCGGCAAACAACGCAAACTTGCCATTGCGGAAGGGGATTATTTAGCCCAGCGTTCTGCCGGTGCCTACGGCGCAAGCATGTCTTCCAACTATAACTCTCGCCCAAGAACAGCGGAAGTGATGGTGGATGGCGATAAAGCATATCTTATCCGCCGTCGCGAGGCTTTAAACGAATTGTGGCAATTAGAAAGCTTATTGCCGTAACACAAGGTGAAATATAAAAAATCCCGCAAACTGATTTGCGGGATTTTTTATAAACACATCGGTTAACAAAACTACGCTCTTACGGCAATGGCCTCAATTTCTAAGCCAACATCTTTCGGCAGGCGGGCCACTTCCACACAAGAACGAGCAGGGAAACTTGGGTGATGATTTTCTTTGAAGAAACGCTCATATTCGCCATTGACTGCCGCAAAATCATTTAAATCTTTCACGAATACCGTTGTTTTCACAATATCAGCAACGGTGAGTCCGGCTTGTTCAATGATCGCTTTCACATTTTCCAAAGACTGGCGAGCTTGTGCCACAATGTCTTTCGGCACTTCACCGGTTGCCGGATTGACCGGAATTTGTCCGGAAGTCAGCACTAAATTGCCTAAATCAACGGCTTGTACATAAGGCCCAATCGCGGCCGGTGCCTTCTCTGTATGAACTACTTTCGTCATTTTTTTCTCCTAACTGATGATTTTGTGGAACGCTATTCTACGTTGAAATTCACCCTATGTCAGTTGTCATGCTAATCAAACTCTCTCGGGTCAGACCCCACATAATCCGCAAAATCCTCTTGATGAAACCCATGTGACAGCATGTATTGCCAAATTTTTTGGCGCATTTTCGGCGGTTGCTTTTCCTTATAATCAGGAAACTTTTTGCGTAACACATTTAACGCCAATGCCGACCAATCAATATCGCATTCACGGACAACCGCTTCAATGGTTGCGCTTTCAATCCCTTTTAATTGACGCAATTCTTGTTTAATTCTATTCACACCATAGCCTCGTTGAGAACGACTATTCAAATAACTTTCAGTAAAACGTTGATCACTTTGCCAATTTTTTTGCTGGCAATGTGCGATGGCCTGATCAATGTCTTCCTCGGAAAAGGCTTTTTCCTGCATTTTGCAACGCAGTTCAAATTCGCTGTATTCACGGCGAGAAAGTAAATTCATCACACAAGTTAAGGCAAGGGAGGACATATTGTGTTACTTGTTATTATGGTTAAAAACCGATAGAAAAAGTGCGGTCATTTTTGACCGCACTTTTTGACATCACTCATCTTATTCGAAGTCAGCTTCACCCGCTTCGTCTTCAACGTCAGCGGTAATGGCCGTTTCCGGATGCGCTAACAATTCATCACGCAAAGTGCTTTCAATTAATTTCGCTTGCTCCGGATTCTCTTTTAACCATTTCATTGCATTGGTTTTACCCTGACCGATTTTCTCGTTTTCATAAGCATACCATGCACCGGCTTTGCTGATGAGCTTGTGTTTTACGCCAAGATCAATCAATTCGCTTTCTTTAGAAATGCCTTCACCGTACAGAATTTGGAAATCCACTTGACGGAACGGTGGTGCGACTTTGTTTTTCACCACTTTCACGCGGGTTTCGTTACCAATCACTTCATCGCCTTCTTTAATTGAACCGACACGACGAATATCCAAACGCACAGAGGCATAGAATTTCAGTGCATTACCACCGGTAGTGGTTTCCGGGTTACCAAACATCACGCCGATCTTCATACGGATTTGGTTGATGAAAATCACTAAACAGTTGGCATTTTTAATTTGTCCGGTTAATTTACGCAACGCTTGAGACATAAGACGTGCTTGCAAGCCCACATGAGAATCACCCATGTCGCCTTCAATTTCCGCTTTCGGCGTTAAAGCTGCAACGGAGTCAACAATAATCACATCCACCGCACCGGAACGTACTAAGGCATCACAGATTTCTAACGCTTGCTCACCGTTGTCCGGTTGAGAAACCAGCAACTCTTTCACATCAACGCCAAGTTTAGAGGCATAAATTGGGTCTAAGGCATGTTCTGCATCGATAAAGGCACAGGTTTTACCTGCTTTTTGTGCTTCGGCGATAACAGAAAGCGTTAAGGTGGTTTTACCGGAAGATTCCGGGCCAAAAATTTCAACGATACGTCCCATTGGCAAACCGCCGATCCCTAACGCTAAGTCAAGACCGAAGGAGCCGGTGGAAATCGCTTCAATATCCAATTTTTGGCTGTCGCCTAATTTCATGATGGCGCCTTTACCAAATTGTTTTTCGATTTGACCTAACGCGGCTTCGAGCGCTTTTTGTTTTTCTTCTTGAGTTGCCATTTTTTTACCTCGGGAAAATCATTATCAAAATTCGCGCTTATAATAACTGTATCAATATACAGTATCAAGTGAAATTTTGATCTTTTTAAAATTTATGTGATGTCGCTTCCAAAACAAGATTATTTTTCCGTTTATTCTGCTTGAGACATGATGTCTTCTATACTTTCTTGCACTGCTAACCAGTCAACTTCCACCTCTTCCAACTGCTTTTTCACCTGCACCTGCTCGGCTAAAAGTGCGGTCAATTTTGCTTTCATTTCTGCGTCATACAAACTCGGATCCGCCAAGTCCGTTTCAATCTGTTGCAATTTAGTGCCCCATTTTTCCATTTTATTTTCCAGCTGCGTTGCTTGTTTACGTAATGGCGCAAGTTGTTGGCGAAGTTCCGCTTCTTTACGTTTTTGCTCTTTACGGTTGGCAGCAGAATTTTCATTTTCACTCAGCTCATTTTGTGCTTTTATCTCTGCTGGTTGTGCATTCTGCTCGTTCAGCCACTTCTGATAATCCGCCAAATCACCTTTAAATTCTTCCACTTGCTTGTCATGCACCAAATAGAATTCATCTACAGTATTGCGCAACAAATGGCGATCGTGTGACACCAACACCAAAGAACCTTGATAATCCACCAACGCTTCGGTTAGCGCCTGACGCATATCTAAATCTAAATGGTTGGTCGGTTCATCCAGCAACAGTAAATTAGGACGTTGCCACACAATAAGCGCCAGCACCAAACGCGCTTTTTCACCACCAGAAAAAGACGCCACCGGTTGATTCACTTTGTCGCCATGAAAAGCAAATCCACCCAAATAATCGCGCAGTTGTTGTTCTGTTTGTTGAGGCGCAATTTTTTGTAAATGCCACAAGGCGCTTTCATCCGCGCGCAACGTGTCTAATTGATGCTGGGCGAAATAGCCTAATTGTACGCCTTTGGCTAATTGAATCGTGCCACCGATCGGTGCGATCTCACCCGCCAATAATTTAATTAAGGTGGATTTCCCTGCACCATTTTTACCGAGCAGCCCGATACGTGAAACGGGCACCAGATTCAGTTTAATTTTACTTAAAATTTCCACCGCACTTTCGCCCGAGCCATAACCTGCAGAGGCATTTTCCATCATTAACAAAGGGCTTGGCAGGGAGAGCGGTTCACGAAATTCAAAATGAAACGAATTATCCACATACGCCGGCGCAATTTTTTCCATGCGTTCCAATGCTTTAATACGGCTTTGTGCTTGCTTGGCTTTGGTGGCTTTGGCTTTGAAACGGTCGATATAACGCTGCAAGTGATCAATTTTCAGTTGTTGCTGGCGATACATGGCATTTTGTTGCGCTAATTTCATTGCCCGTTGCAATTCAAAGGAAGAATAATCGCCCGTGTATTCATTGAGTTTTTGTTGTTCAATATGCAAAATTTTGCCGACAATCGGATCTAAAAAGTCACGATCGTGCGAAATTAGAATCAATGTACCCGGATATTGTTTTAACCAACGCTCCAACCAAATCACCGCGTCCAAATCTAAGTGGTTGGTCGGTTCGTCAAGCAATAATAAATCAGAGCGACAAATCAAGGCTTGGGCCAAATTCAATCGCATCCGCCAACCACCGGAAAACGCCTTCACCGGTTGCACTAATTCCGCCTGAGAAAACCCCAAACCGTGCAATAATTCGCCGGCGCGAGCTTCAATCGTCCAAGCATCAATGGCATCAAGTTGATTATGCAAAGTGGCAATCGCATTACCGTCATTGTCCGCGTTCGCTTGTTGCAATGCCTGTTGCAGACGGCTGTATTCACGGTCGCCCTGAATCACATAATCAATGGCGCGACAATCCAGTGCGGGCGTTTCTTGATTCACCCACGCCAACGCCCAAGTTGACGGGAAAGACACCTCACCACCTTCGGCGCTCATTTCATTTTTAAGCAACGCAAATAAGGAGGATTTGCCGCAACCGTTTTTGCCGACCAGGCCGACTTTTTGTCCCGGATTAATGGTGGCATTGGCGTTTTCGAGGAGCGTAGTCAAGCCCCGTTTTAGGGTTAAATTTGTGAAAAAAAGCATTGGTTTATAATGAATTTAATATAAGATATTGATTTGTAAAAAGACGCGTTATTTTCCACTTTTTTCTCGGAGTTGCCAATGTTTGATTCTCTCGTCGTTCAATTTGTGGTGCTGTGGGCGGTCATCGATCCGATCGGTTCTATTCCCGTTTATTTAACCAAAACAGTTGGCCTTTCAGTAGAAGATCGCCGCAAAATCGCGTTAAAAGCGGTCATGATTTCCGCCGGTATTTTGATTTTCTTCCTCATCGCCGGACAAGCCTTGTTAGAAGCGATGCAAATTCCCCTCACCGCCTTCCAAATTGCCGGCGGTTTGGTGTTATTACTGTTCGCCTTGACCATGATTTTCGGCGAAGGCAAACCGGAACAAGAAATCAGACTCTCATCCAATCTGAACGAACTGGCCGTGTATCCTTTAGCCGTACCGTCTATTGCCTCACCCGGCGCCATGATGGCCATTGTATTACTCACCGACAACCATCGTTTCAGCCTGTTCGATCAAACCATGACAACCTTAATCATGCTTTCTGTGTTGTTGATCACCTATCTTTTATTCCTCGCCGCCAACCGCATTCAACGTTGGATTGGTAACACCGGCGCAGCGGTGATTAGTCGCGTCATGGGATTAATTTTAGCCGCGGTTGCCATTAATAATATGTTGGTGGGCATTCGCGATTTCTTCACGCAGATGAGTTAATTCATTTATTTTCTATAAAGTGCGGTCGAAATTTACAATGAATTTTCACCGCACTTTTTGTTTGCCTTTAGCTTTTCCCTTGAAATAAAAAAGCGGCTTTAACGCCGCTTTTGTTTTTTATGTGAAATAGCCTACTTCGCGCCAATAAACCCAATGGCGTCATACACTTTCGCTAACGTTTCTTGTGCACGTGCTTTGGCTTTTTCCGCACCGTCTTTAGCAATTTGGAGGAGTAATGCCTCATTATTGCGGAAATGATGGTAGCGTTCTTGCAACGTGGTCAACATGGCGGAAACCTCGTCAGCGACAGCGCCTTTTAAGTGACCATACATTTTGCCTTCAAATTCCTGCTCAAGTTCTGCAATGGTTTTGCCACTCACGCCGGAGAGAATGTCGAGAAGATTGGACACGCCCGCTTTATTTTTCACGTCATAACGAATCACCGGCGGCTCGTCGGAGTCGGTTACCGCGCGTTTGATTTTCTTCGCAACCGCTTTCGGGTCTTCTAATAAGCCGATAACGTTGTTGCGGTTTTCGTCCGATTTAGACATTTTCTTTTCCGGTTCCAACAAGGACATCACGCGCGCACCTGCTTTCGGGATAAACACTTCCGGCACCGCAAAGTGCGGTCCGTATAAGGCATTAAAACGTTGCGCGATGTCACGGGTGATTTCCAAATGTTGTTTTTGGTCTTCGCCTACCGGCACTTGGTTGGCTTGATAAAGCAAAATGTCCGACGCCATTAACACCGGATAAGTGAACAAACCTACGTTGATGTTTTCTGCATAACGGGCGGATTTGTCTTTAAACTGGGTCATACGACTCATTTCGCCGAAATACGTGTAACAATTTAATACCCAAGCCAACTGTGCGTGTTCCGGCACATGAGATTGAATGAAAATCGTAGATTTTGCCGGGTCGATGCCACAGGCTAAATATAATGCCAACACGTCCAAAGTGGCTTTGCGTAATGCCGCCGGATCCTGGCGCACGGTGATGGCGTGTTGATCCACAATACAGAACAGGCATTCGTAATCATCCTGCATTTTCACCCACTGACGCAACGCACCGAGGTAGTTACCGATAGTTAATTCACCAGATGGCTGTACGCCGCTGAACACGATAGGTTTGGTCATTTTTACATCCTTAATTTTTAAATCTTATTATTGATAGCGCAAGCATTCACGCTTGTACTGTAGCCAAAATTAAATAAAGGCACAAACGTGGACGTTTGCGCCATCCATTCAGAAGAATCAATCAAACAAGCGTCAATAACTCCGCGAAATCCTCAAAGACCCAATCCGGATGGGATTCAGAGATTGGAATATTGTAGTTGTAACCGTAGGTTAATCCCACCACCGGGCAACCGGCATTATGGGCAGCAATAATATCGTTGCGGGAATCGCCGACGAACAGCACTTGTTTCGGGTATAAACCGAATTTGCCGCATAAATAGAACAGCGGGCCTGGGTGCGGTTTGATGGCCGGTAAAGATTGTCCGCCCAACACTTCATCGAATAAGTCTTCAATGCCGAAAGCCTTTAACACAGGGCGGGTATGTTGGGTCGGTTTGTTGGTAACCACAGCCAAACGGTAACCTTTGGCTTTGAGTTTCTGCAAAGTCTCTTTCACGTGAGGGAATAAACGGCTGCGGTTACAGATATTTTCGCCGTAAAAGACATTAAAACGCTCTTTTAATGTGGCAGTTTGGCCTTCTGTCAAGGTTTTGCCCGATTGTGCCGTTGCCCATTCCAATGCGCGTGCAATTAAAATCTGCGCACCGTTACCAATCCAAGTGAGCACCAACGTTTCAGGCGCTTGTGGCAAATCGAATTCTGCTAACGCCGAATTCACGGATAATGCCAAGTCCGGCAAGCTGTCCACCAAGGTGCCATCCAAATCAAAACCGATTAATTTAAATTGTCCTGTCATGCTTATTTTCCTACTGCGGCTAACTGCTGACGCATTTCATCAATGACTTTTTTGTAGTCCGGCTGATCGAAAATCGCCGATCCAGCAACAAACATATCCGCACCGGCACTGGCAATTTCTGCAATGTTGCTGACTTTCACGCCGCCATCCACTTCCAAACGAATATCCAATCCGCTCTCATCAATACGTTTTCTTGCCTGTTTCAGTTTTTCTAAGGTTGCCGGAATGAAAGATTGTCCGCCAAAGCCCGGATTCACCGACATCAATAAAATAATATCCACTTTGTCCATCACATAATCTAAATAGCTTAACGGCGTTGCCGGGTTAAATACTAAACCGGATTTACAACCGTTATCGCGGATAAGTTGCAAAGTGCGGTCGATATGTTCAGAGGCTTCCGGGTGGAAGGTAATGTAGCTGGCACCGGCTTTAGCAAAATCCGGGATAATACGATCCACCGGTTTCACCATCAAATGCACATCAATCGGCGCAGTAATACCATAATCGCGTAAGGCTTTGCACACGGCAGGCCCGAAAGTTAAGTTCGGGACATAATGGTTATCCATCACATCAAAATGAACGACATCACCACCGCACTTTAAGACATTTTCCACATCTTCACCCAAACGCGCTAAGTCAGCAGAAAGAATGGAAGGAGCAATTAAATAGGGTTTCATGGGCACCTCACAGGCTATTAAAAATTGCCTTATCTTACTACGATACACCTCAATTTTTAAGAAATTATTCGGCGCAGAACGGCGCAATATCGCATTTTGGTGCAATTCAAGGTAAACTAAGCGCAATTTTTTCGATTCGATTTACCGGTTTTTTATGCGCTTATTTCTCTCTTTATTATTCGCGGTTTTGGTGCTGTTCCAATACGATTTTTGGTTCGGCAAAAACGGCTATTGGGATTATAAAAACACCACCAAAGAAATCGCCGTCCATCAACAGGAAAATGAAAAACTTTCCCAACGAAATCAAATCATTGCTGCAGAAATTAAAGACTTAAAAGAAGGGGTAGATGCCATTGAAGAACGCGCCCGTTTACAGCATGAAATGGTGAAACCGAACGAAACTTTCTATCACATCGTCAAAGAACACAAATAATGACCTCAAATCGCAAGATTATCGCCGTTGTGCCGGCAGCCGGCATTGGCAGTCGGATGCAGGCGGACAAACCGAAACAATACCTTCCTATTCACGGACAACCTATTTTGCAGCACACCTTAAACGTGTTGCTTTCTTATCCACACATCAGCCAAATCGTGTTGGCAGTGGCTGCCGACGATCCTTACATTGCTCAACTTAATCTGACACAAAACCCGAAAATGACGTTGGTCGAAGGTGGGGCAACCCGTGCGGATTCGGTGTTAAACGGATTAAACGCAATACAAAATTCCGGCAAGAATGTTTGGGTAATGGTGCATGATGCGGCACGTCCTTGTTTAACCCACGGCGATTTGGATAAATTGCTTCAAATTGAGGATGACAACGGCGCGATTTTGGCCATTCCGGCGACGGATACCATCAAGCGAGCTCTGCCTTCACAACAAATTGCCCACACTGAAGATCGCAGCCAACTTTGGCTGGCGCAGACGCCACAGTTTTTCCGCGCGGAGCTATTACGAAACGCGTTAATCCACGCCCAACAGCAACAGCTTGCGGTGACTGACGAAGCCTCTGCCATGGAACTCGCGGGATTTCAACCGCACTTAGTGGCAGGACGTAGCGACAATATTAAAGTTACCCGCCCGGAAGATTTGGCGCTGGCAGAATTTTATTTAATGAGGAAGACAACATGATACGAATCGGCCATGGTTTTGACGTTCACGCTTTCGGCACCGACAACCCGCTCATTATCGGCGGCGTCACCATTCCCTTTGATAAAGGCTTTATCGCCCATTCCGACGGCGATGTGGCGCTCCATGCGCTAACCGATGCCTTACTCGGCGCAGTCGCCTTGGGTGACATCGGCAAACTGTTCCCCGACACGGATATGCAATACAAAGGCGCAGACAGCCGCGTGTTATTACGGGAAGCGTATCGCCAAGTACAGGCAAAAGGCTATGTTGTAGGCAATGTAGATGTAACCATTATCGCCCAAGCACCGAAAATGCGCCCGCATATTGACGCCATGCGCTCCCTCATTGCGCAGGATTTAGCCGTCGATATCGAACAAGTGAATGTTAAAGCCACCACCTCGGAAAAACTGGGCTTTACCGGTCGCGGTGAAGGCATTGCCTGCGAAGCCGTGGCATTGTTGGTACGCAAACCATGATGGACTTAGCCTACTTGCAAAAAACACCGCCAAAACAGACCGCACTTTTAAAAGCGGAATGTGCAGATTTTGTGGTGAAAGAACAGCTCGGCTACGACATGACCGGTGACGGCGAATTTGTTGCCGTGAAAGTGCGCAAAACCGATTGCAACACCTTGTTTGTAGGCGAACAACTGGCAAAATTTGCCGGCATTTCCGCGCGCAATATGAGCTACGCCGGTTTGAAAGATCGCAAGGCTGTTACCGAGCAATGGTTCAGTCTGCAAATGCCCGGGCAGCCAACACCAGATTTCAGCCAATTTTCCCTCGAGGGCGTAGAAATTCTCGACGTTACCCGCCACCAACGCAAAATTCGTATTGGCAGCCTACAAGGCAATCATTTTGAGATTTTGCTCCGTAATGCTGAAGAAACCGACGAACTCAAAGAGCGGTTAGATTTTCTGGCAAAAAACGGCTTTCCGAATTATTTCACCGAACAACGTTTTGGCCGTGATGGCAATAACTTAACGCAGGCATTACGCTGGGCAAACGGCGAGATTAAAGTCAAAGATCGTCATAAACGCAGTTTTTATCTTTCCGCTGCGCGTAGCGAAATTTTTAATTTAATCGTGTCCAAACGGATGGAATTAGACTTGGCACAGCAAATTTTGATCGGTGATGTTTTGCAACTGAACGGTTCACACAGTTGGTTTGTGGTGGATGAATCGGAAGATTTGGCGCAGCTGCAACGACGCTTGGCGCAACAAGATGTTTTACTCACCGCGCCACTTATCGGCGAAGAAGAGAAAAGTGCGGTGGATTTTGAAAATGAAATTTTCGCCCAACATCAAGCGTTATTCGCGTTAATGCGCCAAGAACGTATGAAAGCGGCACGCCGCCCAATATTAATGCAACCTCAGCAATTCCAATGGCAATTTGAACCAAACGGCTTGCGCCTTCAATTTGACTTACCGGCGGGCAGTTATGCCACTGCGCTCATTCGCGAACTGGTCAATGTCGAAAATTAAAATACAGGAAGAATATGAATATTTTATTGAGTAACGACGACGGCATTCATGCCCCAGGCATTCGCGCCATGGCAGACGCCTTACGCAATATCGCCAACGTCACCATTGTGGCACCGGACAGCAACCGCAGTGCCGCCTCAAGTTCGTTAACCTTAGTGAAACCATTGCAACCGTTACATTTGGAAAATGGCGATTATTGCGTTAACGGTACGCCCGCTGATTGCGTTCACATTGCGCTCAACGGTTTTCTTTCCGGGCGCATCGATTTAGTGGTATCCGGCATTAACGCCGGCGCAAACTTGGGGGACGATGTATTGTATTCCGGTACCGTGGCGGCCGCCTTTGAAGGGCGTCATCTTGGCTTGCCGTCTATTGCGGTATCTCTTGACGGCCGTCAACACTTTGAAACGGCAGCGCGGGTGGTATGCGAACTCGTCCCTAAATTACATTCTCAATTATTAGGCAAACACGAAATTCTCAATATTAATGTGCCGGATGTGCCTTATGAAGATCTCAAAGGCATTAAAGTCTGCCATTTGGGTTACCGTTCTTCTTCCGCCGAAGTTATCAAACAACAAAGTCCGCGTGGCGAAGATATTTATTGGATTGGACTGAGCGGATTACCGGAATATGAGGGCGAAGGCACGGATTTTCATGCAGTAAAAAACGGCTATGTGTCCATCACGCCAATTCAAGTGGACATGACGGCGCACCACTCAATGAAGGCTTTACAACATTGGTTAGAAAGTGAATAATTTCATCTTTCAACATAAGGAAAGTAAATGAATTTGTTTGGCGCAATGTACGATAAAACCATGGTTTGGTCGAAACACCGTTTCGCCCCATTTTGGTTATCGTTTGTCAGTTTTATTGAGGCGATTTTCTTCCCCATTCCGCCGGATGTCATGCTTATCCCAATGTCCATGTCAAAACCACAAAGTGCGGTGAAATTTGCCTTATTTACGGCGATTGCCTCCGTCTTGGGCGGCATCATCGGCTATGCATTGGGTTATTACGCGTTTGATTTTGTAGAACATTACATTAACCAATGGGGCTATCAATCACATTGGCAAACCGCTATTCAATGGTTTGAAAAATGGGGCATTTTAGTGGTGTTTGTGGCAGGTTTCTCACCTATTCCTTACAAAGTTTTCACCATTTGTGCCGGCGTGATGCAAATGGCATTTTTACCCTTTGTCATCACCGCATTTATTTCCCGTGCGGCAAGGTTCTTATTGGTCGCCAAATTAGCCGCTTGGGGTGGCGAAAAATTTGCAGCGAAACTGCGTAAATCCATTGAAGTCATCGGTTGGTCGGTGGTGCTTTTAGCCGTTGTCGCTTATTTTATTTTACGTTAATCAAGGTTATAAAATGAAAAAATCAATTTTATTATTGTCTATGGTATTAACTCTCGCGGCTTGTTCTTCTGATGACGCACGCAAAGACGAAAATTCACTTCCGCCGGGCATCATGCAACCGGTAGAAGGCACCGGCGCTATCGCAGGCGGTAGTTGGATGCCGGAAATTCAACAACAACGTATGCCAATAAATATGCAATAAGGAATATCTCCATGAAAAAATTCTTTTTACTTTTACCAATTACCCTTGCTGTTCTTACAGCTTGTAGCTCAGATTCTCCGGCCCCAGTAGAAAGTGCCGACGGCACGTTATCACCGGGCATGATGCAGCCGGTTGATAGCCCATCTATGGGGGGGAATGCGACATGGGAACCGCAAATTCAACAAAGTAGCGTGCCCAACAGCATGAATATGCCAATGCCTCAAGCCCCGGCACAATCTGCGCCACAGCCGAATTTCCAACCAACTTATCAACCGCAACCGGTGCAAAAACAACAACCAGCTCCGGCAGTGCAAAATAAACCGCAACAAACTTCTCAGGATTTCACGATTCCGCGCAATCCAACCACCAACGCACCGGATTACAGCCAAATTAACAAAGGCTTCTACAAAGGTGACACTTACACCGTGCGCAAAGGCGATACCATGTTCCTTATCGCGTACATTTCCGGTTTGGATGTGAAAGAATTGGCGGCTTTAAATAATATGAAGGAACCTTACAATTTAAGCGTAGGGCAAACTTTGAAAGTGTCTAACGGACGTACTCAAAGCGTAGCACAACCTGCTGTTGCGCCTCAACCACAAGCGCCAGTTCAACAACCGGTGAGCAGTGAGCCAACCGTCACTTACACGCCGGGTGCAAATGGCACACAATATGGTTCTGATGGCACTATCACCGGCCCGGTAAAAGCAACCGCAGGTGGTTTACCGCCGGTAAATAGCGCACCGGTAAATCAACCAGTACAAGTTCAAAACCAACCCGTGGTAAGCCAACCAATCCCACAAGACAATGCACCGGTCACCTCCACCATTGCTTGGCGCTGGCCAACAAGTGGTAATGTCATACAAGGCTTCTCCAGCTCCGATGGCGGCAATAAAGGGATTGATATTGGCGGTTCTCGTGGTCAAGCCGTTAACGCTGCGGCAGGTGGCCGTGTCGTTTACGCCGGCAATGCACTCCGCGGTTACGGAAATCTTATCATCATCAAACATAACGATGATTTCCTCAGTGCCTACGCCCACAACGACAGCATCTTAGTGAAAGATCAGCAAGAAGTGAAAGCCGGCCAACAAATCGCCAAAATGGGTAACACCGGCACCAACGATGTAAAACTTCACTTTGAAATTCGCTACAAAGGCAAATCTGTTGATCCGACACGTTATTTACCACGTCGTTAATTTCAAGTGATAAAACCAAAAGTGCGGTCAGAAATTTAATTATTTTTCTGATCGCACTTTTTATTTAATCAATTCACTCTATTATTTTTCAACTCAACTTGAATCGCCCCGACTTTTGCGCTAAAGTTCGCACCAATTTCCAAAAGGAAGATCGTCGTTTCCGGTGAAGCGGCAGGACTTCAAATCCTGTTGAGGCTGCCAGCAGTCTCGGGTAGGTTCAACTCCTACGATCTTCCGCCAATCCATGTCATCCCGCATAAATCCACATAAAAAACCCACCAAACAAACCCAGTGTTTAAAAGACTTTATTGTAAATCTACATAAACTACTAGCAACGATTTTTAGTACTATTTTTAGTACTATATTTTGCCGATAGTACTATTTTTTTCTAATTTACTCCCTAATAACTCGCTAACTATCAAAAAATTATAGTACTAAAACGCTGTTTAGTTCTTATAAATCAATATACTAGAAATCGGCAATTAACAGCCCCCTTCTGTTTTTGATGGTACTAAAATTCATGGCACGCATAATTAAACCCTTAACCGACAAAGAAATTCGCACTGCCAAAGCGGATAAATTCCCACTCAGAGACGGCAACGGATTATCTCTAGAACTTACCACCACCGGCGCGAAAATATGGCGTTTTAACTACTTTAAGCCCTTTACCCAAAAAAGAACCAATATCAGCCTAGGCAAACTATCTGATATGACATTGACACAAGCACGGGCAAAGCGTGAAGAATATCGGCAGTTATTAGCAAAGAATATCGATCCACGCACCTATGAAGCCCAAGCTAAACAAGAAAGCACCGACAAACAGAACCGCACTTTTGAGCGTATGGCGGAAGCATGGTTTAAGGATAGACAGCTTAAAGCCAATTTCACCGAACGTACCGCAAAAGACACATGGGCTTTATTTGAACGGCACATTCTCCCTGCTATCGGCAAATATCCAATCGACCAACTGACCGCACTTATCGGCATTAATGCTTTCAAGCCATTAGAGCGCGCAGGAAAATTAGAGACCGTTAGAAAAATATTAAACAACGTGAATCATGTAATGCGCTATGCCTTGCACCGTGGCTTGATTGCCACCAACAACTTAGCCGAAATTCAACGGGAATTTGATAAACCGCGTGTAAAAGGTATGAACACCATAGAACCGGACGAGCTGGCGGAATTTTTAGCGAAATTCTATCAAGCAAGAGATGACGGCAGATTTTCTCTCTTATCGTTCTATGCCGTGATGTTGGCAGTGTTAACCGGAAGCAGACCAAGTGAAATAGCGCGGGCGCAGTGGGAAGATATAGACACCTCAGCGCAAACATGGAGCTACCGAGTACAGAAAGGCAATAAGAATTTACCGGAGGGGCGATTGCATATCGTCACACTCTCCCGTCAAGCCGTGGCTATCTTTGAGAAAATGCGGGAAATTCAGACCGCACTTAATCTAAGCAGCCCTTTTGTCTTTGCCAGCACCACTGCCAAAAGTGGACATATCACTATTGAAGCCTTGCGCATGGCAATTATTCGGAGCGTTGGCGAGGGAAGATTAACAACCCACGGCATTAGACACCTATTCAGCACCTCACTTAATGACAAAAACTACAACGCAGATTGGATTGAGAAAGCGCTATCGCACAAGGATAAAAACGCCATTAGAGGAACATATAACAAGGCTTACTATATCAATCAGCGGGCGGAAATGTTGCAAGCATGGGCGGATTATGTGGAATCATTAGCCCCCTCTCCAATAGTCGGGAAATAACAATCAGCTCACATTCTTTTTACACTCGAACGGTAGTCTTTATAGGCTGCCGTTTTTTATTAATTAATTCTGTTGCGGGAGTTTTTTTTCAAATCTTAACCACTTTGCCACTTCAACCACTTATTTTCTTATAAGTCATTAAAAAATAAAGAATAGTTAGAAGTGGTTACACAAGTGGTTAAAGTGGTTACTAAGGGGTAAAAGAGCTTTTTTGACGATTTAAACCCGTTTTATTTTTTGTTTTTTGAGGATTATTTAGAATAAAAGCAAGCGGCAGGGGCAATAAAATCTCTACCACCGGCAGCAGAATAGACCGCTCATTCAATGCAATTTTCATCACCGCGAAATTAAGATTTAACATGATGGCAGATAAAACAGAACGATTCGCCAATGAATAAAGGTACTCCTGAGGGGAATAGTACTTCCACGGGGTTTAGGGCGCGCGGAGATTGACTATTTTTTGAATTTCTAACCATCATCATCTTCTAGTTAAATTGCTTTTTTTATATCGTTCCGAAACCTGTTTATTTATACAGATTTTTCTTGCAGACAGTATTGAAACACCACTTGCCTTATGAAAGAATAAACCAACGTAAAATGCCGTAAAGCCACAGAAATATGAATAAAAATTTAACCGCACTTTTACAGCAATGTGATGAATTAAAAAGCCACCTTTCCACTTTGAGACCACTCACCGGAGAGGAGCTAGCACGGTTGCGTAAAGAATTTGTTATTGAGACAACGTACAACTCAAACGCTATTGAGGGAAACTCGCTTACCTTGCGGGAAACTGCGCTTATTTTAAATGATGGCGTAACCATTGCCGAAAAACCAATAAGAGAGCATTTAGATGTTATTGGCTATAAAGACGCATTTTATTTTCTCTTTTCAATGGTGGCAGATGATGAGCCGTTAAGTGAACGCACAATAAAAGAACTGCATTCATTGGTATTAATGAGCAATGCCGAACACAAAGGGCAATATCGGAAAATTCCTGTGAAGATACTTGGGGCAGAAAATTCACCAACAGAACCGCACTTCATAGCAGAAGAAATGGCGCGTTTAATAGATACCTATCATGAGCGAATAAGCCACCACCAAGAACACCGGATAGAATCTATCTCGTGGTTACATTTAGCCTTTGAATCAATTCACCCGCTTATTGACGGCAACGGCCGCACCGGGCGTTTACTATTGAATTTTGAATTAATGAAACACGGGCTTTTACCGGTAGATATTAAATTCACCGACAGAGCAAAATATTACGCTTGTTTTGACGATTATCACCGTACAGGTAAGGTTGATATGTTGGCGGAGTTAATCGCCGGTTATGAACGGGAAAAACTGGCGCAATATGTGGCGATTTTAGAGAGTTAGAACAAAATTCAACCATTAGAAAATTTCTAATAGTTCAACAGGCTAGCAAACAAAGTGCGACTAGGTGCGGATTAATTACCCACACCGAAAGAGTGAAACCCTATTTTCATTTTGTCGCACTTCCTTTCATGAATAGGGCAACGCATAGGGGCGTTTTTATGAGCAAATTTCCATACAAAGCATGTTATGATGAAGAAGATTTTACTTGCTGGATTGAAAAAAACCAAGATTACTTTTTAAGTAAAGATGCATTTAATGAAAAAGTGGAAAGCTTAAAGCGTATTTTAGACAATGTGGTAACATTCTACGGGAGAGATATTTTTGAAGATTTTAGTGAACTTGAGGATGAACTAAGCAGAAAAATAGATCTTTTCAGTTTTAAAACTGAACTTATTTCCTTTCTGCTTTATATCGGAGAGACTGGGCAAGGTGAGTTGTTTAAAAAAGACAATATATTAAGAATTGCTCACTTAGTCGCAAAACATGAGCACTTGCTCAATTTACTAAGTATAGCTAAAAATGCAGTCGCAAAACAAAATAGAGCTAAACAAGACCGGACTAATCCTAATAAACAAAAGGCAATCGAAGAAGCTATAAGAATATGGGGAAATTCCCCTAGTTATTCGCTAGATGAGGTGGCGGAAAGAATTAGAAATGCTAGAATTACCCATAAATCACATTCCACAGTGAAACAATGGATTTCAAAATATAATCCAACTAGAAGAAAGAAAAAATAGCCGGTTTATACCGGCTTTTTTATTGCCTAAAATATTCAATCAACAGTCAATAAAACTATTTAACAGTTATTGAATTTTATCTACTGTTAATGCGATTTTATTTACCGTAAAAGCCTCCCACAATACCCCTACGCCGTCCACTGATGGCGGTTGATATTCACTTATAAACGTAAGGGGTAAAAATGACACTTCAAACACATACAGATCCAAATAAACGTTGTTCACTAGCAGAAGTAAAGAATCTTGCCGGCGGCGTATCACACACATTCATTTATCAGCAAGTGAAAAAGGGCTTATTAGCACCGCCTGAAAAATTAGGACGTATGAGCCGTTGGAAATATGCCGATGTGATGGCGTGGCTGAATGGCGAAACCGCACAGGCGCACTAATGGGGAGGGGAACGAATGAATCAAATGCCTTTTCTTTCCACCACCAGCACCGGCGAACAACGCCGATTCACTATTGAGCGATTAAAAGAGCGCCCGCACAGCACAAACGAACTGCGACAAATGGGCGTTTATTCTCCGCCGGCACGCATCAAGGAATTACGCAATCAAGGTTATCTAATCGATACGTTCTACCGAAAGGAAACAGACAACACCGGCTTAATTCACCATGTAGGTGTTTATGTTTTACATGAAAACGCAGTAAGCCAAAAACGCAATCAGACAAGCATAGAAGAAGTTTAATGATGAATAGCACAAACACAACACCAACTCAACCACAAAAGCACGGCACAGCAACACTGTGGAGCATTGAAGCTCAAATTGCCGAGATTTACGAAATCGCAGACGCAGGATTGAACGGTGCGATTTATCAAGTGAATGAACACGGCGAAAGAATCAGCAAGAGCAAAGAGGAAGTGTTAGAGCTGATTTTGGATAGGGTCACATTGGCTTTGATGGATATTGATGATCTAAAACGACAAATTGAAGCCCTAGCCATTCACCACGAAGCCAAAGCTGAGCGGGATTATTTAACGTTGCCGGTGGTGGACTTAGGAGGGGCGCAATGATTGAACAAGAAACAAACCAAGCCACCAACGAAGAACAAGAAAAGCCTACGCTGACAATGGCGCGGGCATATATCGCCAAACTGAGAGAAATTAGCGGCGCAATGGTGGCAGGAAGAAAACTTAAAGACAACCTGACACCAACCGATATATGGAATCTTGTTCATGTGCAGTTAGGTAACACAGAACGCTTGATTGAAATCGCACAAGAGCAACTAAAGAGGATTTAGATAATGAGTTACGGGCAGGAAGTACGAAGCCAATTTGCCAAAGCCTACGCCAAGATGGGAAACGCTACCCACGCTTTGCGAATGGTATTAGGGGAAGAACGCGCCGGCAGAATGAAATCGCACACACTACGGGCAAAAGCCAGCGAGTTACTGAATCATTATCAAGTAGTGGAACAAATTGAGAAAGAAAAGGCAGAAATGCAACAGCACGGGAAAGACTTGCCGCATTACCGCTTGAGAACATGGCGGGCGGATTTAATTAGTGATGAAGCCGACCAGCCGATAGAACCACCAATACGAGCTTTTACGATTCCGTGGGGAATGAAAGGACTATTGAAAAGAATGGCGAGCTTAAAAAGATCCCCCAGTAAAACCTCTCCTTTTTGAAACTGAATGGGTAAGTATTTAATGAAATGCGCAATCGCCAAACATAACCCGCTCATTTTGCTTCAAGCGGTTAAACACTATCAGAAATCAGCTCAAATCTTCACTTTTTCTAGCCTGTATAACGATTTTGAGCCTTATCCAATAAAAGAGGTGGTGGACGTATTAAAGCTCAAGGTAAGCGATTTAGAGCGCGCTATAGACACTCACCCGCTGAATGAATCGCTGAAAACAAGTTTTTACACCACAAAGAAACATTTAGACAGCATGGAAAAACGTTTAAAGGAGACTACACAATGACAACCAAAACAAACGGAAATTTAACTGCACTTTTGCCGGTAGAGAAATCCTTTTACCAAGGCATAACCACATACCACGTTAACGCGCGGGCATTGCATGGATTTTTGGAAAATAAACGCGACTTTTCTAACTGGATCACTCAACGAATTAGCCAATATGGCTTTCTCGAGGGAGTGGATTACACCATTGTTTGCCCAACAAATTTGTTGAGCAAAGAGACCAATAAAAAATCTTTAACTCACAAAATTGTGAAGCAAAAAGACAGATTACGTTACTCAAATTTGAGTAAAACTAAATCTACTTCTCGCCGTGGAGGTCACAATAAGATTGATTATTTACTTTCGTTAAACATGGCGAAGGAATTGGCAATGGTGGCGAATCGGTTTAAACAAGCGGCATAAACAAAACGCCCGAGATAACACTGCGGGCGTACTATTTAGGAAGAATAAATCAAATGTGCTTAAATTATATTCAAATCAAAGAAATTCACAATAACCACTTTACAAAGTGCGGTCAAATTTGCGAGTATATTTCCGTCTTAGCAAAATCTAAGGCCAGCCGTGGAAAGCTGAATTATTTACTGGCGAACGATAGCACGCCTTTTAACCGTGCTTTTTTTGTTCGTAACATTCGCACACCTCAAGAATTTGCGGATTTTGTTTTATCTAATCTAAAAATTCATTCAATGGTAGAGCGTAGCGGGCAACCCTTAGCGGTTGGCTGCTTTCCAGTAAAGGCAGTTTTCCACCCTGTTACGTTCTACCGCCCGACCGTGGAAAGTCTAGCGGTAGTTTCTAAAAATCTTTTACTGGAAACTACGCAAATGTATCAATTCATTTTTGCGGCTATTCGCCGTACCGATTTATCTAATCACATTCAAAAAATCCGCATCACCGCCGATACAGAACAAGCTGCGCGCACTCAATGCGCCCGTGATTTTGTTCTTGTACTTGCCGGCAAAATCAATCTTCAAAACACCGTGAAAAACGACCGCACTTTTTCGGCAATCTCTCGTGATTCTATGGAGGTGGCTCATGCTTAGTTATGGCGCTATTCAAATGGCATTAAATGACGTAGTTGCTCGTGATGATATTGATGAAATGGAGCTTATAAAGTTACGTTCAGAAAGCGAAACGCTTTGCGAAACTATCGAGTTCGGACTAATGGAATTAGGCGATATGGTAAGCCGTTTAGGGCATTTTGCTGATTCTAAGCAGGATTTTGATAATCAAGCGATGAGCAATGACAATGTAAAACATATCGGAGCATTAATTCAAGCCAACGCATATTTTCTAAACACATTGCGCAATATATCAGCAGATGCCACCTATCACCTTAACGGTGGAGATAAGGGGGTGAAATGATGAGTAACACTAAATTCCCTTACACCCTTGTTTTTACCTATGATGACGGCGACCAATTCACAGCCGGGCAATATTGTTCACTTAGAGACGCACTACAAGCCAAGATACGGGCAAAAGCTGAGATTGGCAAAATAGACGTTTTAGGCAGACGTTTAGAAGCTATTACTGTTTTAGCGGAGGGCGAAAATGAAACCAACTAACCCAATGGCACAACTTCAACAATGGAAAGCGAACAATACTAAGAGGTTAGTAAGCGATGGCGGGGTATCAGTTAACGGCGTACACCCTAACGCGCTCAAAATTGAGCTGGTTAAAAGTGCGATAAAAAACTGCGAAATTGATTGCGAAACTGCGAAACGAAGCAAAACACAGCGAACCCTTGATAATACTGGCTTTATAAAAAGAAACTGCGAAACAGGCTGCGAATTTGCGAAAGCCCAAAATGATTCGGTTAAAAATGCCAACCAAACCAATTTTGGTTTAGTTAAAAATTCGCAAGGAAACGAACATAGAGAGACTAAAAATAAATACCAAGGGAAACTATCTATCAATCCATTGGTGGCGGAATATAGCCAGCTTACGCGCCAATTTAAGCTCATTCATGATAGTAACCGCAAATGTCTAGAAGTTTACCCGGGCGACTTCCACCACAAACTAAAAATGCGTGGGGAATGTGTTGATTTAGTGGAGCGATTAAAAGGTGGTGGAAAGTTATTCAATGAATTAGCCAAAGGCACCAATTTAAACGCGGAACAGACCGCACTTTTGAAATCGTTTAATCAACTGAACGGGTATCTTATTTTCAAATTCGCTGAGGTGGCGAAACAGATTGATGAATTGAATCTTGAGCGCATGGAAAGTATCAAGTTACAAGGGGGAAATGATGAGTAAAACTGTTTTTGCGTTAACTGCCCTCTTGCCATTTTATAACGATTCAAGCCTTTCTATCGTGGTTGCCGTGCGAGAGACGAAAGAGGAAGTAAAAGCCTTGCACCATGATTATTTGCAGCAGGGGAAGATGACAGGGATAAAAGCAATTAACCTTGAGCATTACTCCTTGGCAATCGTGACCGGTAACGCTAATCCGCCAATGATTCTTGCCACAGGTAAGAAACAACGTGAAACCATGGAGGGCGCACGAGAGAATTTTAAAATGCTGCTCCCTCATGCACAAATCATTGTGGCGAAATTTGCTGATATGGCATTGATTCAACAGCGTGGCACGCTTGAGTTTATAGCGGGGTAACTTATGGCAAGATTAAAATATGCACCCAACTTAAAACTTCAAGATCAAACGGGCAATTCTGAAATTGTTATTTGCGTGGGCGTTCAAGCATGGGACTTTGCCAAATACATTAAAGAGCAAGAAAGCCCGTATATTAGCCCTGTGGTGGTGGATAACGAGATATTGGAAGAAATCGACAAGTACCGAATCGCACCGAAGAAAGCACGGTTTATTCGTCTGATTCGAGCTAATAACGCTACGTCATTGGATAAACTAGCCTTTGGGCAGTTATGCGCTAACCTTGCCGGCACGACCAAAGCAATTATGGTGGAACTGTACGATGAAGCCGGACAATTAATTGATAATTTGAATGATTATGTTGGCAAAATTCGCAAAGGAGAAAGCGCACTGCCACCAACGACAGAAAACGAAGATTATGCCACTACCTTTAACACGAAGCCTGATAACAAGCGGGTTAGTGATTTTTTGGCATGGTACCGCAAGCCTTTACGCTTAGATGAAGTTAGTGACACCCTTTACACCTACACGGGGAAGAAGTGGGAGGCATTGACGGAAAAAGCCGTAGGACGCATTGTGAGAGACTTTTTCAAGGAAAAGGGCATATCTTACAGCGCACGCCGTATTGATGGCATGGTTAAGCTCATGATTGATTATGAACTGGAATTAATGGGCAAGCGTAACCCTGATTTATTGGCATTTTCCAACGGAGTATTGAATAAGAAAACAGGAGAATTTTTACCGCATGATGATCAGTATTTTTTAACCTCGTTCATTGATATTCAATACGCCGAACAGCCACAAAATACACCGCACTTTGATAGATGGTTGCAGTGGGTTAGCGACAACGACCAAAACAAAGCACGCCGCATTTTGGCGGGGTTATATATGATTCTTACGAATCGCTATGAATGGCAGTTATTCCTTGAAGTGACGGGCGTTGGCGGTAGTGGTAAATCCATTTTTAACGAACTGGCGAAGATGTTAGCCGGCGAGGGAAACACGGCAGCAATTAGCCTGAAAGAATTAGAAAGCGTTACAGCAAGAGCAAAACTCATTGATAAAACGTTTTTCTATTCCTCAGATCAAGAATCATATATTGGCGATGGCGCAGAACTGAGAGCGATTACCGGCGGGGATAGTATCAGCGTTAAACTGCTTTATAAAAACCCGTTTGATGTGGTGGTGCGTGCGGTTTACATGATGACAAATAACACCTCGATTATTTTTAAAGAGAATAACGGGGGAATTATGCGCCGTAGAGTGATTTTTCACTTCAATAGAAAAGTACCCGATGATATGCGGGATAATCACTTGAAAGAGAAACTGAACGCCGAAGCGTCTGGGATTGTACGCCGTTTACTTGATACTTTTTCAGATCCAAGTGAAGCAGAAAAGCTATTGCACGAACAACGGGAAAGCATGGAGGCGTTAAAAGTACGGCGACAAACCGATCACATTCTCGACTTTTGCCGACACTTCACCAGTAAGCAGACAATTAACGGGTTATATGTGGGCAGTGCAAGAACGGCAGCAAATGCAGAGAAACGCTATTTATACTCAGCTTATCTTCACTACTGCGAATGCTTAAATATTACTAAACCACTAGGGAGAAACCGCTTTATTCAAGCCTTTAAGCAGGCAATGAAAGAAAGCCAATTTACCTATGAATTTGAGCAGCGTTCAAAAGATGGCTATTTGATTACTAACATTTATTTTATTGATTCAGACAGCTCATTGAATGAATGGCGGGGATAGTGAGCGTAATAAAAATGAAAGGCTTGATACTATTAAGGTATTGAGCCTTTTTTATTAAAACATGCCCTAATACTTAGTTTTCTTTGTTCACATTTTCTCTCTCCAGCATAGACAACTTTTCAAAAAAGTGCTTAACTAACGCAGTATTTTAAAATTGCGTTGTTTTTCTATGAAAGTATCAAAACCAAAACCATTAGCAGAATTGCTAGCGACAGAACTAACCCCTGAAAATATTTCATTGATAGGGCAATATAAAGCTATTGATGAAAAAGGGAGGTATTTGCATTGGGATAAATTCAAGCGGATTTACACAAAAAATACAGAATTAGCTTGGATGGCTACAAAATTAAGCCGTGGGGCGTTATTTAATCATTTAACGATTGGGCAATACCACTTTAATTATTCTGCTCCCACATCATTACTAGCCTTGTTGCATTTTATTGATAAAACCGCAGGTGGCAGTATTGGCGCGAACAATCTTGCAGGATTAAGTCACAGCGAACAATCTAGATTTTTATTGAAATCTTTAATAATGGAAGAGGCGATAACATCCGCACAGCTTGAAGGCGCAGCTACTACTCGCAAAGTGGCAAAGGAAATGTTAGAGACTGCACGGAAACCTAGAACCAAAGACGAAAGGATGATTGTCAATAACTACCGCTTAATCCAACAGGCTATTGCCCTCAAAAACACCCCTCTTTCTCTTGACGTGATTTTGAAAATGCACCGCATAGCTACAGATCAAGCAATAGAAAACAATGCAATATCAGGCGAATTTAGAAAAGATGATGATATTTATATTGCAGATTACGACGGAGACATTGTACACCAGCCGCCCAAATATGAGGATTTACCATCACTAATGCAAAGTTTTTGTGATTTTGCTAATACTAATCATAACGGCGTAGATGGGGAATTTATTCACCCTGTGGTTAAAGCAATAATTCTTCATTTTCTTATCGGCTTTATTCACCCTTTCGGAGATGGTAACGGCAGAACCGCACGCGCCTTGTTTTACTGGTTTATGCTAAAAAATGGGTATTGGTTGTTTGAGTATATTTCTATCAGTCGGTTATTAAAAGAAGCACCGTCAAAATATGCGCGGGCTTATCTTTATACAGAAACAGATGATTTAGATATAACCTATTTTCTATACTACCAAGCAGAAACAATAAAGCGAGCTATTATTGATTTAGAAAAATATATCAGTGATAAACAAAATAATTTCAAAGCTTTTAGTTCCGCAATAGCAAAATTTACCGCAAGCGTAGTGCCTAGACTAAATGACAGGCAAATTCAGCTACTGCAAAAAGCCGCCAAGGAAATGGGAACTATTTTTACTGCAAAAGAAGTTAGTATTGAATATGGCATTACAGAAAATACTGCACGAAAAGATTTGAAAAGACTCGCCGACCTAAATCTTTTTGGACAGTTAAAGAGCGGAAACCAAGTAGGATATATATCACCTAGCGACTTATTGGAAAGGTTACAACAAACTAAAAACTAGCCATTAAACGCGATTTGATCGCGTTTTTCTTCTTTGCTGGTGGTTAGAGGTGGTTACCAAGTAACGACTGAAACCCCGTGGATTGGTTACCCTGTCTTTGGAAGTGCCTTTTACCGGAAAGAGTTACAGAATTTTCAAATTAGTGCGCTCAAAAAAAAAAGACAATTTATACATTTTTATACATTCAATGTATAGTTATACAAAGCATATATAATTTTGTATAAAGGTGTATAAATTATACCAATTTACACGTACAGATCATTGAAAGCGAAACCGAATAACCCAAACAAAGCGGCTTAAACAGTCGCTTTTTTATTGCAGAAAATTCACCAAAAACACATTAAAAACGTGCTAAAAAGTGGTTACTGAGGGGTAAAAGTGGCTAAATAAGTGGTTACCAAGTGGCAACTGAAACAAGTAACCACTTCTATTTTTATATTTAAATTCAAATGGTTAAACTAAAAACAACCCTAAGAAGTGGTTGAAGTGGTTACTTTTCACAAAAAAACTTTTTCTTTTTTATTTTTTTAATTTTTTATTTGTCGTAATCTCTTTTTTATAGAGTAAAAAAACTATCATGCTGAGGTGGTGGAAATACAAAAGGTCAAAGCGAATAGCAATACAGATAACTATCAGAACAGCCGATTTAATGCCGTGAAACATGGTGGATATAGTACGGCTTTTCTCTCTTTGAGTAAGGAAGAACGGGAGCAAATTTTCGACCGGTTAAACCGTAGGGAAAAGTGCTTGCATGGGGTTGATTTTAAAAAGCCCTCATGAGCTTAAAAGTTGTGTGAAAAATAGACAAAATAAACGATTAAAAAAATTTTAGTACTATAAATAGTACCATAATTAGATGTGGTGAAAATTAAATCATTTAAAAACAATTAATTAAGTATTAAATTCAACTCCTACGATCTCCACCAATCCATGTCATCCCGCATAAATCCACATAAACAACCCACCAAACCAATATCTAAAAAGCTTTATTGTAAATCTACATAAGTTACTAGTCATCGTTTTTTAGTTCCCCGTGTAGTTCCCCAGATGAAGAATTTTTAATTACTCCCTAATTTTTATATAAATAGGTTCTTTGCGAGGACCTAAAATAGAAATTAGAAAATCGAAGCGCAAATCGAAGGAATATACGCTTTCCGATGGAGCGGTCTTATTCTACGCATAAAGCCAACTGGGGCGAAGTTATGGATTTTTAGTTACTATCATCCTCACCTCAAGAAGCGGGATAAATTAGGCTTAGGAAGCTATCCTGAATTTTCCCTTGCTGATGTGCGCGCTAAGCGAGAGGAATATCAGCGCTTATTGGCAAATAATATTGATCCGCGTACCTACGAAGCCAAGCTAAACAAGAACGCGCCGCCAAACAGAACCACCCGTGAAATGCATCAACACCATCAACCCCGACGAGCTGGTAGAATTTTTAGCGAAATTCTATCAAGCACAAGATGACGGCAGATTTTCTCTGTTGTCGTTTTATACCGCGATGTTGGCAGATAAAACAGATTTACTGAAAGGTACTCCTGAGAGAATAGCACCTCCACAGGACCTCTGACGCGCGGAGACTGCCAATTTTTCATATTTCTAACCATCATCATCTTCTGGTTAAATCGCTTTTTGATAATTCCCAAAAACCTCTTTTTTATAACGTTCCGAAACCTCCCGATTACCGCCATTTTTTATAGGCACTTTAGATTTTAGTTATACGGAATAAAAATCAAATTATACAGTTCTAGCAATAACAGTAATTAACAATTTAGATAAGCCTAGCCCAATAAACTAAAATAAAAAGCCTTTAAAACAAAAGTTTTAAAGGCTTTTTATTTCTTATAATACGGTGCGAACCTATGCGGAATTTCCTTATTTCACCGAAGACTTTACGCTAGCACCTGTTGCCGCTTGTGTTTTTTCATCCATTTTGACACTGATATTATGATCTACTACTACATTCATGTTGATAGTAATGCCTTCTTTAGGGGTGTCTAGCTGAATCGTTGGGGTACAAGCCACAAGTACAAAACAAAGCAATAAGCAAAAAAAGTGCGGTGATTTTTTCAGGTGTTTTTTCATTTTTCTAACTGCCGATAAAGTCGATGTTGTAATTTTTGTTCAAATTGCGAGCCGTAGTCTATCATGTCCCACAACTCAAACATATTTTCTCTATGCATATAATTTAAAGTTATTGGATGATGGCTTTGCTTAGTAGGATTAAACCCATTGATAGTCGCACGTAATGTCATTTGCCCATTCGGCGCTAAATCAATGGAAGCCTGAGAACCGTTTAATTCCAATTCTTTAAGTAAATCCACCAAAATACCTTCTGTCCAACCACCTTTTTTTAAGCCATCCACAACACTCTCATTCACTTTAAGGTGTAATTTACCAACTTGCTCTAACGTACCATTACAAATCAAACAAGTTTTATGTTCCAACCAAAAAGGAAATGTTGCATTTGCCCGTCCGTTTAAACTCAACTGATTATACTGCGCCATTTCTAGCACTTGTGATAAGTCAATATTTTTAAAGGAAAGGTTCGCTATTTGATGCTGAGGAATATTCAGCTTATCTACCGTTAATTCTCCATCAAACAAACCTATTTTTACTTTACTTAAAGTCAACGGATGATGCTCTGAATAAGGATATGTTCCGAATATATCAAATGCGCCATTATGCGTTGTAAGCACTCCCATTCGCATATTTTTAACAGAGAGATGAATCGGTTGGGTTGGTTTAACCTTTAATTTAAGATTTTGATAATTCAAAGGAAAAGAAATATTAAGCCCTTCAATTTCACCATCCGGCATGGTGATTTTTCCATGGTGTAAATTGAATATGCCTGTCATGGCAATGCCGTTACTATTAATAACGAAATCACTTTCCCCTTTAATACTACCTTGGTGAATAATCCATTCCCATTGTTGTGGAAACAACGATTGGAAGACTTTTGCCGATTGTTCTTTCCAACTAATTTTTCCGCTAAGCGCATTATTTTCATATGTTGCAAACAAATCTAACGGACCAAGTGAACCCGCTTTTAAATCCCCTGCAGCATTAAAGTGATCGATGCTTTTTCCATCAATCCCTAAACCAAAAACCGGTTTTTCAAACCGTCCACCATAGGCAAATTCAATCCAGTCAGTTTTTGCTTGCATCAATCCTCGAATATGTTGTTTTTCGTAATTCCAACGTAAACGATCTTTCAGCTCTAAAGAAAGAGGAGCCATTTTGACGCCATCAATACTCACTTTTCCAGAATGCGCAAAAAGTTGGTTAAGCTCAATATGATCCCCCTCCCAAAAACCAATACCTTTCATATTTACCGGCGTCTTTAAAGATTTCCACAGCGCATCACCTTCAATTGTCCAATCCCAACGATTTGCAGCCTGCAATTCAGCTACACGAAGTTTTTGTCGCTCATCACGCAATTCAAAAATTGTTTTAATACCGGCAATAAACTCATGTGCCAGCCCATCTAATTTCAAATCCAATTGTTCAAATTGTGGTGTAAATCCTTGCAACGTTGCTTGCAATCGCCCTTCTAAACCATAGCGCCCAATTAGAACATCATCTAAAGGTATGCGCACATGGATTTTTGAGTCAGGCTGTAAATTATCCATTTTAAAAATAGAGCCGGGGTAAAAACGCAATAAAGGCAAATCAAAGTCACCACCAATATGATATTTCAAGTTCGTTTGCGCCACTGTATTGTTATAACGTAAATCCCCTCGAGTCGTCAGATCAAAGAAAAGCGCATTCTTCTTTTCACCGCCTATCTCACCATTTTTACCTGAAATAACAATTTCCCCTTTGCCTTGTTCGCCAAAGGTTTGCAATATAACGTTTAAATCTAGGCCTAAAGGTAGCCAACCTTCTTGTGGCTTACGAGCAGCCAAACCCAAGAAGCCTTTTATCGGCTGATACCCATCAAACGTCCAATAAAAAGTCCCCCAAGAAATATCCAATCCGCTCTCCGTAAAAGTAAAAGGAATATCAAGCAAAGGTGCATTTCGAGTTAAATCTTGCGCGGTTATTTTTCCCTCAACCCCATTCCAAACAAATTGAAAATGTCCTTTTTCCACAGTCCATTGAGAATTCTGCCAATCCAGAATAATGTCTCCCTGTGAAGGTGGCTGCCATAATTCATCATTAAGTTGCAATGTGAAATTTAAATGATAGTTCTCTGTGGTAGAGGGATGAAAATCTGTTTGTCCACGCCATTGAAAGACAGAATGTTGACGAATAAGAGTAGAATGATGTTGTAATAGCAATCCCACATTCGTTCTAGTATTAGCATGAAGCTGCAGTTGTTCACCATCATAATGCGCGGTTACTGACATATCAGAAGAAATCAATTGATGTAACATTGGTTGTTGTATTTCATCCAGCCCTTTAATGCGTAAATGTTCAATAACCAATTCACTATCAGGAATAATGTCAAAAAGTGCGGTCAATTTTAACGGTGTTTTTGACTCTTCACTCACTGGCAAATGCTCAAAACAAGCATAATCCACTACCGTATTTTCCACCTCAAGACGAGGCGGCCACCAATTCAAACGAACATTTTGTAACCTAGCAAGTGTGCATTCTGAGGTAGCCAGCTGTAATTCAGAAAGTTGTAGTTCACTACTTTGCATCAACCATTGATCTGAAAGCTGTAAACGGTATTCAGGAAATAAAAAATGGTTAGCCATTTGTTCTACCTGTTTGGGCGTCAACCACCATGGCAGAGAACACACCCCAACCACTAACACAAATAAAACAAACAAGGCATATCGCCACCATTTTTTCATTACAACCTCATATAACATTTTAATAGCCACGCAGGCAAAACCACTGTTCTCGACACATTCTAACGGAATATTGCAGTGAAAAACACGGTAAAAACCCACCGCACTTTCTCTCTCTTTTCTTGATACCTATAATAAAAAGCACAAAGATTATTCTCACTTACGGCAAAACCTTAGAAACGTTAAATGGATCACGTTCATTAAATTTATTTTAGTTATAATTGTTTGATTATTTTTCTAAGGAGGAAATACAAATGGAAGCAAAACAAATTGCACATTACATTGATCATACCGCACTAACCGCGGAAAAAACCGAAGCAGATATTTTGAAACTTTGTGATGAGGCTATTGCCCATCAATTCTTTTCTGTATGCATTAATTCTGGTTACATTCCTTTAGCAAAACAAAAATTAGCGCATTCCAATGTAAAAATCTGTACCGTTGTAGGATTTCCGCTAGGTGCCAATTTAACTTCAGTAAAAGCATTTGAAACTGAACAGGCTATCGCTGCCGGCGCAAATGAAATTGATATGGTAATCAATGTTGGCTGGATTAAATCGGGAAAATGGCAAGCTGTAAAAGAAGATATTCAAGGTGTTCTTAATGCCTGTCATGGGGTACCACTAAAAGTAATTCTGGAAACTTGCTTGCTTACCAAAGAAGAAATTGTCCATGCTTGTGAAATTTGTAAAGCATTGCAAGTGGCTTTTGTTAAAACCTCTACTGGCTTCAACAAAGGTGGAGCTACCGTAGAAGATGTTGCACTAATGAAACAAACTGTAGGCAATATTGGCGTTAAAGCCTCCGGCGGTATTCGTGATACACAAACAGCATTAGCAATGATAAATGCCGGTGCAACTCGTATTGGGGCCAGTGCGGGTATTGCTATCGTAAACGGATTAAAAAAAACAGATGTAGATTATTAGGAAGTAGAAATAAAAAAATCTGCATTCTAAATAACGAGATAATTCGATTATAGAATGCAGATTTAATACAGGTTTTAAAGTGCGGTGAAATTAGCGTTTAGATTTCACTAACTTCTCAGTAAGTTCGTAAGCACGAAGTTTTGCCAATTCTTTAGAAAGTTTAGACATTAACAATTCGTAATCAGCATCATGGTGATGTTGATGAATGTTTTCTTCCGCACGTTTCTTAGCAGCAAGAATTCTCTCGCTATCAAGCTCTTGACCACGAATTGCTACATCCGCAAGAACAGTAACAATCGTTGGTTGAACTTCTAAAAAACCACCAGAAACATAGATAACTTCTTCGCTATCATTTTCTAAAGTAAATTTAACAATACCTGGCTTGATTGCCGTCAATAAAGGGGTGTGCCCTGGTAAAACACCGAGTTCACCCTCAATACCTGTTGCTTGAACACTTTTCACATTACCGGAAAAGATTTTTTGTTCTGCACTTACGACTGTTAAATTAAATGTTGCCATGTTTTTCTCCTTCAAGTTTGATATGCATCAGCTTGAAGTGATTACATATTTTTGGCTTTTTCTAGCGCTTCGTCAATTGAACCAACCATGTAGAACGCTTGTTCCGGGACATGATCGTATTCGCCGTTTAAAATACCTTTAAAGCCACGAATGGTTTCTTTTAACG
Source organism: Aggregatibacter segnis (assembly GCF_003130075.1). GTDB lineage: Bacteria > Pseudomonadota > Gammaproteobacteria > Enterobacterales > Pasteurellaceae > Aggregatibacter > Aggregatibacter segnis_A. The sequence goes on along the minus strand of NZ_NRCW01000006.1, from coordinate 61,224 downwards.
GAACGTATTTACCTGGTGTACCGTTAAATACTTCGGCAACGAAGAACGGTTGTGATAAGAAACGTTCGATTTTACGCGCACGCGCTACCACTAACTTATCTTCTTCTGATAATTCATCCATACCAAGAATTGCAATGATATCTTTCAATTCTTTATAACGTTGTAAGATACCTTGTACGCCACGAGCAACATCATAATGCTCTTGACCAACAACTAATGGGTCTAATTGACGAGATGTAGAATCTAATGGGTCAACCGCAGGATAAATACCTAAAGACGCAATTTGACGGCTCAATACAACGGTTGAGTCTAAGTGCGCAAAGGTTGTTGCCGGAGATGGGTCAGTCAAGTCATCCGCAGGTACGTAAACCGCTTGTACGGACGTGATAGAACCTGTTTTAGTTGAAGTAATACGCTCTTGTAATACACCCATTTCCTCAGCAAGGGTCGGTTGGTAACCTACCGCTGATGGCATACGGCCTAATAATGCAGATACTTCCGTACCAGCAAGGGTATAACGATAGATATTATCCACGAAGAATAATACATCACGACCTTCATCACGGAATTTTTCCGCCATAGTTAAACCGGTTAACGCAACACGTAAACGGTTACCCGGTGGCTCATTCATTTGACCGTAAACCAAAGATACTTTATCCAATACGTTGGAATCTTTCATTTCATGATAGAAGTCGTTACCTTCACGGGTACGCTCACCTACACCTGCGAATACGGAGTAACCTGAGTGCTCAATCGCAATATTACGGATTAATTCCATCATATTTACGGTTTTACCTACACCCGCACCACCGAATAAACCAACTTTACCACCCTTCGCGAATGGACAAATTAAGTCGATAACTTTGATACCGGTTTCTAATAATTCTGTACTGTTTGATTGTTCTTCATAGCTTGGTGCAGAACGGTGAATAGACCAACGTTCTTCTTCGCCAATCGGACCTTGTTCATCAATTGGGTCACCCAACACATTCATAATTCGACCAAGGGTTTTTGTTCCTACCGGTACTTGAATCGGATCGTTTGTGTTTTCTACTTTCAAACCACGTTTTAAACCGTCGGAAGCACCTAATGCGATACAACGTACCACACCGCCACCTAATTGTTGTTGAACTTCAAGGGTCAAACCTGTTTCAACATTTAATGCATCATAAACTTTTGGTACTGCATCTTGTGGAAATTCGACGTCAATCACCGCACCGATGATTTGTACAATTTTACCTGTCGCCATTACCGTTCCTCTTCTATTAAATCGCAGCCGCACCGGCAACGATTTCATTTAATTCATTTGTGATACTTGCTTGACGAGCTTTGTTATACACCAACCGCAGGTCATTAATTAAATTGCCTGCGTTATCTGTTGCTGCTTTCATCGCTACCATTCGAGCCGCTTGTTCTGAAGCTAAATTATCTACAACCGCTTGATAAACTTGAGATTCTAAATAACGAACTAAAAGGCTGTCTAATAACACTTTTGGTTCAGGTTCGTAAATATAATCCCATGCCTGTTGTCTTTCGATTAAGTGATCGTTTTCCATTTCCGGTAAAGGAACTAATTGTTGTACAACCGGTTTTTGCGACATCGTATTAATGAATTTGTTGTATGCAATATAAATTGCATCAATTTCTCCATTACGATAAGCATCAAACATGGTATTTGCTACACCAATTAATTCTTCTAAAGAAGGGTTATCGCCCAAACCGGAAAGTTGGCTTTTTACTTTAAAACCAAGGGAACGGAAAAAACTAATCCCTTTGGAACCAATCAAGCCAAGCTCAGTCGTCGCATTTTGTGATTTCCAATCTTTAATTTGGTTAAGTGTGGTTTTAAACAAATTCACGTTTAAACCACCACACATTCCACGATCAGTAGAAATAACTAAAATACCCACTTTTTTTACATCCCGTTCAACTAAAAACGGGTGTTTATAACCGATACTTGCTTTAGACACATGGCTGATAACACTACGGATAGTTTCAGAATACGGACGAGATGCCGCCATACGGTCCTGCGTTTTACGCATTTTCGAGGTTGCAACCATTTCCATTGCCTTAGTAATTTTCTGCGTACTTTGTACGCTGGCAATTTTGGTTTTTATCTCTTTTGCACCTGCCATCTTATTTCTCCGTTACTACCAAGCACTATTAGCTTTGAAACTATCTAAAATACCTTTTAATGTATCTTTGATTTCATCATTATAGTTACCGGTTTTAGTAAGCTCTTGCATAAACTCGGCATAATTACGATTTGCATAATCTAGAAGTACAGTTTCAAAACTTGCAATTTTAGATAATTCAACATCGTCTAAATAACCAAATTCAACCGCAAATAACACTACTGCTTGCTCAGCAACAGAAAGCGGAGAAAATTGTTTTTGTTTCAACAATTCGGTTACTTTTTCACCGTGAGAAAGTTGTTTACGAGTTGCATCATCAAGATCTGAAGCAAACTGAGCAAATGCCGCTAATTCACGATATTGTGCAAGTGCAGTACGAATACCACCCGCAAGTTTCTTAATAACTTTAGTTTGTGCAGAACCACCTACCCGAGAAACAGAAATACCCGGGTTCACCGCAGGACGAATACCTGAGTTAAACAAGTTAGATTCTAAGAAAATCTGACCATCGGTAATAGAAATCACGTTAGTAGGAACGAATGCAGAAACGTCACCCGCTTGAGTTTCAATAATTGGAAGAGCAGTTAAAGAACCGGTTTTTCCTTTTACTTCACCTTTGGTGAATTTTTCTACGTATTCTTCATTTACACGAGAAGCACGTTCAAGCAAACGTGAGTGTAAGTAGAATACGTCACCTGGATATGCCTCACGACCTGGCGGACGACGTAATAATAAGGAAATTTGACGATAAGCAACCGCTTGTTTAGAAAGATCATCATAAACGATTAATGCATCTTCACCACGATCACGGAAATATTCACCCATTGCACAGCCGGCATAAGGCGCTAAATATTGCAACGCTGCAGATTCAGACGCAGACGCCGCAACCACGATAGTATTAGCTAATGCACCATGTTCTTCTAATTTACGTACTACGTTAGCAATTGTTGATGCTTTTTGACCAATAGCAACATAGATACATTTAATACCTGAGTTACGTTGGTTAATGATGGCATCAATAGCTAATGCTGTTTTACCGGTTTGACGGTCACCGATAATCAATTCACGTTGACCACGACCGATTGGTACCATGGAGTCAACCGCTTTATAACCGGTTTGTACAGGTTGATCAACGGATTTACGTTCAATTACACCTGGGGCGATAACTTCAACTGGAGAGAAACCGTCATTTTCAATTTCACCTTTACCATCAATTGGTTGGCCAAGAGTGTTTACAACACGACCTAATAAACCTCGACCAACTGGTACTTCAAGAATACGGCCAGTACATTGAACTTCCATTCCTTCAGCAAGATCTGCATAAGGTCCCATTACCACAGCACCAACAGAATCTCTTTCTAAGTTTAATGCCATTGCGTAACGATTACCCGGAAGTGTAATCATCTCTCCTTGCATTACTTCGCTTAACCCATGAATACGAATAATACCATCGCTTACAGAAACGATTGTACCCGTATTACGCGCTTCACTTTCTACATTAAACTGGGCAATGCGTTTTTTTATTAATTCACTAATTTCAGTTGAATTTAGTTGCATTTTCTAATCCTCTTATAATTGCAACTCATTTGCTAAACGGGCAAGTTGTCCACGACTACTTCCGTCAATCACAAAATCTTCTGTACGAATGATAACGCCAGCAATGAGTGAGCTATCAACGTTGCAATTTAACTTAACTTTTTGGGCTAATCTTTTTTCCATTGCGGCAGCAATTTTTTCTTGTTGCATGGCGCTTAATGGTTGAGCCGATGTTACTTTAACTTCCGCAATAGCCTTATATTCTTCAACATAATGTTGAAATTCTTTAAAAACTTGCGGAAGGGCAGCTAAACGCTTATTTTCAGCCATTAACCGAACTAAGTTTTGCCCATATTGATCTAATTGTTCACCACAAATTGAGATCACCGTATCTGCTAGTTTTTGAGCGGAAAAAGAACTTGTTAAGTAACTTTGCATTGCTTCGTTTTTCACTAATTCAGCAAGAAAACCTAACATTTCATTCCATTTTTCCACCGCACTTTTATCAGATGTACTTTGTTCAACGGCAAAATCAAACGCTGCTTTAGCATAAGGGCGAGCTATGGTAGTTAATTCTGACATAAGCTCAACCTTCTTATAGTTCTGCAACTAATTTATCAATAATGTCATTGTTGGCTGCTTCATCCACAGTACGCCCAACAATTTTTTCAGCACCTGCAATAGCCAAAGACGCAACTTTAATACGTAATTCTTCTTGAACACGTTTACGCTCAGCTTCAACTTCTGCATAGCCTTGTTCAATAATTTTAGCTTTAAGTTCTTCGGCTTCTGCCTTCACTTCGTCTAAAACTTCATTGCGACGTTTATTGGCTAAATCTAAAATTTCTTGGGCTTGAATTTTTGCTTGAGAAATTTCTTTTTCAACAAGCATTTTTGTATCTGCTTGTTCTTTTTTCGCCGCTTCAGCAGAAGCTAAAGCATTCGCAATTTGGCTTTGACGTTTTTCAATTGCATTAATAATTGGTGGCCAAACAAATTTCATGCAGAACCACACGAAAATTGCGAACGCAATAAGTTGACCAATCAATGTTGCATTTAAATTCACAACGTCCTCCTTAATCTGCTTGTTTTACGTTGATAAGCAAATAAGGTGATTATTGTAATAAACCGATGAATGGGTTTGCGAAAATGAAAAGTAAAGAAATACCAACAGCAATCATCGCAATCGCATCCAATAAACCTGCAACGATAAACATTTTAGTTAATAGGCTAGATGCAAGCTCAGGTTGACGGGCAGAAGATTCTAAGAATTTACCACCTAAGATAGCAAAGCCGATAGCTGTACCTAATGCAGCGAATGCAAGAAGGATTGATGCACCGATGATTGTAGCTGTAATTACAGTTTCCATAATGTTCTCCAATAGAAGTTAAGTTTAGCCCTAGAGCTGGTTAATAAAAAAATAAAATTAATGATCTGCTTTGTTATAAGCAATACTCAAGTAAACAACCGTCAACATCATAAAGATGAATGCTTGTAACGTAATAACCAAAATATGGAAAATAGCCCAAGCGAGGTGTAACGGGATTCCCAATGCTGCAAGTGCCATATCCGCAGAATACATCACAGCGATAAGAATAAAGATCAATTCCCCTGCATACATATTACCGAACAAACGGAAAGCCAGAGAAATCGGTTTAGCCAGTAAAGTGACGGTTTCAAGAATAAAGTTAACCGGAATAAACGCCCAATGATTAAATGGGTGTAACGTATATTCCTTAACCAATCCACCAAAACCTTTTGATTTTACTGTATAGAAAAGAATTAAGAAGAATACACAGATAGACATACCTAGTGTCGCACTAATATCCGCTGTCGGCACAGCTCTCAAATAGTGAATACCAAATAAACCTGCAAATTGCGGAAGAAAATCCACCGGGATTAAGTCGATGGCATTCATAATGAATACCCAACAAAAAATGGTTAACGCCAATGGCGCAACAACATTACGCGGACCATGGAAGTTCTCTTTTACGATACCATTAATCCATTCCACTAAAATTTCGACCAAACATTGCATTTTGCTTGGTACGCCCGGTGTCGCTTTTTTCGCAACACGTGAAAAAATGAAAAGGAAAATAATGGCTGATACGATAGAGAAAAATAAGGTATCTACATGAATATTCCAAAAACCATCACCACTTTTTAAAAATGATAAATGGTGGCTGATATATTCAGAGGTTGTTTGTCCAGACATAGTAACCCTTTATAAAAATTAAGACCTATTAAGCAAAAATGGAATGAGGTTATTCAACATTAATGCCATAAAAAAACCTATAAAAAATAGAATAAATTCTTTTATAACCAACCATTTAAATGCTACAGCGATAAGAATAATTGTTAAGATAAATTTAACAAATTCCCCACGATAAAGTGCGGTCAGTTTTGTTGATAAATTTTGTTTGCGATAAAAAACCACATAAACAAAAAAACAAAAAGGTAAAAAAGCACAGAGAAATCCTAAACTAAAATCAACCGCACTTTTTCCATTCCAGAAAGCTAACAGCACACTCAAAACGAGGATGATACCAATCTCTGTTAGCATCGTTTTTTTATAACGATTTTTAGTCTGCGTTAAAACTCTGGACATTATTTTACTTTTTATATGCAAAAACTGGCTAATTATACCTTTGAACTAAAGAGATTCAACATAAAAAAGTAAAAAAAGTGTTAAATAAATCACACTTTAAACAAATCATCACAAAATGACCAAATGCCGCTCCCCGGTTAGTTCGGGAACCTCTAATTTAATGACATTTTTCACCTTAAATTGAGGATTTAATTCTTTCACTTCTTCTTCGTGATAAAGACCTTTTAGCGCATAAAATAATCCATCCGATTTAGGTAAATGATGACACCAGTCGGTCATATCTTTTAAGGAAGCAAAAGCACGACTTAACACGCCATCAAATTGATGATCGGGATGGTAATCTTCTACTCGACTTAGTACCGGTTCTACATTGGTTAGCCCCAGCTCACGAATAGCATTACGAATAAAACTAATACGTTTACCTAAACTATCCAATAAAACAAATTGTTTTTGCGGATTAACGATAGCTAAAGGCAAACCGGGCAAGCCTGGACCGGTGCCGACATCAATAAAACGGTTACCTTGTAAATAAGGGCTAACCACAATACTATCTAAAATATGTTTCACCACCATTTCCTGCGGATCACGTACTGAAGTCAGGTTATATGCCTTATTCCATTTATCCAGTAATAAAACTAGCTTCACTAACTGTTTAAGTTGCTGATCTGTGACAGAAAGTGCGGTTTGTTTTAATAATGTTTTTAGCTTATCCGTTAATTGAAGTTCTAAATTAGCCATTACTCACCACGTTTTAACATGCCTTGTTTTTTCAAATTCACCAAAATAATGGAAATGGCTGCCGGCGTAATACCGGAAATACGGCTGGCTTGTCCAATAGACACCGGGCGATGCTGTTCCAACTTCGCACGTACTTCATTGGATAAACCAGACACTTTACTGTAATCAAAGTTAGCCGGAATAGCCGTATTTTCATGACGTTTTTGTTTTTCGATTTCGTCTTGCTGATGTTCTATATACCCTTGATATTTAATCGCAATTTCCACTTGTTCAATGGCTTCTTTATCGCCCATCGGCGGCTGAAATGGCGTAAGTGCGGTCAAAATTTGATAATTTATTTCCGGACGACGCAATAAATCTTCACCACTGGCTTCACGCACCAACGGACTGCCCAATACTTGGTTGGCTTCTTCTAAATGTTCTGAACGCGGATGTAACCAAATACTACGTAAACGCTGACGTTCTTGTTCAATATTTTCCATTTTCTGGTTGAAACGTGCCCAGCGGGCTTCGTCAATTAACCCTAATTCATGGGCAATCGGTGTCAAACGAATGTCGGCATTATCTTCACGCAATAACAAACGATATTCCGCTCGGGACGTGAATACGCGATAAGGTTCTTTGGTGCCAAGCGTGCAAAGATCATCCACCAATACTCCCATGTAAGCCTGATCACGACGTGGGAACCAAGCCTCTTTTTCTTGCACATAAAGACCCGCGTTAATTCCTGCTAACAACCCTTGAGAAGCAGCCTCTTCATAACCGGTCGTACCGTTAATTTGACCGGCAAAGAATAAACCTTGAATGGATTTGGTTTCTAAAGTTGGTTTTAAATCACGTGGGTCAAAATAATCATATTCAATGGCATAACCCGGCTTAATAATGCGCGCATTTTCCAACCCTTTCATGGAATTCACAATGCCCATTTGCACGTCAAATGGCAAACTGGTGGAAATCCCGTTCGGGTAAATTTCATTTGTGGTTAAACCTTCTGGTTCTAAATAAATTTGATGCGAATTACGATCGGCAAAACGCATTACTTTATCTTCGATAGATGGGCAATAACGCGGACCAATTCCTTCGATAACTCCCGTGTACATCGGGCTACGATCCAAATTATGACGGATCACCTCGTGCGTTTTTTCATTCGTATGTGTAATAAAACACGGAATTTGGCGAGGATGTTGATCAACGGATCCCATGAAAGAAAATACCGGCAATTGTGCATCACCATGCTGTTCAGCAAGTACGGAAAAATCAATGGTACGCGCATCAATACGTGGGGGTGTTCCCGTTTTTAAACGATCCACACGTAAACCAAGATCTCTTAAATGATGAGAAAGTGTAACAGAAGCAGGATCACCCGCGCGTCCACCTTCGTAATTTTCCAAACCAATATGGATCTTACCGGCTAAGAACGTGCCGGCAGTTAAAATTACTGATTTCGCATGAAATTTCAGTCCCATTTTCGTCACGACACCGGTAGCGCGCTCTTGCTCTACTAAAATATCGCTGACTTCTTGTTGGAAAATATCTAAATTAGGTTGATTTTCAAGAGCAATTCTTACTGCTTGTCGATATAGCACACGGTCTGCCTGTGCACGAGTCGCTCGCACGGCCGGACCTTTACTGCTATTTAGTGTACGAAATTGAATACCTGCCTGATCTGCTGCCGTGGCCATTAAACCGCCCATGGCATCAATCTCTCTGACTAAATGGCCTTTTCCTATTCCGCCAATTGCCGGGTTACAAGACATTTGTCCTAGGGTATCTACATTATGCGTAAGTAATAGGGTTTTTAATCCCATACGAGCAGGCGCCAATGCGGCTTCAGTCCCTGCATGACCGCCACCGATCACGATGACATCATAGGTTTCAGTGTAAAACATGATTATGAATGATCTCTATTTTGAATGAGGTACGGATCTTTTGATCCTTTAAAAAAATTGGTCGCTATTCTACTGAAAATCTTGTTTTGTTAAAAGGACAGTTTCAGTGAAAGAGTAAGTGAGATCGTTAAAAGGATCTCTCGCTAATAAGAATAAGATCTCTATATAAAGATCTATTTTATTATTACTACTATTAGGATCGCTGAATAACTTGAATAAGATCTTTTTTATGTTGTAAATGAAGAACATAGATCATTTTTAAAACTGTTAAGATCTTACTGATCCTACACTTCAATTCTTGTGTATAACTTCGTGGTTTATCCACAGCATGATCTTTTGAAAAACTTACCCATGTTATAAAAACAGATTTCTCACAATTTTATGTTAAGTTATCCACAAGTGTTTTTTCTTGTTAATTGATTTTATGAAAACGAAATTGATGAAATTTTATTCGTAAAATTGGGCAACCAGTTCTCTACGCATTGTTCTTGGTCGGTTTCTGTTAAGACGTCAATACGCAAAGCATCAGTTATTTTGACCGCACTTTTTGCCGATAACGTTTGTTCTACTCTATCCACGGCAAAGCAAAAGGTATCGTAATCGGAATTACCTAAACCGATCACCGCAAATTTCAATGTTGAAAGATCTATATCACTTGCATCAAGGGCTTCAAATAACGGTTTGAGGTTATCCGGCAGTTCTCCTGCGCCATGGGTGGAGGTTACCACCAACCATAATTTTTCATTGATAACCTCATTCAATGTAGGTCCATGATGTAATTCGGTACTGAAACCTTGTTGTTGTAATAGGTTTTCTAAATGTTCGGCAACATATTCGGCACCGCCTAAGGTGCTGCCGGTAATTAAGCAAATTTTAGGTTGCATTTTTTTCTCCAAAAAAAGAAGGCTTAGATTAACTAAGCCTTTGTTTTTTATTAATCGATTAGATACCATCAGTCATGCCTATGATGGAACGTAAACGCTCTTGAATATTTTGCTGTTCGTTTCTTAACTGTTCGTTTTCACCACGTAATGCATCGTTTTCTTGTTGTGATTTGTTGTTTTTTTCTTTTAATTCTTCAACTTCTAATTGAAGTAATTGAATAGTTTCAACTGTTTGCTTAATTTTGTTTTCTAACTGATCTAATACTTCGAATGACATGGTAATTTCCTCTAAAACAAATGGATAAAAGTGGCTTTATTCTACCTAGTTAATTGTTTTTATTAAAGCGGAGAATCAAATAATCTTTGAATTAATTACCCTGTAGAAAATTTCTTGATGTTTTTGGTATGCAAACGTTTGCTTAGTGATAAAATAAGCCGATTTTTTTACTTCTCATTTTTAAGGAATTCCCATGAACAGATCATTAGCCATTGAGTTTTCAAGAGTAACAGAAGTCGCCGCATTAGCCGGGTTTGCTTGGTTAGGACGTGGTGATAAAAATTCGGCTGATGATGCCGCCGTGAAAGCAATGCGTTATATGTTGAATTTAGTGCATATGGACGCAGAAGTTGTTATTGGTGAAGGGGAAATTGATCAAGCGCCAATGCTGTATATTGGTGAAAAAGTAGGGTCCGGCATGGGCGAGTTAGTGTCAATTGCCGTTGATCCAATTGATGGCACGCGTATGACGGCCATGGGACAAACTAATGCTATTTCCGTGTTGGCAGCAGGCGGTAAAAATACTTTTTTAAAAGCGCCTGATATGTATATGGAAAAAATGGTGGTTGGCCCGGAGGCAAAAGGCATCATCGATTTAAATTTACCGCTTGAACAAAACTTGCGTCGTGTCGCCTCTAAATTGGGTAAATTATTATCTGACTTAACGGTAACGATTTTGGATAAACCTCGTCATAAAGAGGTTATTGATAAAATGCATCAATTAGGTGTACGCGTATTTACTATTCCAGATGGTGATATTGCGGCATCGGTATTATGTTGTTTACCGGAAGCTGAAATTGACATGGTGTACGGTATTGGCGGTGCACCGGAAGGCGTTATTGCGGCGGCGGCAATTCGAGCTTTAGGGGGGGATATGCAATCCCGTTTATTACCAAGAAATGTCGTTAAAGGGGAAACACCGGAAAATAATGCGTTGGCAGCAGAAGAAATACGTCGTTGTGAAGAAATGGGTGTTCAAGTAAATACTGTATTACAGCTTGAACAATTAGTGCGTGACGACAATTTAGTTTTTGCGGCCACCGGAATTACTAATGGTGACCTATTAAAAGGTATTCATCGTAAAGGCAATCTGGCAACCACGGAAACCTTATTAATTCGAGGAAAATCCAGAACAATCCGTCGTATTCAATCTACCCATTATTTAGACCGAAAAGACACCGCACTTTCACGTTTAATCGGCGCTTAACAAACGTTAAAGAGCGGTCACTTTTGAAGATGTTTTAGGCTCAACCTTGAGATCCTTGTTGAGCCTAAATATTCAATTCCATTCCTAAATCAATAAAATTTTGGTTCATCTCAAATGCCGGTTTGGCGTCTTTGTCTTTTCCGATTATACGTGCCGGTATGCCTGCGGCGGTGGCATAGTCGGGGATAGGTTGTAATACAACAGAATTCGCGCCGATTTTGGCGTATTTTCCCACTTCAATATTGCCCAAAATTTTTGCACCCGCACCAATCATCACGCCTTCACGAATTTTTGGATGACGATCACCACATTCTTTTCCGGTACCTCCTAGGGTGACACCTTGTAGAATAGACACGTTATTTTCAATCACGGAGGTTTCGCCGACAACAATACCGGTGGCATGGTCGAACATAATGCCATGGCCGATTTTGGCTGCAGGGTGAATGTCCACGTCAAATGCAACAGAAATTTGGTTTTGCAAATAAATAGCTAGCGCTTTGCGGTTTTGTTGCCATAAATGATGGGTAATGCGATAACTTTGAATAGCGTGAAACCCTTTTAAATAAAGCAAAGGGGTTGACCAAAGTTCTACCGCCGGATCTCGTTGACGAACGGCTTGAATATCAAAAGCGGCACATTCAATAATGCTTGGTTTTTCCTGATAGGTTTCTTCGATAATTTCGCGTAACGCAATAGCCGGCATAATCGTGTTGGCCAATTTGTTGGCTAAAATGTAACTTAATGCACTGCCTAAATTATGATGTTTTAAAATCGTTGAATGGAAAAAACTGGCAAGCATAGGTTCGTTATCCACTAACTCTTTTGCTTCCTGACGAATATTTTGCCAAACCGTTGATGACATGGATTATTCCTCTTTACGTTCTCTACCTAATAAACTCAATGCGGCTTCTTTAGCATTTTTGCCACAGAACAGGACTTGGTAAATTTGTTCAGTGATAGGCATTTCAATGCCGTGTCGTTGTGCAAGTAAATGGGCCTCTTTGGTGTTATAGAAACCTTCTACTACTTGACCAATATTATCCATTGCTGTTTGAGCGGAAAAACCTTGCCCTAACATCATGCCAAAACGACGGTTACGGGACTGATTATCAGTACAGGTTAAAACAAGATCACCTAAGCCGGACATACCCATAAAAGTATTTGGATTTGCGCCTAGGGCGATACCTAAACGAGATATTTCGGCAATACCGCGTGTGATAAGTGCTGTTCTAGCATTTGCGCCAAATCCCATGCCGTCGGACATCCCTGCGCCAATGGCAATGACGTTTTTAATGGCACCGCCAAGTTGTACACCAAGCATATCGTTATTAATGTAAACGCGAAAATGTTTGCTGCAATGAATGCGCGCTTGAAATTGCAATGCAAATGCTTCATCGTTGGAAGCCAAGGTGATTGCTGTCGGAAGACCAGAAGCCAACTCTTTGGCAAAAGTTGGGCCGGAAAGTATCGCTAAAGGATAGTGGTTGCCTAATTTTTCTTTGATAACGTCTTCCAACAAGCGACCGGTATCTCTTTCTAAGCCTTTTGTAGCCCAAACAATACGGCTATCAGGACGTAAGTGCAGTCGAATTTGATCGAGAATTTCACCAAAACAATGGCTTGGAACGGCTAATAATAAATCGCGTGAAGCTTGAATGGCTTTAGCTAAATCCGTTTCTATTTGTAACGAATCGGGAAAAACAATCTCCGGTAAAAATTCGGTATTTTGTCGCTCACTATCAAGTTTTTGCATTTTTGTCGAATTATGTCCCCAAAGATGGGTTAAATGTCCGTTACGGGAAAATGCAATAGCCAAGGCGGTACCAAAAGAACCGGCGCCTAGTACGGTAATAGAAGAATGAGTTAAGGTCGTATTCATCATTGACTCCTTGACGGATAAAAATGAGAGTAACGAAAAAATAGAACCCACTTTATCAAAAGTGGGTTTTTTGAGATTAATTTGCTTTTGCTTGCTCGGCAGATTCTTGCTCTTGTTGTTGACGTTGTAAATATTCAACAAATAAAGCATCAAAGTTAACCGGAGAAAGATTTAATGCAGGGAAAGTACCGCGGTTGACTAAGTTAGAAACCAATTCACGGGCGTAAGGGAATAACATATTTGGGCATTGAGCTGTTAAGCAATGTGCCATTTGCATATCTTCTAAACCGCTAATAGTAAATACACCGGCTTGTTTCACTTCACAAATAAAAGCCACATCGCCGGAATCTTCCAAAGTGGTTTCAACGGAAATATTTAAACAAACTTCGTATAAATCATCGGCTAATTTAACGGTTTCGGTGGATAAATCAAAAGCCAGTTTTGGTTTCCATTCTTGATTGAAAATGTGTGGCAAATTAGGTGCTTCAAAAGAAACGTCTTTGACATAAATACGTTGAATTTGAAGTACTGCTTGAACCTCTTGTTCTTCGTTATTTACGATTTCTTTGTTTTCTTCGGTCATTTTTGTATCCTTATTTATTTTTTAACTAAAGGTAAATTTGCTGCTCGCCAGCCGGCAAGGCCTTCTTTCAAGGAATAAACGTGATTAAATCCTTGTTTTGCTAAAATTTCAGCAGAAGAAGCGGAAGTCACGCCGTTAGCACAAACCAAAATAACAGGTGTCTCTTTATGCTGTTCAATTTTACCGATATTGTGATTTTTAATTTCGGTAGGAAGCAGGTTTAAACTGTTAATGATGTGACCTTTATTAAAGTCATCCATTGAGCGTAAATCAATAACAACAGCGTTTTGGTTGTTGATTAACGAAATAGCTTCAGTATTTTCAATCACTTTTGTTTTGCTGGTGGCTGATTTGATGAAGTGGTAGATAACCATTAGAAAAATAGCTACCCAAGCAACAACAATTAAAGAATGATTTTTGGCAAATTCAATTGCCATCGGCATAAATTCTTCCATATATTTCTCAATAATTAGGTTTAAAAATAAGGGCTCAAGTATAACTTTACTTTGACTATTTATCAAAAGTTATTGTTTCTACGGAGAATGTTGATTTTGTTGAAATAACCATCAAAATTTTGTTTAAAACCTGATATGGATCATAATTTAATGAGAACATTCAAAATCAGCCATACTCAGTATTATGACATTCTTATATAATTAAGCTGAATTTTGGGTTGTTAAATCCCTATTGCCTTGGAAAGGTATCTCTATCAAAATATAACTGAGTATAATTTCTTATACGTTATACAGATTTTATTTCATTCTCTAAGGAGGCAGTATGTCTGCTATGTTTTTACTTCAATTCGCCATCGTGTTGCTATGTATTTTAGTTGGTGCACGTGTTGGCGGTATCGGTTTGGGTGTTTTTGGCGGCTTGGGGCTTGCTATCTTGTCTTTCGGTTTTGGCTTAAAACCGGCAGGTTTGCCAATTGACGTAATGTTTATGATTATGGCTGTGGTTTCCGCTGCAGCAGCAATGCAAGCAGCCGGCGGTTTAGATTATATGATCAAAATTGCTACCAATATTTTACGTCGTAATCCAAAACACATTACGTTTATTGCACCTGCAGTCACTTGGACTTTTACACTATTAGCCGGTACCGGCCACGTTGCATATTCTGTATTACCAGTCATTGCCGAAGTGAGCCGCCAAAATGGTGTTCGCCCTGAACGACCAATGTCTATGGCAGTTATTGCCTCTCAATTTGCTATTGTTGCCAGCCCGATTGCTGCAGCTGTAGTTGCAGTTGTGGCGTACCTTGAACCGCAAGGTATTCATTTAGGTGATGTGTTAATCGTCACGATTCCTTCCACTGTTCTTGGTATTTTCTGCGCGTGTTTATTTGTCAATAAAATGGGTAAGGAATTAAAAGATGATCCGGAATACCAACGTCGTTTAAACGATCCTAAATATGCCGAAGCCTTTAATTCAACTATTAGTGGAAAAGAACTTGAGATCAGCAAAACAGCAAAAATTTCTGTTTCTCTTTTCTTGTTTGGTGCATTGCTTGTTGTATTAATGGGGGCAATGCCTTCTCTTCGTCCGGTATTTGATGGCAAACCAATGGGTATGGCACATACCATTGAAATCATCATGCTATCTATCGGTGCGCTAATTATCTTAACCTGTAAACCGGATGGCACTGAAATTACCAAAGGTTCCGTATTCCACGCTGGTATGCGTGCGGTAATCGCTATTTTCGGTATCGCATGGTTAGGAGATACCTTAATGCAAGCTCACATTGAGGAAGTAAAAGATTTAGTTAAAGGTTTAGTAGAAACAGCGCCTTGGACATTTGCCTTCGCCTTGTTCGTGCTTTCTGTACTCGTAAACAGCCAAGGCGCTACCGTAGCGACCTTGTTCCCATTGGGTATTGCGCTTGGTATTCCACCGGCAATCTTGATTGGTGTGTTTGTTGCGGTAAACGGTTATTTCTTTATCCCGAACTACGGTCCAATCATCGCTTCAATTGACTTTGATACCACAGGTACTACTCGAATCGGTAAATACATTTTCAACCACAGTTTCATGCTACCAGGTTTATTAAGTATGGCATTTTGCTTAGGTTTTGGTTTGTTATTTGCCAATATCTTGCTATAAACCGATTTGAATTTTATACAAATAGCACCTTTCTTAAGGTGCTATTTTTTTGTTTTAAATTTAAGCGTCAAATATAAAAATACCAAAAATTAGAATAAAATTAATTATCATTTGTTATAAAAATGTTATGATATGGTTCTTTTTACTGATGTGATTTTTTAAGGAAAAATAAACGTTATGATGATAGATAAACGACTGATAAACACAGTCGCGGATAGCAAAAAATGGATTGCTATTAATGTATTATGGAACTGGGTTGCCTTAATCGGCGGGATAATAAGTGCGGTGGTGTTTGCCATTTGTTTGCAATGGGCGTTTGAACGTACGCTTACGCTGCAAAGTGCGGTCATTTTTACTGTTGTTTTGGTTGCTTGTCTGGCGTTGCGTGCTTGGGCGGGCAAAATGGCGGTGAAAGCTTCCTATAAAGCGAGTACGCAAGTGAAGCATAAATTGCGTACGCTGATTTATCAAAAATTATCTTCCATGCCGCTGAATCAGGTTAACCAACAATCTACCTCTTCCGTGATCCAAGTGGCATCTGAAGGCGTGGAACAACTGGAAATTTATTTCGGTCGTTATCTTCCTCAGTTGTTTTATAGCCTGCTTGCGCCGCTCACGCTGTTTGTTTTCCTGGTCTTTTTTAACGCACCGACCTCGTTAATTCTTTTGGTTTGCGTGCCGTTAATTCCAATGTCCATCATTGCGGTAAATAAAATCGCGAAACGTTTGTTGGCGAAATATTGGTCTATTTATGTCGGGTTAGGCAGCAGCTTTTTGGATAACCTACAAGGCTTGATCACCTTAAAAATTTATCAAGACGATGATTACAAAGCCAAACAAATGGATATCGAAGCGGAGAATTTCCGTACCATCACCATGAAAGTGTTGACCATGCAGCTGAACTCCGTTTCTTTAATGGATTTATTGGCTTACGGCGGTGCAGCATTGGGGATTTTGACAGCGCTTTTACAATACCAAGATGGCAATTTAAGTATTTTCGGTGTCATTTTATTCATTTTGCTTTCTTCCGAATTTTTCATTCCATTACGCTTACTCGGCTCTTTCTTCCACGTGGCGATGAACGGCAAGGCCGCTTCAGAAAAAATCTTTACGCTGTTGGATACCCCGGTAGAAGAAAACAAAAGTGCGGTGGATTTTCCAGCTAAAAATGAAGTCACCGTGCAAATTAAGGATTTACATTTTGCCTATTCTGCAGAAAAACCGGCGATTAACGGCTTAAACCTTAATATTCAACCGAAGCAATTAACAGTTTTTGTGGGTAAAAGCGGTTGCGGTAAATCCACGCTGGTTTCCTTGCTCATGGGTTTTTACCAAGCGCAGCAAGGGGAAATTTTATTTAATGGCGTTGATATTAAACAAATTAACCGTCATTCCTTGTATCGCCATGTTTCGTTGGTGAGCCACAGCAGTTACATTTTCAAAGGTAGCCTTAGAGAAAATATGTTGATGGCACTATCCAATGCCTCCGACGAAGCCATTTATCAATGCTTGGAACAAGTGAATTTGGCGAATTTCGTCCGTGAAAACGGCGGGTTGGACATGATGTTATTAAGTCGCGGAACTAACTTGTCCGGCGGTCAAATTCAACGTTTAGCGTTGGCGCGTGCCTTGTTGCACAATGCTGATTTATACGTTTTCGATGAAGCCACCAGTAACATCGACGTAGAAAGTGAAGAAATCATTCTGCAATTTATTCAACAGCTTAAACACGAAAAAACTATCATCATGATTTCTCACCGTCTGGCGAATGCGGTAAATGCCGATCAAATTTATGTGTTACAAAGCGGTCACCTGGCAGAATCAGGCGATCATGCTTCTTTAATGGCTGAAAACGGAATTTATGCAGAAATGTTTAATCAACAAAAGAACTTAGAAAATATCAGAACGGGGGCAAATCATGCGTAAGAATGGATTTGTCGTTATGTGGCAGCTCATGAAATTGGTGACGCCATTGGCGCATATCATGAGTTTCACCATCATTATGGGTACCCTCGGTTTCCTCAGCGCTATTTTCATTATGGTGCTAGGAGCTATGGGCTTGTCGGAATTGCTTAACTTCCACACCCACTTAAATTTATCGCAAATTTTGACCGCACTTATTGTGCTGGCGGTAGCGCGTGGCATTTTACGTTATTTGGAACAAATGTCCGGCCATTACATCGCCTTCAAATTATTGGCGTTGTTGCGCGACAAAGTGTTCAGTGCATTACGTCGTTTGGCGTTTGTGAAATTGCAGGACAAACAATCCGGTCAATTGCTTTCTTTGGTGACCAACGACATTGAATTGTTGGAAGTGTTTTATGCGCACACCATCGCGCCGATCGCCATTGCTTTTTTAACCTCCGGTATTTTATTGGCGGTGTTCGCGCATATTTCTTGGTGGTTCGTGTTGGTGGCATTTTTAGCGTATGTGACTGTCGGCATTATTTTGCCTATCGTTACCACCCAAATGGCGCGTGAAGATGGCCGTAAATACCGTGACTTAGTCGGCGAAATGAACGATTTCTTCCTCGATAGCATTCGTGGCATGAAAGAAATTCAACTTTTCGGGAACGAGGAAAAACGTTTACAGGAAATCCACCAACGCAGTGAAAAAATCGACCAAGCCTTTTTAAAAATCAAACAACAAGAAGGCAACGTGCGTTCGCTCACGGAAATCGCGGTGTCTTTCTTTAATATCGTGATTTTATTGGTGGGCTTAACGCTCTTTGCTTACGATTACATTGATTTTGCCGGCTTGCTCATTGGTGTGATTTTATTGATGTCGAGTTATGGCCCGGTGATTGCTTTAAGTAACCTGTCTAACAACTTATTGCAAACCCTCGCTAGCGGCGAACGTGTGTTAGCGTTATTGGCAGAACAGCCGGAATTAAAAGACGTAGAAAATGGTGTGAATATCGCTGATGTGCAGCAAATTAACGTAGAAAACGTCAGTTTTGCTTATGCGGACGAACAAATTTTGTCTGATGTGAATTTGCAGCTTAATAAAGGTGAAATTCTCGGTATTCACGGTCGCAGCGGTAGTGGGAAAAGTACGCTTCTGAAATTAATGATGCGTTTTTACGATCCGCAACAAGGCCGTATTCGCATTAACGATACGGACTTAAAAAACATTAATACGGTGAATTTGCGCGACAATATCGCTTACATCACCCAACAAACCTATATTTTCAATGAAACCGTGTATGAAAATATTGTGTTGGCAAACCGTAAGGCAACGAAAGAGCAAGTAATTGAAGCAGCGAAAAAAGCCTCTATTCATGAATTTATCATGAGTTTGCCGGAAGGCTACGACACTAAAATCACTGAAATGGGGAACAACCTTTCTGACGGTGAAAAACAACGTATCGGTATTGCCCGCGCCTTCTTGCACAATGCACCGATTATTTTGTTGGACGAACCGACCAGCAATCTGGATAGCTTAAACGAAGCCATGATTTTGCAATCCTTGCTAAACGTGAAAGCAGAAAAATTGATCATCCTAGTGAGCCATCGCGCCTCTACTATGGCAATTTGTGATCAGGTTATTCCCATCGCTAACGGACGGATGTCATAAGGCTTGTTGAACCAAAATGCGGTAGGTTTTTGCGGTGTTTTAAAACGTATGAAAAAACCACCGCACTTTTCCCATAAAAAATCCCATCAAACATTTGATGGGATTTTTATTTTTGAAAGCCTAAATTATTCTTTCGGTAATCTAATGAGGGAAACCAATAATCCGCCCCAGATAATGATGAGCGCGATAGCCATCATGATAATTGCGTTGGTTGACATCTTATTTTTCTCCTTGTGTTTGTGTGAGATTTTTCCACGGTAAACGGGAAAGTAAGAAACTGATAATGACTAAACCGATTGCCATGCCCCAACCGAAGGTGTTAACGAACCATTCAGGATAGCCTTCGTAGCCGTTTGCCAATACTTTGGTGGCTTCTTTGTAAAGCATGAACGCCAATACGCCGGTAGTGACTACAATGCAGGCTTTCCAGATTGCGCCAACTTTGAAAGAACCGGTTTCGTTTAAGTGTTCACCAAGTTCTTTTAATCTGCCGGTAACGATGATGGAGAGTAAAGAGAAGAACGCCACAGCCACGATACCGAACATGTTGACGAAGTTGTCCATGGTATCAAGCATCGGTAAGCCGGCAGCCGTACCAAATAATAAGGTGGATGCCACCATCATTGGTAAGCCCACCAAGAATGTTGCATGTGCACGACGTAATCGTAATTTATCTTGTACCGCCGCAATGATCACTTCTAATACGGAAATGAAAGAGGTTAAGCCGGCGAAAACTAAAGACCCGAAGAATAATACGCCCAATAATTGACCTAACGGTGCTTGGTTAATGATGGTTGGGAAGGCAAAGAAGGCTAAGCCGATACCGCCTTTGGCAACCTCGCTGACATCTTGTCCGTTGGCGACAGCAATGAATCCTAACGCAGAGAATACGCCGATACCTGCTAATACTTCAAAGCTACTATTAGCAAAGCCAACCACTAAGCCCGCGCCGGTTAAATCCGATTCTTTTTTCAAGTAAGAGGCATAAGTCAACATGATGCCGAAGCAAATGGAAAGTGAGAAGAAAATCTGGCCGTATGCGGCAATCCAAACGCTTGGGTCGGCTAATTTGTCCCAGTTTGGTGAGAATAAGGCATCAAGGCCTTTTTCTGCACCCGGTAAGAACAAGGAATAGACCACTAAGGTAATGAACATGATCACCAAAATTGGCATAAAGATAACGGAAGAACGTGCTACGCCTTTTTGTACGCCAAAAGAAAGAATCAACAATGTGATAATCCACACGGCAAGTAACGGACCGACAACAGTGTCAACGAAATCCAAGCTTAATGCCACCTCACTTGCCATCTTAATGTGTTCATGTAAGAAGAAATCTACCGGATTGCTCCCCCAAGCGGAGCTGAAGGAATAATAAGCATAGCTTGCTGCCCAGCCAAGAATAACCGCATAGTAAAGACCAATAATCACGTTGATCATCACTTGCCACCAACCGAAGGTTTCAAAAGCGGTTTTGAGCTTGCGATAAGCTAATGGTGGAGAGGCGCGGAATTTGTGGCCTAAAGCATAATCTAAAAAGACTAAAGGAATGCCGGCCGTTAATAACGCCACAATGTAAGGGATAATAAAGGCGCCGCCGCCGTTTTCATAAGTAACATAAGGGAAACGCCAAATGTTTCCTAAGCCAACTGCCGAACCGATCGCCGCAAAAATAAAGGCTCTGCGTCCGGAGAATGTTTCACGTTTATGTGTTTGAGTCATGGAACAACCTGTTAAAGTTAAAAAAATGTTAGAGCCTCAATATAAATCAATAAAAACGCGAGTCAATAGACAAAAATAACAAATTACGAAAATTTACGTTATTTTTAATTAAATTATTTTTAAATTATAGTTTTTTATTCTTTTTTAAAATTTAATTTTTAGAATAAAAAAATGAGATTTATAAAAAAACAACGTTAACTTGCTAAAAAAGGGCGTAAAATGCCGAATAAAACGCTAATGATGAAAAAGTTCCCTATTTTGTGCATTTATTTAGGACGTAAATTTAGATTTTGCTTCAATTGGTGATAAAGTATGCAAAATTTTTATGAATATCTTATTTATGCAGCCAACATCTTTTCGGCGAAAATCCCAAAAACGGAGAAAACCAGCACAAAGTGCGGTTCATTTTGGTGGTGTTTCTAAGCCTAAAATCGCGTTTTCTCAAACTCAAGTAATTCTGTTCAACAAACCCTTTGATGTGTTGTGCCAATTTAGTGATGAAAATGGCCGTAGCACGTTGAAAGATTTTATTGATATCGGTGACGTTTATCCTGTCGGGCGGCTGGATCGCGATAGTGAGGGATTATTGTTGTTGACTAACAACGGGGAGATTCAACATCGCTTGGCGGAACCTAAGTTTAAAATGGAAAAAACTTACTGGGTACAGGTGGAAGGCGTGCCTGATGAAACCGCGTTAGAGCAACTTCGGCGGGGTGTGCAATTAAAAGATGGTATGACAAAACCGGCAAAAGTGCGGTTGATTTCCGAACCGGACTGTTTATGGCAACGTGTTCCGCCCATTCGCGAGCGAAAAAATATTCCTACATCATGGTTAGAAATTAAAATTTATGAGGGGCGAAATCGCCAAGTGCGTAGAATGACAGCGCATATTGGTTTTCCGACATTGCGTTTAATTCGTTATCAGCTTGCCGGTTTTACGCTACAAAATTTAGCGCCAAAAACCTACCGCACTTTAACGCAAGATGAACTAAAACAACTTTATCAATCACTTGGATTAACAATTTAACATGATGAGTAACCTATCCGTTTTTTTTGAAACATTGGCGCGAGACAGCCATTTCTTTATTTTCGTTAAAATGGCGTTTGCCATGGTGCTGGGCGGCATCATTGGTTTGGAACGTGAATTAAAAGCCAAACCCGTGGGGGTAAAAACTTGCATGATTATTGCGGTGACGACCTGCGTACTCACCATTGTTTCCATTCAATCAGCCGAACATTATGCGCAAGTGTCGGAAAATATTCGTACCGATCCAATGCGTTTGGCGGCTCAGGTGATTAGCGGCATCGGTTTCCTTGGTGCAGGCGTGATTTTGCGTAAACATAACGATGCCATTTCTGGCTTGACCACGGCGGCGATTATTTGGGCGGCCGCGGGTATCGGTATTGCTTCCGGCGCAGGATTCTATTTTGATGCGATTATTGCCACCTTCATGATTTTAATCGCCATTCGTTTGAGCCCGTCTGTGCATCGTTGGGTGCGCCGTTATGAGAAAAAGAAGAAAACCCGCATTACCGCCACATTGGCGTCGCCAGCCGCAGTGGGGCAATTTATTCAGCTGCTACATACCCATAACCATCTGATTGAAAATATTAATATGAAAGATCAGGCAAACGGTGAAACCAAATTGACGATTCGTTGTACGATTAATGACAAAGACACCATTCATGAATTGTACTTATTACTAAAGAATGAACCGGATGTGCTGAGTTTAGAATTAGAGAATTAAAAAAATCCCCAAGTATGCGCTTGGGGATTTTTGTTTGTTATTCAACGTAATTTTTTCCTAAAAATTTAAATGCCGGTGTTAACAAGGCTTTGACTTCATCATCATATAAAGACAGGCGCAGTTCCTTTTCACCTGCTGCATAAGGGCCAAGGGCATAAGGTGGATAGACAAACACAATGCCATCTTGTGAAAAATAGAAATTATCACTGAGGTAAAAATCGGCTTTTGCGGTAAAAGGCTCTTGCTGTTCACCGTTATCGCCACGAGATTCATTTTGGTAAATCTCCCATAGCAACGCTTTAACTTTGTTTTGTTGTGCTTTAGTAAAGACATCGTCTAATCGAATGACGGCTTTTTTGTCTAAATCAACGTTCACAAAATGGGTGGAATACATCCCGTGCGCACCACCGGAATAACTATAATAGTGGAGGGTGAAGGAGGCTAAGTTTTCCCGTTGCCCTAAATATTCCATGCCAACTTTGGTTTCTATCGCCAAGGTTTCATACTCTCTTGCTTCTTTTAGGGTTTCAGCCATGTCTTTCTCTAATCGTTCAATAAACTGTTGTTTAGTTTCGATTTTAGGCTGCCCTTCCACATTGAATGAGGCAATGACTTCATTTAATAACAAAGCAGTTAGCCAATCCGAATTGGTTTTTAACATCGTAATATCGAATTTGACTTTGTTAATGGAAGTATCATCGGTAGCTTTTGTAGGTGAAATGATTTCTGATCTTTGGAAGAGGACTTCCGGTTCTACTTGAATGGCTTGATTTTCCGCCAAATCCAAAACCTGTCTTTGTAAGGTATTCACTTGTGCATTTAGCTGCTCGATTGTTTGGGTTTGTTTTTTCACTTGTTCGGAAAGAGCATTTTTTTCTTCATCATTGCAGCCTGTAAGCGTTAGACCGGCGACGGCTAAAGCAGAAACGAGAAGTTTTTTCATGGAAGCTCCTATGTGTTAAAAAACGTTGTCAAAAACGGCCGCACTTTATAGATCAAACACGTCCGCATCGCGTAACACGTGAATATTACCTTTGCGACGTAAGAAACCACAGCGGTCGAAATATTCCACCAGTTGCACGGTCATTTTGCGTCCGAATTGTAACGCATCACGCAATTCGTTTACCGATATACCTTCTTTTCCGGCGACAAGCTGTTTAATTAAACGGGCGGTGGCATAAATGTTTTCGGTCAGGAAGAAACGGTCTTTTACCACGGCGGTGAGATAGCCTAATTTACCGGCTTTGTAGAGGAAGTTGCGCATAGCGCTTTCTTCCTGTCCTAATAAGCCCGCAAGATCACGCACCCACAATGCTTGTCCGTTATGTTGCTCAAATTGTTCAAGAACTTGCTGCCATAATGCACGCTCTTGTTCATTAAATTGAATTTTATGATCGGCGGTGTGTAGCCAACCACGGGTTTGCTGTAGCTGGTTCTCGGCTAATAATTCATCAATAAAATGATAAATCAGTTTTTCCGGCTGATTCAGTGCTGCAATGCGATATAAACGGGCTTTACCTAAGCCGAGTTGGTCGGGATGTTGTTCGTGATATTGCGCAAGTGCGGTCAATAATTTCGCTGTTTGTTGCGTGCGATAATCGGCATTAAAGCACCAGCTTTGGAAGCGAATGTCGCCGTTCTTTTCAAGAATGTCGTTCAGTTGGGAGTCTGTCAGCTGTTCAATCCACATTAACTGCTCGGCTTCCACCGCATGATTTTGCAGATAAAGTGCGGTGCGTTTTTCGGCTGTTTCTGCTTGAATCAGTTGGCGTAAATAATCGAAACGGGCTTCTGTACGCTTATGGCGTTTCGGCGAATGGATTTCAATTACTTTTGCGCCACCGAGTACGGTGGTCGAGTTGCTGTTACGTAAGATGATTTTGTCGCCATGCGCCAAAAATAACGGTTGTTCTAAAATCAGTTCTGCCAGCGCGTGTTGCTGAGGTGCGAGTTTGGGTTGTTGCAATAACGTCAGCTTGCCCGTGGTGTGTGAGGCGGCGTGATAAATATGCACCGGTTGGCTTTCGTTCAGTGGAATTTGGTTTTCGAGCCAAACGGTGACGCGATCTGTCGCCTTGGCAGGCGGTTGGGAGAACAACCAATCGCCGCGTTCAATTAACGTGCGGTCGAAATCCAGGTTAATATTTAATGCCAGGCGTTGCCCCGCCAAGCCTTCCGTGCTTTGTTCGTTTTGTGCGTGGATATTTTTCACCCGCACTTTTTGCCCATTGCTTAAATACAATTCGTCGTCGATGGCAACTTTGCCCGCAAATGCGGTGCCTGTCACCACGGTGCCGGCACCTTTAATGGTGAAAATACGGTCGATGGCATAACGGAACGGTTTTTCCGTGTCCGATAATTCCGGCAACTGCGCCAAATAATCGCGTAATGTTTCAATACCCTGACCGGTGGTGGCAGAGGTCACGAAGAATTTGCTGTTCGCCAAGAGGGCGTATTGTTGGCGTAGCTGTCGTTCTAATGCGTCAATTTGTTGCGCATCGGCGCGGTCGGCTTTGGTGATCACCACCATGATTTCCTGCAATTGCAACAAGCTCAAAATGTTTAAGTGCTCGATGGTTTGCGCTTGCACGCCTTCGTCTGCGGCAACGATAAGCATGGCGTAATGAATGCCGCCTAAGCCTGCCAACATATTGGCAAGAAAACGTTCGTGCCCCGGTACATCGATAAAGCCGAGGATTTGATCTTTTAACGGCAAATAGGCGTAACCTAAATCAATGGTCATGCCGCGTTTTTTTTCTTCCGGTAAATGTGCCGTATGCGTGCCGGTGAGGGCTTGCAATAGTGCGGTTTTGCCGTGGTCAACGTGTCCAGATGTAACAATAATCATAGCGCCTCCAACGTGTTGAGCAAGCGTTCGAGATTAGCCAAACTGCGTAAATCCAACCAAATTTTATCCCGTTCAATGCGCCCGATAACCGGTTGCGGTAGCGCCAATAAACGGGCGAAAAGTGCGGTGGTTTTTGTCGGCATTTTTTCTGTTGCCGGCGCAATGGTGACCGCAACTGACGGAATTCGTGCCAATGGTTGAGAGCCGCTACCAACCTGCGCTTCGCTTGGTTCAATAGTAACAAGGTAGTCTGCATTTAAGCGATTTTCCAACCGCACTTTCAGTTGTTCTGCTTGTGCTTGTAATTGGGCTACAGGCTGAGTGAGCAGATGAAGTGCGGTCAGTTTTTCAGTGATTTTTTCCGGTTGCAAATACAAACGCAAAGTGGCTTCCAGCCCGGCGAGTGTGACTTTGTCGCAACGTAGCACGCGTTTGAGCGGATGGGCTTGTAGCTGTTGAATCAATGCTTTTTTACCCACGATAATGCCCGCTTGTGGCCCGCCAAGCAGTTTGTCACCGGAGAAGGAAATCAAATCCAGACCCTGTTGTAATTTTTCTTGCACCGTCGGTTCTTCCGGCAAGTCAAATTGTTTCAGATCGATTAACGCGCCACTGCCTAAGTCCGTTATGACCGGAATGCCAAATTCTTTGCCTAATTCCGCCAGCTCTTGTTCATCAACAGAATGCGTGAAACCGCAAATTTGGTAGTTACTGCTGTGAACTTTCATTAAAAAGGCGGTATTTTCATTAATTGCGTTGCGATAATCTTTTAAATGGGTACGGTTGGTGGTGCCCACTTCCACTAGTTTGCAACCAGCCTGTGCCATGATGTCGGGAATGCGGAAAGCACCACCGATTTCAATCAATTCACCACGGGAGATGATCACCTCTTTCCCTTGCGCGAAAGTTGCCAGCATCAGTAATACTGCCGCTGCGTTGTTGTTTACTACACAGGCCGCCTCTGCGCCCGTGAGTTGTTGCAGTAAGTCGCTGATGTAGTTATCTCGATGACTGCGCTCGCCAGCCGCTAAATCATATTCCAGCGCCACATTGCCCTGCATGGCATCCAGCGCAGCTTCTTGTGCCGCCGGTGACCACAACGCGCGCCCGAGATTGGTGTGCAATACTGTGCCGGTTAAATTATGTACACTCCTAATATTCACCCGTTGTTGTAACAATAATTGTTGGTGGATATGTTGAAAGGTAGCGTCGGTTGTTTGCAAAAAGTGCGGTAGATTTTCATGGCGTTTTATATATTCGCGCGCTTGTTGCAACATCTCGCGAGACACGCTGACAGTGGCACTATGGCCAAATTCTGCCACGAATTGTTCTCCTTGCGGGGTTTTGAGTAATTTATCGACGGCGGGAAGGGCTTGATAAAGGGCTGACATGATGATTCCTTTTTCTGGGGTTAAATTGGCATTTTTAGCGGGGATTATAAGGCGTGAAACCTGATTTCTTCTTTGCTTTTGCGTGCGCATTAGATACACTAACGCCAATTTTTTTCTCGTATTTTTAAAATTCTTGGAATTATAGGTAATTCAATGCGTACAAGTAAATATTTATTATCCACCTTAAAAGAAACCCCGGCAGAAGCGGCGATTGTTAGCCATCAACTCATGTTGCGTGCGGGCATGATTCGCCCTCTAGCTTCCGGGCTTTATAACTGGATGCCAACCGGTTGGCGCGTGCTACAAAAAGTGGAAAACATCATTCGCGAAGAAATGAATAAAAGCGGTGCTATCGAGATCAAAATGCCCGTTGTGCAACCGGCAGAATTATGGCAAGAGTCCGGTCGTTGGGATCAGTATGGTCCGGAATTATTGCGTTTCACCGACCGCGGCGAACGGAGTTTCGTGATCGGTCCGACCAATGAAGAAGCCATCACCGATTTAATGCGTCGTGAAGTGACCTCTTACCGTCAGCTTCCTCTTAATTTATATCATATTCAAACCAAGTTCCGTGACGAAGTGCGTCCACGTTTCGGTGTGATGCGTAGCCGCGAATTTATCATGAAAGATGCTTATTCTTTCCACATGGACAAAGAAAGTTTGCAACAAACCTATGAGGTGATGTATCAAACTTACAGCAACATTTTCACCCGTTTAGGTTTAGATTTCCGTGCCGTGCAGGCGGATACCGGTTCTATCGGCGGTAGCGCATCCCATGAGTTCCAAGTGTTGGCAAACAGCGGTGAAGATGATGTGATTTTCTCCACGGAATCCGATTATGCGGCGAACATCGAACTTGCCGAAGCGGTGGCGGTGGGGGAGCGTGCCGCACCAACTAAAGCGATGGAATTGGTGGATACACCGAATGCGAAAACCATTGCGGAGCTTGTCGCGCAATTTAACCAACCGATTGAGAAAACCGTTAAGACCTTGATTGTAAAAGGGGCTAGTGAAGAACAGCCGCTAGTGGCGTTAATCATTCGTGGCGATCACGAATTAAACGAAGTTAAAGCGGAAAAACTTGCAGAAGTGGCTTCCCCATTTGAATTTGCTGATGAAGCCGCCATTAAAGCCAAAATTGGCGCAGGTGTAGGTTCCCTTGGGCCGGTTAACTTAGACATTCCGGTTATTATTGACCGCAGCGTGGCAATCATGTCCGATTTCAGCGCTGGCGCTAACATTGACGGTAAACACTATTTCAACATTAACTGGGAACGCGATGTGGCGTTGCCGAAAGTGGCGGATATTCGTAACGTGGTGGAAGGTGACCCAAGTCCGGATGGCAAAGGTACCTTATTAATTAAACGCGGTATTGAAGTCGGCCATATCTTCCAATTAGGCGACAAATACTCCAACGCGATGAATGCGACAGTGCAAGGTGAAGACGGTCGTCCTACGGTCGTTACCATGGGCTGCTATGGTATTGGTGTGACCCGTGTTGTCGCTGCTGCTATTGAACAACATCATGATGAACGCGGCATTATTTGGCCGAGCGATGCGATGGCGCCGTTCACCGTGGCGATTGTGCCGATGAATATGCACAAATCGGAAAGCGTGCAAGAATTCGCTGAGGATTTATACCGCACTTTATTGGCACAAGGCGTGGAAGTGATTTTTGATGATCGTAAAGAACGCCCGGGCGTGATGTTTGCTGACATGGAACTTATCGGTGTGCCGCACATGGTCGTCATCGGTGAGAAAAATTTAGCCAACGGCGAAATCGAATACAAAAATCGTCGTAGCGGTGAGAAACAAATGATTGCGAAAGAGCAATTGATTGACTTCTTAAAAAGCCAAATTAAGGCGTAATTGAAATAAAAAGTGCGGTCGGATTTTTAACTGAATTTCCGACCGCACTTTTGTATAGGGAAAACATGAATCCATGGATTTTATTAGCCGTTTCCATTTGTTTGGAAATTGTTGCCACCAATCTATTGAAAGTCAGCGACGGTTTTACTAAACCGTTGCCGACGCTTGGCGCTTTGGCTTTTTATGGCTGTTCGTTCTATTTTGTTGCCATTATTTTTCGTACGCTTTCCGTTGGTTTGGTGTATGCCATTTGGTCTGGCGTGGGGATTGTGTTGACAGCCATTGTGGCTTATTTCGCCTTTGGGCAGAAAATTGATACTGCCGGTTTAATTGGCATGGGGTTGATTATCTGTGGTGTGTTGGTGATTAATTTATTTTCGCAAACAGCGCACTAACGCTATAATCCAGTTGATTTTTTGGAAAGGAGAATAGGATGAAAAAGTATGATCCGCTGCGCATTGAGTGGGATTGTCGGCGCGGTATGTTGGAATTAGACAAGGTCATCATGCCTTTTTATAAACAGTATTTTGACGGGCTTAGCGAGCATAAAAAAGAGGTTTTTATTCGTTTGTTAGCTTCAACCGATTTACAACTTTTTTCATGGTTCTTTAATAACGGCGAAATCAATGATCCGGAATTGCGTGAAATGGTGCTCGAAATTCAGCGAAAATTGAGTCTAACGCACTGATTTTCATTGTTTTATTGGTTTTTTCTAAAATAACTGAACTTTTTTTTATTCATCTCGTCTAACGCATAACAATAGCTTGCTGGCTTTGAAATTAAAGTTTGTTAGACGTGATATTTGAGGTTATATGGCTGAACAGCTAACAGATCAAGCTTTGGTAGAAAGGGTGCAGCAGGGAGATAAGAAAGCTTTCAATTTGTTGGTATCGCGTTATCAAAATAAAGTAGCTGGATTACTGACTCGGTATATTTCACCGAATGATATTCCCGATGTTGTACAAGAATCATTTATAAAAGCATACCGTTCCATCGGCTCTTTTCGTGGTGATAGTGCTTTCTATACTTGGCTATACAGAATCGCAGTGAACACTGCAAAAAATTATTTGACTGCACAAGGCCGTCGCCCACCAAGCGAAGATATTTTAGCTGAAGATGCAGAATCTTACGATGTAGGAACAAATTTACGGGTTGTGGATACGCCTGAAAATGAAATGTTATCCAACGAGTTGAAGAATATCGTATTTGATACGATTAAAGGTTTACAAGAAGATTTACGCACAGCAATTACTTTACGCGAAATCGAGGGATTAAGTTACGAAGAAATTGCAGAAATTATGGATTGTCCGGTGGGGACTGTGAGATCTCGGATTTTTAGAGCGCGTGAAATCATTGAAAGTAAAGTGAAACCGCTTTTACAACGTTAATAAAAAACAAAAATACAACTACGATTAGTCGGAGTACAAACATGCAAAAAGAACTACTTTCAGCATATATTGATGGTGAGCAAGTTAATCATGAACTCACCGAACAATTATGCCAAGATGCGGAATTGCAGGAGAGTTGGGCAAATTTCCACACCATTCGTTCTGTTATGCGTCAAGAAACAAATGTTTTCTTGGGTGCTGATTTCACTGCAAAAATGGAAAGTTTGATTGCTTCAGAAGAAATTCAAATGGCTGAAGTCACTGAGTCTCAACCATTGCCGCAGGAAGTCGAAAACTCTCCGTTTATGCAAAAGTTAAAAGCATGGTTTATGCCGATGACGCAGGTTGCTGTTGCTGCGGGTGTGTGCTTGGTGGCTGTATTAGGTGTACAATCTTTCACTGCAAAATCTACCGTACAAAATGCAGCAGATACCCCAGTGTTACAAACATTGCCTTTTAACAACGGTGTGCAAGAAGTCAGTTACAATGCGCCAAGCAAAGATGTTATTACGACGGAACAGCTTGAACAAAAAAATAAACGTATTGGCGCTATGTTGCAAAGCTATGAATTACAACGTCGTGTTTATGCCGATTCAATGAATTTAGGACAGAATCAAAGCAATAAATAATAATTCATGTATTCCGGCATAATTGTTTTTTATGAGAATTCACCACCATTTTTTGGTGGTGAATTTGTTTATTAGGAATTTGATCATGTTAAAAACATTTCTAAAAACCACCGCACTTTTTTTCTTATTTAGCACGTCATTTTCTTCCCTTGGTGCAGAAACATTTTCGCCGAAACAGTTTTTGCAGGATATGAAGAAAGCGACGGAACAGCTAAATTATGAATTTTCTTTTGTACAAACTACGCCTTCTAACATGGATTCATTGCGGTACCGTCATTTTAAATCTCATGGCAAAACTTTTGCGCAATTGGTGACGCTAGATGGCGCACAACAAGAAATTGTGCAACGTGATAATTTAATTAGCTATTTTCAACCGAACTATCAACCTTTCACCATTAATAGTGAAGGCATTACCGATAATTTACCGCCACTCATCCGAGCGAATTTTGATACGTTGGAGCAATACTATGATTTCGTTAATATCGGGCGTAATCGCGTAGCGGATCATGTGGTACAAACCATTCGAATTTTGCCGAAAGACGATTTTCGTTATCAATATGTGGCCTTTATTGATGAAGACAATAACTTACTGTTGCGCAGTGATATGCTTGATCGGGATGGCAATTTATTGGATCAATTTCGTGTTGTAAATCTGTATGTGGGAGACGGGATTTCCGGTTTGGTAGATTATCTCAATCAAGTCGCTTTCCCTCCGTTATTAATGGATAAAAACGCGAATCAAACACCGGATTTTAATTGGACGCCAGGTTGGTTGCCACAAGGTTTTAAAGCGGTAAATCGCAGTATTGAACGTGATGGCGACGATAAAATCGAATCGCAACTTTACAGCGACGGACTGTTTTCTTTTACGTTATATGTGTCCGACAAAATCCTAGAAAATACACTGCAAGATAATACTTGGCGACAAGGTGCCTACACGATTTATAACGAAACTGTGGATAACAAAGACGTGACGATTATTGGGCAATTGCCGATTTCTACGGCAAAACGTATCGTGCAAGACATTCAATTTAAGAAAAACTAAACAGGCTTATTATGTTGACAGAAAGTGCGGTCGTCATTGAATACGAATCCGGCAAGGCGAAAGTAAAATGCCAATCGCAAAGTGCCTGTAGCGCTTGTGCGGCAAAATCTGTTTGCGGGAATTCGGCATTATCGGAATTAGCCGGTAGCGGTGAGCGAGGCGAGCATATTTTCACCATTGAAACCATTACACCGTTAAAAGTGGGTCAGTTGGTCGAAATTGGCTTGTCTGAACATTCCCTGATCAAATCTGCGTTGCTGATGTATTGTGTCCCGTTGTTCACTTTAGTCTTCAGCACCTTATTGTTCGATTCGTTGTTTAGTCACGAACTTGTCAGTGTATTTTTTATTTTTATTTCCACCGCACTTTCCTTCCTTGGTGTACGTTGGTATGCACGAAAACTGAATCGCAAATCAGCTTATCAACCGGTGTTGCTGCGCGTGCTCTAAATCTTTGAGCATCATTCGTTTTCTTTGGCGGGCTGGTATATAATCAGCCCGTTTATTTTATTGTCTTTAAGGAAATATTATGCTCCCCATGCTTGGCATTACCGGTTACAGCGGCAGTGGCAAAACCACCTTGTTGGAAAAATTACTTCCCCAATTAAAACAACGTGGCTTGCGCCCGGCGGTGATTAAACACAGTCATCATGATGCGCAAGTGGATAAACCGGGCAAAGACAGTTGGCGTATGAAAGATGCCGGTGCCAGCCAAGTGATTATGGCTTGTGACTACCGCTGGGCGCTTATGACGGAAACACCCCAACAACATATTTCCCTGTCTTATTTATGTGAACAATTTGATCACGAATTAACGGATCTTATTTTAGTAGAAGGCTTCAAACAGGAGCCTATTGAAAAGATTCTGTTGCACCGTAAAGACATGATTAAACCGTTACCTGACATTGATGATCTGGTGCTGGCCGTTGCTACAGATTACCCTTTAGCGGCAGATAAACCTTGTTTGGATATTAATAATATCGCGCAGATTGCTGATTTTATTACGGCTTGGTACGAGCAAAAGTGCGGTCGAATTTAAGCGTGGTTTTTTATGCCTGAGCTCCAACATTATCGCCATTTATCCTTAATTGCCGCCATGGCATTATTTATGCAGTCCCTTGATGCCACCATTTTGAATACGGCATTGCCTGCCATTTCTGCCAATTTGTATGAATCACCGTTAGAAATGCAAATGGCGATAATCAGTTATTCCCTCACTGTTGCATTATTTATTCCACTCACCGGTTGGATTGCCGATAAATACGGCACGCTCAATGTGTTTCGGGTTGCGGTGGCGATTTTTGTGCTTGGTTCTGTTGCTTGTGCCGCCTCCAATTCATTAAACGCATTGATTTGGTCGCGCGTGTTGCAAGGGCTGGGCGGGGCAATGATGATGCCGGTAGCACGCTTGGCAATTATTCGTCATGTCCCCAAAAATCAATTGGTTGCCGCATGGAATGCCATGGCGATGGCGGGATTGATTGGTCCGGTGCTCGGGCCGATTGTGGGTGGATGGCTTGTGACGCATGCCAGCTGGCATTGGATTTTCCTAATTAACATTCCTATTGGTATCCTTGGGATTGGATTTGCCGGTCGGTATATGCCAAACAGCACAGGCAATATTAGCAAGCTGGATTGGTGGGGCTTTTTGCTGTTTGGTGGTGGGCTGGTAGGCTTAACACTCGGCTTGGATTTGTTGTCTGAAGACCGTATCGACCAATGGCTGACAGCGTTAATTTTGGCTGTGGGGTTCGGCTGTTTCTCCTTTTATTATTGGTATGCTCAACGGGTTCAGAATCCCTTATTACCGTTAAATTTATTTACTACGCGTACGTTTCGACTTGGCATGGTGGCGAATATTTTCATCCGTTTGTGTGGTTCAGGCATTCCGTTTTTGATGCCGCTGATGTTGCAGGTGGTGTTTCATTATAGTGCCGAAGTTGCCGGTTGGTTGTTGGCGCCTATTGCACTAAGTTCGGTGTTAACCAAATCTTTTGTTGGCAAAATTCTGGCGCATTTGGGTTATAAAACGACATTAATGTTGACCGCACTTTCGATGGCTCTTGCTATTGCTGCCATGAGCCTGTTGCAACAAGACACACCGATTTGGTGTTTGGTGCTGATTTTGGCGTGGTATGGTAGCTGTATGTCGATTATTTTTACTTCCGTCAACACACTTACGATTAGTGATTTAGACGAACACAATGCCAGCGCAGGCGCTACTTATCTCAGTGTGATTCAACAAGTGGGAATCAGTATCGGTATTGCCGTGTCCGCTGTGATTTTAGATCTTTATCGCCATTTCATTGGGGACAGTGGCGAATTGCTTCAACGTGCTTTCAGTGCGACTTTCCTCACCTCAGCCATTTTCGGCGTCGTTTTAGTATGGGTTTTAACTTACCTTAGAAAAGAGGACGGTGCGGAGAATTTTCGTCGAAAATAAAAAACTTATTTTTTGAAGGTGTTTTCGGGGGATGGTCTGTTAGGCGTGAGGGAAAAGCTGGATTGGCGAAAGAGCGTAAGCGACGTGATCTATGAATTGGACTTCCGTTAGTATTCTTCTTAACATTGCCTAGATGATCAATAACGATTTCTCTGTCTTCTCTGTGTTTTCTAACGACCCTTAACCGACCACTGCACTATAATAAAGTCGCCTCTGGTAATGGAATAACTTCATAATCAATAATAGAACATTCAGTAAGAGAATAATATTGTTGGGTTTTAGCCATTTTTTAACGTCCATTATAGTGAAAGCGCGACAAATAGTAATAAGGGGTACTATCTCTCGGTTCGGTTAATTAAGCCGCGCCTAGCCGCATTAATTCTTTAAATTATCAAACAGTAAAACGCTATCAAAATCGACCGCACTTTACCTCAGGCTTCAGGGTTTTAAAATGTTCAACCGTCGGACTGTCAAATTCCTTTTCGATATTTGCTGTGGGATTAAAAGAGATTAAGTCTCGGTGTAGGGCATAAGTCATGATCTCGTTATGCTTCTGAATTGTTCGTTTGAGCTTTTCTAAATGCCCTTCGTCTTGATACAGCTTAAATGCCTTTAATGCCATTGGCGCGGTAATTCAGACTTTTAAAAAATCGGGTATAGCTAAAACATCGTTAACGTTTTTTTATAATAGGTTTTGTGTGATTTTGGTTATACCGGTTTTGCTATACGGCTATCAGTATAACTAAAACCCAAGGATTTTATAGGATTGGATAGGAGCGCTTAGGATATAAAAAAGCCCTTGAAGTCAATATTTTAAAGGACTTTTAGGATTTGATAAGTTTGTCTGGGGTCATCTGAATTAATGTTTATAAATCCTTATAGAATAGTATTTTGATTAATTCAGAAAATCATCGTGTTACTATTTGTGTTACTAAAATCAAAAGTCATTATATAAAGTAGCGGCAATAGGGAGGTTTCTGA
This sequence comes from Aggregatibacter segnis, assembly GCF_003130075.1. Classification (GTDB taxonomy): domain Bacteria; phylum Pseudomonadota; class Gammaproteobacteria; order Enterobacterales; family Pasteurellaceae; genus Aggregatibacter; species Aggregatibacter segnis_A. The sequence continues at coordinate 25,750 of NZ_NRCW01000006.1, read as the reverse complement.
ACGCTATAAAAAAGAGGTTTTCGGAAATTATAAAAAAGCGATTTAACCATAAGATGATGATGGTTAGAAATGTGAAAAACCGGCAATCTCCGCGTGCCTGCTACCCCGTGGAAGCCTTAACCCGCCTAGGAGTACCTTTATTCAAGAGGAAACAAGTCCGCTTTTAGCCGCCATTATCTGCCATCATCATAAAATCTTAATTTCGCGGTAGTGGAAATTGAGTTAATCAGGCGGTTCTGAGTTTGGAATACTGTAGAGATTTTCCCCCGCCCCTTTATCGATTGGAGGAATTTTAAAATCAACCACATGTAAACGCTTTTTGCTACGGTTTAACCGGTCGAAAATTTGCTCCCGTTCTTCCTTACTCAAAGAGAGAAAAGCCGTACTATATCCGCCATGCTTCACGGCATTAAATCGGCTGTTACGGTAGCTATCCGTTTCGCAATTTGCTTTAACCTTTCGCATTTCCGCCACCGAATGGGAGTTTTTTGACATTATAAAAAGAGAATTCCAAAAAGTAAAAACGACTGTTTAAGTCATTTTGCTGTTTTGGAATAAAACAAAAGGCTCACAATTTTTAACTGCCTTCGGGCTTCAGTTGCCGTCACATATGCAGTCAGATGCAAGCCTTTCTGTAAATCATATTAAGACTGAAGCCGATCTAAGTCAATATAACGTCCTGTAACCGCTCAATCTGTGCTACCACCTCTGAAAACTTGTAGATTAGATAGCCGCTTGCCTGATTGAAGTCTTTTAAAAGTGCGGTCTGTTCCGCGTTTAAATTTGTGCCTTTGGCTAAGTCATTGAATAACTTTCCACCACCTTTTAATCGCTCCACTAAATCAACACATTCCCCACGCATTTTTAGTTTGTGATGGAAGTCGTCCGGATAAACTTCAAGGCATTTGCGGTTACTATCATGAATTAGCTTAAATTGGCGCGTAAGCTGGCTATATTCCGCCACCAATGGATTGATAAACAGTTTCTCTTGGTATTTGCGTTTCTCTCCGCCTTGCGCTTCCTGTTGCGTTTTTTGAACAGAATGTAAATTTGCATTGTGCGCTTTCGCAAATTCGCAACCTGTTTCGCAGTTTCTTTTTATAAAGCCAGTATTATCAAGGGTTCGCTGTGTTTTGCTTCGTTTCGCAGTTTCGCAATCAATTTCGCAGTTTTTTATCGCACTTTTAACCAGCTCAATTTTGAGCGCGTTAGGGTGTACGCCGTTAACTGATACTCCACCATCGCTTACTAACCTCTTAGTATTGTTCGCTTTCCATTGTTGAAGTTGTGCCATTGGGTTAGTTGGTTTCATTTCCGCCCTCCCAAAGCACATTTACCGCGTCTTTAGTCCGCGCAATCAGATCACGCACCGCCCAAAGTGAATCACTTACTGCCGTTTCCTTTATGTTGTTATCCACCATAAGCAAAATGGCTTCCGCTTGGGCAAGATTTTTTGTAATTTCGTCCATTGCGTCTAATTGCTTCATCATTCGCCCCCTTTCGTGAAATAAAAATCTACTGTTGAGGATTGCTCCGCTTGCTCTAAATAATCATCAATCGCAGATAAGGCGGCTCGAATAACTTCTTCACTTGTATAAAAGCCTTCTAAATCCATGTCCGCCCCATCGTTCCGAATTAATGCCAAAATTGCTTTCGCTCTGCGAATAGAACTCTGAAGTTTACCCACCTTAGCCATTGGAATAGCGCAATGTGTAGGAATTTGATTAGCCATGAGCCACCTCCATAGAATCACGAGAGATTGCCGTAAAAGTACGGTCGTTTTTCACGTTGTTTTGAAGATTGATTTTGCCGGTAAGTACAAGAACAAAATCACGGGCGCATTGAGTGCGCGCAGCTTGTTCTGTGTCAGCGGTGATACGGATTTTTTGAATGTGATTGGTTAGATCGGTACGGCGAATAGCCGCAAAAATGAATTGTTTCATTTGCGTAAGTTCCAATGTTAGATTTTCAGGAACTACTGCTAGACTTCTCACGGTCGGGCGGTAGTGCGTAACAGGGTGAGAAACTGCCAACATTGGAAAGCAGCCAGCCAATAAAGACTGCCCATTACGAACTACCATTGAGAGGATGATCGGATTTAGATTGCAAATAAAATCCGCATATTCTTTAGGTGTGCGAATGTTACGAACAAAAAAAGCACGGTTCAAAGGCGTGCTATCGTTCGCCAATGTTAAATAATTCAGCTTCTCACGGCTGGCAATCGTTTTTGCGACTGCATGATTATATTGGCAAAAATACGGGGAGTTTGTAAAGCGGTTTTTGAAAGTAATTTCGATTTTTTGATATTAACTGAGTTAATCAAATTAAGTAACTGAGTTAATCAATGTGCGCATTTTTTGCCCAATTTTAATGGGGATTGAGTAACTGAGTTAATCAGTCAGATGGTTTTCAAAGTTCTCATTGAGTAACTGAGTTAATACCTTTATATATTATAGCCATATGCTATGTTTTTTATTGTGCTTTTTATCTGTAAAATTATTCAGAAAATGAACGATAAATATAATTTGCTTTTTCGCAAAAAAATTCGGGTCAAAAGTGATTATGGTTTTTTCCATTTGTCGCTTGGTCTATCTGTAGCCTTAAGTAAAATTCCTGCTTTGTTCACATCATTAAGCGGAAAGCACGTTAAGGCATAAAGTGAACATTGATTCTTGCCGCCCTGCCGGGTGGTATCAATAAAACCGTTCTGCTCAAGTTCCTTTAACGCCACGCTAAGCCCTGGGGAAGATAAATTAAAATATTCCTTGGCTCTGTTCAGTGGCGCGGATAAATCCCCGTTATTCTTACGGTTATATTTTGCCAATAAGTGTAGAAAAGCCACTTTTGCGGAATTGCTTAAGCCTAAGAAGCTAGGGCTATTGATTACATCATGCCGTAAGGCAGTGAATGTACTGTCATTAATACTTTTTTTCAGTTCGCTACGTTTACCGCTTCTGCCTTTTCTTTCTGCGTAACCCGTCATATAATAAACCTGTTCAATTTAATACTTAATCTTGCCTATGCCCATTCTTGAAGAAAGCATAGGCATTTTTGTTTATGAATGGTGGCGTTCCCGTTCTGCCAGTGTTATCAATCGCCCTTTGCGCTCATAGTAGTTCATGCCTAAATTAATTAGCGCGGTGTTGGTGGCCTGCAAGGTTTTCAGTGTGTTTAGTTGTTCTGTGGTGAATTGGTCGCGCACATTGCCAATAATGCCTTGTTGTTTCTTCCACCGGCGCACGTTTTCACCTAGAACAAGACTATCCAGCATTTCCTGTTCCCTTGAGTAATAAAACGCTTTAGGGGCTTTATTGGTGCGCTGTAATGTTGCCTTGATTGCGTCCGTCATTTCGCGGTTATGGTCGATTGCCGCCAGCCGTGCCTGTGTTTTGGCAAGCGTGTTTTTATAAACTGTCGGTGCGACCTGTTTTAACTGTCTTTCCGCGTCAATAAAGTGCTGTCTAACCGCTCTGCCAATTTCGTTTTTCTCCATTAAACAAAGGTGCTTTGCCATATCAAGGGTAACGATATAATCAACCCTATTATGTCCTCCTCGGGTTTCTTTTTGCTCCCCCATTTTGTTGCGCAAAAAACAATCGCTTTTTTTGCTTGCCAATTTTGGCAAATCAACGACTAAACTTTGAACAATGGCGAAATCTTAATTTTCAATAAAGCCCGATTGTTCGATTCGTGCTTTAACCCACTATTGAATAGTGCCGTTTTGATTTCAAAAGTCGGTGAACATCGCGCGCATTAATACCTTGATTTCCACCATCAAGGGCTTGTGTAGTTTGTAATAGATTAATAATTTCAGTTTTCATCTTGTCGTATTTCCTTCCTGTAACTCATTGCCTAAATTCTCTTTAGTTGCTCTTGTGCGATTTCAATCAGGCGATCTGCTTTGCCTAAGTGCACGTGAACAAGTTTCCATACGTCGGCGGGCGTCAGGTGGTCTTTAAGTTTTCTTCCCTCTACCATTGCGCCGGTGACTTCCCGTAGTTTGGCGATATATTCCCGCGCCATTTCTAACGTGGGCTTTTCCTGTTCTTCGTTGGTGGTTTGGTCTGTCGCTTGCTCTGTCATTGCGAGCCTCCTAAATCTACCATCGGCAAATTAACCGATTCGCTTTTGTCTTCTTGATTGCTAATTAGCATTTCAAGCTGTCCTTTCAGTAGGTCTATTTCCATCAGGGCATAAGTGGCTTGATCGCAAATAAACTCTAAAGCGTCTTTATGCGTGAACGGAATCTGTACTTTTTGCCCGGTCTCATCAATTCGGGTTTGTGTTATTTTTCCATCAAGTGATAAATCAGCCATTTCATACATACGCTCAATAATTGCGTAAATACCCCATAGCGTCACTGTGTTGCATTTTTGGGGTTGGGTTAGTGATTGTGTATTATTCATAGTTAAAATCCCTCTATGCTCGTCTCATTGCGTTTTTGGCTTACTGTGTTTTCATGTAGAACATAAACGCCTACACGGTGGGTTAAGCCGGTGTTGTCGGTTTCATCACGAAAGAACGTATCAATCAAATAACCTTGATTGCGCAATTCCTTAATACGTGCCGGTGGAGAATAAACGCCCATTTGTCGTAGTTCGTTGGTGCTGTGCGGGCGTTCTCTTAACCGTTCAATGGTGAATCGGCGTTGTTCGCCCGTGCTGGTGGTGGAAATAATCATTAACGTCCTCCTACGCTCTCGCTTCTGCCAGTTTGGCAATATAAGAGTTGATTTCACTTTCCAAGTAACCGACTGAATTAACCCCTAATTGAATTTTCTTTGGAAAGTCCGGGCGGTAACGCTTCGATTTAGGGTTTTGCCAATCGACAAAGGTGGATTTGCTTACGCCTAGCATTTTCATGGTGTCAAGGCGGCGGATAATGCGATCAGTTTGATTCATTGTTTTACTCCGTACTGGTTGGAATGGTTAAAACCGCTTAGGGCTTCGTTGTGTCGGAGTAGATTGTAGAAAAGTGAAAATATTGAATCATCGCAACGAAAAAGATATTTTCGCAACGAAAAAATAGGATTGATTTTTAAGGAGTTTTAGCGGATATGAAAAACGCCCTAAAATGGGCGTTGGTGAATTATGGTTTTAGTCTTTTGTTGGCATTGGCAAAATATTCTTCGATTGTTCGTTGCTCTAAACCTTGTGTTGTTCTATTTTCATTTTGTCGGTGTTCTAGAATCTTGTCGGTAATTTCGTTTTGCGTCCATTTTCTTCTATCATTTTTAACCGCAAGAAGAACTTCACCTAATAAATAAAGTGCGTTATCTAAGGTTAGTTTATTGTTAGGATTGGCAGATAAAGCATTGTGCTTATTTAGCAATTCTCTATACGCATGACGACCTTTTTCTAATCGTTCTTCAGCGTCTTGTTGGCTTGCTTTAGACTGTTGAAGTTGAATAGATAAAGATTGCATTGCTAAATCTTGATCTCTAATTTGACTTTCTTTAGATGATAATTTTGTATGTAGTTCATTCACTTTTGCTTGTAGATTAGTATTTTCAGCTAGGAATTTTTGATATTCTTTGCTCATTCGTTCATATTCTTCTAAATTTATTACATTTTTTAATTCCTCATCGTGAAAAATTGTTTTAGGTCGATCGCTTGGATAGTTTTCAGAAATAAAATTTTTTAAATCAGCTATCCAAAAGTGCCTGCGATCATAAGCAACGTGATCTATAATTGGGCTTCCGTTAGTGTTCTTCTTAACATTGCCTAGATGATCAATAACGACCTCTCCACCTTCTCCATGCTCTCTAACTGCTCTTAATCGACCTTCATTAATTGCACGGTTAATTATTCTTGTTTTTTTCTCTAAGCAAGGTATATAAGGGTGAGAATAAATACTTTGAGATATTCTTGATAGTAAATTAACTTCTTCTGATAAATCTTCAAATTTTACACCACACCATAATAAAGCCGCCTCTGGTAATGGAATAACTTCATAATCAATAATAGAACATTCAGGAAGAGAATTATAATATTGTTGGGTTTTAGCCATTTTTTAACGCCCCTTAACGTTGCTCTTATTAGTGGAAGTGCGACAAATAGCAATAAGGGTTACCATCTTTCGGTTCGGTTAATTACGCCGCACCTAGTCGCACCAATTCTTTAAATTCTCAAACAGTAAAACGCCGTCAAAAACGACCGCACTTTCTTCATGTTTTAGCAGTTTCTAAGCCACAATCTTTAAATGAAATTGCGGCAACATGCCTTGTGAGGATTGTTCTACAAAATCCGCCCATGCTTGCAATAGCTTAAATCTCTGTTCTAATTTTTCCCCTCTGTCATAGGCGGTTTTTACCCGGTCTGAATTGAGGTGCGATAGTGCCACTTCAATCAAATCACTATTAAAGCCCTGATCGTTTAAATAGGTGCTAGCGATACTGCGTAAACCATGCGCTACCAATTTACCGGCATAACCCATTCGCTTAATCGCGGCATTTGCCGTTTGCGTATTAACGTGGGATTGTGGGTTCTTTACACTGGGGAATAGGTAAGTTTTTCCACCACTCAATTTTTTAATTTGTCCTAACAGGGCTAAGGCTTGCCGTGATAACGTGATTCTATGCTCAATGCCACGCTTCATTTGCTCCGCCGGAATAGTCCATATTCTGTTTTTCTCGTCAATATCCGCCCATTTCGCCGTAGCCGCTTCGTTCGGTCTTGTCATGGTGAGCAGTTGCCATAAAATCAAATAACGCGTCTGTAAGTGAATCTGAGCGTTTTGTAGTGTGAACATAAATTCACTTAAGTCCTCCGGCTTAAGGGTTTTGAAATGTTCAACCGTTGGGCTGTCAAATTCCTTTGCGATATTCGCCGTAGGATTAAAAGAGATTAAGTCTCGGTGTAGGGCATAAGTCATGATCTCGTTATGTTTCTGAATCGTCCGTTTGAGCTTTTCTAAATGCCCTTCATCTTGATACTGCTTAAATGCCTTTAATGCCATTGGCGCGGTAATTTGGGAAATAGGCAAATGGCCAAAATGCGGTAATAAGCAACGATTAATCAGGCTTATAACGTCTTTTTGATAATTATCTGAAAAGTTCTTTTTGGTTTTGCGATACTCAAGCCACGCCCACGCTACTGCTTCATAGGTATTATTCAGCTCATTTTGCTTAGCTTGTTCTTGCTGTAGGCGATAGGTTGCCGGATCTATCTGTTGAGCTAACAAGGATTTGTATTCAGCTCGCTTTTCTCTGGCTTGCTTGAGTGTAACTGCCGGATAGTCACCTAACGCAAGATTATTCCGTTTTTTAGTGATAGGGCGGTAGTAATTAAATAACCATGTTTTCACGCCATTAGACTTAATGCGCAAAAATAATCCTTGTCCGTCCGCAAGGTTATATTCTTTTTCTTGTGGTTTTGCCTTATCTATCTGTGTTGGTGTTAAAGCTGTGGTTACTCGTGCCATAGTCTGTGTTACCAAAATCAATGTTCTGTGTTACTAAAACTCAAGGATTTGATAGGATTTAATAGGAACGCTTAGGATATAAAAAAGCCCTTGAGGTTAATATTTTCAAGGGCTTTTTGGATTTAATAAGTTTGCTTTGGATGCTGGGGTCATCTGAATTACATGTCACAAACCCTCTAATTATAAGGAAGTATCTAAATTCAAACTTTACCGATGTTACTTTCAGTGTTACTAAAAGGAGAAATCACAAGGAAATTGGCAGGTTTTTTAGGTTATCCAAACCCCTTAATTAATTTATAGATTGGTTTTAACTTTACTTTATATCGTAATACAATCATCAAATCATTTTCTTTCGATGGTTCTTCATCATGATAGGCGTTTTCACTATACTACTCGTATCAAATTCTATACTTAATAGGTGGAAAATATGATGTATATAGAAACTATTATCGGTAAGCCTAAAACAGAAATGCCGTATTATACCAATGATGCAATGGAATTATTAGCAAAATTAGCAGATTATGGCGATAGGAATGCTCAGAAAATGCTAGGTTGGCATTATCTTAATGGTATTTTGGTTAAAAAAGATGCTCAAAAAGCATATCACTATCATTGTAAAGCAGCGAACCAAAATGATGTTGAGGCGAATTTAATTCTAGGGTGGCATTATGAATATGGTGTCGGTACGGAAATGTGTTACTACAAAGCTATTGAACAATATGAGAAAGCAGCTCGTAAGGGTAATGAAGAAGCCTCTCTTCGTTTGATTGAGCTTTATCTATATGGAAAGAATATAGAAGATGACTATGAAGCCAAAATTGATAGTCATCTTGAGCGTGCTTTTTATTGAGCAGAATTTGTCAGGAATAGTAAGAATCCGCTTATCCAGCGATATTTGGGTATTTTATATCGAGATCATAAATGGGATTTTGCCGCTGCATTACATTATTTTCTACTTTCAGCTAAACAAAATGATAGTGCATCATTATTTTCTGCAGCTTCTGTTCTAGAAAAGATAGATGTAGACAGATGGATATCTCAAAAAAACTCTGAGTTAATTTGGAAAATCTATAATGAAAAACAGCTTCATCCAATCAGTGACACGACAAATGAATTTGAGCAACTTGCTCTTGAATTTTATAAACAATTAGCTGAACAAGGCGAACTGCTTGCAGCCACTTATGTGGCTCTATGGTATGAGAAAAGAAAATTATATGATGAAGCACTCAAATGGGCGAAATTGCCCGCTAAGGAAGGCTATTTTACAGCACAGAGAATCATTGCCAGATGTTATCCCAAAACCAAATATTTAGGCCTTTACCTTGATGATGCAATAAAATCGCTTGAGTGCATTAAACAGAAAGCGGATAACAAGGACATTTCAGAAACTCTTCAAGAATGCTACCAAATTTCTTTTGCAATGAATAAAGAGTTACATGAATTTTCAGGCACTCCAGAATCATTGGAAAAACTGGCATATTGTTATGAAAATGGATTTGGCGTAGAACAAGATTTCCAAAAAAGCGTTTGAACTATATAAAAGTGCAACAAATGGGATAACTTGGAGTGCGAATATATCGGAGCGTCTAGGCTATTTATGCTCAACAGATAAGGTAAAATCACGGTATTATGCAGCAGTTGCACAAAGACCAAAATTCAAACAAAAATGCCCTTATTTCGATAAGGGCATTGTTTTTTATAACTGTATTTTACAGAATTCTACTAATTGTAGTGCACCACTACACATTGACATCAATCTATGTATAGTGTATAAAACCAAACATAGACAACTATCTATGTAATGGGGAAAATATGAATACAATAGACGTAGCATTAATTTGTAAAGCTCTGGGAGATAGTAACAGATTGCAGATTATCCAAATGCTCTCCGATGGGGAAAAATGTGGTTGTAAACTATTGGAGGCATTTGAAATTACACAGCCAACACTATCTCATCATATGAAAATTTTAAATGAATGTGGATTGGTGAATTACCGGAAAGAAGGTAGATGGCATCATTATTCCTTGAATTGTGAGACCTTGAATACTTTTAAAACTTTTGTTGAAGGATTATCTTGCTACAAAGAAGAAAGCGGGGGCAGTCAATGATGATTTGGGATTTTATTCAAAACCAGATTCTGGGAATGAAGTGGATGAATACACTAATTGGAAATCTATTAGAGAAAGCGGGAGTTGACACTTCAGGCAGAATGGGGGGAAGTGTACAGTTTTTCCTATATGATGTTTTGAAGATTACGATACTACTTTGCATCTTGATTTTTATAATTTCATATATTCAAAGCTACTTTCCACCAGAGCGAAGTAAGAAGCTTATGGGGCGTTTTCATGGAATATGGGCAAACTGTATTGCGGCATTGCTTGGCACAGTGACACCATTTTGTTCCTGCTCGTCTGTTCCGCTTTTTATCGGATTTACCAGTGCGGGGCTTCCATTAGGTGTGACATTTTCCTTTTTGATTTCATCGCCAATGGTAGACTTAGGGAGCCTTGTTTTACTGATGAGTATCTTTGGTTCTAAGGTTGCTATCATATATGTGATTGTAGGGCTTGTTATTGCGGTGATAGGTGGAGCGATTATTGAAAAACTGGGTTTAGAAAATGAAGTGGAAGAGTTTGTTCAAAAAACGAATGCAGTCGATATCGATATGGATGAGCCAACACAAAAAGAAAGGATTTCTTTGGCAAAACAACAAGTTATAGACACGTTTAAGAAAGTATTTCCCTATATTTTGATTGGCGTTGGAATAGGAGCTGTTATTCACAATTGGATTCCACTGAGTTGGGTAGAAAAGATTCTTGGCAGTAATAATCCATTTGGTGTTATTCTGGCAACGCTGGTTGGTATTCCTATGTATGCAGATATTTTTGGTACGATACCAGTAGCAGAGGCACTACTTGCAAAAGGTGCACAGCTTGGAACAATTTTAAGCTTTATGATGGGGGTAACTACACTTTCCTTACCGTCAATGATTATGCTTAGAAAAGCAGTAAAACCGAAGTTAATTGGGATTTTTATTGTAATATGTGCTGTTGGAATTGTTATTGTAGGCTATTTCTTTAATATAATTCAGCATCTATTAGTTTAGAAAAATATAAGAGAAAAGGAGATTGAAATTATGATCTTATTTAGAAAGAAAAAAGAAGAAAAGGAAATGGTTAAGGAACAATCTAACTGCACATGTGGAGGAACTTGTAATGAAGAAAGTGTTGAGGCAGTGAAGGAAACTCTTTCATCAGGAGCAAGTGTCAAAGTTCTTGGTAGCGGTTGTGATAAATGCAATGCATTGGAGAAGAATGTGAAAGAAGCACTTAGCGAACTTGGCATGACGGATGAAATTGATCATGTTACTGATTTTGGTCAAATTGCAGCAATGGGAGTTATGAGCACACCAGCTCTGGTTGTTGATAATAAAGTTGTTTCAATGGGGAAAGTATTAAGCAAGGATGAAGTGATAAAGGCATTAAAGAAAATAAGGGAATAGGTATTATGAAAGAAATGTTATGGGGGAAAATAGCTGCTGAAAATGAAAATCCTCATGCTATAGAACACCTTTCTGGTTTGCTTAAATATCAAGATATGTAATTACCTCTAAAAATACAAAAGCCAATCTTAAAAAAGATTGGCTTTATTGTTTATAGTGAGTTATCAAACAACTTGTCTAGCGAAACATCTAAGGCTTTTGCTATCTGTACTAGATTGATAACCGTGATATTACGCTCGGCACGCTCCACCATACCTATATAAGTACGGTGTAAACCGGCCAATTCTGCCAACTCTTCTTGCGAAAGACCTTTTCGTACTCTTGCTAATTTAATCGACAAACCGAGCTGTTTTAATAACATTTTGCGTTCTTCTGTATTCATATTGATGACTTTATAAAAGACATCAATAATAAACTACATACTTTGCGTAGCATTCAGAAAGAATACTGATATTTAAGTAAAACATCATTAGATTCTTTTGTATAATCCATCATTATGATACTAATGGTATTCTTTTTGAGGCTTTAAAAATTTTTATAATGTCAATATATTGACACCATGAAATTTTATGAGTACATTAAATAAACGTAAATTAAATCCTCTTCTAGTTATTTTTTGTTGATAAAAGTCACTAGAAGAGGATTTTTTATTGCCTTCTTCTAGCTAAATAAGTAGGAGAAAAATATGGAGAATGAATGGAATTGCTATGATAAGTGGAGAGAAATACGCGATAAATTGCACTCTTTAGGTATCAGAGATAAACATGAAATCTATATCTTAGAAAGCCTAGAAGAGTATCGAATTAAAGATATGTATGATATGTTAAATAATCGTGATGTACTTGCTTCCTCAAATGGTTTTATCCTTTTCTCATATGAACAATACATTTATTTTATAAGAAATGGTGAAGATCCATTTTTAAGTTCTTTTTTTATCAAGTTCCCGATAAAGCACCCTGTTGAAGGAAGAAGAATGTCTAAAGTAATTTTTAGGGTTATCCATATTATTTGTAACTTTTATGAAAGACATTATTTGAAATCAAATAAATCAGAAATTTTTAGTAAAGAAATTGAACGATATGGCTGTGAGATTAAGATAAATTGCTTGGTAGGAGAGGTTATTGAGGTTTTGGCTGTTTTGCAGAAAATTGTGAAGGGGCTTTATGTTTATGAAGAAAATAAGGGCTGATTAGCCCTTATTTGAATTATTATTTAGTTTTCCATTTTATTGGTATTTCTTCAAGTAATTCCCAGCGGTTTCCTTTGTCATCATAAGGATCTATAGGGCTTGAATATTGTTGCTTTTCTCCTTCAGAATTGTAATATCCATCAAATTTGATAAGCTTTATCGTTGCACTATCCAATTTAGTTGCAATGCAAGCTGACGAGCTTGTGGTTGTCTGACCGCCTAACCCGAAAAATGTTGATACAGTATGGCTTGAATAATTACAACCGGCAGCACCTAATTTTTTTAAACTTTCTAAATTTAAGTCCATTCTAGTATATACATTTGAAACAACCTCATTACTTTCTGATAAAACTTCAAGTTGTTTCTTACTTGGTTTAATATAGAATTGAACATTTTCAAATGGAGTATTATCCACATTTTCTATTCTAAATGAACTAACAGTGGGTTCTAACTTAAGGTTTACATTACCTGTTTTTTCATATTCTTCATGGTTATACTCTAACTGAAAGTAAATTCCAGAGTTTTTGATTTTATATGAGTTTTCTTTAAATAGATACTTTTTAGCATCTTCTAAGTGCTCCCTATAATCAGCTTCAATTTTTTCGCGATTTTTCTCAAAATAAGCTTTAGTTTCTGCTTCTTTTCTATTAAAAGAATCATCTTGAGAACAATAATCTTTTTTAAAGTAATCACTTCTATCAAGATCTGTCTTTCCTTCAACAAAATAATCTATATATTCATGACTATGAAGAATATCAGTAACAGAAATTTTCTTTATTTCAGAGTTACAGGAGTTTTTAATATTGTGTGGAAAGCTTGCTTCTAACAGATCTCCAGTTTCGCTATAGCTGATATCATATGAGGACATATCGTGATATGCTGAAGATAATACATCTAAACTAAAGATTGTAGTTACAGCAGGAAAAATAAATTTCCCAAAGGTTTGAAATGACATTACATTTCTCCTTTGCTATTTTTTTTATTGCTTAACTCGCGTAATATCTCAATAGGATAAGTAACAACTGTTTTTACATATGAGATTAAAAATTCTTTAGAGTTTACATCTAGTTTTGATGTTCTTCTATGAGCAATATAGCAACCAATAATTAAATATATGTAAATAAATTCTTTCATGTTAATACTCCTTTTATACTCTTAGTTGATAAAATCAACCTTAATCTTTCCACCATTATTGATTTCATTTACTAGATCTTTACTTAATCCAAATAAGATTTTTCCTTCCACACTTCCAGTAAAGAAATTCAGATTGGATTGGCTAATTTGAGGTTTAAACCCTTTATCTTCTATTAAACTAGAAATTACATCCTGATTTTGGAACTCATTATTATATTTAATGATATATCCTCCATTAGAAAGTCTGTGATTATATGCAGGTTGAATAGATGTAAGCTCTGTACCATCTTTTTCTTCTAATACTAAGCGGAGTTTAAATGCTTTTTCCTCAGTTAATTTATTCATTAAATAGTTCAATTTCTCTTCACTAACATTAGCTTGATTAATGTTTCGTTCATTGGCTGTATTAATTTCAGTACTGTTCAGAGAAAATGATTTACCTTCGCTATCTTTTAATGCAGTAAATACTTTTCTAATGCTTTTGGTATATTCTTTATCTAAAGAAATTTTAAATGGCAGTTCAAAAACTAAATCACCACTATTACCTTCAACATTGTTGCCATTTTCATCTTTAACCTCTACCAATGCTGTTGATGTTAACTCAAACTTTGAAATGGTATTTTTATTAATAGGCTCGATAAGTAAATCATCGACTAACTGCTCAAAAGTAACTTCTTTTACCTCACTTGAAGCAGTTACTACTTTGCCATCTTCTTTAGAAAATACTTCAGCAGTGGCAACCTCCGCCGTTTCACCCGTCCCCGAGCCTTCTACCACAACAGCTTGAGCCAGTGATGAAATGCCGAATAAACCTGTTAAAAGCAGTTTATATTTCATATGAGTTTTCCTCTTAATTGATACCAACAAAATCTTTTAGAAAAAACAGGGTTTCTTTTTGATGACTATAGTATTCATATGTTAGCATAAAAGTTTGTATTTCAGTCAATACTCGCTGAAAAATAAATCAGTAAATTCACTTATCAAAGGGCAAACAGATGAATAAAATTTTCAAAGTGGTTAAAAATTAATCAGGAAAGCAAACGGTTGTATCGGAATTGGCTAAAGGGAAGCGAAAAGGCATGATGTCTTTGATTGCGATGACGTTAGCAACAATGTCGCCGTTGGTATTTTCTGCTCCGACTTTAGTTGAAGATGGCTTGATTGCGCCAAGTTCTAAGCAGGCAATTAACGGTGGGCAATTTGCTCAGTTGGAACAAACGCTTTATACCAGCGTGGTTCAGTCTGTAAATACGAAAAAAGTCGCGGAGCAAGCAGTCACCCTAGCCACCGAAGCCAAACAAACAGCTCAAACCGCCAATTCAAATGTGAATAGTGCGATTGCTCGTGTGAGTGAAGTAGAAAAACAAGTAGTTAAAAATACGGCAGATATTACCAAACTCAATGGTAGTGTATCAGGTTTATCTGACCGCATTACTACCGCAACAAATACGGCAAATGAAGCTAAAAACGGTATCTCCGACTTAAACACCCAAATTGAAAGAGTAAATCAAAATGTTACCGCTTTAACAGGGCGAGTCACGCAAGCTGAACAAACCGCAAACCAAGCACTAGAATTAGCTAAATTAAATACAGGTTCAAGTGCTGAAGTTAGTCAAAATGCTATCAATGCAGCAAGCGAAGCGAAAGCGTTGGCACAATCAGCTAACTCAAATGCCACTCGTGCTTTAAATACAGCAACCAGTGCATTAAGTACGATCAATGATATTCAGGCAGATGTTGCCTTAGCGAAAAGTGATGCAAATGCCGCAAAAAGTAATGCAGAAAATGCGTTTAATGCGGCAACAGCATCACAAGATACAGCAAATTTAGCCGTGCGAAATTCAAACAATGCTGAAAGTCTTGCAAATAATGCAAAAATAACAGCAGAGGGAGCGGTTCGCACAGCAACTACCGCTAATCAAACCGCAGAGCGTGCGCAAACCACGGCAACCCGTGCAGCAGCAACAGCAAATCTTGCAAGTATTTCAGCAGGTAATGCAGAGCAGTTAGCGCAAGAAGCAAAAGATACTGCGACTCAAGCTAAATCAGGTTTAGTGGTAACAAACGCAGAACTTGCAAAAGTTGCTTCAACTCAAACCGATTTAAAAGCAAAAAGTGAAGCAAACGAAAAAGCGGTTAGTGGCTTAACTGGTCGTGTCGCAAATGTAGAAACAGGCGTGCAAACAGCCCAAACCCAAGCAAGTAATGCGTTGAACCAATCAACAGAAGCCAAAGCGACCTCAGAGCAGGCAAATAATAACGCTACTCAAGCAAAAACCGAGGCGCAAACCGCATTAAGCACAGCGAACATCGCAAATGCCAATGTAAATAGTGCATTAACCCAAGCGCAAAGTGCGGTTAAAACAGCGCAAGAAAATACAGCACTTGCCAATCAAGCGATTGCCAAAGCAGAAAGTGCAGAGCGTACCAGTACGCAATTAAGAGAAATCGCTAATGAGGCAAAGTAAATGCCGAAAGCGCAGTTGAAAGTGTAAAATTGGCAAATACACAATCTACTCAAGCGTTAACTAAATCAGGTGAAGCCGTAGATAAAGCTAATAATGCTGAAACTATTGCAAATCAAGCTCATTTAGCAAGTCAGCAAGCGGTAGAAAAAAGCGATCAATCTGTAACAACCGCAAACATTGCTTTAAGAAAAGCTAATAATGCGGATAAAAATACGGCTGAAGCAAATGTTAGTGCAACAAAAGCGATTGAGAGTGCAACACAAGCATTAACTCAAGCAACAGAGGCTAATAAATTAGCTGTTATCGCAGATGGTAATGTGAAACAAGCACAGGCTCAATCTGTTAGCGCAAACAATCTTGCAACAACAGCAAAAACAAATGCAGATAAAGCACTTCTGGATTCTTCAAAAGCAATTTCAGATGCAAATCAAGCTAATGTGACTGCTAATACAGCAAATGATAAAAGCATTCTTTTTTGGGTCAGCGGTTAATGTGGACGGTTTAACGGTTTTTCCCCTGCGGGTCGTATTGAAAAGCTGTTGGATAACTCTTCTAGTTACCCACTAGCTTTTCAACACTAAAAACCTACCGCCCACAATAATCACTTCCCTAATAATAAATTTTGTTATTTTTATATTGGTTCAAAGGCTCGCAAGCTCGCCTAATAAAATGAAGTCGCCTTCGGCTCCGCTGATTTTTTAATATCACTCTCGGGGCTTTTGGCGTACTATTGTCTAATAGTTAAAGCAAGGACACATAGCCCCGTATCTGTGATACTAAGTCTATGCCCTTGCAAGAGGGATAAATCCCCCTTGACCCCCTGTGGTTTCACCGCTAATTTGAAGAACGGACACCTAATGAAAAAGCGAACCAAACGCCTAGAAATAGCATTGTCAGAAGATGAATACAATGCCTTGCTTGAAACGGTAATATCTCAACGCAAAAAACAAAGCAGGGGTATAAGCAGATAAAACAGGGCATACGGCGAGAGCTTTTTGCCAATAATGAGCATTATTTAACCCTTCAACGCCAAAATGCGTCTGGCACCGTTAAGTACAATCCCCCCCGCGATGGTGCCGATAATCAGATCTGGATAATTGGAACCGGTCCACGCGACCAGGGCGCCGGCGGTGATGCCCCCCAGGTTGATCACCACGTCGTTGGCCGAGAATATCCAGCTTGCCTTCATGTGCGCCCCGCCTTCCCGATGTTTGGATATGAGCAGCAGACAACTGGTATTGGCAATCAATGCGACGAATGCGATAGCCATCATCACCAGAGATTCAGGCTCACTACCGAATACAAAGCGTCTCACCACCTCTACGAGCACGCCCACAGCCAAGATCAGTTGCAGTACACCAGCAAGATGCGCGGCACGTACCTGCATTTTCACGCTATGTCCAACCGCATAAAGGGCAAGCCCGTACACCGCCGCATCGGAAAAATTGTCCAGGGATTCTCCAATCAGGCCGGTGGACTGGGCGATCAGACCGGCAGTCATTTCCACCACGAACAGAAGTGCATTGATGCCGAGCAACCAGCGCAGGGTCCCGGATTCTTGCTTAGCAGAAGCTGCCGAAAACTCGGCGGCCTTGATGGTCTCTGGATTTGCAGCGACGGTTTCCTGAAGCGAGGCGCCTAGCCCCAAGGTCTTCAGTTTCGAGGTGACGGGCTCGACCTCGCCGTCATGCACGACCTTCAGCCGGCGGTTCGACAAGTCGAAGGACAGCGCCCGAATCTCCTCAAAGCCGTTCAGGGCTAGGCGAATCATTCGTTCTTCTGATGGACAGTCCATCTTCGGCACTGCATAAACACTGACCCATCTCCCTGGCGCCTCGGAGGAGGCCTGTATATCGGTATCCGCTGCGGACGTTGCATCACCGCCACAGGCGCCACCACAGGATTTGCTCATAATACGACTCCACTTGAACAATGTTGTGGTACCATTTTAAACTATAAAGCTACTATAAGGTCAATAGAGTAAAGAATCCGTTGGGGAGGAGGCTGATGCGCATTGGTCAGTTGGCACAGTTGAATGAAGTCGCCTACGGC
This sequence comes from Aggregatibacter segnis, assembly GCF_003130075.1. Classification (GTDB taxonomy): domain Bacteria; phylum Pseudomonadota; class Gammaproteobacteria; order Enterobacterales; family Pasteurellaceae; genus Aggregatibacter; species Aggregatibacter segnis_A. The sequence continues at coordinate 7,982 of NZ_NRCW01000006.1, read as the reverse complement.
TCCGATTTTTTATATACCACTTCGGGGCTTTATGGTTTCTTTTGCTTAAAATCCATATTAATAAATAATCTTTTTAATTCTTTCTTTTCTTCATCTGATAGCCTAATCCCTTGAGCAATGCGAATAGCAAAATCATTAGGAATCTGATTAAATTCTGCAATAGTAGTAAGGAATCTTTCGGCTAATACGCCATTCCTAACGATTGTATGAGCGATATATGAAAGTTGCTCCTCTAATCTATTGCCAGATGAATTAGATCCTGATTCTATATTCTCTAGTTTTTTCTTTTCTATACGTGCGCCTAGTTTTAATAATTCTAATGCAACACTACTTCTTGTTGCATTTGCCTCACCATCATTAACTTTATTGAGAACAATACGATCTATAACCTCTAATACAGAAAAAGGAACGCGAACTGTTATACGATTATTTTGAGAATTTAAATTTTCCATATCAAAACCTGTTTGTTTTTTAACCTAAAACAAGCACTATATAGCACCATATAGCACTACATAGTGCTATGTATGCACTATACAGCATTTTTGATAAGAAAATCTTTATTTTTCAATGAGCACTGTATATCATCTAAAAAGATGCTATTCAGCACACAAAATTCACGCCTATTTTCTGGTCGAAAACGCACAAACACTTGATTTATAAAGGAAAAAAGGCAAATTTTAAATTTGCGTTAGGTGTGTAATTACTTCATTTTTGGGTCTGTTTTTAGGTTAAATTTCTGTTGTTTTTTTAAGGGATTTTTATGCGTTTTTATTCTCCCGAATTAAAGGCGATCACTATGCGGAATGAAAAAAAATACTCATAAAAATTAAATAGGAGAGAGGGAAAAATGAATGAGGTTTTAGCCATTATTTTTTATAACTTGGCGATTATTTTTGTTTTACTTTTAGGGTTGGGGTTATTCATAAAATACCAACACAAAAAACGTGCAGATGCCCTTTTAGAAAACATGAAAAAAGCCCATTCAGCATTTTCGGTTGATCGTAAATCACAAGCGATCTTTGAAAAACGCGTAAAAGAATGGGAAAGAAAACACCCGGTTCACGCCATAAAACAACGGATTAAAAAACGCATTGAATGGCTGCTGCCATAGCAACGTGCTTTTCTGATAAACTACACGCATCTAAACACAGGAGGTTCTATGCAAATAGCCTTACCCAATACACCGACTTTTGAGAAAAAAGAGTCTTTCTACTCTGAAGATGAGCTGTATTTGCTACATCAGTTAGAAAACGACTTAGTGAAAAGTAAATCTCATGATGATGTAATGGAAAACTTGAGACAGGTACTAAAACTCGATGAAGTTTGATTATTCGATTAGATGGTACTACTTGGCAGAAGAAAAACTGCTTACTCAGGCTAAAATCGGATAATGCTGTTCGTACTGCTAATAACTCTGCTCAAAAAGTCGATTTAATGGACGTAAAAGTGCAAAAACACGATACAGAAATTAGCGCAATGCAAACCGCATTAATTGATACGGTAGGTAAAGCTGAAAAAGCTGAATTAGCAGGTAATCAAGCTCGCTCTATGGGTGAAAATGCGATTAAAAAAGCTGAACAGGCTTCTGAGAAAGTGGTTGAACTTGAAAAAACAGTTGTGCAGTACAATGCAGACAAAACTTCTGTATCACTTAACAATGCAACCTTAAATGATTTAGCGGACGGTGAAGTTAGCGAAACCTCTAGTCAAGCGGTTACTGGTAAACAACTTTACGCTACTGAGAAAAAGGTTGAAAAAGTGGTACAAGAACAATTAGTGCCTGTACAAAAACAAGTTAAACAAACAAAAGAAGAAGTTACAACAAATAAAGCAAGTATTGCTACCAACAGCTCTAACATTGCGAAAAATTCACAACGAATGGAAAAAGTTGTTGAAGTAGTAAACAGCCAAACTGTTCGCATTAATGAAAACACTCGCATTGTTGAAACTCAAGCAAGGCAGGTAACTCAAAATACACAAGCAATTACTGAAAATCGTCAAGCGATCCAAAGTAATAGCAAACGTATTGATGAACTTGAAAACCGCTCTCGCCAAGATCGCCGACAAGCTCGTGCAGGTGTGGCAGGGGCAATGGCAATGACCCAAATCACGCCAGTACAGGGTAAAACCTTTACGGTTGGCGCAGGTGTCGGTTCTTATCGAGGTGAAACAGCGGTTGCAGTCGGTGTGAAATATGCACCCAAACCGAATTTTGTCATCAGTCTTTCAGGCTCTGCCGACTCTCGCGGAGGTGTTGGGGCTGCAACTGGAGTAAGTTTTGGGATTGATTAGCCCGAAATTATCCTAATTTTTTCAATAAAAAGCATCTTTTGGCATTGCTGGAAGATGCTTTTTTCTTGTTAAGCGCTCTCGATTTTGCCTTCGTCAGGTAGTCATTTGGGGCAAAAAGCTCAGAAAAAGTTGCTGAATTGAACAAAAATTAAGCAATCAAACTTTTCTTGTACTAATTGATTTTTTTAATGCCAATATGATTTTCATAGTGTTTTATTTTATTTATAGCGTATGCTTAAATTAGATAATTTTAATATTTATTAAATTTTTTCTTTTTATTTTTTGATTGATGATTTTCAAAAAATATTTAATAAATTCATATTTAATTTGGATGAAATAATTTTTGTATTAAAAGGATTTAAGGTCTTTTTATTATTTTAGGTTTTAAAAGGTAATTAAATCCTTTAAGGTTTTAAAAAACGACTTTAAGGTTTTAAAAAAGGACTTTAAGGTTTTAAAAAAGACTTTAAGTTTAAAAAAACAGCATAAAACAATGTGACAAGATTGTTTTCTTTATTTTAAAAATGATTTTTTATCCAATAAAGAGAGCACTTAGAGCATGTTAAACTTACTTGAATGATATTGTAAGCCTTGTAATTTTTTCTTTTCTCTTCTCTTAAAGTGTATTCTTATTTTGGGTATAAATACTATTTATAACAACTATTAAGCTTGTAAATATAAAGTAAAAAATAAATATTTCTCCTTGGTCTGAATATTTATTTCTTGTTAGTAATTTGTATTTTTTATTATTGTTAATTTAATCTTTTATTTATTTTTCACTTAAATAACACTTTTCTTATGCTTTCTTTTTGTGTTGATCGTTTCATTTTTGTGGTGTAGCCTATTTTCATTGTTTATTAAATTTTTAAGAGGGATTAAATGAACGATAAAATTAAACTCCTTAGACCAAAAGAGGTTATTCAAAAGCTCAGTATTTCTAAAAGTACATTCTATGACTGGCAGAATAAAAAATCGAAAAGATATAGAAATGACTTTCCTAAGCCGCTCTCTATTGGTGCAAATTCTGTAGGTTATTTAGAAAGTGAAATTAATGCTTTTATTTTAAATATGGTACATCGTAGATCTAAATAAGGAGATACTATGTTAAAACTAGTTGAATTAATGATTAATACACTACCAATGCTTGATACTCAATCTCAAGCATTAGCAAGATTTTTCTTAGAAAAGCAAGATAAATGCGGCACTTATTTAGGTTCGGGAAAAACAATGGGGAGAGTATTTTCGGCTACATCTAAATGTGTGTTCTTAACTTGTACATCTTGTTACAATGAAAAATTATTGAAATTACAAAAAGAAGTGATAGCTAGTTTCAAATTGATTATCAAGAACCCTCGTATTCTTGATTTATTATCAGGTTTCATTCCCAGCAAAGATAATTCCTTGATTCAGTGGGTTGCGCGAAATAAAGCCAAATTATCTTATAAGCTAGATGATTTTAAAGCTGTTTTCTGCACGCTTTCTCCTGAAAATGTGATTGCTGCATCCACTTATCAATCTTTTGAAGAGATTAAAGAAAATATAAATCTTCTTTATGCTTCATTGGTTCATCATCTTGGATTGTTTTCATTACTAGATTGTAGATGCACTGAACAAGATAACAGAATTAACACTCATGGGCATGCTATCATTTTGTTTGATAAAAACTTTAATTATTCAAATATTGGAAAGGATATTAGATTCAATACTAATGAAGCAATAAGAGTGCAGCTGTCAAAAATTGGCTATCAAGAACAATCTAATACCCAATGGATTAATACTTACTATGATCTCTTTAGAATTATTGCTTACATTACTAAACCAAGAGAGAAGGAGTTTGAAGAAACCATAGATCCCTTTTCTTGGTTAAATGTTGGTTTATCCGTTCACTATGATCATACTCAAGATAATAAGCCACGCCGTTATCGGAATTATATCTTTAAAGATGCCTTGAAGGAGAGCAGAGCTGAAAATAACAAACACATTACGAACGAGAAGTTACATAATGAACTTGCGACACCAATGGATGAGAAAAAAGATGATCATATTCAGATAGGCAATTACAAGCGATCTCATTATTTGAATAAATTGAAAAAAGAAGTGGAATATTCCTATAAAAGAACAAGTAAGATTATTATTCCTGATGAAAAAATGAGTATTCTTGAAGCGGTTTATTTGTATGAAAAATCACCACATCAATTTTGCGATTGTGCGGAAAAGCTAGATAGAAGAAGGCTGGAAGCATTATCCGAAAAATTGAATATATCTACATCTAAAATTAAATCATTAATTATTACGCGGAAAAAATTCCGCTGGATAAAAGGAAAAAGAGGTAAATTTCAAAAAGTGTGGGTAAATTGAACTATATAAAATCTTGGGCCTGAGTGCAGTCAATTTTAGTAAAATTTGATTTTCTATAGGTAAACATCGCAAAAGAGAGAAGGCAATTATCAATCTTATAATTGCTTTCCCTCGTTAAATTACATAATGAATTTGAGTATTCACCACTCAATTTCTTACCGCAAAATGAGCCAAAATTCGCAATTTAATCGTTGTTGAAATATGGCGAAAAAATCTTGTAAGTAACGTGAACAAGATTTATGAAAATCGGTTGCTAATTCGTAGAGAAATTGTGGTTTTTTAGTATTCAGCAGATTACGCATTAACAACTTTTAAATGATACTGCGGAATAGTTTCATGTGAGCATTGATCGATAAAATCTGCCCACGCTTGTAGTATAGTAAAACGCTGTTTAAGGTAATCACTTCGGTTGTATGCGGTATGAATGCGATCTTGATTGATATGAGATAACGCCACTTCAATCATATCTTTGTTATGACCTTGTTCATTCAGGTAAGTACTGGCAATGCTCCTTAATCCGTGAGCAACGAGTTTTCCGTGATAGCCCATACGTTTAATCGCAGCATTAGCGGTTTGCGTGTTGGTATGCGATTTTGGATTTCTTTCACTTGGAAAAAGATATTCTTTACCACCACTCAATTTTTTAATTTCCTTTAGAAGTGCCATTGCTTGGCGAGAAAGGGTAATTTTATGTTCTCGACCACGCTCATCTTGCTTAATCCCTTTTTGAATATAGATTGTCCAAATCTTAGATTTCTCATCAATATCTTCATAACGAGCCATGGCAGCCTCGTTAGGGCGTGTCATGGTCAGTAGTTGCCATAAAATAAGATAACGTGTTTGTAGCTTAATTTGAGCACGGTTTAAGGTCATCAGAAATTCAGGCAGATCTTCTGGACGGATCGTTTTAAAGTGTTCAACTGTAGGATTATCAAATTCTTTCGAAAGATTGGCTGTGGGATTATGCGAAATAATGTTGCGGTGCAAAGCAAAATCCATAATCTCATTCAACTTTTGAATAGAACGTCTAAGCGTTTCTAACGTGCCTTTATCTTGAAGTGTCTTAAATGCTTTCAAGGCTAAAGGTGCAGTAACTTGAGTAATCGGTAATTTACCAAAATGCGGTAATAAAATACGTTCAATCAGGCTTTTGACATCTTTTGCATAGCCCTCAGAGAAATTCTTGCGAGTTTTGCGATGTTCAAACCATTGCCAAGCGACGGCTTCAAATGTGTTGTTTAGCTCGTCTTGTTTTGCTTGTAGTTGATTAGCTCGATATTCGGCAGGATCAATATTTTGGGCTAGTAATGAGCGATATTCATCTCTTATTTTACGAGCTTGAGCAAGCGACAATTCAGGATAAATACCTAAACTGATATTTTTACGTTTTTTAGTGGAAGGATGGTAATAGTTAAAAATCCATAATTTAGAGCCATTAGTTTTAACTCTTAAGAATAGCCCACTCCCATCTGCAAGGTTTCCTTTTCGGCAGGCTTTGCTCTGTCTATTTCGGTGTTCGTTAAAGATTTTGTTGTTCTTGGCATAGCTGAATCACCTGTCATTTAAGAAATATAAAAAGCGGTAAAAGCCTTGTAGCATAAGACTCTTAATGCTTGTAGTAACATCGGCCTAAGTTATTTTATCATAGTGTTACTATCGGTGTTACTAAAATCGTTGGATTAGGTCGGAATGGATAGGATTAAATAGGACAATAAAAAAGCCTTGGGGTGTTATGCGCCAAGGCTTTATCGGACTTTATAAAACTTGTTTGGAATTGGACTTGGTGGAGCTGGGGGGAGTTGAACCCCCGTCCGAAATTCCTCTACCGTCAGCACTACACGTTTAGTCAGTCTTTAAGTTTTGCTTAATCCTGCGGACAGACACGCGATAATTAAGCTAGTTTGATTCAATTTAATGCTTCGATCCTCAAACAGCGGCGTCCACACGATCTCGTTTGGGTTTGACTCCGCTTTATCCCCGTCTTACGAGCGGAAGCTGGGGAGCGAAGGCTATGAGCAGGTTATTAAGCTGCTAAAGCGTATTGTTCGTCGTTTGCGACTATTTTTTTTGCGGTTTATTTACGAGGCCTACCGCACCTCGACGTGCACCTCGGGCTTCGCTAATCCCGTCGAATCCAAAATCAGCCCCAAAAGTGTGCATAAGAATAGCAAAATACAGTAATAAAGGAAAGTAGCCAAAATAAATGGTGTATCCAAGATAAAGAATAGTACGCTAATTTTTTACATATCTTATGTGCTTTTAGCTGATATTTTAGTTAAAAAATTTTATTTTTTCGATCTACTTCACATTTTTGAATGTTATTAGTGATATCTTTTTCTTAAAAAATAAAAAGTATGATATAACTAATTCACATAATAATGTGAGGGAAAACTATGTGTAATACAAAACAAGAACTACGCAATGAATTTACTGAACTGATTGGTGAGGTAAGAGTTAAGAATTTGTTTACCGGTTATGGAATATTCCAAGAAGATGCCATGTTTGCTTTGTCCCAAAATGACGCAATTTTTGTTAGAGCCGAGGGAGAGTTGGTGCCTTATTTGGAGAGGCTTGGGGCTGTTGCCTATTCACTCAATCCTAATAATATGAGTAAATTAGCTCTTTATCATTATTATCAATTGCCTCCTTCAGTTCGTAAAAACAAAACTCTTTTTAAACAAGTCATTAACCTTTCTATTCAACAAATTAAAAGAAAGAAACTTTCTGAAAACTTAGCTAAAAAAGAACGTATCAAAGAATTGGCTAATTTCACTATTAAGCATGAAAGGCTGTTAGCCAAAATTAATATTCATACAGTCAGTGATTTTAGAACATTGGGTGCTATTCATAGTTATGTCAGATTAAAGAAATTAGGTATTCCTGCAAGTATTGATTTACTCTGGACATTTAGAGCTGCTTTAATGGATAAACACGTCAACTTGTTGACAGAAAAAGAAAAATCATCAACCCTTATTAAATTAAACCTTATGCTTGAAGCTAATGGGATGAGGAAAATCAAAGGGTGCTAGAGAATGATAATGAAAATGGCGTAATACATAAAACACCATTTTTGATCTAATGCTTGCAAGTTAGTTGAATAGTTTAAGATGTAATTTTTATTGCGCTTAAATTATTATCAATTAAAAAATATTTTGCAAAAAAACGCAAAAAGGGGTTGCAAGGTCATGATAAATGCCTATAATACGCCCCCACAACGACGCGCCGTTGTAAAGCATAAAACCGCGCGTCGTTTTTTGTTCTTTAACAATCAATCAGACAAACTGTGTGGGCACTTGAAGATTCGTTTTTATCATTAAAGATTTTAAAATTGA
>NZ_NRCW01000005.1 GCF_003130075.1 Aggregatibacter segnis | reverse complement strand
TAATGCCGATGGTAGTGTGGGGCATCCCCATGTGAGAGTAGGTCACCGCCAAGCCTAATATGAACCCCTGATGTGAGTGCATCGGGGGTTTTTGCTTTTTACAGCGTAGGAATTTTATGAGAAAAAGGCTACAATAACGCACTTATTTTAAATTCTAAGAGAAATTATGACTGCTTTAAATGTACTTATTTACCCTGAAGAACATCTGAAAGTTGTTTGCGAGCCCGTATTGGAAGTCAATGACGAGACCCGTAAAATTATTGACGATATGTTTGATACCATGTATCAAGAAGAAGGCATTGGTTTAGCCGCACCTCAGGTCGATATTTTACAGCGTATTATCACTATCGACATTGAAGGTGACAAACAAAATCAATTAGTATTGATTAACCCTGAAATTTTGGATTCCGAAGGTGAAACCGGTATTGAAGAAGGGTGTTTATCTATTCCCGGATTTCGTGCTTTAGTGCCTCGCAAAGAGAAAGTGACAGTAAAAGCCTTAGATCGTGATGGTAAAGAATTTACCTTAAAAGCCGATGGTTTACTGGCTATTTGTATTCAGCATGAAATTGATCATCTTAACGGTATCCTTTTTGTAGATTATCTTTCTCCGTTGAAACGTCAGCGCATAAAAGAAAAGCTGATGAAAGTGAAAAAACAAATGGAAAAGCAAAAATAATTGTGAATCCTCCAGAAGTGCGGTAATTTTTAGCCGCACTTTTATTTATCTATGACGTAGAACATTATGAAACCACTCAATATTATCTTTGCCGGCACGCCGGACTTTGCTGCACAGCATTTACAAGCTTTACTCAATTCTTCCCATAACGTTATTGCAGTTTACACCCAGCCAGATAAACCTGCCGGGCGTGGTAAAAAATTGCAAGCCAGCCCTGTGAAACAGTTAGCCGAGCAACATCAGATTCCTGTCTATCAACCGAAATCCTTGCGGAAGCCGGAAGCGCAATCAGAATTATGTGCGTTGCATGCAGATGTCATGGTCGTGGTGGCTTACGGTTTGATTTTGCCTCAAGCCGTTTTAGATGCACCAACCTATGGTTGCTTAAATGTGCACGGTTCTTTGTTGCCGCGTTGGCGTGGTGCCGCACCGATTCAACGGGCAATTTGGGCAGGCGATGCACAGACCGGTGTCACGATTATGCAAATGGATGCCGGGTTGGACACAGGCGATATGTTGCATAAAGTGTATTGTGATATTTTACCGACTGAAACGTCCATAAGCCTTTATAACAAACTGGCAGAGCTTGCGCCGTCGGCATTAATTGATGTATTGGATAATTTAGGAACCGGTAAATTCACCGCGGAAAAACAAGATGACACCCAAAGTAATTATGCTGACAAACTTTCCAAAGAAGAAGCCAAGTTAAATTGGCAGCTATCGGCTGCGCAGTTGGAACGCAACATTCGCGCATTTAATCCTTGGCCGATGGCTTATTTGGAATTAATGGATGGACAGAATCATCCGCAAACGCTGAAAGTGTATCAGGCAACCGTGTTGCCCCATGTGAATAAAACACCAGGGACGATTTTAGCCGCTGATAAACAGGGTATCCAAATCGCGACAGCGGATGGCGTACTGAATTTATTGCAATTACAACCGGCGGGTAAGAAACCCATGTCGGCACAGGATCTATTAAACAGTCGTGCCGATTGGTTCCAAGTGAGTAAGGTGCTGGCCTAATGGAAAAACAATACTCATCTAAAAAAACACCGCCAAAAACAACCGCACTTTCTACGCGTGCGATGGCGGCGAAAGTGATTTTGCAAGTATTGGATGAAGGGAAATCCTTGTCTACGTTGATACCGGAAGCGCAATCTTCGGTGAAAGCGCAAGATTTACCTTTGTTGCAAGAAATTTGTTTCGGCGTATGTCGCGTACTGCCTCGTTTAGAACAAATTATCAAACGCCTTGTGGATAAACCACTTAAAGGCAAAACGCGCATTGTGCATTGTTTGCTATTGGTCGGTTTATATCAGCTGCTTTATATGCGTGTGCCGGCGCATGCCGCGGTAGATGAAGTGGTGAATGCGACAAAATCCTTAAAATCTGATAGTTTTCGTGGTTTGGTGAATGGGGTGCTGCGTCGATTTTTGCGCGAACAAGATGATATTCTTGCGATTGTGGATAAACATTGGCAAACGCTGCATCCTGATTGGTTTGTGAATAAACTGAAAAAGGTTTATCTGAACTGGCGCGAGATCATTGACGCCAATAATCAAAAGCCACCCATGTGGTTACGGGTGAATACGCAAAAAAACAGCTTGGAAACTTACCGCACTTTATTAACAGCGCAGCAGATGGAAACACAGGTAACGTCTCATCCGCAGGCGCTGGGGTTAACTCAGCCGACCGCCGTGCAAAATTTACCGTTGTTTGCCGAAGGTGGTGTGACAGTTCAAGATCTTCATGCACAATGGTCGGCATTATTATTACAGCCACAAAATCATGAGGTTATTTTAGATGCCTGTGCGGCACCGGGAGGCAAAACCACCCATATTTTAGAACTGGCGCCGCAGGCTGATGTGATGGCGTTGGATGTGGAAGAAAACCGTTTACAACGGGTGAAAGAAAATTTAGCACGCATGCAACAGCAGGCGACAGTCGTGTGCGGTGATGCGGCCAATCCGCAAGAATGGCTGGCAGAATTGGACAAAAGTGCGGTGCGTTTTGACCGCATTTTATTAGATGCACCTTGTTCTGCCACTGGGGTAATTCGTCGTCACCCGGATATTAAATGGTTACGTAAAGAGGCTGATATCGAGCAGTTAGTCGCTTTGCAAGGGCAGATTTTGGATGCATTGTGGCATTATTTGAAACCGAATGGGGTATTGTTGTATGCAACCTGTTCTGTGCTTGCAGAAGAAAATAGCCAGCAGATTGAGCGTTTTTTACAAAAGACACCTGATGCGCAATTGCTCCCGTTGGATTTACCATCTGATGTGCTTGCGTGTAATCAAAGTGCGGTCGGTTTTCAATTTATTCCACAGATAGACGGTGGCGACGGTTTTTATTACGCGAAATTGGTGAAACGTCAGGGCTAACGTTAGCCATGGAGAGAATCAAATGAAGATAATTATTTTAGGCGCAGGGCAAGTCGGTTCTACCTTGGCAGCCAATTTAGTGAGCGAAGACAATGATATTACCTTGGTTGACGATGAATCCTTGCGTTTGGAGCATTTACGCGATAAACACGATTTGCGGGTGATGCAAGGGTTAGCCTCTTCACCAAAGATGTTGCGTGATGCCGGTGCGCCTGATGCCGATTTATTAATTGCAGTGACCAGTTCCGATGAAATTAACATGGTTGCCTGCCAAATCGCATATACCTTGTTTAACACGCCAACTAAAATTGCCCGTATTCGTAATAGTGAATATTTGAAGGAAAAAGAGAAATTATTTTCTGACGATGCGTTTCCTATCGATCATATTATTTCACCGGAAAATTTGGTGACGCAGGATATTGTTCGTTTAATTAGCTATCCCGGCGCATTACAAGTGGCGCATTTAGCGAAAGATAAGATCAGTTTGGTTGTGGTGAAAGCCTATTACGGTGGGCCGCTGGTTGGTTATTCTATTTCTACGCTGAAAGAACATTTACCGCATATTGATTGCCGTATTGTATCTATTTTGCGCCAAGATAAAGTGATTCGTCCACAGGGGTCAACAATCATTGAAGCCGGCGATGAAATTACGTTTATTTGTGCCACCGTGCATATTAAAGCGGTGATGAGTGAGCTACAACGCCTCGAAAAACCCTATAAGCGCGTCATGATTGTGGGGGGAGGAAATATTGCTACCGGCGTGGCAAAATTGTTAGAAGACCATTGCACCGTGAAACTTATTGAACGTAATGCTGAACGGGCAGCCATGCTTGCGGAAAAATTATCTAAAACGTTGGTGTTCAATGGAGATGCCTCTGATCAGTCTTTGCTGTTTGAAGAGCATATTGAAAATATCGATGTATTTCTTTCACTTTCGAGCGATGATGAAGCCAATATTATGTCGGCGTTATTGGCAAAACGGCTTGGCGCGAAAAAAGCCATGGTACTGATCCAGCGCATTGCGTATATCAATTTGATTCAAGGCGGCACCATTGATATTGCGATTTCTCCACAGCAAGCAACGATTTCCGCTTTGCTTGGTCACGTGCGTAAAGGGGATGTAGCAAATGTTGTTTCTTTGCGACACGGACTAGCGGAAGTGCTTGAAATCATTATTCATGGTGAAGAAAGTAGCTCTCATGTTATCGGTCGCATGGTTAATGAATTAAAAATGCCTACCGGTGCGGTGATTGGTGCGATCTTACGAGGCAATGATGTATTGATTGGGGATTCAAGAACCGTTATTCAAGCAGGCGATCATGTTGTGGTGTATTTAAGCGAGAAAAAATATATTTCCGATGTCGAGAAGCTATTCCAGCCAACCGCATTTTTTATTTGAATAAAAATTGTTATTTCTGCGCAAACTCACTATAATGTGCGCCTTTTTTAACCAATCGGCAAATATTTTACCGTTGATATTTTGATTTATCTTAGGAGAGCGTTTATGAGTTTTATTAAAGAATTTCGTGAATTTGCCATGCGTGGCAATGTTGTTGATATGGCTGTCGGTGTGATTATCGGTGCTGCATTCGGCAAAATCGTCAGTTCATTAGTGGCAGATGTTTTTATGCCGGTATTAGGTATTTTAACCGGTGGGATTGATTTTAAAGACCTTAAACTCACTTTGGCGGAAGCTGCTGGTGATATTCCGGCAGTGACATTAAACTATGGTGTCTTCATTCAAAATGTATTTGATTTCATCATCATTGCGTTTGCGATTTTTATGATGATTAAAGCATTGAATAAATTGAAGAAACCAGTCGAAGCAGTCAAAGAACCTAGCGCTGAAGAAAAATTATTGACTGAAATCCGCGATTTACTTAAAAAATAATTTTTATTAGATAAAATCTTCTCCTTGTGGGAAGATTTTTCTTTATCCCTCTTCCCTATTCCATTCTTTTTATTTTTCAGTAAGGAAAAATTATGAGCGATTTAATTGAATTACAAAACGAAACCCGCGAGATCATCACCGATTTATTAAATGACGGTAGTGATCCGGATGCGCTTTATATTATTGAACACCACATTTCTCATCATAATTTTGATCTGCTTGAGAAAATTGCCATGGAGGCGTTTAAAGCAGGGTATGAAGTTTCTGAAGCGGAAGAGTTTGAAGAGGAAAATGGCAAGGCGATTTTCTGCTGTGACATCATCAGCGAAGTGGAATTGAGACCGGAAATCATTGATGCGCAACAAAAAGAATTATTGCCATTGTTGGAAAAGTATAAAGGCAACTACGATGGTTGGGGGACCTACTTTGAAGATCCCGATGCGGATGAGGATGAATACGGTGATGACGGCGAGTTTTTTGATGATGAAGATGATTTAGATGATGACGAAGAGGAATTCGTTAAGCATTAAAAAATAGCCGTAAAAACGACCGCACTTTTCTCTTTTAGCCATGGTATAAGACTAAAAAAGCAAAGTGTGATGCATATGTTGGTTATACTGGATGAAGCGTAGTTGTAAGAAGGAAAATCGTGTCATTAAATTAATTGCTTTTTCCCTGTCGGTATTTCTTATAGAATGGCGAGGTTTTTCTGTGAGGCGGTTTTACGCAGAAATTCTCTTTTAAAATAAACGAGGTAAATAATGAAAGTTGCAAAAAACGTTGTGGTAAGCATTGCTTATCAAGTTCGTACGGAAGACGGTGTGTTGGTAGATGAAGCACCGGTAAATCAACCGTTACAATATTTACAAGGTCATAATAACCTTGTTGTGGGTTTAGAAAATGCCTTGGAAGGCAAATCTGTGGGCGATAAATTTGAAGTTCGCGTGAAACCGGAAGACGGTTACGGTGAATACAACGAAAATATGGTGCAACGCGTACCAAAAGATGTTTTTGTTGGCGTGGAAGATTTAGAAGTCGGTATGCGTTTCATTGCAGATACGGATATGGGACCATTGCCAGTTGTGATTACTGAAGTGGGCGATACGGATGTTGTGGTTGATGGTAACCATATGTTAGCCGGTCAAGAATTACATTTCACCGTGGAAGTCGTTGATACCCGTGAGGCGACATTAGAAGAAATCGCACACGGTCATTTACATGAAGAAGGTGGCTGCTGTGGCGGTCATGGTCATGATAGCGATGAAGAAGGTCATTCTTGCTGTGGCGGTCATCACCACCATCATCATCACCACCATCATCATGACCACGATCATCACCATGAAGATTGTTGTGGTGGTCATGGCCATCATCACGACCATGATCATCAGCACGAAGGTTGCTGTGGCGGACATGGTCACCATCATGATCACGATCATCACCATGGCGGTGGTTGCGGCTGTGGCGGCAAACACTAAAAATGTCCATAAAAAAGACCGCACTTCAATGCGGTCTTTTGTTTTTATGCTTGTTTATTTTGCGCTGGCCTTTTTCAAGACTTCGTACATCGAATCTTTCAAACGTAATTTTTCCTTTTTCAACATTTCCACTTCATTGTGCGTACCCAATTCAATATTGGATTCGATGTTTTTAATACGTTGGTCTAGTTCATTATGTTTATCAAATAAATTTGCAAAGTAAGCATCTTCAACTTTCAGTTTGGTAATTAGATCTCTAAATTCTGGAAACATAGTGGAAATACCTCATTATAAATTTTACATGACATAACGGCAGTTATGCTGGCATTATCTTACCGAATCCGCGGCGAAATAAACGTGCGAGAGATCACAAAATGCATGTATCAAATTAACATTTCTATCACAAATGATGTGTTTGACGAATTTTGGTTAATAAGGCATCGCAACATTGATCGAGCAAGGCATAAGTTTGCTGAAAGTTCTTGGTGTACCAAGGATCCGGAATGTGATCGATACCTAAATCAGGACAAAGTGCGGTGATTTGAAACAGTTTTTCCGGATGATGTCCAAATAGCTTTTCCAAATCCCGTAAATTTTCATTGTCCATGGCAATCAGATAATCAAAATCCGCCCAATCTTTTGACCGCACTTTACGGCTGACAAAATCATTTGAAGCGATTTTATGTTGATCCAGTATGTCGGCAGTGCCGCAGTGCATGCCTTCGCCGTCGTGCCACCCGGAGGTTCCGGCGCTGGCAGTCAGGATTTTACGCTGCAAATGGGCTTGTTTGATTTTTTCCCGCATAACATATTCCGCCATAGGAGAACGACAAATATTGCCTAAACAGACGAAAAGGATTTTGATTGGTTGCATTTTTTCTCTCTCAAAAGTCATAAAAAAAATCCTCATGGCGAGGATTTTTGTTGAAGGGATTAACAAGTTCCCCATAAATCGTATTCATCGGCATCCGTAATCTGCACAGAAATCACATCGCCAATATTGACCGCACTTTGGCTTTGATTATCTACATACACCAAGCCATCAATTTCCGGCGCATCTGCCATGGAACGACCAATAATGCCTTCTTCGTTGATGTTATCTACAATCACTTTTAATGTTTTGCCAATTTTTTGTTGTAAACGGGCTGCGGAAATGGCTTGTTGGAGTTGCATGAAACGGTGATAGCGTTCTTCTTTCACGTCTTCCGGTACTTGATCCGGCATCTCTGTCGCTTCTGCACCTTCTACCGGGCTGAATTTGAAACAGCCTACGCGGTCTAGCTGTGCTTCTTTCAAGAAATCCAACAGCATTTGGAAATCTTCTTCCGTTTCTCCCGGGAAACCAACGATAAAGGTGGAGCGTAAGGTTAATTCCGGGCAAATCTCACGCCATGCTTTAATGCGCTCTAAAGTGCGGTCGATTTTGCCGGGTCTTTTCATGGCTTTCAGAATTTTCGGGCTGGCGTGTTGCAATGGAATGTCCAAATAAGGCAACAGCTTGCCTTCCGCCATGAGCGGAATCAATTCGTCCACATGTGGATACGGATAAACATAGTGCAAGCGAACCCAAATGCCCAAATTGCCTAATTGGCGACACAAGCTGATTAAATTATTTTTAATTGGCATGCCGTTCCAGAAGACGGTTTTATTCTGGTTTTCTTTGGTTTGGTCTAAGGCATAAGCGGAGGTGTCTTGGGACACGATTAACAGCTCTTTTACGCCGGCATCCACCAAACGTTTGGCTTCATCCAAAACTTGAGTAATCGGACGGCTGTCCAAATCGCCACGCATGGACGGGATAATACAGAACGTGCAACGATGGTCGCATCCTTCAGAAATTTTTAAATAGGCATAATGTTTTGGCGTGAGTTTCACACCTTGCGCCGGCAGCAGGCTTTCATACGGATTATAAGCCGGTTTCGGTACGTATTTTTGTACCTGGTTCATCACGGTTTCATAACTGTGCGGACCGCTGATTTCCAACACTTTTGGGTGAACTTGGCGAATTTGATCTTCTTTTGCACCAAGGCAGCCGGTCACAATCACTTTGCCGTTTTCTTCCAAGGCTTCGCCAATGGCTTCCAAAGATTCTTGTACGGCACTGTCAATAAAACCACAGGTGTTCACGATCACTAAATCGGCATTTTCATAGCTCGGAATAATGTTATAACCGTTGGAACGTAATTCTGTCAGAATACGTTCTGAATCCACTAAATTTTTCGGACAGCCAAGGCTGACAAAGCCGATGTTTGGGGTTGAACTCATAAATTTTCTCAAAAAGTCTATCGCGGGTAATAAAAAAGGGGCTAATTCTACCTTTTTTTGTACAAAAAGGCGACAGTGAAATGCCAATAAAAATCGGGTTTTCGCGCTTACCTTTCCGTGTAACAGCTTTTCATTTCAGCGGAATCCGCTATAATGTGTGCCGTTTTTTAGCCCTTAAAAAACACAACCTATTTTCATTCATAAGAGGAAAAATCATGGCAAAACAAAAACATGCCTTGCAGACACCGCCTCAGAATTCTCAAGGAACGATGACCTATCAGCATCAGCGCGGTGTGATTAAAGAGAATGCAATTCAAGCGTTATTACACGATAAACTCTTTCGCCAACGTGTTGAACGAAATAAGAAAGGCAAAGGCAGCTATCAACGTCAAGCGAAACATGCGAATCGTTATTACGAAAAGCCCGATAATAAGATTTCTATGATAAGAGATTTTATTATCGGGCTTTTTTCTATTCGTAAAGTTTATGTAATGTATTGATATAAATGAGGTTATTATGACAGTGAAAACAGAAATTTTATTTAACAACACATGGAACGTCAGAATCAGCGATCCTGGCGAAGAAGGCGCGAAAAGCCACTTTTTTGAGACCATTTATGTGACCTTAGAAGCGCACATCAACGGCAATCAAACAACATATACCTTTACCCGCAAAGTGGAAGACCAAATTAAAATCAAAAAAGACTTCACCGATTTGGATGAATTGTTCATTTATTTGAGTGAACAAATTTCTCCGGTAGCATTGGGGCATTTAGGGATTAAAATCGGCAATTTAGGCCTCGCGAAAGAGTAACCAATAAAAAATAAACCCGACATGGAATCGGGTTTATTTTTGTCTGCTTACACCACAAAGTGCGGTTACAAAATCCAACGGATTTTTGACGGTGTTTTTATAAAATGGATAACACGCTTTCCGGCGGGCGTCCGATTTTGGCTTTATTGCCATTCACCACAATCGGGCGCTCTAATAATTCAGAATGTTGTGCAATGGCATTGAGTAAATCCTGTGCTGTTAGGCTTGGATTATCTAACCCCAAGGTTTTATAGAGTTCATCTTTGGTTCGCATCATTTGGCGAATATCCGTAATACCCAATTTATCTGCAATGCTTTGTAGCGTTTCAACATCGTAGTTGTGTTGTAAATACAGTTCGATATTCGGTTGAATATGCTGACTTTCCAACAAGGCTAATGTTTCACGGCTTTTGGAACAGCGTGGGTTATGGTAGATAGTAATCGACATAGAAATTCCTCCTGCTTAATGTGTGCTTTACATAGATTTTACCTTATAATCAGGCAGGTTTTATAGAGGAATCAAACATGATTGAAATGTTTAAAAGTTGGTATAACCGACGCTTCACCGATCCGCAAGCTATGGGATTGGCGGCAATTTTGCTGTTCGGTTTCGTGTCCATTTATTTTTTCAGCGATCTTATTGCACCGTTGTTAGTGTCGATTGTGTTGGCCTATTTATTGGAATGGCCGGTACGCTTATTAAATGAAAAATTGAAGTGTCCCCGCTTAGTGGCTGCGATGTTGGTGCTAGGCAGTTTTATCAGCTTGGTTTTTGTTGTTGTATTAGTTTTGATTCCGAATTTATGGGCACAGTTAGCGAATTTATTAAGTGATTTACCTCACATGTTTAATCGCTTTAACGAGTGGCTTTTATCTTTGCCGGAACGCTATCCGGAACTGATTGATGCACAAACCGTAGAATCCATTTTCGGTACGGTAAAAGAGAAAATCCTCAACTTAGGCGAATCGGCATTGAAACTCTCTTTAGCTTCCATTATGAACTTGGTGACGCTCGGGATTTATGCTTTCTTGGTGCCGTTAATGGTGTTTTTCCTACTTAAAGATAAACGTCAGCTGATTGATGGCGTCAGCCGTTTTCTGCCGCGTAATCGTACACTTGCTTCAAAAGTGTGGGTAGAAATGCAACAGCAAATTGCCAATTATATTCGCGGTAAATTGCTGGAGATTTTGGTCGTGACCGCAGTTACTTACGCCATCTTCTTAACTTTCGGCTTGAATTATCCGTTGCTGTTGGCGGTGGCGGTTGGATTTTCCGTCTTGGTGCCTTACATCGGTGCAGTGCTAGTGACAATTCCCGTTGTGTTGGTGGCCATTTTTCAATTCGGCGACACACACACGTTTTGGTATATCCTGATTGCTTTTGTTGTTTCCCAATTATTAGACGGAAATCTTCTCGTGCCGTTTTTATTTTCCGAAGTCGTCAACCTTCATCCATTAATTATCATCATCGCCGTGTTGATTTTTGGCGGTTTATGGGGGTTCTGGGGCGTCTTTTTTGCTATTCCTCTGGCAACTCTCGTGAAAGCGGTGGTCAATGCCTGGCCTTCCAACGAAACGCTTTAAATCGGATTTGGTTATCGGATTTTGGCAACGCAGACCTAACTTCCTACATGACAGAATCTGTTATTTGCTAGAAAATGGGGAATGGAAGAAAGTAAGATTGTCACCGTAAAAACGTTAGAAAAAAAGACCGCACTTTGGGTTTAAAAGTGCGGTCTTTTTTTACGCTGAATTTTAATTAGGTTTACTTCCCAAACACCCGATTTAACACCAATGCAATGCCGTCTTCGTTATTCGTGGCGGTGACTTCTTTTGCTGCTTGTTTTATAGCATCGGGGGCGTTGCCCATGGCGATGCTAAGGCCAGTGTATTGCAACATATCCAAGTCGTTAAAATTGTCGCCGAAAGCGATGACTTGCTTGGCATTGATGCCCAAATGTTGCGCCATAAATTGAATGGCTTTCGCTTTGGTCGCAGCAGGGTTCATGATTTCTAAATATTCGTCTTTGGAGCGGTGAATGCTTAAGTGTGGCAGAGCTTGTTTCAGCACGGGTTCCACCATTTGGATTTCTTCGGCGCTGCCCATGATTAATATTTTGTGTACGTCCGTGAGGTTGCCTTGCAGCAACTTGGCGCTTAAGCCCGTAATTTCGCTTTCTTGCTTGATCCAATTATTGTTCACATCATTGCAAAACCAATCCAAACCGGCGTAGTAGCTGATGGACAGATGGGGATAGTCGGCTAAAAGCTCGTTGAGTTTTTGTAAGTCTTGCGGTTCTAAAGTCACGCTATAAAGTGCGGTCAGATTTTTATCTAAAATTAATGCCCCACTGTAACAAATCATGCCATGTTGTGCGCCGAGCAGTTCCGTGTAAGGCGTGATGGCATAAGGCGGACGGGCGGAAACAGGGATAAATGGAACGCCTTGTTTTAGCACATTCTTAATGGCTTCTTCCGTTTTGGGCGTGATCTGATGTTGGCTGTTGAGCAATGTGCCGTCGATGTCGCTGAATACCGCTTTGTATGGTGATGAGGGTACCAAAGCGGTTTCGGCGAACTTCAGCATGCGGACGAGTTCTTTCTTGCCTTTTTCCGATAACACTTTATTGTCGTTCAAAATTTGTGTGGCACGGGCTTGGATGAAACGGACGTAATCGGCATTTTGGGTTTGTGCGAATTGCTTTTCGGCAAATTGCATGTCTGCAAAATCTTTGTTGGTTTGCCCAATTAGCATCTTTTGCCCGAATAACACGATAAGCGCCGCTGCTAAGGCAATGACGGAGCCGTAGCCGTTGGTGGGGTAATAAAGGATGCCGGCGAGAATAAAAAGTGCGGTTACTAAATTCGATGAATTTTTGATGTAGCCTTCGGCTGGTGGTGCTTTGATGAGATCCTTGAGTTTCATTGAAAATCCGCTGATTGAACAGTGTCTTGTTAAAATAAAACAGGCACGCGCCAAAAGACGCGCGCCATGATTATGTGAGGTTAAATTATGCTAACACGCCAAAATGATAGCCGAGGATACCCACGCCGAATAGTGCGAAAATGATATACATGTCGTTGATTTTTTTGCGTAGCAAATACATACACAAAAAAGTGAGTAGCAGCGCCGCCAAGCCCGGGAGCAAATCGTTTAATACGCTTTGCACGGTCGTGACCACTTCTTCGCCCATTTGGTTTTTATAGCGTAGCAGTTCCAGTGAAATGTTAATAGTGGTCCATTTTGACACTAGTGAGCCCATCACAAAGAGACCGAGGATAGACGCCCCCTGCGTCAATTTTTGTAAGCGACCGCCGCCCATGTCGTTAACGATTTCTGTCCCTTTTTCGTAGCCGTATTTAAAACCATACCAACGGCTTAAGGCACGGCAAAGGTTAATTCCGATAAAGAATAGCAATGGTCCTAACCAGTTACCGGTAATGGCTAAACCGGCACCAAGTGCTGCAAGCACCGGACGTAGTGTGCCCCAGAAAATCGGGTCACCCACACCGGCAAGTGGCCCCATGAGACCCACTTTCACCCCACTGATTGCCGCATCGTCAATGTTTTTTGCGCCGTTGGCTCGTTCTTGTTCCATCGCGGCAGTTACGCCGATAATGGAAGAAGCTACCCAAGGCTGGGTGTTGAAGAATTCTAAGTGGCGTTTTAAAGCGGCCGCTTGATCTTCTTTTTTACTGTAGAGGCGTTTAATGGTTGGCATCATGGACACACAGAAACCCATGGCTTGCATCCGTTCAAAGTTAAATGAACCTAAAAGGAAGGTGGAACGCCAATAAGTGCTGCGAATATCTTTTTTCGTTAATGCTAATTTAGTTTGTTCAGTCATGATCGTATTCCTTATAGTCCTTCAAGTTCATCATCAGCCAATTCGCGTTTGCTACCGGTTTGTGGTAAGGCTGCTTGGTTAAAGCGAGGGTTTAATTGAATGTAAACGATGGCTAAGCAGGTGCCTAACATACCCAAGCCTACTAAGTTATAGCCGGAGAAGGAGGCAATCACGAAACCAAGGAAGAAGAACGGCATTAACGCGCCGGCGCGCATCATGTTGATGACCATGGCGTAACCAACCACCACGATAAAGCCCCCGGCGATTTGTAATCCTCGGGTGACCACTTCCGGAATGGAGTTCAACGCGTGGGTAACGGTGTCTGTACCGGCCACAAGTGCGACGAAGAACGTTGGAATAGCGACACGCAAGGCTTGCAAGGAAAGACCCGCAAAGTGACAAAATTCAATGCCGCGGAAATTGGCTTGCGCCGCGTAATCATCGGCTTTGTGCTGCAAGAAAATGGTGAGAGTACGCACAAAAATCGTTAATACCTGACCGGCTGCGGCAACAGGAATGGCGATGGCTAAGGCGCTGCCTTTGTCTTGACCGCCTTTGATCACCAAGATTGCGGCGATTACGCTGGCAAGCGCAGCATCCGGTGCCATTGCCGCACCCACGTTCATCCAACCGAGGGCGACTAATTCCAAGGTACCACCCACGATAATCCCTGTTTCTAAATCACCGAGTACTAACCCGATAAGGGTGCAGGCGACCAACGGACGGTGGGTTTGACGTTCGTCTAACACGCTTCCCATACCGCAAATGGCGGCAACCAGCGTGACTAAAATAATTTCCATTGTTGTCATGGTAAATAGTCCTCTAATTAAAATTTAATGGCATTAAGTTCTTTGTGAGTCAGCATTACTTTCGGATTGGCAGCCACTTGTTGCAAGCTTAATTCCACGCCTTTATCTAAAAGTTGTTTGAATGCTTCTACATCGGTTGGATCAACGGCAACCGCTTGGGAAAGCAATTTATTGCCTTCGCGATAAGTCATCCCGCCCACATTCACTTTGTCAATTTTCACACCACCCTCGATTAATCGCACGATGTCTGACGGATTGGTCACTAACCACAGAATATTTTTGCCTGCATATTTCGGGTTGTGATACACCTTAATGGCTTTTTCCACCGGGATTACATAGGCTTTCAAATGTGGTGGAGCAACTTGAAGTAACAAGTCTCGGCGGAGAGGATCGTTTGCTACATCATCGTTGACAGCAAAAATGGCTTCGCATTTCACGGCTTTTGCCCAAGATGTCGCCACTTGACCGTGAATTAAACGGCTGTCGATACGCAACAAGGTGATATTCATGTTGCCGGTAAGTGCGGTCGTTTTTTCCGGTGTTTTTTCAGGTTCTGCCGGTTTGGTAGGGGCTTGTGTTGAGGAGGCTGAAGAGGTGTCTTCTTTAGGTTGGTGGAAGGATTTTACTGCTGCAACACCCACTTCTTTGGCGGTTTCCACCAGTTCTGCTAAGCTTGCGCTGTCTTTCGCATCTAATACTTCCAGTAACATTGGCAAACTAATGCCCGTCACAATATCCGTATTTTCGCGTCCTGTCGCGACTCGTGCTGCCGCGTTGTATGGGCTGCCGCCGAATAAATCGACTAAAAAGAGTATAGGCTCGTTTTCCGGCAAGGTCGCGATAATGGCGTTGTATTTTTCCACCAAGTGTTCACCGCCTTCACCGGGCAGAAAAGTCACCACATGGCAGTTTTCATCTTCACCAAACACCATTGCGGCGGAATTGACGATTTCTTCTGAAAACTTACCGTGCGTTGCAACGATAATGTGGGTCATTCAAACCTCCTTTAATCTGGTTAAAAAATCAAGCATTAACGTTTCAGCAAAGCTAATAGAACTACGTAAACGTTTGCGTGACGAGCTAAGTGTATTCCTTTCAAATATGCCGTCAAATGGAGAGTGAGAAAATTATGATGATGAGCAAGTGGTATGAGGAGTGTGTTTTTTTTATACAAAAAATATAAATGAAACGTGAATTAATAGGGTGAAATCTTAAAAAAATGTTGTGAAGTTGTTGCGATTTTAGCGAAAAAAAAGCGGAGATTACTCCGCCTGATATAACCGATAACTTACTTGCCCGCTGTCTTTTTGTTTTAACACATGCCAGTTTTCCGGTACGTTCGGTTCCTTGCCTTTTTCTGTTTCCACATAAACCAAGGCTTGTGGACGCAGCCAGTTGTTTTGCGCTAATAAAACCATGGCTTGCTCGGCTAAATTAAAATGAAAGGGCGGATCGAGAAAGACCACATCAAAGTGCGGTTGATTTTGCGGCTTATTTAAAAAGTGCAGGCTGTTTTGATTGACGACTTGCGCGCGATCGGCACATTTTAAGGTTTGAATATTCTTGCTTAACTGCTGCGCCACGGCTTTTTCCAATTCCAGAAAGGTCACCTTTGCCGCTTGGCGCGAAAGCGCTTCAAAGCCAAGAGAACCGCTACCGGCAAACCCGTCTAAGCATTCACTGTCAACAATATAAGGCATGAGCCAATTGAATAGGGTTTCTTTTACACGATCGCCGGTAGGGCGCAAGCCTTGGGATGGCAGCACAGGCAATTTTCGCCCGCGCCATAAGCCGGCGATAATGCGTACTTCGCCTTTTGTGCTTTGTTGTGTTGTTGCTTTTTTCATATAAATCGGCAGGAAAATGATGTGTTTTTTTGCTAGAATGAGCGGCATTTTATCAAGTTTAAACAAGAGTGGGCAATTTATGTCAGATGAAAAGAAAAAAGGCGGATTTTGGTCTTGGTTCGGATTAGGCAAAAATAAACAAGGAGAATCAACGGAACCGAAAGAACCGGCGTCAAAAGAACAGCTCCCTAATGAATCTGAAGTGCAAGAAATGGCAGAAAAAACGACCGCACTTTCAGATGAAGCAGAGACTGAAAATACATTAACGGAAGATACATCAATGGCGCAAGCGTTCACGCTTGTGCCTGAAAGCCATGACGTTCAAGTAGAGGCCTCTCAAGAGGAAAAACTAACGGCACAAGCGTGGACGCTTGCGCCATCCTCTGAGGAAGTCAAAAAAAGCATCGAAAGTGCGGTGGATATTGAAGATGAATCTGTTGCTGAAACGGAAGAACACGAAGAAGAAAGCGCCGCTGCCGACATGGTGGAAACACAAGAAAAACCAAGCGAAGGTGGCTTTTTCAGTCGATTACTCAAAGGTTTGGTGAAAACCAAACAAAATATTGGGGCAGGCTTCCGCAGTTTCTTTTTTGGTAAAAAAATCGACGATGAATTGTTTGAAGAATTGGAAGAACAGCTCCTCATCGCTGACATCGGGGTGCCGACAACCACAAAAATTATCAACAACTTAACGCAACATGCGACCCGTCAGCAGTTACAAAACGCAGATACCTTATACCAACAACTTAAATTGGAAATGGGCGAGATCTTAAAACCGGTGGCGCAACCATTACGCATTGATGGCAGCAAAAAGCCTTATGTGATTTTAATGGTGGGGGTGAATGGCGTAGGTAAAACTACCACTATCGGTAAACTGGCGCGTAAATTCCAAATGGAAGGCAAATCTGTCATGTTGGCGGCGGGCGACACCTTCCGTGCCGCCGCAGTAGAGCAGTTGCAAGTGTGGGGCGAGCGTAATCACATTCCGGTGGTGGCACAAAGCACCGGTTCCGATTCGGCATCGGTGATTTTTGATGCGATGCAATCAGCGGCGGCACGTAATATTGATGTGCTCATTGCGGATACCGCCGGTCGTTTACAAAATAAAAATAACTTGATGGACGAGCTGAAGAAAATCGTGCGCGTGATGAAAAAATACGATGAAAGTGCACCGCATGAAATTATGCTCACGCTAGATGCGGGTACCGGTCAAAATGCCATTAGCCAAGCTAAGTTATTTAACGAAGCCGTTGGGCTTACCGGCATTAGCTTAACCAAATTGGATGGTACCGCAAAAGGCGGCGTGATTTTTGCTATCGCCGACCAGTTTAATTTGCCGATCCGCTATATCGGCGTAGGTGAAAAAATTGAAGATTTACGAGAATTTAACGCGGAAGAATTTATTGACGCTTTATTTGCTCATGAAGAGGAATAAAGTGCGGTTCAAAAATGACGTGTTTTTTTAGAGAAGAAAAATGATTCGATTTGCAAATGTGAGTAAAGCGTATTTGGGCGGAAAACCGGCGCTGCAAGGGTTAAGCTTTCATTTACCGGTGGGTAGCATGACCTACTTGGTGGGGCATTCCGGTGCAGGGAAAAGTACCCTGCTGAAATTAATTATGGGCATGGAACGTGCCAATGGTGGGCAAATTTGGTTTAACGGGCACGACATTACCCGTTTATCCCACCATGAAGTGCCGTTTTTACGTCGTCAAATTGGCATGGTGCATCAAGATTATCGCTTATTGTCGGATCGTTCCGTGTTGGATAACGTGGCGCTGCCATTGATTATTGCCGGACAACATCCGAAAGATGCCAATAGCCGTGCGTTGGCAGCATTGGATCGTGTGGGATTGCGTGATCGTGCAAATCACTTGCCAGCACACTTGTCCGGTGGTGAACAACAACGCATTGATATCGCGCGTGCCGTGGTGCATAAACCGCAATTATTGTTGGCAGATGAACCTACCGGGAACTTAGATAGTGCACTCTCCTTAGAGATCTTCAATTTATTTGAAGAATTCAATCGTCTCGGTATGACGGTGTTAATCGCGACTCATGACATGGGCATCGTGCAACAAAAACCAAAACCTTGCTTGGTGCTTGAGCAAGGTTATTTACGCTAGGAGACAACATGAGTTTTCGTTTGAATTTCCCTTTTGGCGTGCAAAGTGTGTACGTGTTGCGTGCGGTGTTAGCGGATTTATTGAAACGTAAGTTTGCCACATTGCTAACCGTGTTGGTGATCGCCGTCTCTTTAACGATTCCGACCGTGAGCTATTTGCTTTGGAAAAATATTCATCACGCCACCACGCAGTTTTATCCGGAAAGTGAACTGACCGTGTATTTACATAAAAACTTGTCGGAAGAGGATGACAACTTGGTGGTGGAAAAAATCCGTCAGCAAGAAGGGGTTGAATCATTAAATTATATTTCTCGTCAGGAAAGTTTGAACGAGTTTCGCCATTGGTCAGGTTTTAACGAAGAGTTGGACGTGTTGGATGATAATCCGTTGCCGGCAGTGGTGATGATTAAACCGACCAAAGCGTTTAACGAGTCGCAACAACGTAATGAATTACGGGAAAACTTGGATAAAATCAAAGGTGTTCAAGAAGTCCGTTTGGATAACGATTGGTTAGAAAAACTGACCGCCCTGACGTGGTTAGTGGCGCATGTGGCCATTTTCTGTACCGTGCTGATGGCGGTTGCCGTTTTCTTGGTGATCGGCAACAGCATTCGCGCTGACGTTTACAGCAACCAAGCAAACATTGAAGTGATGAAATTGCTCGGCGCTACCGATCAATTCATCCTTCGACCATTCCTCTATACAGGCATGATTTATGCCGCGCTCGGTGGTTTCTTCGCGTGTATTTTCAGTAGCCTCACCATTGGCTATTTTACCGGTGCAGTGAAATATGTGACCGATATCTTTGCCGTCAATTTCAACTTAAACGGTTTAGGATTGGTGGAATTCCTTTTCTTACTCGTGGTTTGCGTCATTATGGGTTACATCGGCGCATGGTTATCGGCCACACGTTATATTCGCTTGTTGGATAAGAAAGGTTAGAGGATAAAAACACAGAAGAAAAAGACCGCACTTGATAAAAAGTGCGGTCTTTTTTGTTACAGTTTTTTTAATGTTGGTGTGGTGTTGTATCAAAATGCGATTCATTGTTTCGTAATGCTTTACAGGCTTGATAGACAACAGAAGCACCGCTTCGCAATATTAGTAGGCTTAAAATACTGCTGGCGACAAGGTCAACCCATTGCCAGTTTAGTAGCCATGCGCTTAATCCGGCGATAATTGCCACCAGTGAGCCAAACAGGTCAGCTAATACGTGTAAATAGGCGGCTTTGATGTTTAAGTTTTCATGATCGCCTTTCATCATTAGCCAAGCTACGAAAATGTTTACCAAGAGTCCAGTGATGGCAACGCCTAGCATAGGCAACGCCAACATTGTCGTTGGGTATTGCCAACGTTCAGTCGCTTCCACCAAAATCCATACTGCCACCACAATCAGAGAAGTGCCATTTAACAGCGCGAACTTTTTTTGGTTTTGTGCATTTAAAAACAAAGCAATGAGGGCGAGGAGCAACGATAGGCTGTCATTTGCCATATGCCCGGCGTCAGCCATTAAGGCGAGGCTATTAAAATAATAGCCACCTAAAAACTCGATGATCATATAGCTGCTGATAATGACCAAACTGGTGCTTAAAATCTTTTTATTTGCTGGTGTATGAGCGTGTGAATGTTCGTGTTTGTGTTGATGTGGCATCTCGTTCCTTCCTTACTTAATTTGTTTAAGTAAGGAACAGCTTAAAGCCCGTAGGGACTACGGGATCAAGTATTTTTTGTTAGAATGGTAAAAATTTTGGGGGAGGAAGAAATGAAAGTCAATGAGCTGAGTAAACGTACCGGGATTCACTTAGAAACCATTCGTTACTATGAAAAACAAGGCGTCTTACCGGAACCAAAACGGCAGCTGAACGGTTATCGATCGTATGATGAAGAAAGTGTGGCACTGCTTATGTTCATTAAAAATTGTCGTCAGCTTGGTTTTTCTTTGGAAGATATTAAACAACTTAACGTACTCAAATTTCACACCGCCGACCATTATCATGCGGACAAATTGGTACTTAAGCAACTGACGTTGGTGGAAGAGAAAATTTCACAATTACAAGATATTAAAGCGTTTTTACAATCCATCGCCATTAAGGGTAAACATAGCGAGGATGAATGCAAGGCTATAGCCGGGCTTCAAGCAAAAATAAAGGAGACAGTTTAAGGTGTCTCCTAACAAAATGTGTTCGCTATTTTAGCTTGCTTTAACGCCACAGAATCTCCATTGATTTCGTGCAATGAGTTGCCGCTACGGGAACAGATCAAAGTGCGGTCAGTTTTGACCGCATTTTTTAATTAAACAACATGAACGCCCAGGTTATCGTGACAATAACCAGTGCAATAAACACGGCGGCAGAACCTTGATCTTTAGCGCGGCCGGAGAGTTCGTGGTGCTCGGTGCCGATACGATCCACTACGGCCTCGATGGCGCTGTTGAGCAGTTCTACGACCAATACTAGCAACACGGAACCGATCATCAGCGCTTTTTCAATGGCATCATCACCGAGCCATAATGCCAAGGGAATCATGAAAAGGCAGCAGAAAAGCTCGTGGCGAAAAGCAGTTTCATATTTGACCGCACTTTTTAAGCCTTGCATGGAATATTGGGTTGATTTAATTAAGTGGGTTAGCCCCGTCGTTTTGTCCATTAGGTTTTCCTTTGTTTCTTTATTGTTATTAGAGGCGTTTGGCTTCAATGACATCATCCAGTTTTTCTAAACGGGATAGAATCTTACTCAACATTTCTACGTTGTTGAGTTCAATTTGCATGTCAATGTTTGCCACTTGGCGCTTCGTATCCGTACGGGAAGACACGCCGAGTACGCTGATTTTGTCGTTTGCCAGCACGGTGGTGATGTCGCGCAATAAGCCGTTGCGATCTGACGCCACAATACGAATGTTGAGATGGAAGCCATTGGAATAATTGTCGCCCCAGCGGGATTCCACCACACGTTCCGGGTGAACGCTTTGTAGCTCAAGGAATTGTTCGCAATCACAACGGTGAATGGAAATACCACGCCCCATGGTGATGTAGCCCACAATGCTGTCGCCCGGAATCGGTTGGCAGCAGCGGGCAATGTGGTGCATCAGGTTGCCGACGCCTTCGACGATAACACAATCTTTGCGTTCGGTTTTTTGTTGGGCGTTGGCCGCACTTTTGGTGCTGACGTGACGCAAGATTTCTTCATCCACTTCCTGCGCGGAGATTTTGATGAATTTGTTTTGCAGGAAGTTGATTAACGGCCCGATACGAATATCACCGCCGCCAATGCCCGCGTATAAATCATCAAGATTTTTTAGGTTGTAACGCGGCAAGGCTTGTTGTTCAACTTGTTTTAAGCTGATGCCCAAGCGGTTGATTTCACTTTCCAACAATTCTTTGCCGGCCGGAATATTTTTATCACGATCCAGCTTTTTGAACCACGCATGAATTTTCGCACGGGCTTTTGCTGTGTGAGTAAAACCGAGGTTTGGATTTAGCCAGTCGCGGCTTGGGTTTGGATTTTTCTGGGTGATGATATCTACCTGATCGCCCATTTGGAGCTGATAGGTGAACGGCACAATGCGTCCGCCCACTTTCGCACCGATACAACGGTGACCGATTTCACTGTGAATGGCGTAGGCAAAATCGAGTGGTGTTGAGCCTGTTGGCAAATCCACGACTTCGCCTTTTGGCGTAAAGACATACACACGATCATCGAACACTTGGCTACGTAATTCCGCCATCACTTCACCAGAATCGGCAATATCGTCTTGCCACGCCAAGAGTTTGCGTAGCCAGGCGATTTTTTCTTCGTAGCCGTTACGACCGGCGCTGGCGCCTTCTTTGTATTTCCAGTGTGCCGCAACACCAAGTTCGGCATCATCGTGCATTTGTTGGGTACGAATTTGCACTTCTATCGGCTTGCCGCCTTTACCCAATACCACGGTGTGAATAGATTGGTAGCCGTTCGGTTTCGGGTTGGCGACATAATCGTCGAATTCTTTTGGCAGATGTTTGAAATGGGTGTGTACAATGCCAAGTGCGGTGTAACAATCTTGTAATTTTTGCACAACGATGCGCACCGCGCGGACGTCATATAAGTCACTGAACTCTAAGTGCTTTTTCTGCATTTTTCGCCAAATGCTGTAAATGTGTTTCGGGCGACCGTACACTTCGACTTGTGGGATATTTTCTTGTAAATAACCGGAAAGTTCGGAGACAAAATCGGCGATGTATTGTTCGCGGTCAAGGCGACGTTCTTTTAATAATTTGGCGATGGCGCGATATTGTTCCGGGTGCAGATAACGGAAACAGTAATCTTCCAGTTCCCATTTGAGCTGTCCGATACCTAAGCGGTTGGCAAGTGGGGCGTAAATATTGGCACATTCTTTCGCGGCGAGGACGCGTTCTTCTTCCGTGTAATTTTTTTCGGCATCACGCAAAAAGGCGATACGCTCCGCTAATTTGATAATCACACAGCGGAAATCATCCACCATGGCGAGCAACATTCGGCGCACGTTATCCACCTGCAAGCTGCTGGCAGAATGGGTGATGTTGAGTTGGCGGATATTATCCATTTCGATAACACCGCGTACCAGTTTGCTGATATTCGCGCCGAAATCTTCTTCAATTTGGGCTAAATCTACCAGTTGATCGCGTACGATAGGGAAGAGCATGGCGGTGAACAAGCTGTCGGCATCCATGTTTAAGCTGTTGAGGATTTCCACCATTTCCACGCCGAACGTCAGCAAATGGGCTTCTTCCTGCTGATGCTCGGCACGCAAGGTCATTTTCTGTTGCGAATAATGCCATGCCGTCATTAAGTTGGCTTTGACATTTTCCGCTACATTCAAGTTAGCGCACCATTTTTCAATCTCAAAATCTTTAGGATTTAATAAATGAGATCCTCTCACAGCGACCATAATGAATCCTTATCTTTTTCGAAATAAACTTATCGACTCCAAATGACCGGTTTGTGGGAACATATCGATCATGGCGACTTTATCCAATTGATAGCCTGCGTCACGCAAGATTTCCGTATCTCGCACGAGTGTTGCAGGATTGCAAGAAACATACAGGATGCTTTCAGCCTGTAACTGACAGAGCGCATTTAAAGCAAATGCCGCCCCTGTGCGTGGTGGGTCGAGCAAAATTTTATTGAAGGGTTGCTGCGCCCACGATTGACTGATAAAGGGTTTATCCAAATCAGCTCGGTAAAATTGGACATTATGACAACCGTTTCGTTCGGCATTGGCGCGGGCTTTTTCCACCATCGCAGAAACGCCTTCAATTCCTACCGCACTTTTTACTTTGCGACTCATCGGTAAGGTGAAGTTGCCCATGCCACAGAATAAATCTAACACATGATCTTGTTGGTTAAGCTCCAACCAGTCTAACGCCGTTGCGATCATTTGACGGTTTAATTGTGCATTAATTTGAATGAAATCGCGAATATCAAATTGCAACGTGATGTCATCGCCCAAACGGTAATAAGGCTGTTCGCCATACCAATGTTCAATGCTGTCATGTTCTTGTACAAATAACATGAGTTGGTGTTGTTCGGCAAACCGTAATAATAAAGTGCGGTCGATTTCAGTAATGTTTTTTACATGGCGTAATAACATGGCGATACCATTGTCTGCCGCAACAAGTTCAATATGCCCCAGTTGTTGTGGCGTTGTCCATTGCTCGAAAAGTGCGGTCAGTTTGGGCAATAAATCATTCAGCGGCTTTTCCAACACCAAACAATGGTCGATAGGAATAATTTGCTGTGAATTTTTACGCCGTAAGCCGATATTCAGTTTGCGATTTTTACTGTCAAACAATACGCTTAAACGTACCCGACGACGGTAATGCCAAGGCTCACCGTGCAATAACGGCGTGAAATGAATAGGCACCGGCTGTAAACGGGATAAGCGTTGAACCAATGCAGTTTGTTTGGCAGAACGTTGTAATTCAATGGGAATATGTTGATTTTGGCACCCCCCGCATTGCTCAAAATAAACGCATGGCGGTGTTTGGCGCTGAGGACTTGGGCGTAAAATATGCTGTGCTACACCTTGACCGTATTGGCGTTTTTCTTCCAATACGCGAACTTCTACGCTTTCTTGCGGCAGCGCGTTTTCAATAAACCAGGTTTTGCCGTTAATTTTAGTCACGCCTAAGCCTTGATAATCCAAATAAAGAATGTGTGCGGTGAAATTTTCGGTCTTTTTCTTTGGTTTGGTGTCGCTGTAAAGTAATGCCATGTTATTTTGAATATAAGCTGTGTTGGGTAAATAATTCTCGACTTTTCAAGGGCTTGTCGCCTAAATACGGTTTTAATGCAATGCGTGTAAACCGTTTGGCTGCCGATAATACAGAGGGTTCGTCAAATTGGGTTTGTTCAAAGGCCAATAATTCCCGCCCGTAAAAGGTTAAATTATCTTTGATTAAGGAAGCAATAAAGCCTTTTTCTTCGCGGTAACGATAGGTCATGTCCGCTTTCACGGCTTTGCCGGAGCCTGCGCAATGAGTGAAATCAATGCCATAGCCTAAGGTGCGCAAGAGTTGAAACTCAAAGGTGCGTAGCGCTGGTTCCACATTGGTTTGCGATACGGCTAAGTGCGTTAAACACTGCAAATAGTGTTGGAACAATTGCGGATAGGCTGTTTCCGGTTCCAATACGCGGCAAATGAGTTCGTTTAAATAAAAGCCGCTGTACAAGGCAACATTTTGTAATGGCAAGGCAATGGCAGCAGGTTCTGCTTTGGTGAGAATTTTCAGATCGCCGCGACCGCTCCAACGTAGCAGTAACGGCGTAAAGGGTTGTAACACGCCTTTTAGCATGGAACGCTTTGCCCGTGCGCCTTTTGCCAATACGCTGATACGCCCGAAATCTTCGGTCAGTAAATCTACCAATAAGCTGGTTTCGCTGTAAGATTTGCGATGTAGTACGAAACCGCGTTGCCAATTTTCGATGATGTCGCCCTTTCGTCGATAAAAAACCGGTGTTTATTTTAGCAGATTTCCCACCGCACTTTGTGGGATTTTGTAGGCGATTTTAGAAGAAAAGGAAATGGGATATAACAGAATTGCTGCAAGGAGGATTTCGGAACAACAGGCAATAAAAAAGCAGGCTTTGACACCTGCTTTTTTGCTCAAATGTTCAATTAAGCTTTGGACATTGCCGCTACTTCTGCAGCGAAGTCGGTTTCCACTTTCTCGATACCTTCGCCCACTTCTAAGCGGATGAAGTTAGAGATGTCTGCACCTTTTTCTTTTAACAAATCGCCAACGGATTTAGATGGATCCATGACGAATGGTTGGCCAGTTAAAGAAACTTCACCGGTGAATTTCTTCATGCGGCCTTCAACCATTTTTTCTGCGATTTCGCGTGGTTTACCGGATTGCATTGCGATATCCACTTGGATGTTGCGTTCGTGTTCAACCACTTCAGCCGGAACGTCGCTTGGGTTAACGTAGTCTGGGCGGCTTGCTGCAACGTGCATTGCGATGTGTTTTAACAATTCATCGTCTGCGCCTTTACCAGCCACTAATACACCGATTTTCGCGCCGTGTAAGTAAGAACCTACAACATCGCCTTCGATGTAAGCAACACGACGGATGGTCATGTTTTCACCGATTTTCGCCACTAATGCAGCACGTTTTTCTTCAAATTGTGCTTGAAGTTGTTCGATAGTTGCGCCTTTGTTTGCTGCTGCGAAATCAGCTACTTCGTTGGCTAAACCTAAGAAACCGGCATCTTTTGCTACGAAGTCGGTTTCACAGTTCATTTCAACTAATACGCCGAAACCATTTTGTACGCGAGCAAGGATAACACCTTCAGCTGCAACACGACCTGCTTTTTTCGCCGCTTTTGCTTGACCAGATTTGCGCATGTTGTCGATGGCTAATTCGATGTCGCCGTTTGCTTCAACTAATGCTTTTTTACATTCCATCATGCCTGCGCCGGTACGTTCACGCAGTTCTTTTACTAATGATGCTGTGATTTCAGCCATTTTAAAATCCTCTGTCGGTTAAAGTGCGGTGGAAAAAGACCGCACTTTTAGCTCTAAAAAATACAGGGAGCTATTTAGCCCCCTGCTTATTCATTAATCATCTGATTAATAAGGGCTTACGCCTTATCGCAATCGCTCGAATTATTCTGCGGCTTGCACTAATTCTTCAGCAACCGCTGCTTCGTTACCACGACCTTCTTTGATCGCTGCAACAGCAGAAGAAAGATAAAGTTGAATTGCACGTGCTGCGTCATCGTTACCTGGGATAACGAAATCTACGCCGTCCGGGCTAGAGTTAGTATCAACGATAGCAAATACAGGAATACCCAAGTTGTTTGCTTCTTTTACTGCGATATGTTCGTGGTCTGCACCGATCACGAATAATGCATCTGGAAGACCGCCCATCTCTTTGATACCGCCAAGGCTTAATTCAAGTTTTTCCATCTCACGGGTACGCATTAACGCTTCTTTTTTGGTTAATTTGTCGAAAGTGCCGTCTTGAGATTGAGTTTCTAAATCTTTTAAACGTTTGATGGATTGACGAACTGTTTTCCAGTTGGTCAACATACCGCCTAACCAACGGTGGTTTACATAGTATTGTTGACAGTCTAATGCTGCTGCTTGCACTGCATCGGTCGCTGCGCGTTTGGTACCAACGAATAATACTTTACCGTTGTTGCTCGCAATGCGGGTTAACTCAGCTAATGCTGCGTTGAACATTGGAACGGTTTTTTCAAGGTTGATGATATGAACGCCGTTGCGTGGTCCGAAAATGAATGGTTTCATTTTTGGGTTCCAGTAACGAGTTTGGTGACCGAAGTGAACGCCTGCTTGAAGCATATCGCGCATAGAAACTTGTGCCATAATAATTTTCCTTTTGTTTGGGGTTTAGCCTCCACATATCCAGCCAATCGACCGTTTGGCACCCCGATTTAGCCTTTCTGATATGTGTGTGTTTTAGTAAATTGATTAAAAAATAAACGTTACTTTTAAACAGCAAAATAACGGCGTGCTTTATACCATAAAGTGCGGTGGGTTTCCAGCGGATTTTGTTGTGAGAGGAAAGTTGACATAAAAACAGATAAAAAAACGACCGCACTTTAGGACGTAAAGTGCGGTCTGTTTTTGCGATGTTTTATTCCTCTTCTTTTTCCTTCGCTCTCAGAATGATTTCTTGGATATCGGCCGCCATTTTTTGATCGCATTCGCGGGCAATATCACGCATGAGCGGGTTTTGGAATAACCCCATGTTGGGATCATAAACCTGTGACATGAGGGCGACTTCATGGCGATCCGCATCAAAATAATAGTCGCCGATTTCTTTCACTAATTCCGGCTCCATGCCTAATGTTTCCAGCGCGCGTTTACCCGCACGTACGGCGGCATCGAAGGTTTCACGGATAATTTCGTCTGCGCCGGCTTCGTGTAAGGCAAAGGTGCTGAAACGGTCGTAAGCACGAGCAATGATTTTAATGTTCGGATTCACTTCACGAGCAAAGTGCACGATGTTTTCTGCTTGTTCTTTATTATTAATGGCGATGACCAATATTTCGGCTTGTTCTAAACCGGCAGCGATGAGAAATTCACGGCGAGATGCGTCGCCAAAATAGGATTTAATGCCGTATTCATTGAAGCCTTTGATCATGTTCGGGTTCAAATCAACAACGGTGGTGGCATAGCCGCTTAAGCGCAATAAGTCATTCACGATTTGACCGAAACGCCCCATGCCGACGATGAGAATCGGATGTTGTTCATCGATTTCATCAGCGGGTAATTCTTCTGCGGTCGGTTTGGGTGCGAATTTTTCATACAAAACTAACATAATAGGTGTTAACACCATGGACAGCACAACGATTGCGGTCATGTTGGCATTGACGGTTTCATCAATAACTTTTTGGTTGAAGGCTTGAGCAAACAAAACAAAAGCAAATTCCCCGCCTTGAGCCATGAGCAAAGCACGTTCCATAGCCGTTTTGTGCGTGCTTTTCGCTGCGCGGGCAACGAGATAAATACAGATACCTTTTGTCAGCATTAAGGCGAATACGCCGATGCCAATTAGCATCCAGTTTTCAGCCACGACGGTGAGATTGAGTGACATTCCCACGCCGAGGAAAAATAGCCCTAGCAATAAACCACGGAACGGTTCAATGTCTGCTTCCAATTGATGGCGGAAAGCTGATTCCGACAGCATGACGCCGGCAACAAACGCGCCCATGGCTTGTGATAAGCCCGCTTCTTCCATCAGTAATGCCGAGCCCAATACTACAAATAAGGCGGCGGCGGTCATTACTTCGCGAGCTTTGGAGTCGGCTAAAATACGGAATACCGGATTCAAAATGAAACGTCCAATAAGCACAAGGATGGCTAACGCGACTAAGGCGATGGTGGCGGATTCCCACCAAGAAATGGTGCTTTCGGTTTCGAGTGGGGAAAGGTAGGTCACGATAGCCAGTAACGGCACGATCAGCAAATCTTCAAATAATAAGATCGATACCATTTTTTGTCCTGGGCGGGTGGACAGGCGTTTACGTTCTCCCAACACTTGCATCACGATGGCGGTGGAGGTAAGCACGAAACCGGAAGAACAAATAAAGGCCACTTCCCAAGAAATGCCGAATTGTACGGAAACGAGGGTCATTAACAGGGCGGAGATTACTACTTGTAAACTACCGAGCCCGAAAATTTGTTTGCGTAAGCTCCATAAATGGGACGGTTTCATTTCCAAACCGATCATGAACAGGAACATCACCACACCAAATTCCGCAATGTGCAAAATGGCGTGAGAATCAGTCACTAATTTCAAGCCGAAGGGGCCAATTATTAAGCCCGCGGCTAAATACCCCAGCACTGAACCTAAACCGATACGTTTAAATAATGGCACCGCCACTACGGCCGCGCCTAATAACGTGACAACGCGAATTAAATCACCCGCCCCCTGAGCTTCCATCTTGTTCCCCCGAAATAAATGTTATAGCGATGAATATTAAAAAAGCCGCTTATTCTAGCGTTTTTTCGGACAAATTGTTGAGGAAATAGGCAAATTTTTTGATAGGTTTAGTCAATTTTTTTAAAGAACTTATCTTATCCTTTCTTTGGAAAAATAAAGCCCGTATCAAACGGGCTTTGCTTTTCTGAACATTGATTAACGCTGAATCAAATAACGTAATTTTGTGCCATCTTGTTCCACGCTTAATAACGTATAACCGTGGTTTTTAGTATCCACTGGAATGTTGTTGATGGATTGTGCGCAGTCGCTTAACAATTCCAATACTTCCCCTTCTTTGAGCTCAGGCATGCTTTCCAGCATGACGATAGCCGGGTATGGGCAAGGTTCGCCAACCGTGTCGATGGTGTAATCCGGCACGATGTCTTTTGGATCTTTATCTAATTTGTGTACAACGGTAAATGCCATAGTGTGTTTTCCTTCTGTGAAATAAAAATAATGTCAAATCAAACCGCACTTTTACGCCTGTGCGAAAGCGGCGATTTTGGCTTTTGCTTTGGCAAGGAAGCGTTTTTCCCACCAGACGACAGCAATTAAGCAGAGAATCAATAAACCGTAGTTCACTAATAATCCACCGACCGGACCAAATTCTTTTAATAAGTTCAGTTTTTCGTAGTCAAGCGCCAAAGCCGGAGCGAGATCGTCCCATGCGTAGGCGAGATAGGTCGAACCGATAACATTGCCGATCCCCACCCACATAAAGTGCACTTGACCTTCCATCGCACGGTACATCCAACCGGTTTCGCAACCGCCGGCTAACACGATGCCGAAACCGAATAATAAACCGCCGATAATCGCATTCGGACCTGCCCACATGATTTTTGCGGGAACGCCTAATTGAATGTAACTAAACACGCCGATGGTGCCTGCAAGAATACCGAAAATAATGGCTTTTGCCATGTAAGCGCGACCGGTCACCCAGAGATCACGGAACGCGGAAGTGAAACAGATTTGCGCACGTTCGATAAGTAAACCGAAAGCTAAACCGCATAGCATGGCGAAGCCCAATTTAACGGACTGAGTCATCACATAAAAGGAGGCGATGAGGTAAGCGAGGAAAACCACCATGCCAATCCAAAAACGGCGTTGTGCTCTTTTCGGATCACTTTCTTGTAATTTTGCTGCGCCTTTTTTCAATTCCAGTTTTACGCGGAACATCGGCAATAAAGTGACTTTTACGCCGGCGTATGTTCCAAGAGCTGTGGCGATGGTGAAAAACCACGCATGCACAGAAAATTGTGGAATGCCGGTAAATAACGAGGCCAGGTTACAGCCCATCGCCAAACGTGCGCCGAAACCGGCAATGGCTCCGCCGATTAAGGCTTGTACAATGCGGCGTTTATGTGGCTGGTTTCGCCATTTCACGTTGTTTGCCCACAAGGCTGCGGAGATACAACCGGCAAACATGCCTAAGATCATCACACCATCAACACGGGTGAAAATCGTGCCTTGCATACCGATGATTTTGTAGTAACTCCAATTGGACACATCAATGCCCAAGGCTTCTAATGCATGACCGCCCCAGCGGGTAAATTCGCCGGTGACCGCCCAATACGTGCCGGTAATGCCGAAATAATAGGCCGAGATTAAACCGGCGGCGATAACGGCGATAACGGGATTCCAATATTTAATCAAATATTGTTGTTTGAACTGTTGTAAAACTTCGTTCATTTTTTATCCTATTAAGGTGAATGAAAGTATTACAAGGAAGGTATAACAATGAGAAAAGGCTCAAAAGAAGGGCTTTGTCATTTCCTATACACAAACTTGCGATATAAATGAAATTACAAATTAGATTTGCGGGCGCTAGTCTAAAGGATCGTTAACATTTCTGCAACAATATTTTGTGCAGAAAATCGGTAAAAGTGCGGTGGGTTTTTCCTGTGTTTTCACTTGGTCAGATAGGCTTTTAGGGCCGGCAGAATGTCTTGCCCGTCACGTACTCCTAAGTCATACATTGCCTGCACTTTGGCGACGTCTTTTTCAATACGGCGAATAGGCAGCGTAACAGAAGGGCGAATAACAAAAATCTCGCCTTGTTCGTTAAGACGAATGACGTCTTCCACTGCGCGGTTATAGTCGGCATAGCGGTTAGTCAGGCGTTCAACCAGTTTCGGGTAACGGCGATAAAACGCATTGAACAGCAACGGATTGGTCGGCGTTTTGCGGTAATTCAACGGTCGGGTGAGAATGACGATGATTTTGTCGTAGCCCAACTGTTGGCAGAAACGCAAGGGAATACTGTCTGCAATGCCGCCGTCTAAATATTTTTTGCCGTTGATTTCCACCATTTTTGATACAAAAGGCATGGCGGAGGTGGCACGCAGGGTTTCCATTTGCTCAAAGGCATCGTGGATTTTCACATATTCCGCCTCGCCGCTTTCCACATTGGTTAACACCGTGTAGAAGTCGATGCCGGAACGGGCGAATGCTTCTTGATCGAACACGTCCAATTCAAAAGGCAATTGATAGAAGGCGAAGTCTTTGTTGACGATATTGCCCGTGGTGAACAGGCTGTGCCATCCCATGTAGCGTTTGTCGTTGAGGTATTTTTTGTTGTAACGCAACACACGGCCACGTTGTTTGGAAGGAAAATTCACACCGAACAATGCCCCAGCGGACACGCTGACAATGCCGTCAATGTGAATCTGTTCATCCAAAAAGACATCCAACACGCCGGCGGTGAACATCCCGCGCATGGCGCCGCCTTCTAATACCAATCCGACTTTCATCAGCTTAACTCATAAGGCAAGGGTTGCATGTCGAGCAAGGTTTGGCTGTTCGGCAAGCGGAATGCCTGACCTTCTTCCAACGGCGTATTTAACACGGCCTGCAACCATAAAACGCCGTGAAAATTGACCGCACTTGTGATGGTGCTGGTGGCTCGCCAATTGTCGCCAAGTGCCATTTCCAATGCCGAACCGATATCCGGCAGACTTTGCGTTTGCGCTGCGAAAATAAATAAAGCGCGTTTATTGGCACCGCGATATTTGGCTCGCGCCACGGTTTCCTGCCCGATGTAACAGCCCTTTTGGAAGGAAATCGCCTGTTCGATACTTTGTAGGTTTAACGCTTGAGGAATAAATTCTAATTGAGTCGCGGCTGCCAAACTAGGGATACCATCTTGAATGTCCAATAAATCCCAAGCCTCTGCTTCAACGGTAGGTTCGAGGGCTAAACGGGTCGGGTTGAGTAAAATCATGCGCGGTTGTTGCGCCTTCACGTCAATGCGAATTTGCGCTGAACATTGACTGCACTTTTCAATGCCTTTTGTGCCGGCAGCGCCGAGAATTTGCCAATCTAACGGCGTGAAAGTGACTTTGGAAAATACCGCATATTTTTTCAGTTGATCTAGCGCCGATGGCAATAACGCACTTTTTAACAGCATATAAAAGGTCTGTTCATCTTGACGAATTAAACGGAACAGCGAGCTCATTTTGCCTTTCGGATCGCAATGGGCGGTAAGGGTCGATTCACCGGCTGCCAATTTGGTCACATCGCAAGTGAGTTGCCCCTGCAAATATTTTTCCGCCTCTGTGCCTTCAATTTGAATCAGCGAGTAGTGCGTTAACGGGCAAATAATGTCGTCTTGTTGTGCCGTTAAAAGGGAATAGGCCATCGTACTTTCCTTAAAAATATCAATCAATTACTCAAGATTTTGAATTTGTTCGCGTATTTGCTCAATTAACACTTTCAACTCAATAGCGGAATTGGTCACATCGACATTGATGGACTTAGACGCCAAGGTGTTGGATTCGCGGTTGAGCTCTTGCATCATGAAATCCAACTTGCGTCCCACTGCGCCGCCTTTGCGCAGAATGTTTTGCGTTTCTTTGACGTGTAATTGCAAACGATCCAATTCTTCCGCCACATCAATGCGTTGCGCCAACATAATCAGTTCTTGCTCTAAACGTTGTGGATCCGGTTGCAGTTGAACTTCTTCAAAGCGTTGCAACATGCGCTCGCGTTGCCATTGTAAAATCTCCGGCATTTTGGACCGCACTTTTTGCTGTTCTTCATTGATGGCGTCAAGACGTTGTGTCAGTAATGTGTGGATTTTTTCCCCTTCGCGTTGGCGCATGGCGATAAACTCACTCACGACCTGCTCAAATGCCGCCAATAAATCCTGGCTGATTAAATCTACATCCTGTTCCGGTACTTCCACTACACCCGGGTAGCGTAATACATCGGTTAAATTGAGTTCACCTTCGCCTGCTTGCTGTTTTAGCCATTGTAAAGATTGCAATACTTGCGTGGCGAGTTCTTGGTTAATGTGTAATTCTGTCGCGGCTTGCTTTTTGTTATCAATACGCAGAGTACATTCGATTTTGCCGCGAGTGAGTTTTTGACGCAGGGTTTCGCGTAAGGTGTTTTCCAAGCTGCGGAACTGTTCCGGCAGACGGAAAAAGGTTTCTAAATAACGTTGATTGACCGAACGGATTTCCCAAACTGCGTTTCCCCAGTCTTTTTTGATTTCTAAACTGGCGAATGCCGTCATGCTATAAATCATAATAATTCCTTCATTTTTAGGCGCTAAAATTTGCGTGCTATTGTACTGCCAAATTTCGTTTCTGTCAGTTTGCGTGCTAAAATGGCGCGATTTTTTTATTGCTTAACGAGGAATTTTTCATGCGTCCGAATCAACGTGCCAACCACCAAACCCGCCCAATTAAAATCACCCGTCATTACACCAAACACGCGGAAGGTTCCGTGCTGGTGGAATTTGGCGATACCAAAGTGTTGTGTACTGCTACCGTGGAAGACGGCGTGCCGCGCTTTTTAAAAGGACAGGGTCAAGGTTGGGTGACGGCGGAATACGGCATGTTGCCACGTTCAACCCACAGCCGTATGCAACGTGAAGCAGCAAAAGGCAAACAAGGCGGTCGTACCTTAGAAATTCAACGTTTAATCGCCCGTTCCTTACGCGCCATGGTGGATTTAGAAGCCCTTGGTGAACGTTGTATTACATTGGATTGTGATGTGATCCAAGCAGATGGCGGCACTCGTACCGCTTCCATTACCGGCGCTTGCGTGGCGTTATGTGATGCATTGAACGGTTTAGTGGTAAACGGCACATTAAGCAAAAATCCGTTGAAAGGATTGGTCGCGGCGATTTCTGTCGGCATCGTAAACGGCGAAGCTGTATGTGATTTGGAATATGTGGAAGATTCAGCTGCGGAAACGGACATGAACGTGGTCATGATGGAAGATGGCCGCATGATTGAAGTGCAAGGTACCGCAGAAGGCGAACCGTTCAGCCACGAGGAATTATTAACCTTATTAGATCTCGCTAAACAAGGCTGTGAGGTCATTTTCCAAACCCAACGTGCGGCATTGGCAGAATAAGGATAGGAAGATGGAAAACTATAAACAACAGTTTATTGAATTCGCCCTTGCCCGTCAGGTTTTAAAATTTGGTGAGTTCACCTTGAAATCCGGCCGTGTGAGCCCTTATTTCTTTAACGCCGGTTTGTTTAACCAAGGCGCCGATCTTGCCCGTTTAGGTGAATTTTATGCGGCAGCCTTACAAGATGCCGGTTTGCAGTACGACATGATTTTTGGCCCGGCGTATAAAGGCATTCCCATTGCCACCGCGGTATCCATCGCGTTATTCAACCGCTTTGACATCAATAAACCGGTGTGCTTTAACCGCAAAGAAACCAAAGATCACGGCGAAGGTGGCAATTTAATCGGTAGTCCGTTGCGCGGCAAGGTGTTGTTGGTGGATGATGTGATCACTGCCGGTACGGCAATTCGTGAATCCATGCAAATTATTCAAGCCAATGAAGCGCAATTAAGCGCGGTATTGATTGCCTTGAATCGTCAAGAACGTGGCAACGGTGAGCTTTCTGCCATTCAAGAAGTCGAGCGCGATTACCAATGCGACGTGTTATCTATCATTGATTTTGCCGATTTGATGGCGTTCATTGAAACTCAACCGGAATACCAACAATATTTACCGGCAATGCGCGCTTATCGTGAGCAATACGGCATTAAATAAAGCGAAAGTGCGGTTGTTTTTTCACGCGTTTTTCAATTTGCTGAGAAAATCCACCGCACTTTTTTGACCCTAACGGAGCGACAATGAATTTTATTGGGAAATTTTTAGGTGCCTTAATCGGCTTTCGATTGGGCGGTTTTTTTGGCATGTTGGCGGGAGTGTTTCTTGGCCATCTTGCAGACAAAAAACTGTATGAACTGGGCACAGTCAATTCTTCTTTCTTCAAAACGAAAACCACCCGTCAACTATTGTTTATGCAAACCACCTTTGCGGTGTTGGGTCATTTAAGCAAAGCCAAAGGGCGTGTCACGGAAAATGACATTCTGTTAGCGACCCATTTAATGGA
Source organism: Aggregatibacter segnis (assembly GCF_003130075.1). Taxonomy (GTDB): domain Bacteria; phylum Pseudomonadota; class Gammaproteobacteria; order Enterobacterales; family Pasteurellaceae; genus Aggregatibacter; species Aggregatibacter segnis_A. The sequence goes on along the minus strand of NZ_NRCW01000005.1, from coordinate 67,210 downwards.
CCAAATGCAACTAGACGATGCCGGTCGCCGTTTAGCGCAAGAGGCATTTAACCGTGGCAAACAGGTGGATTTTCCGATTCGTCAGGTGATTCGTGAATTTCGTCTTGGTTGCGGACAACGTGCCGATTTATTGCGGGCGTTTTTATCCGTGCAAATTCAAGCCGCATTTTCTGACGATCATTTACATGACAATGAAAAAGACGTGCTCTTTATTGTTGCTGAAGAACTGGGGCTATCCCGCGTTCAATTTGAGCAAATGTTGGCAATGGAAATGGCGGCGCGTCATTTTGCGCGCGGTGGTTTTTATCAACAAGGCGGCTACTACGAGCAACATTCCGGCTCCCAAGGTGGCTATCAACAGCAATCTCAATCTTCTTCCGGCCCGACCTTAAACGATGCTTATCAAGTGCTTGGGGTTAGCGCGACAGACGATCAGCCCACAGTGAAACGTGCCTATCGTCGTTTAATGAATGAAAATCATCCGGATAAATTAGTGGCAAAAGGGTTGCCACCGGAAATGATGGAAATGGCGAAAGAGAAAACCCAGCAAATTCAAGCCGCATACGACTTGATTTGCAAAGCCAAAGGTTGGAAATAACCTTTGCGCGTCATTTTAGCCCCGATGCAGGGCGTGCTTGATCCTCTCGTGCGTCAATTATTAACGGAAGTGAACGATTACGATTTGTGCATTTCCGAATTTGTCCGCGTGGTGGATCAACGCCTCCCGCAGAAAGTGTTTTATCGTCTTTGCCCTGAATTACTCCAACAGGGCTACACGCCAAGCGGTACGCCGGTACGTGTGCAACTGCTCGGACAACATCCTCAATGGCTGGCGGAAAATGCCGAACTTGCCATTCAATTAGGTTCCCACGGTGTTGATTTAAATTGTGGCTGTCCGTCGAAAACCGTCAACGGCAGCAACGGTGGCGCCTCTTTGTTAAAGCAACCGGAACTTATTTACCAAGCCACCAAAGCCATTCGTCAAGCCGTCCCACCAGAACAGGTAGTGAGTGTCAAAGTGCGCTTAGGCTGGGATTCCACCGACTTTGCTTACGACATTGCTGACGCGGTGCAACAAGGTGGCGCCACCGAAATTGCGATTCACGGCCGCACCAAAGCGGATGGTTATCGCGCTGATCGTATCAACTGGAAAAAAATTGGTGAAATCCGCCAAAAACTCCATATTCCAGTGATCGCCAATGGCGAAATTTGGCGTTGGGAAGATGGGCAACGATGCTTAGAAATAACCGGCTGTGAAGATTTAATGGTTGGTCGTGGGGCGCTTAATATGCCTAATTTAAGCCGTGTGCTAAAACATAATGACGCGCCGTTAAGCTGGGCTGAAATCATGCCGATTTTGCGCAAATACGCCACATTAGAAAATTGCCACGACAGCGGTTTTTACCACGTGGCGCGCATTAAGCAATGGCTGCAGTATTTGAAATGTGAATATAAAGAAGCAACGGATTTATTTGAGATTGTAAAACGTTGTCATGATGGGGATGAATTAAGAGTGTTGTTGGAAACGTACTTGGGCTAGCTTCCTGTTTGAAAAATAACTGAAAAATGCACCGCACTTTTTAACTCATGAGCTCATGAATAGCGCTTTTTTACCTACAACATAAATTGCAACCGCCATAAAGCCAACACTTATTCCCCATAAAACAAGCCCGTGCCATATAAATAAACGTCAACCTTATCTCCTACACACAACTCAATTCCATGGTGTTCCTCTAATTCAATGTCGAACCCGTTTATTTCAAGTCGAATCGCCGTTATTTTGCCTTTGAATTCCACGTGGCGGACGATGGCGTTAAAAAGTGCAGTGGAATTTTGCGGTGTTTTTGACAAACAGAATTGTTCCGGACGGAGAAGTAGCTTGCCGCGTTGTTGCCCTTGGCTTTTGTCTATGACGGCAATGTCACCTAATTGGCAATGCGCCGTTGAAGGTGAATTTAAGGTTGCCGGCAACACAATGCTTTCGCCGATAAAGGTGGCAGTGGAAAGGTGTTTTGGCGACCAATAAAGCGTACGCGGGTTGGCAATTTGTAAGATTTCTCCATTTTGCAACACAGCGATTTTATCGGCATAACGCAAGGCCTCGTCTCGATCATGGGTGACGAAAATGGCGGAAGTACCACTTTGGCGGAGTGCTTGCAACATATCATGACGGATTTGTTGGCGCAGATGTTCATCTAAGGCACTAAAAGGTTCGTCCAATAAAATCAGTTCAGGATTTGGCGCAATGGCGCGTGCCAAGGCGACACGTTGTTGTTGCCCACCGGAAAGTTGGTGTGGAAAACGGTCGGCGAGCGCACAAATACCGGTGAGCGCCATCACTTCGTCAATGCGTTGTCGTTCTTCCGGGGAGTTGCCTTTGCCATCGCCCAACCCGTAAGCAATATTGCGATACACATTCAAGTGTGGAAATAACACGCCTTCTTGCACCACATAACCTAGCCGACGCTGTTGTGGCGGAATGTTGCAATTTACGCCAAAAATCAACCGCTCTTTTAGGTAAATTTCACCGTTATCAGGTTGTTCAAAACCGGCAATAGCACGTAGCAAAGTCGTTTTTCCACAACCGGAAGCTCCGAGCAAAAACAAGATTTCGCCACTGTGCAATTCAAGGGAAATATCACGTAGCACATGCGTCTGCCCGAAATGTTTATTGAGGCAGTGGATTTGGAGGAGTGGTGTTGTTTGCATAGAAGTTTGTATTGTCATTATTTAAACGCATATTTTTTCAATAAAAACACCGGAATGCCGGAAAATAGCATGAGCATTATGGCATAAGGTGTGGCGGCTGCATATTGGGCATCGCTAGTGTATTCCCAAACGGCGATGGATAAGGTTTTGATGTCGTTTGGGGTGAGCAATAAGGTGGCGGTGAGCTCTTTCATCAGGTTTAAAAACACCAACGCAAAGGCACCGGTAATGCCCGGCAACATGGCGGGAATGGTGAGCGTACGGAAAATATAAAAATGACTACGCCCAAGGCTTTGCCCTACTTTTTCGACGTTATCGGAGATTTGTTCCAAGGAGCTACGCAACGTGGTTTGTGCCAAGGGTAAATACAACATGAAATAGGCGACCACGACCATGAGGAAGGTTTGGTAGAAAGAATAAGCGTAGTTAATGGTGAAATACACCAATGACAAGGCAATTACCAAACCCGGCATCGCATGCAATAAATATGGCAGGCGGTCAATCCACACAGTGAGGCGACTACGATAACGCACGGCGCTCCAAACGAGTGGCAGTGCGCAAAGCACGGTGAGTCCCGCGCCTAAACCGGAAACCAACAAAGAATTGCTGAAGGCTTCGAAAAAGGCGGAAAAATCCACCGCACTTTCAATAGACGTACCTACAAACATCCAGTGAATCAACATAATGAGTGGTACACCGATGCTGAGGAGAAAAATGGTGAGGAAAAAAATAATAGCCAAGAATTGCTTGCCGGCGGTTAAATTTTTCACCGGATAAGGGCGAGTCACGCCTTTACCGCTGTTATACAGGATTTGTTGTCCACGAAAGAAAATTTCGCCGAACACGATCAAGGCACAAATAACCATTAACACCGCCGACAGTAACGCCGCCGTATTGTTATTAAAGGCCATTTCATACTCTTGGAAAATAGCCGTGGTGAAGGTTTGATAATTCAAAATAGACACGGCACCGAATTCCACCAATGTATGTAACGCGATGAGTAAAATACTGCTGCCGATAGCCGGTTTTAACTGGGGAAATATGGCGTACCAAAAGGTATCACGACGGCTTTTACCGAGAGAAAGACTGACTTCCTCCAATGACCGATCCAGTCGTTTTAACGTGGCGGCAACAGGCAAATAGGCAAGTGGAAAATAGCTTAAGGTCATAATGCCAATCGTGCCCCAAAAGCCTTCAACACGAAAAGTCAGACTAATCCACGTGAAACAGCTGACAAAGGCTGGAATGCACAACGGCAAGGTCATCGCCACCTGAAAAAAAGGCTTACCCCAAAAGCGATAGCGTTCCAATAAAAAGGCGCAAACTGTGCCGAGAATAATGGAAAAAGTTGTTACACATACCATCAATAACAAGGTGTTGCTCAACAGCTCCCACATACGCGGTCGCCAAAGCAATTCAATACTGCGCACCCAACCCACATCAACCGCCCGAACCACCACATAGAGAAACGGTAGAATCAATGGCAAACTGATCAGAATAATCAAGGCGGTTAGCCAAAACGGAGGATTACGGCTCAAGGGGCTGTCCTTTTGAGTATTGGGTTAAAATTAACGGCTCTCGCTAGTATAGCTGTATGCCAAGCACTGTCAGTTACCGGTATCACCTGAAAGCTGTTGTTGGCACAAATTAACTATACAAAATTTCTTCATTTTGTGTTCAGTGTGTCATTATATCTTCCTTTCCGAAATTAAAATAACTAAAATTCTCATTAAGTGATTTTTAAGATGAATTATATAAATAAATTTAATGGATTGTGTCTTTTTATTACTAACGAAATTTAATTTCCGTTAAGGCATTTTCATAAGGAATAAAACAATGAGTGTTAATGATTTAATTCAAGAAGGTGTGAGTTTATTCAAAAGCAATAATTTTGATCAAGCAATTGCAAAATTTAATCAGGCTTTAGATGAGATTGAAGATAAAAACTCTCAACTTGAGGAACAAAATAATATTCACTCTTGGCTTGGTGGTTGTTATTTCGAGCAAGCACGGAAGGTTGGAGATATAACAGAGGCGAAGGGGTTATTTGCCCAAGCTATTGAGCACCACCAAGAGCAACTTAAACTTGCCAAACAGCTGACTGATAAGCAAACAGGTATTCAAAAGCAAAACAATGCTCAATTTGGGCTTGGTCGTTGTTATTTCGAGCAGGCATTGAAGGTTAGAGATACAACAGAGGCGAAGGGGTTATTTGCCCAAGCTATTGAGCACCACCAAGAGCAACTTAAACTTGCCAAACAGCTAACTGATGAGCAAACACGAATTCAAAAGCAAAATAATGCTCAATTTTTGCTTGGTCTTTGTTATTTTGAGCAGGCACGGAAGGTTGGAGATATAACAGAGGCGAAGAGGTTATTTGCCCAAGCTATTGAGCACCACCAAGAGCGGCTCAAGCTTGCCGAACAGCTAACTGATGAGCAAACAGGTATTCAAGAGCAAAATAATGCTCAATTTTGGCTTGGTCGTTGTTATTTAGAGCAGGCATTGAAGGTTAGAGATATAACAGAGGCGAAGAGGTTATTTGCCCAAGCTATTGAGCACCACCAAGAGTGGCTCAAGCTTGCCGAACAGCTGACCGATGAGCAAACAGGTATTCAAAAGCAAATCAATGCTCACTCTTGGCTTGGTCGTTGTTATTTAGAGCAGGCACGGAAGGTTGGAGATATAACAGAGGCGAATAGGTTATTTGCCCAAGCTATTGAGCACCACCAAGAGTGGCTCAAGCTTGCCGAACAACTGACCGATGAGCAAACACGTATTCAGCAGCAAATCCATGCCCAATCTTGGCTTGGTCGTTGTTATTTCGAACAGGCGATTAGAACCAAAGACATAACGAATGTAAAAGATTTATTTGAAAAAGCAATTAACCACCATTATAAACACCAATTACAACTCGCTGAACAGCTGACTGATGAGCAAACACGTATTCAGCAGCAAATCTATGCCCAATTTTGGCTTGGTCGTTGTTATTTTTCACAAGCGACTAAAATTGAAGATAAGTTACAAACTGAAATTTTGATTAAAGATGCGGAGGGCTATTTTTTAGGTTCCTTGGAATTGTTACCACTATTTGATAATGAACAAGAAAGAAAAAGAGTTGAAAAGATAATTTACCACTATTTAAGAAACATTTGTTTTCTTAGAAGTAATTGGATTCTTTATTTTAATAAGAAAAAACAAGATATAAGTAAGGCGTTATTTTCAGATGAGGATAACAACTTGGATAGAAAACTAAAGGAAGCAATTTCTACTATTTTAGCCGTTTTAAATATTCCTCCGATTGAATTGGGTTCAACCCCGCTTGCGCATTACACATCTTCCACAGTGTGTAACAAACTATTTGGTGTTGTTCATGAGGATGATTCTAGTCCAATGACTAGTCCAATGAGAATAGGCAGTTCCACCTATATGAATGATCCTTCTGAAGGAAAAGGGTTACTGGAATTGTTATCGCTACAAGATTTGGAATTGGAAAATAAAGCAGATTGTTCACCTCACAATGCTTTCTTTGCCTGTTTTTCTGCTCGTGTGAATGATTTAAATCAATTTCGCTTATATGGCAAAGAAGATGGTGTAGAAGCTTCGGGCTGTTGCTTGGTATTTAATAAAAATAGAGATTGGTTGAAAGAGCCTGACATTTCAGCACCCTTCCGTAGTTTTCTAAAAAATCTGGACGAAAATTCAGCTGAATTTAAGGAGACGGATATTTCCAACGTGGAATATGAAAAACTACCACTTTATCAAGTTGCTTATATTGCATATAAAGATGAATACATTGCCGAAGAAAAATGTGAAAGATGGCTTGATAACTCATTTGGAATCTGTTTGAAGCCGATAGGTGAAAATAAGGTTTGGCATAATTTTCGTCTTGATCAACTTAAGGAGGCCCTACAAGAGCTTGTTGGCTTTTTTAAGGAGAAAGACCATGTTAATGATAAAAACAAAAATGCGTTGGAATATATTCGCTATTTATTTAAAGACTTTGCCTTCCGTGATGAAGAAGAATTCCGGGTGCTAAAAATGGCAGAAATCGGCTCAGAGGAAATTGAATATTGCAAAACGACCAAATCCATTTATTTACCTTATGCTGATATCAGCTATATGGTAGATGAAGTGATTTTGGGCACCAATTATGAGAAAACTCATATCAGATACAAAGCAGAAGTATTTCAACACCAGATGAAACAAAAATGCCCATATGTTAAGGTTTCTCGTTCATCATTGCCGATTTATGCGAATCCTCCGATTAAGAATGACTAAACCCAAAAAGTTTCCATCTTATTGGAAACTTTTTCTTGTTTAGCTATTTCGCTCGCAACAAAAAAGCCACCCGAAAAACGTGTCAAAAAACGACCGCACTTTCAGGTGGCTTTTTATATTTTTAACTGTACCCACGGTATTTCACGTTGAGAGACACTGTGGTGATACGATTATTTCAATCCCGCTTGCTCAATTAATTTATTGGCTTTTTCTTTGTCTTGCGCCGTTGTTGCGGTGACTTCAGGGGCTTCTAGTTTTGCGTAAGGTTCCATGTTGAATGGAGAAACCACGTCAGTGCGTAATGGGTATTCTGCGCGGGCAGCCACAAGCGCTTCTTGGCCTTTTTTGCTGGCTAAGAATTCGACGAATTTTTTCGCTTCTTCTTTATTTTTGGAGCCTTTTAACACTGCGGCACCGGAGTAGGTGACTAATGCACCCGGATCTTGGTGACGAATGAAATACAAACGAGAGTTTAATTTATCTTCGCCTTTTTCTTTTGCTAAGGCATACCAATAATAGTTGTTAATCAACGCAGCCGGCACTTCGCCATTTTCAACGGCTTGTAATGCCACGCTGTTTTTCGCATAGAGTTTGCCATTTTCTTTCAAGCCTTTTAACCAGTCTAACGCCGCTTGTTCGCCTTTTAGTTTGGTGATGGCTACAACTTGTTCTAAGAATGCACCGGAAGTTGGCACATAACCGATTTTATCTTTCCATTTCGGCGTGGCGTAATCTAATACGGATTTTTCCATGTCTTTTTCGGAGAGTTTATTTTTGTCATAAACCACCACACGGGAACGACCGCTTAAGGCAATCCAGTCTTTTTTCGGTGCTACCGGTACGCCTTTATATTGGGTTTGTTTGATGATGTCGGCAGAGAGGGGTTCGAGTAGGTCTGAGCCAGATAATCCGGCAAAGGAGGCGACTTGTTCAGTATAGAACACATCAGCCGGGGTTTTGTCGCCTTCTTCTTTTAATTGACCGGCAAGCTGTTCGCTTTTGGCGCTGTTTAAGGTCACTTTGATGCCGGTTTCTTTGGTAAAGGCTTCGGTGACGGCTTTGGCCGCTTCTTTGTGTTGACCGTTATACACGGTAATGTCAGCGAAAGTGGCGCTAGAGAATGCCAATGCTGCGGTAAGTGTTGCTAGTTTTAATGCGTTAAGTTTCATAAATGCTCCTTTTTAAATGATGTGATTTAAATAGATTGTTTCCTAAATGTTAAATTTTAACGGGGTTATTTTAGGGGAATATTCTTATAAATGCAAATTATTCTCAATATTAAGATTGGGGTTTAACGTAAAAAGTGCGGTAGATTTTTTCAATGAATTTTGGCGAGAGAAAAGGGTAAAAAGAAAAACGGTCGTATGTGGTACGACCGTTTTTTTAATGACGTTATAGTTTTTCCACTAACTGCACTGCGGCGCCAATATAGCTTGCCGGGGTGAGTTGTTGCAAGCGCGTTTTTTCTTCTGCCGGAATGTCTAATTTCTCAATAAAATCAAACATCGCTTTGGCATCAACGCATTTGCCACGAGTGAGTTCTTTTAGTTTTTCGTACGGTTTTTCAATGCCGTAACGACGCATCACGGTTTGAATCGGTTCGGCAAGCACTTCCCAGTTTTGATCCAATTCTTCGCGCAAATGGGCTTCGTTCACTTCTAATTTGCTGATGCCTTTTTGGGTCGCCGCATAGGCGATTAAGCAGTAGCCTAAACCTACGCCAAGGTTACGCAACACGGTGGAATCGGTTAAATCGCGCTGCCAGCGGGAAATCGGTAATTTGCTGCCTAAGTGCGCCATCACCGCATTTGCTAAACCGAGGTTGCCTTCGGAGTTTTCGAAGTCGATCGGGTTGACTTTGTGCGGCATGGTAGAAGAACCGATTTCACCGGCGATAGTACGTTGTTTGAAGTGATTTAATGCGATATAACCCCACAGGTCGCGGTCGAAGTCGATCACGATAGTGTTAAAACGTGCTACGCAATCGAACAATTCAGCGATGTAGTCATGGGGTTCGATTTGGGTGGTGTACGGGTTCCATGTTATGCCCAAAGACGTCACGAATTCTTCGCTGAAGGTATGCCAATCAATATTCGGGTAAGCAGACAAATGGGCGTTATAGTTGCCCACGGCACCGTTGATTTTGCCCAGAATATCGATTTGTTGTAACTGTTTGTATTGGCGTCTTAAACGATACACCACGTTGGCCATTTCTTTGCCCACGGTGGTTGGCGATGCCGGTTGACCGTGCGTACGGGAAAGCAATGGAATGGTTTTATATTGCTCGGCAAGTGCGGTGATTTTTTCGATTAAATTTTGCCACTCCGGCAACAACACTTCTTCGCGTGCGGTTTTTAACATTAATGCGTGGGAAAGGTTGTTGATGTCTTCGGAGGTGCAGGCAAAGTGAATAAATTCGCTGATTGCCGCTAATTCAGGCAATGCCGCACTTTTTTCTTTAAGGAAATATTCCACCGCTTTCACATCATGGTTGGTCGTTCTTTCAATTTCTTTAATGCGCTCGGCATCTTCAAGAGCAAAATTGGCGACAATTTGGTTAAGGTAATCGTTTGCTTCTTTTGACAAAGAAGGCACTTCAGTGATTTGTGCGGTCGCTGCCAATTTTTGTAACCAACGAACTTCCACCGTAACGCGGAATTTTAATAATCCGAATTCGCTGAAAATATGACGTAAACGGGCGGTTTTGTCTTGATAACGACCATCAATCGGGGAAAGTGCGGTTAGCGCGCTAAGTTGCATAGATGAAAGCTCCATATTAAAGAGAAGAGAGAATGTGTTGTGCCGTGGTGGCGATTTTGCGGCGGAAAAATAGCAGTTGCCATTTGGTGCCGCCCACTTGTTGCCACAAAATAGCGGAACGGATGCCGGCTAATAACGCGGCGCGAATGCGATTTTGTGTGCCTAAATGCTGTAAATATTGAGTCACGCCAGTCACTTGAATTCGGCGACCTAACGGGCTGATAACGTCCACATAAATGCCGGCAAAATTAGACAGCATCTGTTCGTCGAGTAAGTGGTAATGTTCCAGCTGTGTGGGTAAATATTGAATGCGGCGTGCCAATTCTTGTTTGGCTTCCGGGGTTTTGTTGAGTTTTGCCGCCAATGCTAACAGACTGAGCCAATAACGACCTAGTTCCGGCTCGCTGCCGTTAAGCTGTTCGCAAAGTGTGGTTAACCCCAATTTCAGGTTGTTTAGCTCGCCGCCAAAAACATCTAATGCCGTATCCGGTGCGGTTTGTAGCAAACTGTTTAAACCAGTTTCTAATGCCGTTGAGTCCGCTTCGCCATTTAACGCCAGTTGTTGCACTAATTTTGCTGCTTGGCAGACGCCGGCTAGGGCGAGTGTAATGTCGTAATAATTTGCCATTGAGGTTTTAGAATTGCATAAAATAGGTATAAAAAAGTGGGCGGTAATATAGCATTTTTCTGCTATATTTTAAAGGCAATCGGCAATGCCGACGAAATCAATAAGAAATGAAAAAGGAGAAAACGATGCGACGTATTTTTAAAACGTTGTTTTTTATGACCGCACTTTTGCCTCTTGGCACGTTGGCAAAAATCAGTGTGACCAATCCGATCATTTTTGCAACCCAACAGGCGGGTGAACCAACAGCTGTTTTTATGGAATTGCATAATGACGGTAACGAAGCCGTGAATCTTGCGATGGTGCAGAGCAGTCAGCCGGCAAATTTGGTTTTGCACGGCACACAAAACGGCAAAATGATCACCACGGACGGTATTGAAATTCCTGCCAAAGGCAACGTAAAACTGAAGCCGGGTGGTTTACATATTATGGTGTTTGATTCTGCTACGGCTTTGCAGGCAGGGGGACATTTTCCGCTGATGTTGCTGTTTGATAACGGTGAGAAAATTCAAATCGAGGCAAATGTCGTTAAGTATTCACAGTAATATTCTGTAAAAAGACATAAAAAAATGACCGCACTTTTTATTGCGCTTTGTAGGCGAAAAGTGCGGTCTGTTTTTTAGCTATTTTTTACAATGATTATTTTGTTGGGTAATCCCACCAAATATCAAATAATTCGCTAACTTCCACTTGTTCTAAGCCGTTTTGCGTTAACCAGTTTTTCACTAATTCTTGGTGAGACGCATCGCATTTACCGATTTTTTCTAAGCACACTAAACCTTCCCAGTGTAAGTAGCCGCTGCCTTCATAAGCCAAACCGTTTTGTTGGATCACTTCGCTGATGAAGCGGTCAACGGTGCTGTCGATTTGTTCTACGGAAGTGCCTTCAGCAAATTGCCATTGCACTAAAAAGCCTAATTCTTGGAATTCGGCGATATGCATTTTTTTGCGTTGTCTTTGGTTACGTTTAATAGCCATGATGATTTCCTTCTATTGAGGTGGATGAAATTAAGATTTGATGAAATACAGATCCCATACGCCGTGCCCAAGACGGTGACCACGTTCTTCAAATTTGGTCAGAGGGCGAAAATCAGGGCGAGGGATGTAGTCGTTTGTGTCTGACGTATTGCGTAATTGCGGATATTGTTGCAACACTTCCAACATATGTTCTGCATAGTTTTGCCAGTCGGTTGCCATATGAATGAAAGCACCCGCCTGTAATTTATTCAATAAACGGTCGATAAAGTGCGGTTGCACGATACGGCGTTTATGATGTCTCGCTTTGTGCCACGGATCCGGGAAAAACAGCTGTAACCCGCCGAGACTTTGATCAGCAATGCTGTCGCGTAGAATTTCGGTGGCATCGTGGCAAATGACACGTAAATTAGTGACGCCTTTTTCTACGGCATAGGCGATACAAGCGCCTACACCCGGTGTATGCACTTCAATGCCTAAGTAGTTTTTATCAGGATTTTGTGCCGCCATTTCCACCAACGAACTGCCCATGCCGAAGCCAATTTCCAAAATGACAGGATTGTCGTTGCCGTAAATTGCATTGAAATCAAATGGCTGCGGTTGATAGTCCAAGCCGAGCGCTGCCCAGTTTTGGTTCATGGCGTTTTTTTGATAATCGCTTAAGCGTCCTGTGCGTAACACGAAGCTGCGCACTTTGCGTTTATAACGTCCGTCTTTGGTAAACTCGGCAGCCTCAACGGTTTTGCGTTTTTGGTCGGCAAAAGTCGATTGAATGGAATGTTCTGATTGCGTTTCTAACATGTCTTCTTTGAAGTTGAAATTATTGTCTGCGGAAAATTTTAGCGGCTGATTATAGGCTGTTTCCAATACATTAGCAATTTAGCCCGGTTAAGCACTAAGTGATTTCTTGAAGTTTGCTGAAGGTGCATTGTACTTTGTGATAAACTTTGCCGGTTTTTGTATTATCAAACGGTTGAGAAATAGCGAATATTTTACGCACAATCGAATTAGGTTCGGTTGCTTGTCCTCTTGGATTGTCTGCAAATTGACGCTTAAAAACGTTGTTTTTTACGACCGCACTTTTATGAATATATCAGGATTTATGCTCGCTCAATCATCTCCCCATGCGCCTTTTGCACATGCCGTACTGTCGTGGTATGCCAAATACGGACGAAAAAATTTGCCGTGGCAACAAAATAAAACCTTATATGGTGTTTGGTTGTCAGAAGTGATGTTGCAGCAAACGCAGGTGGCAACGGTCATTCCGTATTTTGAGCGTTTTGTTAAAACGTTTCCTAATTTGACCGCACTTGCTGATGCGCCGTTAGACGAGGTACTGCATTTGTGGACGGGCTTGGGTTATTACGCGCGGGCGCGAAATTTGCATAAAGCCGCGCAAATCATGCGTGATCAATATGGCGGCATATTTCCGACAGAATTTGAACAAGTGTGGGCATTGCCAGGCGTGGGGCGAAGTACTGCGGGGGCGGTGTTGTCTTCTTGTTTGAATGCGCCTTATCCCATTTTGGACGGTAACGTGAAGCGGGTGTTATCCCGTTATTTTGCCGTGGACGGTTGGCCGGGCGAGAAGAAAACGGAAGACCGTTTGTGGCAATTGACGGCTCAGGTGACTCCAACGGAACAGGTGGGGGATTTCAATCAGGCAATGATGGATCTTGGTGCAATGGTGTGTACGCGAACCAAGCCAAAGTGCGATCTTTGCCCGTTGAAAAAAGATTGTCGAGCAAATGCCGAACAAAATTGGCTGGCTTATCCCGGCAAAAAACCGAAAAAAACGCTACCGGAACGGGAAAGTTATTTCTTGTTATTAGAACAAAATGGCAAGATTGCTTTGGAACAACGGGAAAGTGCCGGTTTATGGGGCGGATTGTATTGTTTTCCGCAATTTACTGAAAAGCAGGCGTTGTTAGCCTATTTAGCCGCAAACGGGATTAAGCAATATCAGGAGTGGCCGGCATTTCGTCATACATTTAGCCATTTTCATTTAGATATTTATCCAATTTATGCGCAAGTTGGCAGCTTAACTGAGACCGCAGATGAGGATTGTTCCCCTTGGAAAAAAGTGCCGAAAAAAACGGAGGAATATCAATCAGACCTATTAAGTGCGGTCAAATATTGGTATGATCCGCAGCATCCTGAACCTATCGGGTTGGCAACGCCCGTGAAGAATTTATTAACTCAATATGTAAGGAATCATTATGGCAAGAATGGTGTTTTGTGAACGTTTAAAACAAGAAGCCGAAGGGTTGGATTTTCAGTTATATCCGGGTGAATTGGGTAAACGCATTTTTGATTCTATTAGTAAACAAGCATGGGGCGAATGGATGAAAAAACAAACCATGTTGGTGAATGAGAAAAAATTAAACATGATGAATGCGGATCATCGTAAGTTATTGGAACAGGAAATGGTGAGCTTTCTTTTTGAAGGCAAAGATGTGCATATTGAAGGTTACACTCCTCCTGAAGCGAAATAAAAAATGAAGAAGTATTTAATTTTAGCCCTTATCCCTTTTTTATATGCTTGTGGCGGCGGTTCGCATCATCGGGGATTGGATTACGATGAAGCCTTTGCAAAAGATACCCGTGGTTTGGATATTTTAACCGGACAATTTGCCAATAATATCGACCGCATTTGGGGGGTCAACGAGCTGTTGGTCGCAAGTCGTAAGGACTATGTGAAATATACGGATCGTTACTTTACCCGTAGCCATGTGAGTTTTGATGAAGGTTTAATTACCATCGAAACGCAGGCAGATTTAAACCGTTTACATAATGCGATTGTTCACACCTTATTGATGGGATCTGATGCGAATGGCATCGATTTATTTGCCTCCGGTGATGTGCCGATTAGCTCTCGCCCTTTCTTGGTTGGGCAGGTGATTGATAATCGCGGTGGTTCTATTGCAGATCAGTTTACCGCAAGTAATTTCGCCACATATTTAATTCAAAATAAATTGCAAACTCGCCGGTTATCAAACGGTAATCAAGTGCAATTTGTGGTGATTCCAATGATTGCTAATCACGTGGAAGTACGTGCACAAAAATATTTACCGATTGTGCGTAAAGTTGCGCGTCGTTATGGATTGGATGAAAGTTTAATTCTGGGCATTATGCAAACGGAATCGAGCTTTAACCCGTATGCGATAAGCTATGCTAACGCCATGGGCTTAATGCAAGTTGTGCCGCACACCGCAGGACGCGATGTGTTCCAAATGAAAGGCATGAGTGGTCAACCAAGTAAAAATTATTTGTTTGATCCTGAGAAAAACATTGATGCCGGTGCGGCGTATTTATGGTTGCTACAAAATAAATACTTAGATGGTATTACGAATCCGACATCAAAACGCTTTGCCATGATTTCGGCGTATAACAGCGGTGCCGGTGCGGTATTGCGTGTATTTAACGATGATAAAGAGATGGCCATGATGAAAATTAACCAGCTTTATCCGGAACAAGTGTACCGTATTTTGACAACCAGCCATCCGTCTGCGCAGGCGCGAAATTATTTGGTGAAAGTTGATAAAGCGCAAAAGAGCTATCGTGTCAGACGTTAATCGCAATCTTTTGTGAAATTTATTGCCCGCTTAATAAATATTGAGCGGGCTTTCTTTTTATATAAGAAGTAAAAAATCTTCGATAAATGTAGCATTTATGTACGTTTCGCTTGTTAAATGTGCAAACAAGTTAATTATTTCGTATTTTTTAAAAATAGATGTTGACTTGAAATTCAAAAAAACGTTTAATACGCACCACTGATGAGTTGCCTCGATAGCTCAGTCGGTAGAGCAGGGGATTGAAAATCCCCGTGTCGGTGGTTCGATTCCGCCTCGAGGCACCACTATTCCTCCTTAGTTCAGTCGGTAGAACGGTGGACTGTTAATCCATATGTCGCAGGTTCGAGTCCCGCAGGAGGAGCCAAATTCTAGAAAGCCGCTAAGTAATTAGCGGCTTTTGTTTTTTCTGATTTTGTATTTTGCAAAGCAAAAAATAACGCATAAATCGGAATCAAATTTATGCGTTATTTTTATCTTTGGGATTGTGACCTAAAAACACTTGGTTTTTGTACCGCTCTTTTCTGAACTCAGCTAGAAAGTGCGGTGGTTTTTCACTGTGTTTTTAGTTAGCGTATTGGTTAATTGCCTGAGTGACTTCTTGATCTTTATAAATAGATTGAACGATGTCATTAAAGGTTTCACCTAGCACCTTTTGGATCTCTGAATTTTGGGCAGAGAATGCACCCGAGTGGCTACGTGTGGTACCAATATTTTTGGTGAATTGGCCCTTCGCCCCTTGAACATGAATGGCTAACTGGATTTTGCTATCGATATCATAGCGTAAGTTTCCTTGATTGACTTTAGCAAAAAACTCTTGCACGTTTACGGTGACTGCGGCATTCGCGTTGTTTGCCGTGCCGATGCGAAATCCTTTACTGATAAGGTTTTGTTGTTCAACTTGTTGGAATAGCTCGGTGACACTTGGCATCGCGGATAATTTGACGAGTTTCCCATCGGCAACATAACTAGAAATTTCAGGTGCTTGGCGCATATCGCGAGTGGTGACGTAAACAACAGCGGATTGGTTAACATTCATGCTTGCTTGTGGCGCAGCAGGTGTAAAACGTAACGTGTTGGATTCACTTTGGCAACCACTCAATAATGCACTTGAAAGTAAGACTGAACCGAGTATTAAGGTTTTCATGTTAAATTTCATAATATCCTCATAAGTTTAAATAAATTTGTATTATTCTTACAAAGTTATAACTGATTGTATAGTCTCTCCCATTTAATTTAATCATTTGTTTTAGGAAGAAAGAAATATGTCAAAACAACAAGAATTAGAGCAACGATTACGCCAAGAATTTCAACCGCACTTTATTGTGGTTGAAAATGAAAGCTATATGCACAGTTCTGGGCGTGGCGCAGATTCACATTTTAAAATCGTATTAGTAAGTGACGCCTTTGAGGGGAGCAGCAAAGTTGCTCGTCACCGCCAAATTTACCAATTTCTCTCTCAAGATTTACAAAATGGTATTCATGCTTTGGCATTGCATCTTTATACCAAACAAGAATGGGATGAATTGGGGCAACAATTCCCCAAATCCCCTCATTGTGCGGGTGTTGGGCAATAAGTCCCTTACCTCTTTGTAATTACCCAATAAAAATTAAAAAATTGATTTTTGGCAAAGAATGTGAAGTTTTTCACAAAAATACATAAACAATCGGCTTTCAAAGTGGTAAGAACGTTATTATTTGGTTAAAATAAATCAATTTTTTTAGCAAAAATTTAACGTTTTTACGGACGAAAATGTCCGTAAAATTAAAACAGAATTTGAGTTTTATTTTTATCGGTTGGAGAGTGGTTATTTAGGCATAGCGGTGTTTTGCCGTTTTCTTCTTTAATCATTTCAACAACTATCACTCAAGACGAGGTAATAACCTTAGGGTTATTGCTGTATTTTTAATCTAACAAAAGTAGTGCAAACAATATGATTACGATTAAAAAAGGCTTGGATCTTCCTATTGCAGGAAAACCGGAGCAGGTAATCCATAACGGGAATACCGTTACTGAAGTTGCTTTGCTTGGTGAAGAGTATGTGGGAATGCGCCCTTCTATGAAGGTTCGCGAAGGTGATGTAGTGAAAAAAGGTCAGGTGCTTTTTGAAGACAAAAAGAATCCTGGTGTCATTTTCACCGCGCCTGCGAGTGGCACGATCACAGCAATTCATCGTGGCGAAAAGCGTGTATTGCAATCTGTGGTAATTAAAGTTGAAGGCGATGAAGCGCTTTCTTTCGATAAATACCCGGCAGCTGAATTGAACACGTTAAGTGCGGAGCAAGTGCGTAAAAATTTACAGGAATCTGGTTTGTGGACAGCGTTCCGTACCCGTCCATTCAGCAAAGTGCCTGCGATTGATGGAGTACCTTCATCCATTTTTGTTAATGCGATGGACACGAATCCGTTAGCGGCAGATCCTGCGGTTATTATTGCTGCGTCCGAAAATGATTTCGTCAATGGTTTAACTGTGTTAAGTCGTTTACATGATGGCAACATTCACTTATGCAAAGCGCCTGATAATAAAATTCCAGCATCACATGCGAGTAATGTGGTGATTAATGAATTTGCAGGTCCTCATCCGGCGGGTTTAAGTGGTACTCATATCCACTTTATTGAGCCTGTAGGAATGAATAAAACTGTTTGGTATATCAACTATCAAGATGTGATTGCTATCGGTAAATTATTCACAACCGGCGAGCTTAATGTAGAACGTGTGGTTTCTCTTGCGGGACCACAAGTCAAATCGCCACGTTTAGTGCGTACGGTTATTGGGGCTAACCTTTCCCAATTAACGAAGGACGAGTTAAGTGCGGGTGAAAATCGCGTTATTTCCGGTTCGGTACTTTACGGTCAAACAGCAAAAGGTGCTCACGACTATCTCGGTCGTTATGCATTGCAAGTTTCTGTGATCGAAGAAGGTAATGAAAAAGAATTCTTCGGCTGGATTACGCCACAACCGAATAAATATTCGATTACCCGAACTGTACTTGGTCACTTCGGTAAGAAATTATTCAACTTTACTACCGCAGAAAATGGTGGTGAGCGTGCGATGGTACCAATCGGTAGCTATGAGCGTGTCATGCCGTTGGATATTTTACCGACATTATTATTACGTGATTTAATCGTGGGTGATACCGATGGTGCACAAGCGTTAGGTTGTCTTGAATTAGACGAAGAAGACTTGGCGTTATGCTCTTTCGTTTGCCCGGGCAAATATGAATACGGTTCAATCTTGCGTCACGTTTTAGATAAGATTGAGAAGGAAGGTTAAAAATGGGTTTGAAAAATCTTTTTGAAAAAATGGAACCCGCGTTTTTACCAGGCGGTAAATACAGCAAGCTTTATCCGATCTTTGAATCGATTTATACCTTGCTTTATACACCGGGTACAGTAACGCACAAAAACACACATGTTCGCGATGCGTTAGACTCAAAACGTATGATGATTACGGTTTTCCTAGCATTGTTCCCAGCGATTTTCTACGGTATGTACAATGTGGGTAACCAAGCGATCCCAGCCTTAAATCAATTAGGCAATTTAGATCAATTAATTGCTAACGATTGGCACTATGCACTTGCAAGTTCATTAGGTTTAGATTTAACCAATAATGCAACTTGGGGCTCAAAAATGGCGTTAGGGGCGATTTTCTTCTTACCAATTTACTTAGTGGTGTTTACCGTATGTACGATGTGGGAATTATTATTCTCAGTTGTGCGTGGTCACGAAGTGAATGAAGGGATGTTCGTTTCTACGATTCTGTTTGCCTTAATCGTTCCGCCAACATTGCCACTATGGCAAGCCGCACTTGGTATCAGCTTTGGTATTGTTGTTGCAAAAGAAATCTTTGGTGGTGTAGGTCGTAACTTTATGAACCCTGCGCTTGCTGGTCGTGCATTCTTATTCTTCGCTTATCCGGCTCAAATTTCCGGTGACTTAGTATGGACTGCTGCAGATGGTTTCTCAGGCGCAACCGCACTTTCACAATGGTCACAAGGTGGTCAAGCTGCATTACAACATACCGTAAGTGGTCAACCAATTACTTGGATGGATGCGTTCATCGGTAATATTCCTGGTTCAATGGGGGAGGTTTCAACGCTCGCATTGTTAATCGGTGGTGCTATGATTGTGTTCACCCGTATTGCCTCTTGGCGCATTATGGCGGGTGTGATGATCGGTATGGTCGGTACTGCAACCCTCTTTAATCTTATCGGTTCTGATTCTAACCCAATGTTCTCTATGCCTTGGCATTGGCACTTCGTATTAGGTGGTTTTGCACTTGGTATGATCTTCATGGCAACTGACCCTGTTTCCGCTTCATTTACTAATACCGGTAAATGGTGGTACGGCGCGTTAATTGGTGTGATGGCAGTATTAATTCGTACAGTGAACCCAGCTTACCCAGAAGGGATGATGTTAGCGATCTTATTTGCAAACTTGTTTGCACCAATTTTCGACTACATCGTGGTTCAAGCAAATATCAAACGTCGGAGAGCAAGAACAAATGGCTAAATTTAATAAAGATAGCGTTGGCGGTACAGTTACCGTTGTTGTATTGCTAAGTTTGGTGTGTTCTATCGTGGTTTCCGGTGCCGCAGTTGCATTGAAATCAAAACAAGATGAACAAAAAGCACTTGACGTTCAGCGTAATATTTTAACGGTTGCCGGCCTAATGAAAGAAGATAATGCTTCTGTCATTAAAGACACTTATAACAAGTTTATTGAACCGCGTTTAGTGGATTTGCAAAGCGGTGATTTTATTCAAGCATCAAAAGATGATGTGGAAAAGTTTGATCCAAAAACAGCGGTAAAATCGACCGCACTTAGCCAAGCAATTCCTGCTGAACAAGATAAAGCGGGTATTAAAGTGCGTGCAAATCAGGCGCGTGTTTACCTTGTGAAAGATGAACAAGGCAATGTCAGCCAAGTGGTATTACCAATGTATGGTCGTGGTTTATGGTCAACAATGTACGGTTTCGTTGCGGTTGCCCCAGATGCCAATACCATCAAAGGCATTACTTACTATGATCAAGGTGAAACAGCCGGTCTTGGTGGTGAAATCGCTAATCCGCGTTGGCAAGCACTTTTCGTAGATAAAAAACTGTTTGATGATAATCAACGTGTGGCTATTCGTGTTGCTAAAAATGCGTCTTCTAACAAAGAACACGGCGTTGATGCCTTATCAGGTGCAACTTTAACCTCAAATGGTGTGCAAGGTTCTTTTGATTATTGGTTTAGCCAAAATGGTTTTGGTCCATTCTTAGCAAAATTTAAAGCGGGGGCAAGATAATGGCTGATGCAAAAAGCAATTTAAAAGCACTTTTGCTTGATCCGATCGCAAAAAATAACCCAATTGCGCTGCAAATTTTGGGTATTTGTTCTGCATTAGCGGTCACCACTCAACTACAAACCGCGATCGTTATGGCAATTGCAGTAAGTTTAGTAACCGGTTTTTCCAGTATGTTTATTTCAATGATTCGTCATTACATCCCAAACAGTATTCGTATCATTGTGCAACTGGCGATTATCGCGTCTTTGGTAATCTTGGTTGACCAAGTTTTAAAAGCCTTTGCTTACGGCTTGTCCAAACAATTATCGGTATTTGTCGGTTTAATTATTACCAACTGTATCGTAATGGGCCGCGCAGAAGCTTTTGCGATGAAATCTCGTCCGCTTGAAAGCTTTGTTGACGGTATCGGTAACGGTTTAGGCTACGGTGCGATTTTATTGATCGTGGCAACTTTACGTGAATTAATCGGTTCCGGCCGTTTATTCGGCTTACCGGTATTCCAAACCATTCAAGACGGCGGTTGGTATCAACCGAACGGTTTGTTCCTTCTTGCACCAAGTGCGTTCTTTATTATCGGCTTCGTGATTTGGGGCTTAAGAACGTGGAAACCTGAGCAACAGGAGAAATAATCAATGGAACATTATATTAGCCTATTCGTGAAGGCGATCTTCATTGAAAACATGGCGCTTTCTTTCTTCTTAGGGATGTGTACTTTCCTTGCAGTTTCTAAGAAAGTTTCTACGGCGTTTGGCCTTGGTGTTGCGGTAACAGTGGTACTTGGTATTGCGGTGCCTGCGAACCAATTTGTATACGAACATGTATTAAAAGATGGCGCATTGGTAGAAGGTGTAAGCCTTGAGTTTTTAAACTTTATTACCTTTATCGGGATTATTGCGGGTCTTGTTCAATTACTTGAAATGACTTTAGATAAATTCTTCCCAGCACTTTATAACGCATTAGGTATTTTCCTTCCACTTATCGCTGTAAACTGTGCGATCTTTGGTGGTGTATCTTTTGCTGTACAACGTGAATACACTTTTGCAGAATCTGCAGTTTATGGTGTGGGTGCAGGGTTAGGTTGGATGTTAGCAATCGTTGCACTTGCAGGCTTAACCGAAAAAATGAAATATGCCGATGTGCCGGCCGGTTTGAAAGGTTTAGGGATTACCTTTATCTCTGCAGGCTTAATGGCGCTTGGCTTTATGTCATTTTCCGGTATTCAGTTATAAGGAGTGCATAAATGAGCGAAACAACAATTCTTGTACTCGGTGTTGCAGCCTTTACCGCGATCGTTTTAGTGCTTGTAGCAATCATCTTATTTGCTAAATCCAAATTAGTGGATTCCGGCGACATTACCATTAAGATTAATGATGACCCAAGCAAAGCGATTACTTTACCAGCAGGTGGAAAATTACTTGGCGCACTTGCCAGCAAAGGTATTTTCGTGTCTTCTGCCTGTGGTGGTGGTGGTTCTTGTGGTCAATGTATCGTCAAAGTTAAAAGTGGTGGCGGTGAAATTTTACCGACAGAGCTATCTCACATTACTAAACGTGAAGCGAAAGAAGGCTATCGTCTTTCTTGCCAAGTTAACGTTAAAGGCAATATGGATATTGAATTGCCGGAAGAAATCTTTGGTGTGAAAAAATGGGAATGTACCGTTATTTCTAATGATAACAAAGCAACCTTCATCAAAGAGCTTAAGTTGGCGATTCCTGAAGGTGAAGAGGTACCATTCCGTGCAGGTGGTTATATCCAAATTGAAGCTGATCCACATACGGTTTACTACAAAGATTTTGATATTCCAGAAGAATACCATGAGGATTGGGACAAATACGATTTATGGCGTTATGTGTCTAAAGTGGATGAGCATATTATCCGTGCTTACTCTATGGCGTCTTATCCGGAAGAAAAAGGCATCATCATGTTGAACGTGCGTATCGCAACGCCTCCACCACGTCAACCGGATGCGCCTCCGGGACAAATGTCTTCTTATATTTGGTCATTAAAACCAGGTGATAAAGTGACAATTTCAGGTCCATTCGGTGAATTCTTCGCGAAAGAAACCGATAATGAGATGGTCTTCATCGGTGGTGGTGCGGGTATGGCACCAATGCGTTCTCATATCTTTGACCAATTAAAACGTTTACACTCTAAACGTAAAATGTCTTTCTGGTATGGTGCGCGTTCTAAACGTGAAATTTTCTATCAAGAAGACTTTGACCAATTACAAGCCGAAAACGATAACTTCGTATGGCATGTGGCGCTTTCAGATGCATTGCCGGAAGACAATTGGACAGGCTACACAGGTTTTATTCACAATGTCCTTTATGAAAATTATTTGAAAAATCATGAAGCACCTGAAGATTGTGAATACTATATGTGCGGACCTCCGGTCATGAACGCTGCGGTAATCAAAATGTTGAAAGACCTCGGTGTTGAAGACGAAAACATCTTATTGGATGACTTTGGTGGTTAATCCCGTTTAGGTTTAAAAACACCGTAAAAACGACCGCACTTTCTTCTTAAGTGCGGTCAATTTTTACAGCGTTTTCCATCTTGATTCATCACACGCAAATCAATTTCAACAGTTGGTTTGCGTGTGATCCATTTTATGTTAGGAAAGTATTGTGCAAATCTCTCATTTATTCGTTCGCGGGCTTACTTTTGTCGCCATCGCATTGACGCTAAGCGCTTGCGATCAGAAAGCGACGTCACAACAAGCAGAAACGCAGCAAGCAGTGGCAGCAAAAAATGAAATAGTTGCCCTGAGTGGTAAAACGATGGGAACCACTTATCACATTAAATATTGGGGCAATAATGAAGTTTCTATCACATCACAACAAGTGCATGAACAGATTGAAGTGATTCTGAAAGAGGTGAACGCCAAAATGTCCACTTACATCCAGGATTCTGAAATCAGTCGTTTTAATCAAAATACACAGACGAATACACCGATTGAAGTCTCGGCAGATTTTGCGCTTGTGGTTAAAGAAGCAATGCGTTTAAATCAGGTGACACAAGGTGCGTTGGATGTAACCGTTGGACCGGTAGTTAATCTTTGGGGCTTTGGGCCGGAAAAGCGTGTGGAAAAACAGCCAACGCAAGAGCAAATTACTGAGCGACAAGCTTCAGTCGGGATTGATAAGTTGTCACTCACTGAAGAGAGTGGTAAGTTTTTCCTCGCAAAAGCCGTACCACAGCTTTATGTGGATCTTTCTTCTATCGCTAAAGGTTTCGGAGTAGATCAAGTGGCAGATTATTTAGAAAGTATTCACGTACAAAACTACATGGTGGAAATCGGCGGTGAAATTCGTGCTAAAGGCAAAAATGCCGAAAATAAACTGTGGCAGATTGCGATTGAACGCCCAACCTTTGACGGTAAGCAAGCAGCCCAACAGATCATCGGTTTAAATAATATGGCTATGGCAACATCAGGTGATTACCGTAATTATTTTGAACAAGATGGTGTGCGTTTTTCCCACGAAATTGATCCGAAAACAGGCTACCCGATTCAACACGCGTTAGCCTCAATTACCGTATTAGCGCCAAGCTCTATGACTGCTGACGGGCTTTCCACCGGTTTATTCGTATTAGGCGAGGAAAAAGCGTTAGCGGTGGCTGAACGGGAAAATTTGCCGATTTTTATGATCATTAAAGACGGTCAGGGATATCGCACGGAAATGTCTTCCGCATTTAAGCAATTTTTGGCTCAGTAAAAATAGCGTTAGAAAAGACTGCACTTTGAATGATAGAGTGCGGTAGATATTTAGATTATTTATGGAGAAATTATGAAATTATTCTTAGTGACTTTTGGGATTTTCATCCTGATTATTTTGACCATGGCATTGGGCTATATCGTAAAACGCCAAGCGCTCAAAGGTAGCTGTGGCGGTTTATCGTCTTTAGGGATTGCGAAAGCCTGTGATTGCGATAAGCCTTGCGATACGTTGCAATCTAAATTGGATGCCGGCGACGAAAATGCGAAGGCAGAATATGAACAAAAATTTGCGCAAAAAGAGAAAGCTCAATTTTACGAAGTGAAGTAGTTCCATTTAACGTTGTGATGAGAGAACAGTATGCCCTATGTCAATATTAAAGTGACCGGTGGTGCAGAGGCGCCGACAGCTAAACAAAAAGCGGAGTTAATTGAAGGTGTCACCCATTTATTACAGAAAGTGTTAAACAAAAATCCCGAAACGACAGTGGTGGTTATTGACGAAGTCGATATGGATAACTGGGGGATTGGCGGAAAAACGGTAACTTCTCGACGTTCAATGAAGTGATCATGCCGTAACCTGTATGAAAGTGCCCGAAATTGTCGGGCATTTTTACTCTTACTTGATTTGCGGTAGAATGCCCAATTATTTATTTAGTGGAACGTTTATTACTAAACTATGAAATCACAAACCTACGAAAAACATTTCCCGAAACTCTCTGCTGAACAGCTTGCCGAAAATGCAACGAAAAAAGTGATTTGTGGCATGTCCGGCGGAGTGGATTCCTCCGTGTCTGCTTTTATTCTTCAACAACAAGGCTACCAAGTGGAAGGCTTGTTTATGAAGAATTGGGAAGAGGATGACGACACCGATTATTGTACAGCCGCCGCGGACTTAGCTGACGCTCAAGCTGTGTGCGACAAGCTTGGTATTAAGCTTCATAAAATCAATTTTGCGGCAGAGTATTGGGATAATGTATTTGAACATTTCCTTAACGAATACAAGGCTGGTCGTACTCCGAATCCGGATATTCTGTGTAACAAAGAAATTAAATTTAAAGCCTTTTTAGAGTATGCCGCAGAAGATTTAGGCGCGAATTATATCGCTACCGGGCATTATGTCCGTCGTCGCGGTACTGATGATAACGCACAATTATTGCGCGGTTTGGATGCTAACAAAGATCAGAGCTATTTTTTATA
The DNA here is from genome assembly GCF_003130075.1 of Aggregatibacter segnis. Taxonomy (GTDB): domain Bacteria; phylum Pseudomonadota; class Gammaproteobacteria; order Enterobacterales; family Pasteurellaceae; genus Aggregatibacter; species Aggregatibacter segnis_A. The sequence goes on along the minus strand of NZ_NRCW01000005.1, from coordinate 42,082 downwards.
TACATTGAGCAGTAAGCAAGTGGGACAAAGTCTGTTTCCTGTTGGCGACATTGAAAAACCGATTGTACGTGCGATTGCCGAAGATTTAGGTTTGATCACGGCGAAGAAAAAAGATTCTACCGGCATTTGTTTTATTGGTGAGCGTAAATTTAAAGATTTCTTAGCCCGTTACTTGCCGGCGCAACCGGGCAACATTCGCACGGTAGAGGGCGACATTATTGGTCGCCACGATGGCTTGATGTATCACACATTGGGGCAACGCAAAGGCTTGGGTATCGGCGGTGTAAAAGGCGCAAGCGAAGACGCTTGGTATGTGGTGGAAAAGGATCTGGTCAATAACGAGTTAATTGTGGCGCAAGGACATGATCACTCTGCGTTACTTTCTACCGGTTTAATCGCACAACAATTACATTGGGTCGATCGTCAACCGATTCGTGAACCGTTGCGTTGTACAGTGAAAACCCGTTATCGCCAAACGGATGTGCCTTGTACGATTGAGCCTATCGATGATGAAAGCATCAAAGTTATTTTTGATGAGCCGCAAATTGCCGTCACGCCGGGGCAATCAGCCGTCTTCTATTTGGATGAAGTTTGCCTTGGCGGTGGTATCATCGAGCAACAGCTAAAATAGAACAGAAAAGTGCAGTCTAAAATTCATATGTTTTTTAGACCGCACTTGCCAATAATAAAGCCACCTATTTCGGTGGCTTTATTTTTTCATGAAAAGATTAATTTTTGACAAAATCGCTAAAAGTAAGCTCGTATTCATCACCATCCCGACTGTAGGAAATAAAGCGCGGGAATTTTTCCCCTTCGTGTTTTTTTACCACTATATCTTTGCCATCGGTTTTAAATTGATAGGTGATTTCAGTCACCTCTTGTTTGTTGTATTTCACTTGTTTTTTCGTTGTGTTTAGCACTACGTTTTCCATTGGATAAAGCTTTTTACCATTGGTGATTTGGAAACTTTTTGGCAACTTGTCGTAATAACTGAGCTGGAAGGCTACCGTAAATAAATCATAGGTTGGCAAGGTTAACTCTTCGGTTTTAAGTCCATTTTTTATTTTACCGTACTCAATTTTTCGATTGGCAATTTTTGCTTCGGCATAAGGTTTGTCATTACGAGTGTCTTTGTAGCTGAACATGTTAAAAACATTGCTACTTTGCGCACCTTTCGAGATAAATTGAATTTTGTACAAGGGGATATTGATGTTGGCATTGATCGTATATTCAAAGCCATCGGAGTGAAAATGCACATAAGCAGGCATGAGATAATTGGAGCTGTATTTGATGTTCAAATCCGTTGCTTCGGCAGCTTGTACACCGGGAATATAAAGTAATGTAGCAAGTAAAAATAATTTGAGTAATTTCATGTGATTCCTTTTATCTCATTAAATTGTTGTGCAACTTAGAACGAGCCTTCAAGCATAAGTTCCCACTTGAAAGTGCGGTGCTTTTTGGACGCGTTTTGATAAAGCAGTGAGTGGCTTTTCCAAAAGGCGGATAAATTCTCCCTAAAATCGAATAAAAAAGAAAGTAATGTTCAAATATTTGATCAAGATAACAGTTTTTAGGTAGAAATTTTCATAGAATAAGCACAGTTTTTATTTTTAACACTTTTAACACAAAGAGGTAATCTATGACTGACTTAAGTAAAGTTATTAAAGAACTTGAAGCGCTTGGTATTCATGATGTCAAAGAGGTTGTTTATAACCCAAGTTATGAACAATTATTTGAAGAGGAAACTAAACCAGGCTTGGAAGGTTTTGAAAAAGGTACGTTGACCAAAACCGGCGCCGTGGCTGTTGATACCGGCATCTTTACCGGTCGTTCACCGAAAGATAAATATATTGTGTTGGATGACACCACAAAAGATACCGTTTGGTGGAATTCCGATGCGGCGAAAAACGATAACAAACCAATGACCCAAGAAACTTGGGCGAGCTTGAAAGGCATTGTGACTAAACAACTTTCCGGTAAACGCCTATTTGTGGTTGATGGTTTCTGTGGTGCTAGTGAACAAGACCGTATTGCGGTACGTATCGTGACTGAAGTGGCATGGCAGGCACATTTCGTGAAAAACATGTTTATCCGTCCGACAGAAGCTGAATTAAAAGATTTCAAACCAGGTTTCGTGGTGATGAATGGTTCTAAATGCACCAACCCGAACTGGAAAGAGCAAGGTTTGAACTCTGAGAACTTCGTTGCATTTAACTTGACTGAACGTGTTCAGTTAATCGGCGGTACTTGGTACGGCGGTGAAATGAAGAAAGGTATGTTCTCCATGATGAACTACTTCCTACCGCTTAAAGGCGTTGGTGCAATGCACTGCTCTGCTAACGTAGGTAAAGATGGCGATGTGGCTGTATTCTTCGGCTTGTCCGGTACCGGTAAAACCACCCTTTCTACCGATCCAAAACGTGAATTAATCGGTGACGATGAACACGGTTGGGATGATGTGGGTATCTTCAACTTTGAAGGTGGCTGTTACGCGAAAACTATTCACCTTTCTGAAGAAAACGAACCGGATATTTATCGCGCAATCCGTCGTGATGCGTTATTAGAAAACGTGGTTGTGCGTGCAGATGGTTCCGTTGACTTTGATGACGGTTCTAAAACAGAAAATACCCGTGTGTCCTATCCGATTTATCACATCGATAACATCGTTAAACCGGTTTCCCGTGCAGGTCACGCAACGAAAGTGATTTTCTTAACTGCAGACGCATTCGGCGTATTGCCGCCGGTTTCTAAATTAACACCGGAACAAACTAAGTACTACTTCTTATCAGGCTTTACTGCAAAATTAGCGGGTACAGAACGTGGTATCACCGAACCAACCCCAACTTTCTCAGCTTGTTTTGGTGCTGCATTCTTAACTTTACACCCAACTCAATATGCGGAAGTGTTAGTTAAACGTATGCAAGCGGCAGGTGCGGAAGCTTACTTAGTGAACACCGGTTGGAACGGTACAGGTAAACGTATCTCTATTAAAGATACTCGCGGTATTATCGATGCGATTTTAGATGGTTCTATCGAAAAAGCTGAAATGGGCGAATTACCAATCTTCAACTTGGCAATTCCTAACGCTTTACCAGGTGTTGACCCAGCTATCTTAGATCCGCGTGATACTTATGCAGACAAAGCACAATGGGAAGCAAAAGCGAAAGATCTTGCCGGTCGTTTCGTGAAGAACTTCGAAAAATATGCAACAAATGCTGAAGGTAAAGCATTAATTGCTGCAGGTCCTAAAGCGTAATTTGACGAAAGAATAAAAATCCCCGCTATTATCAGCGGGGATTTTTTATGGGAGAGTAAATCAATTAACGAGTTGATAAGGATAATCCCAATGTCTGCAAGAAACGATGTTCTAATGCGAGATCGTTTTTCACTAACGGGTTATGTTGTAGATAATCCGTTTCAAATGTTAAGCGCCAATCTACTAAAGTGCGGTCGATTTTTAATGTGATTTTTTGAGGTTTTTCTGTCGCTTGGCGGGCTCGATTGAGGATAATTGCTAAGCGTAAAATGCGAATTAACGCCAGCACATCTTGCTCGTGATAACGAGAAAATTTAAACATCTCCGGCAATTTGAAATTCCCTAAGTGATAACGTGCCAAAGTTGACAGCAAACGATGTTGCTCGTTGTCATAACCCGGTAACTCAGTGTTGTATAAAATATATGCAGAGTGTTTTTGTAGATTTTTGTGATTGATGACAATGCCCACTTCATGTAAACGTGCAGCCCACAAGAGAACGTCTTTCATTTCAGCAACCATTTCTTGGTTTTGCCAATGTTGGTATTGCTCAAATAGTAACGAGGCACTTTGATGTACCCGTTCGCCCTGTGCTTGGTCAATATTAAACTGTTCCATCAGACCAAGTGCGGTGCGTTCACGAATATTATTGACTTGGAAGTTTTGCTCCAAGCTATACATCACCCCTTCCCGCAGTGCACCATCGGAATAACGCATTTTTTCAATGTGAAAGTTTTCAAAAACTGCACTTAAAATGGCTAAGCCCGGTACAAAAACGTCAGCGCGATCGGGATTTAATCCGTTAAATTGGAGTTGATCAAAGTGGCTAAATAGCAGAGTTTGTTGAATGAGTTGGTTTAAACGTTCAGCTGTAATGGTGCCATTCGGATCAATGTTTTCACAAATAACTTGATGGACGGTTTTAATCGTGCCGGACGAGCCGAGCACGGATTGCCAACCCAAATTTTGGTATTCCCAAGCGAGATCTTCAATTTTGTTTAAAGCGCTTTGTTTTGCCAGACGAAAATTTTCTTCATTGATTTGACCGTGAGGAAAAAATTGTTTTGCAAAACTTACACAGCCCATATGGCGACTTTCATAAATTAATGGCGTAAAGTTATCGCCGATGATCATTTCTGTTGAACCACCACCGATGTCGATAACAAATTTTCGACCAATTTCAGGCTGTGTATGGCAAACGCCGGCGTAGATGGTTTTCGCTTCCGTTTTACCGCTGATAATGTGAATAGGATAAGGGAAGACTTTTGCCGCTTGACGTAGAAATTCTTCATTGTTCACAGCGCGGCGTAAGGTATATGTGCCTACGACATTGACGTTGTCGGCAGGAAAACCCTGTAAGCGCTCTGCAAATAACGCCAAACAGTTGACACCACGTTCAATCGCAGCTGGACTTAGCACTTGGTTCTCATCTAACCCCTCGGCAAGTTGTACTTTTTGCTTAAGGCGGGAAAGTACTTGTAGTGTGCCGTTTACAATACGGGCAATAATCATGTGAAAGCTATTAGAGCCGAGATCAATGGCAGCAATTTCACGCACTTCGCCACGTCGCGCATGCAGTTCATTGGCTTTACTGAGTAAGTTTTCGTTATTCATAGATTAAAATTCAAACTGGTAGAGTAAATCAAAGGCTTGATTAACACCTGATACCGATTGTACATAAAGTTGTGGTAACAAGCGATAACGCAAGGTCACTTCAGCTAAGCCATCGAATAAACCCACACCGTATTTGACTTGTAAACGTGGTGTGATATTGCCGCTCACAACCACTTTAGAACTGTCACCGACACCTTGTGTGCCGAGATTCAGATCTTTAATTCCGAAGGCTTTTCCAATGCCACCTACAACATTCCCGGTCTTAGCTAACCCCATACCTAATAGGGCTGCACCCACAGAGCCACTTGAAGATGCATCGCCACTGTTTTCTAAAGAACGTCCGGTGAGAATGTAGGCTAAAGCCTGATCCTGTGGCATGCCGGGCTCGGAGAAAACAGTCATGCTTGGTGAGCCGGCTAATCCAGTGACTTTCACGCCGGCAGTGACGCTATTGTCCTCCATCGCTTCTGGGTTGCGAATGGCTTCAATATTTAAGAATGGTTGGGAAGGTTGGCCCACAAAACTGATTAACCCTTTGCGAATAATCAAATCTTGCCCAAAGGAGGCGTAACGCCCATTTTTAAGATTAACTTCGCCGTATAAACCCAGGTTCCCCTTTTCTTGTCTTACGCTAAGTAAGCCATGTAAATAGGTTTTGAGCCCATAAGCCTTTAAGCTGACATCATCCCCAATATGAATTTTCAGATCAGATTTTACCGCCATGCCGCTTCGTGTTTCTGCCGGAATATTTTTTGGCAATGTTCTTTTTGTCTTACCGTCTAAAATGACTTCGTCAGCACTGACTTCAATGGCACTATCTGGCAAGCTTTCAATGGCGATTCGCGCTTTGGGGATCTCAATATTTCCCGATAATTCTAAGAGTTTTGGCGAGGCACTGATTTCAATATTGGGACTAATCGTCAATTTCGCCATTGATGGGATGTCCACTTTAAATTTCTCTGCTTGCGCGTTCAAGCGGGTGCGCCATTCATTGATATTCTTCCAATGGGCTTCACCGCTGAGATTTAAGCGACTGTCATCTGTTTGTACAAATCCTTTTAGCGTGGAGTTGGTACCGGCAAAATGTAACGCTAATTCGCTATTTTTAATATCGAAAGGTAAGGCCCGAATTTGGGCGTTCAGTTGTTTAAGTAAAATATCGCCGTTCAGTGTTGGTGCGCTTAGGTTTCCACCTAATGTGAGATTGGCTTTGAGTTCTCCACTGACTTTTTCATCGTTTGCTAAAAGTTGGTTAACAATTGCAGGATTAAGATGAGGAATCGTAAAAGTACCACTCAGTTTACGAGTGTTAACAATATCCTGCAATTTTAAATCGGCATTGATTTTGCCTTGTTCCTGAACATGAACTTCTGTTTTTAAGGCAAGATGGTTATTTGCTAAATTGGCATTTAGTACGACTTTTGGCATGTCTAATTTAAAAGTCCGGTAATCTAATTTTTTTGTCAAAGATAGGGCATTGCCGTTGATTTGTATCTCAGCTGATAGTGGTGCCTGTGTTGACCAGGCTACTTTTCCTTTGCTATTCAGCTGGCCTTTCAAAAGATCCTCTTCAAGTATTTTATTGATAAATGCCAAATCAAAGCGTTTGATTTCAAAAGGTATTTCACCATTAGTGCCGACATTAAAGGTTTGCGGAAAACAAAGATCTATGTTGCTGTGCATCCAGCAATGGGCGGCAATGGTGCTTTGGGTGCTTTTATTGTCGTATGTGACAGCCACGCTTTTGTTCGTTTGGATGTGGCCAAACTCCGTTTTTAGCATAAGTTGGCTAATCGTGCCTTGCCATTGTTGTAAAGTGCGGTCGAAATTTCCGATGATATTCATGTTGGCAGCAATGGGATTTCCTTCTGAAATTAGCTGCAAACTGTGTTTTTGCTCATCTCCTGAAACAGAGAGTTGGAGGTTATTGACCTTGATGTCATTGTAATGAAATCCATTGAGCTGGGCATTAAGCTGACCTTGGATTTGTTGCTCGGTATTTAGCTGCCCCTTAACGCTGGCTTGAGTAAGGTCGATGTCGTAGAAATGAAACTGTTTTGCGGTTAAATCTACGACAAGATTTGGGTGCATAATGTTGCCGGTTACGGCGCTCTTGCCATTAACTGAGGCGGATAAACCGGTCAATAAACCGCTTAAATTCGGCGCATTAATATCAAGAGTAAAATCGGAGACGGAACCAAGGTTGCCTTGTGCGTTGATTTTGTTGTCGCCATAAGTGAACGTGAGCTGCGGCACATTAAGTAATGGCTGTTCTGCCATATGTAAATTACCGGTTAGGCTCAATGGGCGTTGCGACAGTGAACCTTGCAGAGCGATGTCTGAAACCGAAATTTCTGGTTTGCCTTGATTGATTCTTCCCTGTGAATTTAAGCTACCGGAAATGATTGCCGGAAAATCGGCTAAGTAGGCATTAAGCGGCATCTTTGCTAACGCTAAATGCCCATTCCATTCCACACCATCACGCCAATTTAATTTGCCTGTTAAATCTGCCGTGCCATTTAAGGTATTGAGTTTGAGTTGATTAATCGCGATGTCGGATAAATGGGCCACGGCTTGTAATGCCAAATCGCTGTTTGGTATTCCCATGCCACTGACCGCACTTTTAAGTTGTATTTGTGCGGCAGCTAAGTTGCCGCCTACGGTCAAATTGAAATCCTGAATTTTTAACGGATCCTTGTTATTAAAAGGGTATTGTGCTTGAGGCACAGTCAAGTTCACTTGAAGCGGAAAGTTGGGTTCAGCAGCCTGAATTTGAGCATTCAGTTGTGACTCCAACGCGCCCTGGGTTTGCCAAGAAAGTGCGGTCTGTTTTTTTAATGCGCCTGAGAGACGGATTTCCGCTTGGCTTGCCGGCAAAATAAGTTCGTTATTTTGGCGTATATCGTTAATTTTTACGGTGGCATCAAATTGCAACGGAAAATTTTGTTGGCGTTCTAGTTGGCCATTCGCTTGTAACTGACCAAGCGAGCTTTGCACATCAAATTTAGCTAGTTTGATAATATCATCAGTTGCGCTTGCTTGAAGTTCTGCAGCAGAAACGAGGATATCTTGCTCGACAGTATTTTTCCCATTGAGGCTTTGATATCGCCAGTTTTTGCCTTGAACGCCTTGAATGTGTATTGCAAAAGGCAGTTCAACTTGCTGCAATTCACTAAACAGAGGTTTACGGAGAGACTGTTCCAACTCTTCCCATTGAATTGGTGTGGAAGTTTCAGTCTTTTTAGACGTATCGGTATTTTTGGGGGGTGAGGTTAAATCGTGAATAAAGCTGAAATTCTCAATTTGTGTCGGTGCTAATGTTAATCCATTGGCGTTGTTTAAACTTGCTGCCGTATGGAATTTACCTAAACTGATTTTATTTTTATCAAGAGATAATGAGAAATCGTTAACGGCTAACCGATTGATTTGCACCGAGATAGGTAGGAACACATGTTTCATGTTCCCGTTGCTGTTCTTTTTAGGCTCAGAGGGTGGCAGCAAGGCGGTGTCAATCAGAATGGATGGTTGTGTCAGGATGATATCATCAATGCACACGTCTAAATGCCATAAACAGCTTAATTGCAGCTGCAGATGCGCTTCCTCAATATGGGCATCCACACCTTCTGTCTGAAAGCGAAGATGTTTTAATGTTAATCCTTCTTTCAAATTGCCTTGTACTTGTTCAATGGAAAGAGCATCGAGCCCTGCATCTGCCCAGTGGAGGAGTTTGTGCTGACCACTTTCTGTTGAAAGGAGGGCGAAGAGGGCAAAAATAGGTAAAAAAATGACCGCACTTACGAGGCATAAAATCCATCGCCAAAGGCCTGGGGATTTTGCTTTTGTTGTTTGAGCCGCTTTTTCTGTCTGTTCTGTCATGAAGTAATCCGTTTTATGTTGCTATATTTCACTACCCAGCCCGATATAAAACTGAATGTTTTTACTCTTGTCTTTGTCTTGTATCGGTGTGGCGACATCAAATTTAATGGCGCCTACCGGTGATGCCCAGCGCAAGCCAAAGCCCGCACCATAGCGTAATTCATCAGGTTTAAAGCTATTTGTCGCCAAACCAGCATCAGCAAAGGTGGCGATCCACCAGTCGGGATAAGCCTGATATTGGTATTCAAGGGTTCCTGTTGCTAAACGTGAACCACCGATTAATTTTCCCTTTCGATCTTTTGGCGAGATTTTTTTATAACCATAACCACGTACGCTGCGATCGCCGCCGGCAAAGAAACGTAATGAGGGTGGAATTCGGTGAATATCTGCAGTGTTGAGTACGCCAATTTCTAGACGAGTAAGAAAACGGTGATTTTGCGCATAGGTTCTGACCCAAGCGGTGGACGCTTGAATTTTCCAGAAATTGACATCAGAAATCCCCAATTTACGTCCGAAATCGAAGGTAATGCGTTGTGAATCACCCCAATCAGGAAAGGCACCACCGCGTAAACGGGTACGGGTTAAAGAAGTGGTTGGATAAAGTAGTAGTGTTTGGTCTGATATATCCGCTTGGGTAAAGGCATCGTGGCGCAAGCGTAAACCCAAGGCATACTGCCATCCGGTAGGATGGTTCCAATAGCGTAATGCGGCAAGAGTCGATGAGGTTGTTTTCGTATCGTTCTTATTTTCACGTTCAAAACCGCCGGAATATTCATAGTAATAATTCAGCGGATTTTTCAGTAGGGGCATTTTATAGGTCAGTTCGAGCGTTTGCTTCGGTGAGGAAAAATAGAGATTACTTCTGACACTATGCCCGCGATCATTGATCCAAGGTTTCGTCCAACTCCATTGGAAGCGAGGTCCAACATCAGTGGAATAACCTAGTCCGACGTTCATAATATTTTTTTTTCGCGGGTAGAGCAGCACATCCACATCCACTAATTTCTTTTTATCGTCTAAGTGCGGTTGCAATAGCACTGAGCTGAACCAGTTTGAGGAGGAATAATTGTTGGTTAAGGTAGAAAAATCACTCATTAAATAGGGTTCATTTGAGTGAATGTTGAGCATGTTGCGTAAATATTCTTCTCGAATTTGCGCATGTAAGAAATGAATTTTCCCATAGTGGTAGCGTTTTTTGCTATCGAAGATGAGATTCCACCAAGCTTCGCGCGTGGATTTCATCACTTCTAAACGGGATTGTTCAAATTCTGCATCAAAATAGCCGCGAAATAGCGCGAGTTGTTGCAGTTGGTTTTTATAATCTTCGTAAGTTTCGTGATTGAGTATGGTGCCGGTTTTAGGAACCTGTTTTTCCAGTTGCATGAATTCCGAATCTTGTTTGGCCTCCCCTTTAATCACGATGTCTGTGGCAGCGATTTTTACCGGTTCCCCTACGGTAATGTGAGCGATTAATAGCGGCTTGTTCTTGGCTCGCGGTTTTAATTCAAATTGAATCTGGTGATCATAATAGCCTAAAGCACGCAGACCTTTATCAACGGCTTTGCTGACAATATCTTGATAACGTTCGGAGCCGTCTGCCTCTTCTTTATCGATGGCATTGAGGTGAATTTGGATATTGTTTTTTAACGTATCGTTTTTTACCCCATCAATTTGTAAATCAACGACATGTTCGGCGTAGGCAGAGGAATGCCAAAATAAGCACGAAAATACAAGTGCATAGAAACGTTGACTTGCTTTTTTATTGAACAATTGCTTCATATAACTCCCATATTAAACCTTGGTAGGTTACTCGTTAGGTTTTTACCCTGCAATGCTTCCCCCATACAAAGTGCGGTGGATTTTTTCGATATTTTTAAGAAAAGGTGACGAGTAAATTGATAATAAAAAAATAGCTGACAATGCTGTCGGCTATTTCTTGTGAAATGATATGGTTTAGCTGTTTTTATGCTCAAAATAAAGCACTGTTGCGGCAACGCGCGAGTGAACGTTAAGTTTACGTAGCAAATTACGAATGTGTACTTTGACGGTTTCTTCTGAAATAAACAATTGACCGGCAATTTGTTTATTGGAAAGACCGGTTGCCACTAAACGCAATACGTCAATTTCACGATCGGTAAGAGAGTCAATAGGGCTTTGCGAAGATTGACGCTCTAATAAGAGATTTTTAATGGAATCACTGAGGATAACTTCACCTTGAGCGATGCGTTTTAGTTGAGAAAGCAATGTGTCGGGTTCGGTATCTTTTAATAAATACCCGTCCGCACCGGCATCAATTAAGGTAAAAATGTCGTTTTTAGCATCAGACACGGTCAAAATGACAATGCGAGCATCAACGTCTTCTGCTCTCAATGCTTTAAGCGTATCTAAACCGGAGAGTCCTTTCATATTCAGATCTAAAATAATGAGATCCGGTGAGGTTTGTAGCGCTAAATTAATTCCTTCAGAACCATTGCCTGCACCGCCAACAACCTCGAAACCTTCTTCTAATTCAACAAGTTGTTGTATGCCGCGACGCATTAACGGATGGTCATCAATAATTAAAACTTTTAATTTGTCATTCATGTTACACCTCAAGACAAAGCCAAACGGCTATGGAAAGGAACAATCGTTATTCCTTCTTCTGTCATTAATAATTGGTAGAATTGTGGATAATTAAAATCGCGTTGTACGATTTTATACGGATTCTCATTTTCATCCAAGCCTGAGAGTTGATAAATTCGATTTATCTCATGAATTTTTTTCTCTTTTGTACCATCACAGTTGCGGTAAACCTCAAGGCGATTAAGTTCATCTAAAATATAAACGTTAAAACTACCGTTCGGATTATCTTCAAAGAAGAATTGCAGGAAACCTTCCGTTGCAAATCGATCGATTTCTCGTGGATACTTTTGATGCTTCGTTGGAACCGGATCCGTTGCCGCTGCTTTTTTATTAAGTGCGGTGTCAAATTGATGTGTTTTTGTGACCCGTCCGTGATGAATTTCTTGCAAACTAATACCGCGTTCTTCAAAGAAAAATTGCCAGTTTTTCCCTGCCACTCGCAATAAATTATTTTTTGGCGGCTCGGTGACCCCAAGTTGAATGCTGATACATTTATTAATGAGTGTTGTGACGATGCGGCGTAAGGCATGTCGATAGTAACGGCTATAACAAAAAACTTGTACAAATTTCGGTGATGGCGCACCACGATAAATTTTGTTGGAAAGCACTTTTAACGCCAATAAAATCGCATTTGCTCCTTCAAAATGTAATGTTCTGACCTCATTCCATACATTACGGTAAGTTAAGTCAATGCTGCCAACCAAGCTTTCTTCATTCGGACCAAAGCTAAACAAATCACTGGCTTGGATGGTGGGCTTGATGTCCTTCAACTGTTGCGTCGGATCTTGAGTTAAATTGATAATGACGGCAAGACTACGGATTTCGCAAGGATGGCTGAGATCGGCGTTGCTTGCAAAGGTCGTTTCAATCGGGAATGTTAAACGGAGGTCGGTGACAAACTGGCGCAACGTTTTTAGTTCTATGTTATCGCTAGAAATAAATAATTGCGTATTGGCGTTTAATAAACGATTGAAATAGGCCCAAGCCACAAGTTTATTCAAGCTTTCGTTATATTCGATATAACGAGGATGACGACAACCTTCCACGTCCGGCGTTTGATTGATGACATACCAACCGTCTTTAAAATGTCGATTATGTTTGACTTCAATAAACGTCAACGCCGGTTCTGATAAATCCACAGCCAGTTGTGGGTTGAGTAAGGTCACTTTACCCGGCAACTCTTCAAAAGCAGCGTACAGTTTACGTGTTAGCACGCTCATGTCTTGTGGCATGATGCTGGCATTTACTTGGTGTTTACGTGCAAAATGGACTAAGTTGCGATAGCTCAACATGAGGAATTTAATCAAACTATTATGTATTTTCATGGTTTGTTTGATTTTCCAATGTCGGCGATTATTGAGGCACTCTAATTGACCGCACTTCCATCCCCATTGTTGAGCCAGTTTGAACAGTTCATCTAAACGCCAGTTCGTTTCCCCGGGGGCCACTTCATTTTCGTGTACTTTGATATAAAAACAGCAACGTACAAAGTCCAACCGTTTGAATTCTTTTTGACGGGTTAAATAATCGGTAACCCGCTGTAACATGGCTAAATAAGCATCAAATCGGTGTTCGACGTTCATATCGCCATTCAGTAAGGCGTGCTTAAATTCGCGAGAAATTAAGAAGGTGTTTGGATAGTCCCAAGAATAGGCCTCAAGTAATAAAATTTTGAGCAGGGATTTGTACGGATAATCAATGCCTTTATAGAGTTGCCACAGGCTTGCACCGAAATATTCGTTTGCCGAGAACGAACCTAATCCACCAAAGTCCACCCAATCGTTTAAATCCAGTTGTCCTTCTTGAGTTAAACGCTCAATTTCTGCTTCATAATTTTCTTCACGTTCAACCAATAAATGTAGCCATAACAAAGGTTTGCCGGCAAGGCGTATGGCAGAGCGGTAAAACTCGTCCAGCAGTAACATGTATTGTGTTGAACCACAATTTTCACCGTCCATCGGTTCGGCATAACGAAAACAACGGAAACGTTTTTGATCCATAAAATAGAAGTTAATTTCTACTTGAAGACGTTTTGCCCATTGCTGAATTGCATTAGTTTTTTGTTGTAATAGGTCGAGCGCGCTTTGGCTTAAATCTTCTTGATGACAAATCCAGATATCCAAATCGGAAGATGGTGTTTGTGCGATGGAGGCAATACTGCCCATCACATATACGCCTAGAATTGCTTCTTGCTCAAAAGTGCGGTGATTTTTTTGAATGTTTTTTCTTTGTTCTTCAGAAAGTGTTCTAGCAAGGTAGTCTTGTTGAAAACCACTGAGAGAAAAACGTGCAATCCCGGTTGGCGCGTTCGCAACATAGCAGGGAAGATCTGGATGGTTAAAATGAAGTAACAAAGGAATGACTTTAAAGACAAGTTGAAAGGATTCAGTCGTGTCGGATAAAGCGCGATCAATGCGTAATTTATCTAGAAAGTCCACGCGTTTTTTGGCTTCATTGAGATCAAACTTCAATTCGTATCCTAACTTTTTTACAACAGTCATACTTGGCTGGTGGGTACTCTATCACCAGTACTTCAGGAAAGCAAAAAAATTAAATGGAAACTGACAATACGGGCTAACAATGGTAGGATAAAGCACATAAGATCACTTTCATATCTCGTTATTATGTTTAAAAAAACTTTAAAAATTGCCACTCGTCAAAGCCCATTAGCATTGTGGCAGGCAAACTTTGTGAAAGCGCGTTTACAACAACTGTATCCCGATTTATCTATCGAATTGGTGACAATGGTCACTAAAGGCGATGTGATTTTAGATTCGCCGTTGGCGAAAATCGGTGGTAAAGGTTTGTTTGTGAAAGAATTGGAAAATGCATTGTTGAATAATGAAGCGGACATCGCTGTGCATTCTATGAAAGACGTGCCGATGCAATTTCCTGAGGGGCTAGGTTTATCCGTCATTTGTAAGCGTGAAGATCCGCGTGATGCATTCGTTTCAAATACTTACCGCACTTTAGCCGAGTTGCCTACAGGAGCCATCGTCGGTACATCCAGTTTGCGTCGTCAGTGTCAGCTAAAAGCCTTACGTCCGGATTTGGAAATTCGCTCTTTGCGAGGCAATGTGGGGACGCGTTTGAGCAAACTGGACAACGGTGATTTTGATGCGATTATTTTGGCTTCTGCCGGTTTAATCCGTTTGGGATTGGCAGCTCGAATTACTTCTTTTATTGAGGTAGAACAGTCACTTCCTGCTGCCGGGCAAGGCGCTGTAGGGATTGAATGCCGTACGAATGACGAACAGGTGAAACAATTATTAGCACCGTTGGCTGATGTCGAAACGACTTATTGTGTGTTGGCGGAACGCGCCATGAATAATCGCCTACAAGGCGGTTGCCAAGTGCCTATTGGTGGTTATGCCGTGTTGTGTGAGAGCATGTTGTACTTGCGAGCCTTGGTGGGGAGTGTTGACGGTTCAACAATTATTCGTGCGGAAGGTCAAAGTGCGGCAGAAAATGCTGAGGTTTTGGGCGTGCAAATTGCCGAGCAACTTTTGGCACAAGGTGCTGACAAGATTTTGCAAAATATTTACGCATAAGAGTTGAATATGGCTGTTTTGGTGACACGCCCTGACGAACGTGGAGAACAACTGGTTGAGATGTTGGTGAAAGCCGGCATCGTTGCGTTGCATTTACCCCTATTTCAAATTACTCGCGGGGCGGAACTGAACGAATTGCCAGCGAGATTAGCGAAGCTGAAACCTGGCGATTATGTCTTTGCTGTTTCTAAAAATGCGGTAGATTTTGCGGATAAAGCCATTAAAAACACCGGTTTCAAGTGGCGTGATGACTTATCCTATTTTGCCGTCGGGAAAAGTACGGCTCAGTATTTTGCTGCCATGACAGAAATGGTTGTTCACTATCCGACTATGCAAGAAAATAGTGAAGGATTATTGCAGTTATCCATGATGCAGGATTTGTCTGAGAAAACGGTATTAATTTTGCGCGGCAATGGTGGTCGCGAGTTTTTTGCCGAACAGGCACAACAACGTGGCGGTAGTATTGAAATTGTCGAATGCTATCGACGTGAACCTCTCGTTTATAATCAAGCGGAGCAAACCAGTTTGTGCAAACGAGCTGGCGTACAAACGATAGTCGTGACCAGTGCTGAAATACTCACCCAATTAGTGGATTTTGTTCCGCAAAGCGAACATAATTGGCTAAAAAGTTGTCACCTTATTACAATCAGTGAGCGTATTGCCCATTTGGCGCAAGCGTTAGGTTGGCAACAAGTGACGGTTTGCCCGTGTTCAGACAATAGAACGTTATTACAAACCTTATTACAATGTCGTTAAACCACATTTTTTCTTTATAGGTAAATATTATGGCTAACAAGAAATCTCACCCGTCGAAACGGAATGCAGAAGTGGAACAGAAAATTGATATCAGTGAAGATCTTGATTTAGCGACACAAGATGAGGCATTAACTGAACAAATTGAGACCCCAATAGAGGATAAAGTAAACACTATGCAACAAGAACACAATGAAAAGACGATCTCTTCGGAACAGCAATCTGCTGTAGCGGAAACTGTTGCTAACGCTTCTACAATAAAAGAAACGCCTGTAAAAGAAACGGTAGTTGTAAAAAAAGGCGGTTCTGCATTAGGTTTGTTAGCAATTTTAATTGCGCTAGGTTTGGGTGGCGCGGGCTATTATTTTGGTCAGTTACAGGTTGAGGAAATACAACAAAAATTGACCGCACTTTCAGGGAAAGTACAACAGTCAGTGCCTGTAGTGGTAGCCGAAGGACAAAATTTTGAAGCCGAAAGAGCACAGCTTCAACAGCTTATTGCATTTTCGCAAATGGCCAGTGAACAAATTGGCGCGTTACATCAGGAAATTGCTGTTAAAGAACAAAGCTTATCAGCGTTGAAACAAGAAGTTCAACGCTTGGCGAACCAAGCAAAAGCAGAGCAACCCAATGATTGGTTGCTTACCGAGGCGGACTTTCTACTCAATAATGCGTTGCGTAAGTTGGTGTTAGATAATGACGTGGACACCAGCATCGCGTTGTTAAAAGTAGCCGATGAAACTTTATCGAAAGTTGCGTTGCCAGAGGTAGCTTCGGTACGTAACGCCATTCACGCAGATTTGAAAAACCTATTATCGCTTAATAACGTAGACCAAAATGCCATCATGCAGGATCTATCGGAGCTTGCGAACAATGTCGACGAATTAACGGTGTTAAACGTGAATTTTGATGAAGATCCGAACAACGATAAATTGACGGATTCTTTGGATGATTGGAAAGAAAATGCAGAAAAAAGTGCGGTGAGTTTTTTAAATCATTTTATTCGTGTGACCCCAAAGAAAGCGAATGACAAAGCGTTATTAGCGCCAAATCAAGATATTTATTTACGTGAGAATATTCGTTTACGTTTACAAATTGCAATTTTATCTGTGCCGCGCCAACAAAACGATTTATACAAACAATCTTTACAAACTGTGGCTTCTTGGATTCGGACGTATTTTGATACCAATACCGATGTGGCTCAAAACTTCTTGAAGAATTTGGATGAATTAGCAGAACAATCAATTTACGTGGATGTGCCGACTCAGTTAAGTGGGTTAAATGCCTTAGATAAATTGTTGAATAAGCCAACACAAGAAGTGCAAAAAATCACCCTTTCTGTGGATAAAGAACTCGAGTCGCACGGGAATTCGGGAACTGAGCCAACTGGAAAAGAAAATGAGGCTGCCACCGCGCCGGCGAATGAAACTAAGCCTGATGCCAATCAAGGACAACAACAATAGGAGAAATAGATTATGTTACGAGTGCTATTTTTAATGTTGTTGTTACTGGCGAGCTTAATTGCCGGTCCGTATTTAGCGGGTAAGCAGGGTTATGTGCGAATTGAAACGGCAGGTCATATCGTCGAAATGTCCATTACCACTTTAGTGATCTTCTTCGTGCTCGCTTTAGCTTTGGTGTACAGCATTGAAGTTATCATTAGCCGTTTTTTCCGTTTAAGCAACAACACATACAGCTGGTTTTCTCGTCGTAAACGCACGAAAGCACAAAAGCAAACATTGGAAGGCTTAATGCGTATGGATGAAGGGGATTATTCTAAAGCGGAAAAATTAATTGGTAAAAATGCGAAGCATTCTGATGAGCCGGTGCTGAACTTCATTAAAGCAGCAGAAGCAGCACAACAGCGTGGCGATGAATTCAGTGCTAACCGTTATTTAATGGAAGCAACGGAAATTGCCGGTTCTGATAGCTTGGTTTTAGAAATTGCCCGTACCCGCATTTTATTACAACAAAATAAATTACCGGCAGCGCGCAGTTCCGTTGACAGCTTATTGTTGATGGCGGGGAAAAATAAGGAAGTACTTAAATTAGCCGTTGAGATTTATTTAAAATCAAAAGCTTATCAGGCGCTAGATAATATTTTAGACCAAATCGAAAAATCCGGCTTGTATACCTCACAGGAATTTGTTGCATTACAAACCCAAGTGGAAGAAGGATTGCTCGATGAGAAAATGAACGAAGAAGGCGTCGATGGTTTGTTAGATTGGTGGGACGAGCAATCACGTAAACGCCGCAATGATGCCCGTGTGAAACTGGCGTTAATCACGCGTTTAATTGATGCTAATGATCATGAGTCTGCTTATGAATTCATATTGGAGTTAGTGAAAAAATTAGATAGTGACAATAGCTCGTTAACGCAAGAATTGTTTAAACAAATCAGCCGTTTGCAACCTGAAGATAACAGCAAGTTGGTGAAATTTATCAGCAAGTGGTTAAAAGGCGCGAACACATCGGCACAATGTTGTGCGCATCGTGCACTTGGTTATTTATATGTGCGTAACAATGACTTTGCTAAAGCTAATGAGGTGTTTAAAGCGTTAATCGCAAATAAAGAGAAATTGGAGCCGGCGGACATTACAATGGCATCTTATGTCTTTGAGCAAGTTGGTGATAAGGCTGCAGCACAACAATTACGTGAAGATGGTTTGAAGTCTGTGATGGCAGTGGAAAATCTCAACTTATCGGAAGAAACATCAGAAAATCCGACCGCACTTTTAGCGCAAAAATAATCTCTTCAAAAAACAAAATGCCCTGATGATTCAGGGCATTTTTTTATTCTTTCTTTTTTAAGAATTTTGGGGTAATTCCATGTCATTTTCGAGAACGGCAGTCAGTTGTTGAATCTTACGTAGAATCATATTTAAGAATACACCGTAAGCAGGGACGAATAACAGTAACCCGATGAATAATTTAAATAAATAATCGACGAAGCCGATTTCCATCCAGTGTTCCGCCATAAACGGATCGCTGCTGGCATAGAAGGCAACCGCGAAGAACAAATAAGTGTCTGCCATAGAGCCAAATACCATGGAGCTGGTTGGCGCTATCCACCAAGTTTTGAGTTGGCGTAAGCGATTGAATACCAAAACATCTAATAATTGTCCGAAAACATAGGCGAAGAAACTTGCGACTGCAATGCGGAACACAAACATATTAAATTCGGTTAATGCTTGTAGACCTTGATATTGGGTATCTGAAAAGAGGGTTGAGACCACATAGCTGATAATTAATGCCGGAATCATTACCACGAAAATGATCCAACGTGCTTCTTTCGCACCGAAGATACGCACGGTTAAATCCGTCGCCAAGAAAATAAATGGGAAGGTAATTGCGCCCCAGGTGCTGTGGAACATAAAGTCTTCTTGTGCGCCGAAGAATGTCAGTGGCACATGAATTTCAAAAGGAAGCTGCACTAAATAGTTACTGACAGCAATGATAAAAATGTGGAAGAAACTGAGCAAAACTAATGCTCGACGTTTTTGGCGATCGCTAAAGATCGAAAATGTGTGTGTCATTTGAATACCTTTTTAGTTTAAATTGGGGTTAGGGAACCCAGAACATATTGTGAGTCTGCAAAAATGCAGGGCGCAAATAATACTGCATCAAAAAAATAATTCAACCAGAATTAAGTATTGAAACATAATCACAATATGAAAATACCAACCAAACAGAATATTTTATAAATGGAATTAATTTGTATTTGCAACAATAAGTGTTATTTCGTTAGAATAAGCGCCCTATATATTACATACTTTTTCTTTAGGAGCATTTTATGCAAAAACAATCTATTTTCATGTTGAGTTTGCTCAGTACTGCATTATTTGTAAATAATGCAAACGCTGTGGTGGCTACACAACAGTTGGATGAAATTCGTGTTACAGCGGAAAGTCAAGTAAAACAGTCGCTTGGTGTTTCAATAGTGAGTGAAAAAGATTTAGCAAAACGCCCCGTCACCAATGATATTTCTGATGTGTTACGAACAATGCCAGGGGTAAACTTAACTGGCAACTCTGCTACAGGACAACGTGGAAATAAACGCCAAATTGATATTCGTGGAATGGGACCTGAAAATACGCTTATTTTAGTCGATGGAAAACCTGTGACTTCACGTAATGCGGAGCGTTATGGGGTGAGAGGAGAGCGAAATTCTCGCGGTGATAGCAACTGGATACCGATAGAGGCCATTGAATCCGTTGAGGTGTTGCGTGGTCCGGCAGCTGCACGTTATGGTTCGGGAGCAATGGGTGGTGTAGTAAATATTATTACCAAACCTGTTACCAATGATTTGCATGGGAGCATAAGCTATTATACGAATCAACCGGAAGATAGAAAAGAAGGTGCGACGAATCGTGTAGGTTTCAATTTAAGCGGTGCACTAATTAAAGACATATTGCAATTCCGTTTATATGGTAACTGGAATAAGACTCAAGCGGACGATGTGGGCATTAATGGCGATCCGGCTATTGCAGGTCGTGAAGGCGTACGTAACAAAGATATTAACGGTCGTTTAGTGTGGAATATCAACAAAGATCACAAGTTAACTTTAGACAGTGGTTTTAGCCGTCAAGGCAATATTTATAATGGCGATACGCAAAATAGTTCTAGTGGGCTTTATAATAATGCCAATTATCCTGCAACTAAAACATTAGCCGCCAATAAAGCAGAAACAGCGCGTTTGTACCGTCAAAATTATGCCTTAACTTATGAAGGTAAATTTGATCATTTTGATAATAAAACGTATCTCGCCTTTGATAAAACGAAAAACAGTCGTTTGCCGGAATTTTTAGCCGGCGGTCCGGAAGGCAGTTATGCCAGCACCTCTGATTTTAAAGATTCCGTTTTAAAAAATACCCGTTTTAGTTCTGAATTTTATATTCCGTTTACTTTCGGCGTCGAGCATATGCTGACAGTTGGTTTTGAGGGAGCACACAGTAGCTTAGACGATACTTCCTCTATGACACAATTGCTCGGGGGAAGACGTGTTGGCGGTAAAGTCATTTATGATCTTACAGAAACCTTACCGAGCGGTGTGCCGAATGTTCGTGGCGGACACTCCAGTCAAAGTGAATGGGCCGTATTTGTTGAAGACAATATTTCGGCAACAAAATCAACGGTGCTCACCCCGTCTTTACGCTATGATTACAATACTTATTCCGGCTCTAATGTGAGTGGTGGTTTAAACTTCTTACAAGGATTAAGTGACCATTGGAAAGTAAAAGGTGGCATTGCCCGTGCCTATAAAGCACCAAACCTTTATCAAACTAACCCAAATTACTTACTGTTTACCTTAGGTCAAGGTTGTCCAACCTATGTACCGAATGGCAAAACCTGTTATTTCCAAGGAAACAGCGAGATTAAACCGGAAACCAGCTGGAACAAGGAAATTGGTATTGAATATGATAAAGATGGTCTATTAGCCTCCATTGCCTATTTCCGCAACGATTACCGTAACAAAATTGTATCTGATGGCAAGTTTGTTGGCCTTAGTTCTCTTGGAAACTATGTGTATAAATGGGGCAATGCAAACCGTGCGGTAATTGAAGGTTTGGAAGGAAACCTAACCTTGCCATTAATTGAAGATAAATTATCTTGGGTGAATAATTTCACCTATATGCACAAAACCAAAAATAAAGATACCGGTAACCCGCTTTCTATCGTGCCAAAATATACATTAAATTCCAGTTTGAACTATCAAATTACAGAGGCGTTTGATACCATGTTGACCTATACGCAATACGGCAAGCAAACTTCTCGTAAGAATCCGGAGAACCGAATGGAAAATGGTAAGTTAGCAAATTCTTCTGATATCGGTAGCTATGCAGTTTGGGGATTAAGTGCTGGTTACAACTGGAAAAATACCGTGAGTGTTCGAGTTGGTGTAAATAACTTATTTGATAAACGACTTTATCGTTCTTCAAGTAGTACCAATTATAACGCGCATACTTACAATGAGCCGGGTCGTGCTTATTATGCGACGTTGAAATATACGTTTTAATTTCTTTCCTTGATAAATAAAAGTGCGGTTAAAAATGACCGCACTTTTTTTATGAAACAGATTAAAAATCAAATTATCCATTAATCCATACTACCGATGCCATTCTTCCTGTGACATTCTCTCGGCGATAAGAAAAGAATTTGTCTGCTTCAAGATAAGTACAGTGTTCGCCACCGCTGATTTGGGGAATGCCGAGGGCGTTGAGGCGTTGCGTAGCGATTTGGTAAAGGTTGCCGAGGAATTTGCCTTCGGCTGCAGGATCAGCGATGAAGGCTGATGTGGCTTGGGGATCTTGGGCAACAAATTGATCGATAACTTCTTGCCCCACTTGGAAGGCTGTTGGGCCAATAGCCGGTCCGAACCACGCTAAAATGTCTTCAGGCGGGCATTCAAACTTAGCGACAGTTTGTTCCAATACGCCATCGCATAATCCACGCCAACCAGCATGCGCTGCGGCCACTTCCGTGCCCTGTTTATTGGTGAATAACACAGGCAAACAATCGGCAGTCATCACCAAACACACTTGATTCGGTTGGCTGGTATAAACCGCATCGGCATTGAAATCTTCCCCGTCATAAGGCAGGGTTAATACACGCGTGCTATGAGTTTGGTTTAAGAACAACGGCATTTGTGGCAAATGGAATTTTTCCACCAATAAAGTGCGGTTGATTTTCACGGCGTTTTTATCGTCGCCTACATGGTTACCCAAATTAAAACTGTCATAGGGTGCAAGGCTCACACCGCCATGGCGAAGCGTGGTGAACGCCTTCACGTTTTGAGGGGTGTTCCAGTTCGGTTTAATGGCTTGCATATTAATAATCCAATTCGTCTTTGTGGAGAACATAATCCGCTTTTAAAGCAGTCACTAATTCCACAAAATCGTCCGGCAACGGTGCGTACCATTCCATCATTTCACCGCTAATCGGGTGTTGTAAACGTAACATCACCGCATGTAATGCCTGACGCTTAAAATTACGTAGCACCTCCATGAGTTCTTCGCTGGCATTTTTGGGGGGACGCGGACGACCACCATAGGTTTGATCGCCTAATAACGGGTGGGCGATATGTGCCATGTGCACACGGATTTGGTGAGTTCTGCCGGTTTCTAAACGCAAACGCAAGCGCGTGTAATCGCGGAAACGTTCCATAATGCGATAGTGGGTAACGGCGGGTTTGCCCATCGGATGCACAGCCATATGAGTACGTTTGGTTGGGTGGCGCGCCATGGGCTCATCTACGGTGCCGCCTTTGGTCATGATGCCGCAGGCAACAGCTTCATATTCGCGGGTGATTTTGCGTTTTTGCAAATCACGCACCAGCTGCGTTTGCGCGGGAATGGTTTTGGCGACGACCATCAAGCCCGTGGTGTCTTTATCTAAACGATGTACAATGCCTGCGCGCGGCACTTCGGCAATTTGTGGGTAATGGTAAAGTAGCGCATTGAGAACGGTGCCTTTAGGATTGCCTGCACCGGGGTGAACCACAAGATCTTTGGGTTTGTTGATAACGAGAATGTCCTCGTCTTCATAAACGATATTTAACGGAATAGCTTCCGGCTCAAAGCGGGTTTCATCTTCAATTTCTACGGTAATCTCAATTTGTTCGTCACCGTAAACTTTGGTACGCGGCACATTTTGCACGACGCCGTTGACCAACACCAAATCCTCCTCAATCCATGTTTTTAAGCGGGAGCGGGAATAGTCGGGGAACAATTCCGCCAAGGTTTGGTCTAAGCGCTGTCCCATTTGTTGTGGTTGCACGGTTGCCGAGAGAGTAATTTGGGCCATAAATAAAAAATCCGTTAATCAAGTTTGCTTATTTAGCAATGTTCTATACAATATCGGGCAATTGTAACTCATTTCTCATTTTTCGTAAAAATAAGGATTCTATTCAATGCGTAAACTTAAATCCTTTGCATTACTTACCGCGCTGGCGTTGGCGGTGACCGCATGTTCAAGCTCTAAACAAGATGTAGAACAAGCACCGGAACAAACTTTATACAGCACAGGACAAACCTATTTGCAGGACGGTGATTATTCTCAGGCAATCCGTTATTTAAATGCGGTGAGTAGTCGTTTTCCGGGGAGTTCTTATAGCGAACAAGTACAATTAAATTTGATTTATGCCTATTATAAAACGCAGGACTACTCCGAAACCTTAGTCACTATTGACCGTTTTATTCAACGTTTTCCAAACAGTAGCCACTTAGACTACGCCCTTTATATGGCGGGCTTAACTAATTCTGCATTAGGTGATAATTTCTTCCAAGATTTCTTTGGTGTGGATCGCGCAACCCGTGAAAATACATCCATTAAAACGGCCTTTGCCAACTTCCAAAATTTAGTGCAACATTTCCCGAATAGTCCTTATACGCCGGATGCCTTGGCGCGTATGACTTACATTAAAGCGAGTCTTGCTCGTCATGAGTTAGCGATTGCGAAGTTCTATTTCAAACGGGATGCTTATGTGGCAACGGCAAATCGCGTGGTTTCTATGTTGAAACTGTATCCGGATACGCAAGCGACTTTGGATGCGTTACCGTTGATGAAAGCATCTTATGAAAAGATGAACTTGACTCATTTAGCAGATCAAACCGCAAAAATTATTGCGGCCAACGAAGGCAAGAAATTTGATGAGCCGGAAAAGCCAAAAGAACCGGAATTAAAAGCGCCACAATAATCCATAAAAAAACCTCCGAATTTTCGGAGGTTTTTTTATCCCGCTAAAATGTGTTCTAAGGGAATATCCCAGCTTTCAATTGGTAGTAATTCTACTTGTTGACATTGATGTGCTAAGCCCACGGCGATGAAATGGTGTTGTGGATGTTGTAATGTACGATCGTAAAATCCGCCGCCCATGCCTAGACGGTTTCCCTGCTTATCAAAGGCGACCAACGGCGTGAAGATAACATCCAATTGCTCGAGTGGAATTACATTTTGTACATTTAAGTAAGGTTCAAAAATCCCGAATTTATTAGCTTTCATCGGTGTATCAGGCAAGTAGCGCAGAAATAGCAAATGTCCTTTACAAAATGGGTGTAACACCGGTAAATAAACGTTTTTTCCCTGTAGCCATAATTGTTCAATGAGCGGTTGTGTAACAATTTCGCCGTCCACGGCAAGATATAGGGCAATATTGCGTGCTTGATGTTGTTCAATGAACGCGAGAGCTTGTTGGGTAATGCGTTGGGCCGCGTGTTGTTGCTGAAGTGCGGTTAGCTTTTGCCGAGTTTCTCGCATTTGCTGACGAAGTTGTTGGCGAAGAGTAGCGGTTGAGGAAAATAAACACATAGTTGTTGTTTGAGAGGACCCGAGGTGCCGTTGTGGATGGTCGGTCCTTGAACCCGACGGTTCAAGGGAATTAGTTGAAATCATTTTTAGGCTTCTTAGCGGAGCTAAGCCTGCACACCAATGACAGGAAACCAATTCATAAGATTAAAAGTATCGGCTCAGGGACATAACCCACTGGCGAACACCTCAGGAATTTCTTTTATTTAATACTACTCGAAATTAGGTTTAATGACTAGCACTAATTCTTTTTCTCAGATGACATTTAGTTATCTGAAATTATCAGGAATTGAGCTTTTGTGCCCCGATATTTTCAAGAGAATGATCGAGCGGGCGCAAAATTCTGTTTTTTAGCACATCCTCAATGAGATGCGTTTTTTGTTGCTCTTGCATGAGTTCAAAACTTAAATTTAAGGCGACGATGGAAAGGACCTTCTCAACTTGTAACATGCCGGTGCGCTCTTTCATTTCCAAGACGCGTTGATCTAATTCACGGGCAGCGTTGCGTAAAGCTTCATGTTGTTCTTCCGGACAATTTAAACGTAATACCTGCCCCAAGACGGAAATTTCAATACTTTTTGATGACATTTTAGCCTCAAATTCCTTAATCCAAAACTGTCCGTATTATGCCATAGGCGAAAAAACTTGCCAATTTCTAAACTGGTTGCCTGCGGTGTAGAATGATAAACTAAGCGGAATTTCAACAAGGATAATTTCAATGACAACAATTTCTTATCAACACCTAAATCAACAACTTCAACAAGCCTCTATTCCACTTTCTGCCGCCGAATTACACGGTTTTTTGAGCGGCTTAATTTGCGGAGGCATTCAAGATCAAAGTTGGCAGCCATTGCTCTATCAATTTACCAATGATAATCATGCCTATCCTACCGCGCTTTTAACGCAAGTTAGCGACATTTATCAACAAGTTCATCGCCAATTGGCGGACAATGAAGCTTTTGACTTTGAGCTTTGTTTGCCCGATACGGAAAATGTGTTTGAACAGGCGGATGGCTTAGCGGAATGGTCGAATCACTTTTTGCTCGGTTTAGGCTTAGCACAACCGCATTTGGATAAAGAAAAAGGCGACATTGGCGAAGCGCTGGACGATTTACATGATATTTGCCAGTTAGGTTACGAAGAAGACGATGATCCCGAGGAACTGGCACAAGCGGTGGAAGAGATCGTGGAATATGTACGTACCATCGCCACCTTGTTTTTTACCCATTTCACCAAACAAGAAGACAAACAGCCAACGTTACACTAAGGATAAATGATGGATCTCGCATACATAGCAGCGTTACCGATGGAAGAATTTGCCCAACGCCGCGCCAAGGTTTTTGAACAAATGCAGGAAGATTCCTTATTTTTGGTATTTTCCGACATTGAACGTCGTCGCAATGACGGCTGTGATTATCCTTTCCGTCAGGACAGCTATTTCTGGTATTTGACCGGTTTTAATGAGCCAAATTCGGCATTGTTATTGCGTAAACAGCAAGGTGAACAGCAGGCGATCATTTTTGTACGCCCGTCCGATAAATTACTGGAAATTTGGAACGGACGCCGTCTTGGCGTGGACAACGCGCCGCAAACCTTGTTGGTGGATACCGCTTATGCTATCGACGAGTTTGTACCGCAGTTTAAAAATTTAGCGCAAAAACAGACCGCACTTTATTATGCACCGAAGCAACAGCCTTGGGGCGATGCCTTGCTGGAACAAAGTGCGGTGGAATTTTTGAGTGTTTTTAATTGGAAGCCGATACTCGGTGAGATGCGCCTGTTCAAATCGGAAAATGAAATTGCGCTCGTGCAACAAGCGGGGCAAATCAGTGCGCTTGCACATATTAAAGCCATGCAGCAAACTCGCCCGAACCGTTTGGAATATGAGGTGGAAAGCGATATTCTGCATGAATTTAATCGCTTCGGCGCGCGTTATCCTTCCTATAACAGCATTATTGCCGGTGGTGAAAACGCCTGTATTTTGCATTATTCGGAAAACGATATGCCGTTGCGCGACGGCGATTTGGTGCTTATTGATGCGGGCTGCGAATTTGCCATGTATGCAGGCGATATTACCCGTACTTTCCCGGTAAACGGTAAATTTAGCGAGGCGCAAAAAGCGATCTATGAAATTGTCCTACAAGCACAAAAACGCGCCATTGAATTGCTGGTGCCGGGCGGCTCCATTGCGAAAGCGAACGAAGAAGTTATTCGTATTAAAACCGAAGGTTTGGTCCGTTTAGGCATTTTGAAAGGCGATGCAGATGAATTAATCGAACAAAAAGCCTATCGTGAATTTTATATGCACGGTCTCGGACATTGGCTCGGGTTGGATGTGCATGATGTGGGCGAATATGGTGAAAATCGCGACCGCACATTGGAACCTGGCATGGTACTCACCGTAGAGCCTGGGTTATATTTATCTAAAGACGCGGATATTCCGGAGCAATACAAAGGCATTGGCATTCGTATTGAAGATAATTTGTTGATTACCGATTATGGCAACAAAAATCTGACGTCTGCTGCGCCGAAAGAAATTGCCGATATTGAGAAATTAATGGCAGATGCGCAATCTTTTGAAGGGTAAAAGAGATCTTAAAAACGTTCTGAAAAACGACCGCACTTTATCTTGAATTTATCTGAGAAATTCCCGTTTTAACAAAGCCCAAACATGGATTTTAACTTGCTTTTTATGCGAAAAAGAGTACAATCCACGGGCTTTTTGTCTATATATACAGAGAAAAAAGTAAGTTTAACTCTCATTTAACTTTCGATATTTGAGGGTTTTCTTTTTGTAATCAAATAATTAGAGGAAGGTTATGGTAACCATTCGTTTATCTCGTGGCGGAGCTAAAAAACGCCCATTTTACCAAATCGTAGTTGCTGACAGCCGTTCACCACGTGACGGTCGTTTTATTGAGCGTGTTGGTTTCTTCAATCCAATCGCACAAGGCAATGCAGAACGTGTTCGTATCAATTTAGACCGTGTTAACCACTGGGTTAGCCAAGGTGCTTCATTGTCTGATCGCGTTGCGACTTTAGTAAAAGAAGTGCAAAAAGCTGCGTAATTTTACTTTTTTGAGGTGATGAATATGCAACAACAAAGAATCGAAACTGTCGGCAAATTAGGTTCGACTTATGGTATTCGCGGTTGGTTACGTATTTACTCATCCACAGAACAAGCTGAAAGTATCTTTGATTATCAACCTTGGTTTTTGAAAATCAAAGGGCAGTGGCAGCCAACCGAACTGGAAAACTGGCGTCATCATAATCACGAACTGATCGTTAAATTAAAAGGCGTGGATGATCGTGAAGCGGCGCAAATTCTTGCCAATGTGGAAATCGGTGTCGATTTATCGGTATTTCCAACCTTGGAAGAAGGGGATTACTACTGGCACGATTTAATCGGTTGTGCGGTGGTGAATCTGGAAGGTTATGCCATGGGAACCGTGACCGAAATGATGGAAACTGGTTCTAATGATGTATTGGTAGTAAAAGCCAATGTAAAAGATGCTTTCGGGAAACAAGAGCGGTTAATTCCGTTTTTGTATGAACAAGTAGTTAAAAGAGTCGATCTCGCCACTAAGACAATTACAGTGGATTGGGACGCTGGTTTCTAATCTCAGGTATGCCGTAGCGCTTTGCGGTAACATTAACATAAGGCTCAAAAGTTAAGGCTAAATTATGTGGATTGGGGTAATAAGTCTGTTCCCTGAAATGTTTAAAGCAATTACGGAATATGGGGTAACCGGCAGGGCTGTTAAGCAAAACCTGTTACAAGTGCGGTGCTGGAATCCAAGAGATTTTACGCACGATAAGCATAAAACCGTGGATGACCGACCTTATGGTGGAGGCCCGGGAATGCTGATGATGGTGCAACCATTAAAGGATGCTATCGATTCAGCAAAAGAAGTAGCAGGCGAAGGTGCAAAAGTGATTTATCTCTCGCCGCAAGGTCGTAAACTCGATCAACAAGGCGTAGAGGAATTAGCGCAGAATCAGAAATTGATTTTGTTATGCGGCCGCTACGAAGGCATCGATGAACGGTTAATTGAAACCGTCGTTGATGAGGAATGGTCAGTAGGTGATTATGTCCTCACCGGCGGTGAATTGCCGGCAATGACGTTAATTGACGCAGTTGCCCGATTTATCCCAGGCGTGCTTGGTAAACAAGCTTCCGCCGAGGAAGATTCGTTTGCCGACGGATTACTGGATTGTCCGCATTATACGCGTCCTGAAGTGCTTGATGGATTAACCGTGCCACCCGTGCTGATGTCGGGACACCATGAGGAAATTCGCAAATGGCGGTTAAAACAATCGTTATTGAGAACATGGTTACGACGCCCTGAGCTACTGGAAGGCCTAGCTCTGACTGACGAACAACGTAAGCTGTTAAAACAGGTGAAAGCCGAATATCAGCAGTCTTTTGCAAAATAGTTTAATCAAGATACAAGTGGCAAACTGAAGGCAGTACATCTAGTACGACGAAGCGTAGCCACGCAGTAAATTGATTAAAATATGAAGCAAGATATCAGTTAATTCTAGGATTAAGGATTATTAAAATGTCTAACATCATTAAACAACTTGAACAAGAACAATTAAAACAAAACGTACCTAGCTTCCGTCCGGGTGACACATTAGAAGTTAAAGTATGGGTTGTTGAAGGCAGCAAACGTCGTTTGCAAGCATTCGAAGGCGTGGTTATTGCAATTCGTAACCGTGGCTTGCATTCTGCATTTACTGTACGCAAAATCTCCAACGGTGTTGGTGTTGAGCGTGTTTTCCAAACTCACTCTCCGGCAGTTGATAGCATCGTAGTGAAACGTAAAGGTGCGGTACGTAAAGCGAAACTTTACTACTTACGTGCACTTTCCGGTAAAGCGGCTCGTATCAAAGAGCGTTTGGGCGAATAATTTCGCAAAGCAGAAAAAAAAGAAAAGGCTTGGATTTCCAAGCCTTTTTTATTTGTGTTGATAAGCAATTAAATATGCTTAATCCACATATTTGATTCGTAGATTATTTCTGTTTTTTCAAAAATTCCACGCCGGTGTCCGGGAAGTCGGTAAACACACCGGTAGCGCCGGATTTATTGAGCAACGCGTCGTACATTTGATTCACATCAGTAAAGAATTCAGGTAATGCATCTTTACGCACGGTATATGGGTGCAATTCAACCTTATATTGCGCCAATTCTTTCACTAAAGGCGTATATTCAATTTGCCCCAGTTTGGATTTATCTTTGTCAATTAACATATACCAGCCCGGTCCAACACCATCGGCATATTTTACAACTTCTGCCATGGCACCTGGTTTGAACATCCAATCATAGTCATAATTTACCCATTTACCTTTGGCATTTTTTTCTTCCGTTTCATGCCAATCGGTATATGCTACTAACTGGACAAGTTTTAAATCCATGCCCATTTTCGGTAGTAATTCCGTTTTAATACGTTTTAACTCATTGAAATCGAAAGTTTGCAAATAAACTAGATCACTTTTCTTGTCATAGCCGTATTTTTTCAACACTTTGAGAGTTTCTACAGCAATATCTTTGCCATTTTGATGATGGAACCAAGGTGCCTTTATTTCAGGATAGATACCTACTTTTTTACCGGTAGATTTTTCTAAACCCTGGATAAATTCAATTTCATCTTCAAAGGTATGTATTTTGAAATGAGATTGCCACAGAGGGAAACGTCCAGGGTAAACAGCGACCTGTTTTCCTTCCTTCGTTTCAAAGTTTTCTGTCATATTCAAACGTTGAATTTCTTTTAATGTAAAGTCGATAACGTAGTAACGGCCGTCTTTACGGTGGCGATTCGGGAATTTTTTCGCAACATCTGTTAAACCGTCTAAGAAATGATCATGAATGACGACTAAGTGACCGTCTTTTGTCATGGCCAAATCTTGTTCTAAATAATCGGCTTGTTGTGCAAAAGCAAGCGCTTTAGATTCCAATGTATGCTCCGGTAAATAACCGCTTGCACCACGGTGGGCAATAATAATTTTGTCTGATTTCATGTTGTTTATGGAGGGGTGGTGGCTACAACCGGCTAATACGCCTGCTGCAATTAATGTGACGGCTAAGGTTTTTAATTTCATCAGCATTTCTCCCTGAAAGTGCGGTTGATTTTTTGGGTGTTTTTGATTCTATCCAAATGCAGCGACAGAAACTTATGTTGGATAAAATCATTTAACTTATAAAATTGAGGTACAAAAAAGGCGCTAAGCTTTCGCTTGCGCCTTTGTATTGTTTAATTATTTAGTGCCATAGGTGTCACCTAATTTCGCTTTGTGTTTGCCTTCTTCAATCATGACGATAAAGAGCAAGAGCACCGCGAGAACACCACCACCGATCATGACGTAGAAACCGCCGTCCCAACCGTAGTGTTGTGCAGCCCAACCAATAACGGCAGAAGCTGATACTGTACCACCTAAGTAACCGAATAAACCGGTAAATCCTGCTGCTGTACCTGCCGCTTTTTTCGGTGCAAGTTCAAGAGCATGTAAGCCGATAAGCATAACCGGACCGTAGATTAAGAAACCGATTAAGGTCATTAAGATGAAGTCGGTTAATTGATATGGGTTTTCATACCATGCAGCATAATTTGCTAACTCTGCTTCCGGTGTAGCCGGGTTCATCCAGTAAGCGGCAACTGCTGCAGTGGTTAAGATCATGAAGATGAAACCGGTTAAACCACGTTTACCTTTGAATACATGGTCAGAAACCCAACCGCATAATAATGTGCCCGGTACTGCGGCCAATTCATAGATTGTGTATGCCCAAGCGGTACCTTTAATATTGAAGTGTTTCACTTCACTTAAGTAAACCGGTGACCATTTCAATACGCCATAACGGATTAAGTAAACGAATACGTTAGCAATCGCGATGTACCATAACAATTTGTTTTTCAAAACATAGGTAACAAAGATTTCTTTTGCCGTTAAGTCGTTTTCATAGGTTTTTTCGTTGTAGTCATCCGGATAGTCGTTACGCCATTTTTCAATGGAAGGTAAACCACAAGATTGTGGCGTGTCACGCATGACAAAATATACAGGAATAGCACAGAACATTGCTGCAATACCCGGATAGTAAAGGGATTGTTGCCAAATGTCTTTTGCTTGTGCTTCAACACCATGAGTGCTGAAGAAGATTGCGCTGGCTAATAACACCATGGCGCCCGGCATCATACCACCGATATTGTGAGCGGTATTCCAGATGGACACGATAGTTCCACGTTCGGATTTAGACCACCAGTGCACCATAGTACGACCACATGGAGGCCAGCCCATCCCTTGGAACCAACCGTTTAAGAAAATCATGACCCACATGATCGCGATACCGGACGTTGCCCATGGGAACAAACCCATTAGGGTCATACAAAGACCAGAGAGCAACAAACCAAATGGTAAGAACACACGTGGGTTAGAGCGGTCGGACATCCCGGCCATGACGAATTTGGATAGACCATAAGCCAAACCTGCAGCAGAACCGATAACCCCTAATTCGGCTTTAGAGTATAAGCCGGCTTGAATTAAGCCCGGTTGTGCCAAGTCAAAGTTTGCACGTACGAAATAATAAGCGGCATAACCGAAAAAGATCCCTGCGAATACTTGCCAACGTAGGCGTTTGTAAGTGGAATCGATTTTGTCAGCCGGCAGCTCAGCAATATGTGGAGCTGGTTTAAATGGACCAAACATAAAATTCTCCAAGAGTTAAATAAGTAATATTGTCTTTATATGAAAAGAACGCAGGAATGATAAAGCAAATATAAAAACAGGAAAGCAAAATTATGAGGTTTTGTGAGAAATATCACAAAAATAAGCACTCTTTTGATTGAATGCGAAATATTTATTATTGATAAATGAACATCCGCTGTTCATTTTCGCTCATAAATTGTAGGGGGAAATAAAAAATAAGCGCTATTCTAAGCGCTTATTTTTATCTGGATGAGAAAAAGTGCGGTCAAAAATTGCCTCACTTTTTCAATGTCTCACTCGCTAAATCAACCTAACCGTTGGCGGACGATTTCAAACAAACAAACACCGGTGGCAACGGAGACATTGAGAGAAGAAACCGAACCGGCCATTGGAATGCTGATGAGTTGATCGCAATGTTCGCGGGTTAAGCGGCGCATGCCTTCGCCTTCAGCTCCCATGACCAACGCCAACGCCCCTGTGAGTTTGGTTTGATAGAGGGTTTCGGTGGCTTCACCGGCGGTGCCTACAACCCATACATTGTGTCGTTCTTGTAGATCACGTAACGTGCGGGCAAGGTTAGTCACTCGAATAAGCGGGACATTTTCTGCTGCGCCACAGGCAACCTTTCGTGCAGTAGAATTGAGTTGCGCAGATTTATCTTTCGGCACAATCACCGCACTTACGCCGGCAGCATCGGCAGTACGCAAACAAGCGCCTAAGTTATGTGGATCTGTCACACCATCCAAAACTAATAATAAAGGCGCGTTTTGAGTTTCTAATAAGAGATCCAAATCATGCTCATTTAATTCCGGTAATGAGTGCACTCGCGCAATAATACCTTGATGCACTTCGCCTTCTGCTTTTTTATCCAAGGTTTGACGATTTAAAAATTGAACGGAAATGCCCAACCGTTGAATTTCATTAATCAAAGGCTGTAAACGTTGGTCGTCTCGGCCTTTTAGTGCTAACACTTCAATTAAACGTTCCGGGTGATTAGAGACAAACGCTTTTACTGCGTGGATACCATAAATTGTTTCACTCATGTTTTTTCTTTACCTTCTTCGTTTTGGCGGCTTTGGGTTTCATTTTAGAAACGTGACTTTTTTTGACCGCACTTTTGTTTATTTTTGCCTTTTGGTTTGTTGTTTTCTTAGGCGCTTTGACTTCCGCTTTCTTGGCTTTCGTTCGTGCCGTTTTACTACTACGTTTCGGCTTGCGTTCACTTGAAATGAGGGAAAAATCAATTTGTTTTTGTTCTAAACTCACGGCTTCCACACGCACTTTCACCGCATCACCGAGACGGAAAATCATGCCGCTGTTTTCGCCGATAAGACGTTGTTTCGGCATATCGAATAAGTAATAGTCATTTGCCAAACCGGAAATATGCACCAAGCCGTCGATAAACAGATCATTCAAACGGACAAAGAAGCCGAAACCGGTGACGGAAGAAATCACGCCGTCAAATTCTTCGCCCACATGATCTTGCATATATTCGCATTTTAGCCAATCGGCGACTTCACGGGTGGCATCGTCGGCACGGCGTTCTGTGGAGGAACAATGTGCGCCAAAGACATCTATTTCCTCAAGTTGATAATGATATCCGCCGGTGTCGGTGGTTTTACGTTTAGAACCTTTCTTTTTCGCTAATAAATATTTAATGCTGCGGTGCAAGGTTAAATCGGGATAACGGCGAATCGGCGAGGTGAAATGAGCGTATTCTTCTAGCGCCAAACCAAAGTGCCCGATGTTGTTGGCGTTGTAAACTGCTTGGCTCATGGAACGTAACAACATGGTTTGAATTAATTCGTGATCCGGACGTTGTTTAATCTGTTCAAGTAGCTGTGCATAATCCATCGGTGTCGGTTTATTCCCACCGGATAGACTCAAGCCACATTCCGCTAAGAAACTACGAAATGCTGTGAGTTTTTCTTCACTTGGTACGGCATGAATGCGGTATAGCGCCGGTTCTTGATGTTTCTCCATGAAGTTGGCAGACGCAATATTTGCCAAAATCATACATTCTTCAATTATTTTATGGGCATCGTTACGCACAACCGGCTCAATACGTTCAATACGTCCCAAAGCATTGAAAATAAATTTGCTTTCAATGGTTTCAAATTCGATGGCACCGCGCTGTTGGCGTGCTTTCACCAATGCCTGATACATGTCATGCAGATCTTGCAAATGAGGCACTAACGAGGCGTAACGTTCACAAAGTGCGGTGTCTTTTTCCAGTATTTTTGCCACTTTGTTATAAGTTAAACGGGCGTGGGAATTCATCACCGCTTCGTAAAATCGATAATCTGTCATTTTGCCTTTAGCAGAGAGCGTTATTTCACACACCATGCATAAGCGATCCACTTGTGGATTTAACGAACATAAGCCGTTGGAGAGTTTTTCCGGCAGCATCGGCACGACGCGATTCGGAAAATAGACGGAATTGCCTCGATTATAGGCTTCCGTGTCCAACGCGCTTTTCGGACGTACATAATAGCTCACATCGGCAATGGCTACCCAAAGCTTCCAGCCTTTGCCTTGTTTTTGGCAAAATACCGCGTCGTCAAAATCACGTGCATCTTCGCCGTCAATGGTCACTAACGGCAAGTCACGCAAATCTACACGGCCACGTTTAGCCTCTTCAGGCACGTCTTCAGCCCATTTTTTAAGTTGTTTTTCCACCGCACTTGGGAATACATGAGGAATGTCATGCTTGCGAATGGCAATTTCCACTTCCATGCCTTTCGCCATATTTTCACCGAGAATTTCCGTAATTTTGCCAATCGGTTGAAAGAATGGTGCCGTGCGCGGGTGGAGTTCCACCACGACCACTTGTCCCATACGTGCGCCAAGACGGGCATTATCGGGAATTAAAATATCGCGTGTAATGCGGCTGTCGTCCGGCACTACATAGCCGATACCCTGCTCAAGGAAAAAACGACCGACAATTTGTTTTTTGTTTGCTTCCAACACCCGCACAATGCGTACTTCCGGACGACCTTTACGGTCAAATCCGTTTGCTTGTGCCAACACATAATCGCCGTGCATGACTTTCTGCATTTGTACGTTAGGAATGAAAAAGTCTTCCTTTTTTCCTTCGACTTGTAAAAAACCGAAGCCTTCGCGATGCCCAATCACCATGCCTTTAAGTAAATCCAGTTTTTCCGGTAGGGCATAGCATTTACGTTTGGTGAAAACTAACTGACCGTCATTTTCCATGGCGCGTAAACGACGGCGCATAGCTTCTTGTTGTTCTTCATTTACAATGGCAAGGGTTTTAAAAATCTCCTCTTTGCTCATAGGAGAATTCTGTTTGCGAATAATTTGCAGAATAAATTCACGACTCGGAATCGGATTATCGTATTTTGCCAATTCCTTCGCATAATTCGGATCTTGCAATATCGCTTTGTGTGTTTTTTTCGCCATAATGTTCTTTTCGTCAACTAAAGTGCGGTCAGTTTACACGCTGTTTTGCCTAAAGCAAGGGAAATTGAGGCTCAATGGCTTGTCGAAAAATACATAAACAGCACCATTACATTTCAATTTTTTGCGGTTATGAAATAAAATTTTCTGTTATAGGCGCGCATTTTTTGGTACATTTAGCGCAATTTTCTGACGCTCAAAAGTGAGCATTCTTTATTCAATTCAGTTTAACGGAATTCCTATGTTATTTAAAAAAATTCGCGGTTTATTTTCTAATGATCTTTCAATCGATCTGGGTACAGCAAATACATTAATTTATGTGAAAGGACAGGGTATTGTTCTTGATGAGCCATCTGTCGTTGCGATTCGTCGCGATCGTAGCGGTTCATTAAAAAGCATTGCTGCGGTAGGTAGAGAAGCGAAACAAATGTTAGGGCGTACACCGAAAAGTATCGAAGCTATCCGTCCGATGAAAGATGGTGTGATCGCAGACTTTTTCGTGACCGAAAAAATGTTACAGTACTTCATTAAACAGGTACACAGTGGCAACTTCATGCGTCCAAGTCCTCGTGTGTTGATTTGTGTGCCGGCAGGTGCAACTCAAGTAGAACGTCGTGCCATTAAAGAATCTGCCATGGGAGCTGGTGCTCGTGAAGTGTATTTAATTGAAGAACCAATGGCAGCAGCCATTGGAGCAAAATTACCGGTTTCGACTGCAACAGGTTCCATGGTCATTGATATCGGTGGTGGTACGACAGAAGTCGCGGTAATTTCTTTAAATGGCATCGTTTATTCTTCTTCTGTGCGCATTGGTGGTGACAGTTTTGATGAAGCTATCGTGTCTTATGTGCGTAAAAACTTTGGTTCCATTATTGGCGAACCAACCGCTGAACGTATTAAACAAGAAATTGGTATTGCTTATCTTCAAGAGGATGATGAGGTGAAACAAATGGAAGTGCATTGTTCCAATATTGCAGAAGGTGCACCACGTTCCATTACCTTAACCTCTCAAGATGTTTTAGAAGCGATTCGTCAACCGTTGAGTGGTATTGTTGCGGCAGTACGCACTGCATTAGAGGAATGCCAACCGGAGCATGCAGCTGATATTTTTGAGCGTGGCATGGTGTTAACCGGTGGTGGTGCTTTGTTGCGCAATATTGATATGTTGTTAGCGAAGGAATCCGGCGTACCGACCATTGTGGCGGAAGACCCGTTGACTTGTGTTGCTCGTGGCGGCGGTGAGGCCTTGGATATGATTGATATGCACGGCGGCGATATTTTCAGCGACGAAATTTAAGCTTGATGAACAAGAAAAAAAGTGCGGTTAAAAATGACCGCACTTTTATTTAGTCGGAATTGACGACAATGAAACCTATCTTCGGTAAAACCCCTCCCTTAGGATTGAAACTCTTTTTAGCGGTTACCGCTTCTGTCGGTTTAATCCTATCTGACGGACAAACAAACGCGATAATTCAAGCCCGCTGCTTTCTGGAAACGGCGGTCGGGAGTCTCTATTATTTAGCGAATACGCCGCGTGCGGTGTTAGATGGGGTTTCTGATAATTTGGTGGATACCAATAAACTGCAAATTGAAAATCGCGTGTTGAAAGAGCAATTGCGTGAAAAAAATGCCGATTTACTTTTGCTTGATCAACTCAGAGTTGAAAACCAACGTTTACGTTTATTGCTAAATTCACCATTACGAACCGACGAATACAAAAAAATTGCAGAAGTGTTGACTGCCGAAACAGATGTTTATCGTCAACAAATCGTGATTAATCAAGGTGAAAAAGACGGGGCTTATGTCGGTCAGCCGGTGATTGATGAGAAAGGCGTCGTTGGACAAATTATTTCGGTGGGGGAAAACACCAGTCGTATTTTGTTGATTACCGATGTGACTCATGCGGTTCCGGTTCAAGTATTGCGTAATGACGTACGTTTAATCGCTAACGGAACAGGCCATAGTGATGAATTGACGTTAGATAATGTGCCGCGTTCCGTTGATATTCAAAAAGGCGATTTATTAGTAACATCCGGTTTAGGCGGGCGTTTCTTGGAAGGCTATCCGGTGGCGATCGTGGAATCAGTTTCCAGAAATGGAAAAAATTATTTTGCGACGGTCACGGCAAAACCCTTGGCTTCTATTGATAAATTGCGTTATGTGCTTTTATTGTGGCCAACGAATGAAGATATGCGTAAAGCGAAAACCATTACGCCGGAAGACGTGCGTAAGGTAGTCCAACAACGTCTTGATAATCAAGGGGCTGAAGCCAATAAAGTGAAGAAAACCGTTGTACCGGTAGAGAATGACCCGAGTAATAATATGACATCGCCATTACCGAGTGAATACATGCCGGCAGAAGCACCAACGGATTCGCAAAATGAGATGAATCATCCACCGTTACCAAACCAATCTCACAGAGAGGAAGATTAATGCAAGGTCGATTTTTCTTTCAATGTCTTGTGTTGACGGCAATTTTTGCGATTGCTTTAGTGATGGAATTGGCGCCATGGCCATCCGGTTTTCAGAGTTTTAAACCGGCATGGATTGTTTTGGTATTTGCCTATTGGGCGTTGTCAATTCCGCATAAAGTCAGTATTGGGTGGGCGTTTATTATCGGTATTATCTGGGATATGGTGCTTGGCTCAACACTCGGTGTGCATGCCTTAGTGATGTCCTTATTCGCGTATCTCATTACTCGACATCATTTACGGTTGCGCAACCTTTCCTTATGGATGCAAAGTTTGTTACTGGTGGGCTTTGTTTTTGCTATTCGAGTCAGTATTTTCTTGATTGAATCTGTTTTGCATAGCGCCAATTTTAACTGGCAAGAAATTTTCGGGGCGTTGGCTAGTGGTGTGCTTTGGCCTTGGATTTTCTTACTTCTCAGAAAAATCCGTCGTTATTTAAGTTTGAGTTAATGTGCGCAGAAAATTCACTGAATTTTCTTACCGCACTTTACCTTGGCTACCCCTTTTCATACCAAATACGATTTACATATAACTGGATTTTACCGGAAGGGGTTTCTACGGTAATTTCGTCGTCTTCTTCTTTACCAATTAAGGCACGCGCCACCGGTGAGTCAATGGAAATCCAATTTTTTGCTGGATCAAATTCATCACAACCGACAATGCGATACTGTTTGATATCGCCATCTTCATTTTCCAATTCCACCCAGGCGCCAAAGAATACTTTGCCTTCTTGCTTTGGCGAATAATCCACGATTTGTAGCACTTCTAGCCGTTTAGTGAGAAAGCGTACACGGCGATCAATTTCCCGCAATCGGCGTTTACCGTAAATATATTCTGCATTTTCACTGCGATCGCCTAACGCAGCAGCATCAGACACTGCCTGGGTGACTTGTGGGCGTTCTTCTTTCCATAAAAATTTTAATTCCCGATCCAGCACATTCCAACCTTGTCGGGTGATGTAATTTGACTTTGCCATAATCCTGTCCTCAATTGCCGTAAAATTATACTGAAAAAGGAACAAACATTTGAGCCTATTGCGCAAAAACAGTATGCTATGCCCGTTTTTTCATTCTTAAGAAAGAAGTACATATCATGTTAAATCAGCAAATTAGCCAACTTATCGCACAAGAGTTAAATGTTCGCGATAGTCAAATTCTTGCCGCCATTCAATTATTAGACGATGGCAACACGATTCCTTTTATTGCCCGTTATCGCAAAGAAGCCACAGGAGGTTTGGACGACACGCAATTACGTCATTTTGAAACCCGCTTAATTTATTTGCGTGAATTGGAAGACCGCCGTCAAACCATTCTGAAATCCATTGAGGAACAAGGCAAATTGACGGCTGAATTGCGCGATAAAATTCAAGCAACGCAAAGCAAAACCGAATTGGAAGATCTCTATTTGCCGTTCAAACCAAAACGCCGCACCAAAGGCCAAATCGCTATTGAAGCTGGCCTTGAGCGATTGGCGGATTTACTTTGGAACGAGCCAAAAACAGTGCCGGAAACCACCGCACTTGATTATGTGAATGCGGAGAAAGGCGTCGCTGACGTTAAGGCTGCATTAGATGGTGCACGCTATATTTTGATGGAGCGTTTTGCCGAAGATGCAGGATTGTTGGCAAAGGTGCGCGATTATTTAAGCAAAAATGCGCTGATTGTTTCTAAAGTGATTGAAGGCAAAGAGGCGGAAGGGGCGAAATTCCAAGATTATTTTGACCATCAGGAATTGCTTAAAAATGTGCCGTCTCACCGAGCGTTGGCGATGTTCCGTGGTCGTAATGAGGGTATTCTACAGTTAAGTTTGAATGCCGATCCGGAAGCGGAAGAAGGGAGTCGTCAAAGTTATTGCGAAGAGATTATTCGTGATTATTTAGGTGTTCGTTTCACCGGTCAGCCAGCGGATAAATGGCGTGAGCAAGTGATTGCTTGGACATGGAAAATTAAAGTGGCCTTGCATTTGGAAACAGAACTCATGGCGACCTTGCGTGAGAAAGCGGAAGATGAAGCCATTGATGTGTTTGCACGAAATCTGACCGCACTTTTAATGGCAGCTCCGGCAGGCGCCAAGAACACCATGGGGTTAGACCCAGGTCTGCGTACCGGGGTGAAAGTGGCGGTGGTGGATAACACCGGTAAGTTATTGGCAACCGATACCATTTATCCGCACACCGGGCAGATGGAGCGTGCGATGTTGTCTGTTTTCCAATTAATTAAACAACATAACGTAGAATTGATTGCCATTGGGAATGGGACAGCTTCTCGTGAGACAGAACGTTTTGCCAAAGACGTGATTAAGGAAATTAAAGAACATAAACCACAAACAGTGGTGGTGAGCGAAGCGGGTGCTTCCGTCTATTCCGCTTCCGAATTGGCTGCGCAGGAATTTCCCGATTTGGATGTATCCTTGCGTGGCGCAGTATCCATTGCCCGTCGTTTGCAGGATCCGTTGGCGGAATTGGTGAAAATCGAGCCGAAAGCCATTGGTGTTGGGCAGTATCAACATGATGTGAATCAAAGTCAATTAGCGCGTAAACTAGATGCGGTGGTGGAAGACTGTGTAAACGCTGTTGGTGTGGACTTAAACACCGCCTCTGTGCCGTTATTGGCGAGAGTAGCGGGGATGACCAAAACGATAGCGCAGAATATTGTGACATACCGTGATGAAAACGGGCGTTTTGACAGCCGTGAGCAACTGAAAAAAGTTCCTCGTTTAGGCCCTAAAGCCTTTGAACAATGTGCCGGATTTATGCGTATCGCCGCAGGCAACAATCCATTAGATGCGTCAGGAGTGCATCCGGAAGCCTATCCGGTGGTAGAAAAAATTCTGCAAGCAACGGAGCAATCGATTCAGGATTTAATGGGTAATGCCGGTTTAGTGCGCCAGCTTGATGCAAAACAGTTTACCGATGAGCAATTTGGTTTGCCGACGGTTCAGGATATTTTCAAAGAATTGGAAAAACCGGGACGTGACCCGCGCGGTGAATTTAAAACTGCCACCTTCGCTGAGGGCGTGGAAGAAATTACAGATTTAAAAGCCGGCATGATCTTAGAAGGTACGGTAACCAATGTGACTAATTTCGGTGCTTTTATAGATATCGGGGTGCACCAAGATGGCTTGGTTCATATTTCTTCTCTCAGCGATAAATTCGTGGAAGATCCGCATCAAGTGGTGAAAACCGGTGATGTCGTGAAAGTGAAAGTATTGGAAGTGGATGTGGCGCGTCGTCGTATTGCATTAACAATGCGTTTAGATGAAAGTGCGGTGAAAAATGACGGAAAATCTGACCGCACTTTATCCGCAAAACCGCGTTCAGATAATGTCCGCCAAGACCGTAGCAACCCACGAGCAAATAATGCGATGGGCAATGCCTTTGTGGATGCGTTGAAGAATTGGAAGAAATAGTAAATGCTAGTTTACTAAAAATATTTAAAATTATGACCGCACTTTATTTCACTAAAGTGCGGTCATTTTTTATTGTGTTTTCATCAGATTCGTTTTATCAACATAATGA
>NZ_NRCW01000004.1 GCF_003130075.1 Aggregatibacter segnis | reverse complement strand
GTGTAAAAAAATAGGCTAAAGCCTTATTCTATCGTTCTAAGTTTTGCCGATTATGCCACTTATTTGTAACTTTGACAATTGAATCAGGTAAACGCGTCTTTTTATTAAATAAATTACTGGATGGCTTAAAAGATCCAAGTAAATTATCTGAAGTTGATTTAGCAAAACTTGAACGCGTGATTGAAAATAACGAAATGCCGGTAGCGACATTCCGTCATGTTCACTGGGGAAGTCGTCCGGATGAAAACGAAAAAACCACATTATTAAATTGGATTCGCGAACAACGTAAAGCCTTTTTACCGGCAAATACGGAAGGAACAAATCCTCACAGCCTGATCCAACCAATTCCGGATTCCATCATGACGGATCCGGCCAAAGTAGAACTTGGTCGTAAACTCTTTATGGACGATCGTCTCTCTCAAGATGGTACCGTTCAATGCGAAACTTGCCACCAACTCGACAAAGGTGGGGTTGACCGCTTAGATGTCTCTATCGGTATTGAAGGCAAAAAAGGTGGCATCAACGCGCCAACTGTATTTAACTCCGCATTTAACTTCGTCCAATTCTGGGATGGTCGTGCAATCGATCTTGCTGACCAAGCAGGTGGACCACCGGTTAACCCTATCGAGATGGGCGCCCACACATGGGATGACATTGTAGCGAAATTTAAACAGGATGAAGAATTCAAAAAAGAATTCTTAAAAGTTTATCCTGAAGTGAGTCAAGCCACATTAACCCACGCTATCGGTGAATATGAAAAAACCTTAATCACGCCAAACAGCGATTTTGACCGTTACTTGAAAGGCGATAAAACCGCATTAAATGAGCAGCAATTAAAAGGCTACGAATTGTTTAAGAAACATAAATGCGATACCTGCCATACCGGCGTAAATATGGGTGGCCAATCTTACGAATACATGGGTATTTACGGCGATTACTTCAAAGATCGTGGCACACCAATTACCGAAGAGGACCACGGTCGTTTCAAACAAACCAAGGATTCGTATGATATGCATCGCTTTAAAGTGCCGTCATTGCGTAATATCGCATTAACTGCGCCTTATATGCATGATGCTACGGCAAAAGACTTGAAAGAAGCTGTTCGCATTATGTTGCAATATCAAAGCAACGTGAAACCGCAACAACAAGACATTGATGACATTACGTCTTTCTTAGAAAGTCTCACGGGTGAGTTTGAAGGTAAGAAATTACAATAATCACCATCAATAAAAAGTGCGGTCGATTTTTATAACGTTTAAAAACGTATTGAAAAACCACCGCACTTTTTTATTTGAAAGCATTATGCATCGAATGTTTTCAGAGATGCCAATAGGCTTTCACCAAAGGGTTTACGCCAACCACTTAATAATTCCGGCGGTTCATCCTC
Organism: Aggregatibacter segnis; assembly: GCF_003130075.1. Lineage (GTDB taxonomy): Bacteria > Pseudomonadota > Gammaproteobacteria > Enterobacterales > Pasteurellaceae > Aggregatibacter > Aggregatibacter segnis_A. The sequence continues at coordinate 301,586 of NZ_NRCW01000004.1, read as the reverse complement.
CGTTTCTTTTCCCCAGTGCCACTTCATCAGACTTTCTAAATGACGCTTACTGGCAATCACCTCTTTCGGTAAATTCGCCGGCGCAATCTGAATTAATTGTTGCTGCAATACCTTCAATACGGCTTTATAGCGCGAATCATCCGCTAGACGTTGAATTGGCTGCGGATAATCATTCTCTGGAATGCGTTTCACCTGATCAATAATTTGTAGCAATTTCTTACCGTGAATACGAACTTCTGCCGTACTCAAACCGAGTTCTAATAAAGCCGATGTGTTCTTCGGATTGTATTTAGCCACTTGCCATAAATTTTCTGCACGTACCACAAAATTTAACGCTAAATCCCGTTTCATGGCTTCTTCCATGCGCCATTTTGCGAGCAATTTTAAACGCATTAATTCTAAGCGATTTAACTTCCACGCATTCGGAATCGTAAAATAAGCCGTATCAGGATTTTTAACAGCATGAGCCCGTTTGTTCAGTAAAAATTCACATTCATTTTTCACCGCACTTTGCCATTCGGTTTGTGCCAGTTGTATCTGCATTTGTGCATATAAAGGCAATAAGTACCATACATCCGCAGCGGCATATCGTAACTGTATCTCTGATAATGGACGCGCTAGCCAATCGGTGCGTGAAGCACCTTTATCAATTTCAATGTGGAAATAATGTTGCACCAACGTAGCAAAACCGGCAGAACCGGTAAAACCAAGAAAATTCGCCATCACCTGTGTATCGCACATAGGCTGTGGTAATTGTTGGAAATAATGTTGAAAAACTTCCAAATCCTCACCACAGGCATGCAATACTTTCAATACGCTTTCATCGGCAAGTAAGGCAATAAAAGGGGAAAAATCCTGAATCGTTGTTGGGTCAATTAACGCCACCTCATCACCGGCATATAATTGAATTAGCCCTAATTTGGGGTGCAGGGTTCTGACTCGAATAAATTCCGTGTCTAATGCCACCGCACTTTGCGCTCTCGCCTGTTCACAAACCTCAAGCAAGGCATGGTCATCGGTAATTAATTTAAAGTTTGGTGGAGTGTTACATTCTTTTATTTGATATGTCATAGAAATAAAGGAGAGAATGTGCTGTAAAGCGACATTCTCTCTCGAATTGATTAATAAAATAACTTAGGCAGTTGTCGCACGTTTCGCAATTTCTTCATCACGTAAAACACGACGTAAAATTTTACCCACGTTGGTTTTCGGCAATTCCTCACGGAACTCAATGTCTTTTGGAATTTTATAGCCGGTTAAATATTTACGGCAATGTTGTCGTAATTCATCGCGGGTTAAACTGTCCTCTTTCTTCACAACGAAGAGTTTGATGGTTTCCCCGGACACGTCATTTGGCACACCGATTGCCGCGACTTCAGCCACTTTATTGTTTAACATCGCTACATCTTCGATTTCATTCGGATACACGTTAAAACCGGACACCAAAATCATGTCTTTTTTGCGATCCACAATGCGCAAACTGTAACTTTCATCCATGATCACAATATCACCGGTTGCCATCCAACCGTCTTTGATCACTTCTGCGGTGGCTTCCGGGCGTTGCCAATAACCTTGCATCACCTGTTCGCCTTTCACCCACAACTCCCCGGCTTCACCGAGAGTCGCTTCAGAACCGTCTTCTTTCACAATTCGAATATCCGTGTTCGGGACCGGCACACCAATACTGCCGTTATGCTTCACCACATTCACAGGGCATGCCGCAATTAGCGGAGAGCATTCTGTCATGCCGTAACCTTCAATAATGTTACAACCGGTCAATTCATGCCAACGAGTTGCAACGGACTGGTGAATCGCCATGCCGCCGCCCACGGAAAGTTTTAAGGCAGAGAAGTTTACGTTCTTCAACTCGTCATTGTTTAACAAGGCGTTAAACAAGGTATTCACACCGGTAATCGCCACAAACGGATATTTTTTCAGTTCTTTTACAAAACCCGGGATATCACGCGGGTTCGTAATTAATACGGCAGTCACCCCCAATTCAATAAACAGCAAGCAGTTCACGGTGAGGGCAAAAACGTGATACAACGGCAAAGCTAGAATAGCCAATCGTTCACGACTACGATCGCCCACAAAAGGATGGGCAATCCACTTGGCTTGGAACACATTCACGATAATATTACCGTGCGACAACATCGCGCCTTTCGCGACGCCCGTCGTACCGCCAGTGTATTGCAAAAAGGCCAAATCATCGCGTTCCATTTGCGGACGCACATATTGACGATATTTACCGACACTCAACACTTCACGGAACGTGACCGCATTTGGCAACTTATATTTTGGTACGAGTTTCTTCACGTATTTCACCACGAAGTTCACTAATGTGCGTTTGCCGAAAGACAACTGATCGCCCATACGGGTCAAAATCACATGTTTCACGGAAGTGTTAAAAACGATTTTTTCTAAGGTAGAAGCAAAGTTAGACACCACCACAATGGCTTTGGCGCCACTGTCTTGCAGCTGGTGTTCCAACTCGCGTGGTGTGTAAAGCGGATTCACATTCACCACCACAAGACCAGCACGTAAAATACCAAACAAGGCGATTGGATATTGCAATAAATTCGGCATCATTAATGCCACACGCTCACCACGCTCCAACTTCAATTCATTTTGCAAATAGGCAGCAAAAGCACGGCTGCGTTCTTCTAATTTACGAAACGTTAAAACTTGTCCCATATTAATATAAGCAGCTCGGTCGGGATGTTCGCGAATCGCTTTATCAAACATATCTAAAATCGAATCATATTCTGAGGTGTCCAACTCATGCTCAGAACCTTCCGGATAATTTTGAAACCAAGGTTTAGTCATGGTGATTCCTTATCTTTTTTCTTTATTTTTATAAAATGAGGCGGAATTCTAACATTCCGCCCAAACTTAATACAAATTATAGCGAAGGCGTGGTTCGGCCCACATAAATCTCGGCGCCCACCAGCCGTATGGATAAAACGGTCCGTAATCATACATATCATCCGGATCGTAATAATATTCTTGCACGAGCTTCCAAAGACGATATTGATGGGCTTGCACCACCGGATAGCTGTAATCCGCTTGATCAATTTTGCCCGGCTCTTTGCCGCTTAATACACCGGCAACAGTAATATATTGATCTTTTAAGTTTTCCGGATCCACAAAGCCGTTTAAGTAGGCAATAAATCGCCCATTGCTGTGGCTATCAATCATCGGTTTTGCAGAGAAATACGCGACCGTTTGATTTAATACTTCCACTTTTGTCTGATTTTTTAAGGCGGTGGCAGAAATCACTTTGCCGCCCAGACGCACTTTGACACAACGGCAGTCATAATCTTGCGGTTGAATGTTGTTTAAATTTAACGCATCAAATTGTTTTGGCTCTAACCCTTGCGGCGCCGGCACACAACCGGTTAAAACAAGAGAAAGTGCGGTCAATATTAACCCTATTTTTTTGCTCATTTTAATGCTCCTCTCAAAAGGTGATTAAAATCTATTCTCGCCCCGGCAATTTCTTCCACGTCACTTCATTACGTAAGTAAATCGGTTCAATCTCCAACGGGCTGATGGTCTCGCCGGCAAACCATTTTGGCAATGCCAAATCCAACATATATAAAGCGGAAGGCAAGGTGATCTCTGTCGCTTTACCAAGACTCGCTTCGTTTAATTCAGGATAAGCCGCCCAGCCGGTTCCTGCTAAAACGGCATTTTCACAATGTTGTTGAACCACCTGCTCAATGGCTTTTGACGGGCTACACACCTGCTCGGCAATCATCGGCTGCCAATCTAAAAACTCGCCGAAATCTGACCGCACTTTTTTCGCCTGCCATTGGGCGAAATACACTTCATTCATACGCGCATCAATCGCCGTCAACACATTTTCTGCCTGATATTGTACATAAGCGGCTTGTGCCATTGAGGCTAAATTGGACACCGGAATCACCGGCAACGCTGCCCCAAATGCTAGGCCTTGGGCAATGCCAGCGCCAATACGCACACCGGTAAAACTGCCTGGGCCTCGACCGAAAACCAGGGCATCCACTTGATGTAGCGTAATGCCTGCTTGAGCCAAAATTTCATCCACCATCGGCAAAATATGTTTGGTGTGTTCACGCTGTGCAAATTGCGCTAAATGTGTTTTTTCACCACCACGTAATAATGCAACAGAACAAGCCTCTGTTGCGGTATCTAAAGCTAATAATGTGACATTTTTCATATTTATATTGATTCGTTGTTATCGTCTGTCTTCAAGTTTGTCAGGAATTGTACCACTTTGTGCAAATCCCGCGTACGTTTAAAATTCGGCAAACTGCGTAAAAAGGTTTCCCCATAAGGTCGCATCACCAAGCGGTTATCGCAAATAATCACAGCACCGCGATCGGTCACATCACGAATTAACCGCCCAACACCTTGCTTCAACGTAATCACCGCTTCGGGAATTTGAATATCGTTAAACGGATCGCCCCCTTGCAAGCGACAATCTTCAATACGGGCTTTCAGTAAAGGCTCATCAGGCGCAGTAAACGGCAGTTTATCGATAATCACCAGTGACAACGCATCGCCCCGCACATCCACGCCTTCCCAAAAACTGGAGGTGGCCACCAGCACGCTGTGCGATTGGGAAATAAATTGTTCCAACAAGGTGGTTTTCGCCGTTTCGCCTTGCAATAAAATCGTCAATTCACTGTTTTCACGAAAATAGTCCGCCAGACTACGCATCATGGCGTAAGACGTGCAAAGCACAAAACAACGGCCTTGGTTGGCTTCGATAATCGGCAGTAACATCTTGCCTAATTGGGTGAACGTGCCGCTGTGATTGGTTGCCGGCAGATAACGCGGTACGCATAGCAAGGATTGCTCTGCATAATTAAAAGGGCTTGGCAGAATTTTCTGCGCAGCCTGTTGAATGCCTAAACGCTGGCAAAAATGGGCAAAAGTGCCTCCCACTTCCAAGGTGGCAGAAGTGAAAATCCAGGCGCATCTTTGTTTCGCCATTTGCTCACCAAATTTATCCGCCACAGTAAGTGGCGTAATGTGTAGCCCAAACTGGCGACCGATACACTCAAACCAATAGCAATAGCCGGTGATTTCCGTTTCCGTCAGGCGTTTAAGTAAATTTTGTAACTGCGCAATGCGCTCAAAAATACTGTCCAGCGTTTGCGAACGCCCCAAGCCCAATTTCACCACCTCAGCGGTGAAATTCAGTTTTTCCAATAAAAAATCAAAGGCTTTTTTGACCGCACTTTGTTGCAGCATTTGCCGCCAGTTACCGCGCAAATTGCCTTCACCCAACATTAAACGAAAATCCTGCACGATTTTTAACAGTTGATCCGCCGCCACACCAAGCTGTTTCATGTCTTTCACTTCAGTGCGGTAGGTAATTTGAATGTCTTTACATAAATCAAAAAGTTGGCGGGATGTCACCGATTGACCGAAATATTGGCTGGCGATATCAGGCAGTTGGTGCGCTTCATCAAACACAATCACTTCTGCATTCGGGATCAATTCGCCGAAGCCATTTTCTTTCACTGCCATGTCGGCAAAAAATAAGTGATGATTGACCACCACCAAATCCGCATTCAACGCTTTTTTACGTGCCAATGCCACAAAACAATCCGCATAATTAGGGCAATCACTCCCCAAACAACTTTCGGCCGTGCTGGTGAGTTGAGGCAAAATCGGGCTGTCTTCGGCAATCTCAATGCATTCGGACAAATCGCCGGTCTTCGTGGTATTGCGCCATTTGCGCACTTTGGATAAATCATGCAGCACACTACGATCACCCAGCACGCCTTGCGCAATCACCTGTTCCAAACGTTCTAAACATAAGTAATTGGCACGCCCTTTGAGCAAAGCAATTTTGCCGCTATACCTGAGGGCTTTTTGAATGGCGGGCAAGTCGCGATTAAACAGCTGATCTTGCAAATTTTTGGAACCGGTGGAAATGATGGTTTTCTTTTTCGCCAATAACGCCGGCGCCAAATACGCAAAGGTTTTGCCCGTCCCCGTACCGGCTTCCACCACTAACGCCCCTTGCTGTTCAATGGCATTGCCCACCGCCGTCGCCATGTCGACCTGTTCTGCGCGGGGACGAAAGCCCTTGATATGGGCGCTCAATGCACCGTCTGGGGAAAACGCCTTGCTAATTTGTTTTGAATACGCCATTATTTTTCACCTGTTAAAAAGTCGGCACAGTATAGCAGATTTCCCCTTCTTTCTGAATCAACAAGGACAAGATGATGAACATTCAATTACAACAACAAATCACGCCGGAATTGAGCTTATATGCTTACAACGACATTCCCGTTTTACATTTACGCCACGCCGTCGGCACCGCCAAAATCGCCTTACAAGGGGCGCATTTATTCAGTTGGCAACCGGCACACAGCAAACAAGACGTATTGTGGTTAAGTGACATTGAGCCGTTTAAAGCCGGTAACGCCATTCGTGGCGGCATTCCTATTTGCTACCCATGGTTTGGTAATGCCGGCATGCCGGCACACGGTTTCGCCCGTACCAGCCTATGGCAACTAAGCGACTACGAGATTAGCAGCGACAAAGTGCGGTTGTTTTTTTCGTTATTTTCCAAACACAACATCATCTTGGCTAAAATTGAAATGCTATTCACCGAACATTGCGATGTACGCTTTACTCACTACGGCGAAACCGGCATGGAAAACGTGCAACTAGCGCTACACAGTTATTTCAACATTGGCAACATCGCCAACACGACGATCGTCAACCTGCCAACAACCTGTTTTAACTCCCTGACCCAATCGCAGGAAACTGTGCCTTCACCACGTGCCATCAATGAAAACGTGGATTGCATTTATGCCGCGCCACAACAGCCAACGAAAATTCACGACCAAGCCAACCAACGCACCCTATTCGTGACACATCAAAATGCCAGCGATGTGGTGTTATGGAACCCATGGCACAAAGCCACAAGCAGCATGTCAGAAAACGGCTATCAAACCATGGTGTGCGTAGAAACCGCGCGAATCCATCGTTATCTTGAGGCTGGCGAAACCGTGGCGGTGAGATTGAGTGTGAAATAGTTCAAAGTGCGGTCAGATTTTTAGATGTTTTTCAAAACTCAACATCTGATCGCTTGAGCTCTGCCTAAATCCCCTAAAATTTCCTATCAAAACGATTCATAAAACATCTCATTTTTGGTCTAATTTGCCATTTATTACTGCCGTGTTTGTGAGTAACATAATGGGCGATTCAAAACACATAACCATCCATATAAAAGGAGATTAAATCATGAAAAAATTGATGACTGCGATCGTTTTCGCTGCTGCGATGACAGCACCCTTAGCTACCTCTGCAGCCTCTATGCCAGAAACAGAAAAAGCGATGGCGCAGCAAGCAAATACAAAAGGCGTTTGGATTGATGTACGTTCAGCTGAGGAATTTAACGCAGGTCATTTACAAGATGCGGTGAACATTCCACACGATCAAATCCTTGAACGCATCCAATCCGTTAGCCCGGATAAAGATGCCCCGGTTAACCTCTACTGCCGTAGCGGCCGCCGCGCAGAATCTGCACTGAATGAGCTGAAAAAAGCCGGCTATACCAACGTCACCAACCATGGTGGTTATGAAGATTTGGTTAAGAAAGGAATGAAATAATCACACCTTATTAAAAACAAAAATCCCCTAAATGCTTAATTTAGGGGATTTTTTATAAGTAATTTTTGACTGAGCTCTATCGAAAAATTGCATATCACGGCTATTAAGATTTCAGGTGATGTTTTTTTTATGATAAAGCCCAATCCGTTTTTCAGGTGTTTTTTGTCGCTCAACCTATATGCATTAAAACCTGAAATTACAACAATCCTGGTTGACCTAAAGCAGGATCTACTTCACGTGCTTTTAAAGCATCTTCAACAGTTAAGCCTAATGCTTTGGCAACACCTTCACCATACGCCGGATCACACCAATGACAGTTGCGAATGTGACGATATTTGATGAAATCAGGTGCATCCCCCATTGCGGCTGCCGTGTTATTGAATAAGGCTTGTTTTTGCTCCGAATTCATTAAATTAAATAATGCACGCGGTTGGCTGAAGTAATCGTTATCATCATTACGGAAATCCCAGTGCGCAGCATCACCATTAATACGAAGTGGTGGTTCGGCAAAATCCGGTTGTTGTTGCCATTGATTAAAACTATTCGGTTCATAGTGCGGTAAGCTACCGTAGTTACCGTCCACACGGCCAAAACCATCACGTTGGTTGCTGTGCACCGGACAACGTGGACGATTTACCGGAATTTGACGGTAGTTCACCCCTAAACGATAACGTTGTGCATCCGCATAGTTGAATAGACGCGCTTGCAACATTTTATCCGGGCTTGCACCGATCCCCGGCACTAAGTTACTCGGTGCAAAGGCAGATTGTTCCACATCAGCAAAGAAGTTTTCCGGATTGCGGTTAAGTTCAAACTCCCCTACTTCAATTAATGGATAGTCTTTTTTCGGCCATACTTTGGTTAAATCGAATGGGTGGTAAGGCACTTTTTCCGCATCGGCTTCAGGCATAATTTGTACGTACATCGTCCATTTCGGAAACTCACCGCGTTCGATGGCTTCGTACAGATCACGCTGGTGACTTTCGCGGTCTTTTCCGATAAGTTTTGCCGCCTCTGCATCAGTCAAGTTTTTAATGCCTTGCTGAGTACGGAAGTGGAATTTCACCCAAAAACGTTCGCCCGCTTCGTTCCAGAAACTGTAAGTATGTGAACCGAAACCGTGCATATGGCGATAGCTTGCCGGAATACCGCGATCACTCATAACAATGGTGACTTGGTGTAGTGCTTCGGGTAGCAGCGTCCAGAAGTCCCAGTTATTGGTGGCGGAGCGCATATTCGTGCGCGGATCGCGTTTGACGACTTTGTTTAAGTCCGGGAATTTGAGCGGGTCGCGCAGGAAGAACACCGGCGTATTGTTACCGACCATATCCCAGTTCCCTTCTTCGGTGTAGAATTTTAAAGCAAAACCACGAATATCACGTTCTGCATCCGCAGCACCACGTTCACCTGCAACGGCGGTGAAACGAGCAAACATTTCCGTTTTTTTGCCGACTTTGCTGAAAATTTTTGCGCGGGTATATTTAGTAATATCGTGTGTTACAGTAAAAGTACCAAACGCACCGGAACCTTTCGCGTGCATACGACGCTCCGGAATGACTTCACGCACGAAATCCGCTAATTTTTCGTTAAGCCATAAATCCTGCGCAAGTAACGGACCGCGTGGGCCCGCAGTTAAACTGTTCTGGTTATCTGCAACGGGCGCACCGTTACCCATCGTTAAAGGCGTACTGGTTAGATGAGAAAAAGGGCATTTAGCACTCATAGAAAACTCCTTATAAAATAAATGTTGGTTTGAAGTAAATATCACCAAACATAATATAAAAAGGTTTTACCAATTAAAATCTATTAAATTAATTCAAAAACCCTATTAAAGGTAATTTTTCATCTTCACGTTTTCATAACGTTTTAAAAAGCGTTTCTAACAAAAATTTTATTAATTCTTTTGGTAACACTTTATTTCCAAACAACATTTTTACGTTTCAAAGTGCGGTCAAATTTTCAGGTGTTTTCGCTTTTTCAAATAACATCCGTCTAACCTTTGAACTGTTTACATGCATCCCCTTTCTTCAAGAAACACGCGATTGCCCAATCCGGAAAAACACTAAAAAATCCTACCGCACTTTGCTATAATGTGCGCCATTCATTTCATTCAAAACAAGAGAAGAACATGACTGATTTTCCTGCAATTCGTGACCTCAACGAGCAAAATCTCAACGAAATTTTACAGCTTTCACAACATCATCCTTTGGTGATCACGTTTTATGCGCCAAGCCATGCGGATTCTGTGGCGTTTGTGAAAACCTTGGAAAATTATGCCAACCAATACCAAGGGCAATTTGTGTTAGCCAAAGTGGATTGTGAGAAAGAACAAATGGTGGCAGCGCAATTTCGCATTCAAGCATTGCCAACCACTTATTTGTTTAGAGATGGGCAAGCGTTGGATGCCTTTCAAGGAGCGTTGGACAACACCACATTGCAACAGCGTTTGAGTGTGATTTTGCCGAAAGAGGAAGAAATTAAATTTAATCAGGCATTGGATTTGCTTGCGGTGGAAAATTATGAGCAGGCATTGCCGTTGCTGAAAGAGGCGTGGGAGTTGTCTGATCAGAAAAATAGCGATATCGCACTGCTCTATGCTGAAACCTATATCGCCATGAAAAAAACTGAGCCTGCACAGCAGATTTTGAACAAAATCCCATTGCAAGATCGCGACAGTCGCTGGCAAGGATTACAAGCGCAAATTGACTTGTTGATTAAAGCCGCTGATACACCGGAAATTCAACAATTACAGGAAGAATTTGCAAAACAGCCAACCCATGATCTTGCGTTGAAATTGGCGTTGCAATTACACCAAGCTAACCGCAACGAAGAAGCCTTGGAGTTGTTATTTACCATTTTACGTCAAGATTTAGGCGCGGAAGACGGTAAAATCAAGCAGGAATTTTTATCCATTTTGGCCGCTATCGGCAACAACGATCCGGTAACCAATAAATACCGCCGATTGCTCTATTCGTTGTTGTACTGATGGGAAATCTTCTATAATAGCGCTCGCAAATATTAAGTTGATAAGGATTGATTATGTCAGATATTAAACACGCGCAATTACTCATTTTAGGTTCCGGCCCTGCCGGTTACACTGCGGCTATTTATGCGGCACGCGCCAATTTAAAACCGGTACTCGTCACCGGATTACAACAAGGCGGACAACTCACTACCACCAGTGAAATTGAAAACTGGCCGGGTGATTTCGGTGAAACGACCGGCCCTGAATTAATGCAAAGAATGTTGCAACACGCAGAAAAATTCGAGACCGAGATCGTCTTCGATCACATTAACAGTGTAGATTTATCTTCTCGCCCATTCAAATTATACGGCGATGCACAAACCTTTAGCTGCGATGCGTTAATCATCGCCACCGGTGCCTCTGCCCGTTATTTAGGCTTGCCTTCCGAAGAAAACTTCAAAGGCCGTGGTGTTTCCGCTTGTGCCACTTGTGATGGTTTCTTCTATCGCAACAAACCGGTTGCCGTCATCGGTGGTGGTAACACCGCTGTGGAAGAAGCACTCTATTTAGCCAACATTGCTTCTGAGGTGCATTTAATCCATCGCCGCGAAAGTTTCCGTGCAGAAAAAATTCTCATCGACCGCTTATACAAAAAAGTGGAAGAAGGCAAAATCGTACTGCATACCAACCGCACTTTAGATGAAGTGTTGGGCGACAACATGGGCGTGACCGGCGTACGTTTGAAAGACGTGCAATCCGCCGCAACGGAAGAGGTCGCATTAGACGGCGTCTTCGTGGCCATCGGTCATGCACCGAATACGGAAATTTTCCAAGACCAGCTGGAATTAAAGGACGGCTATATCGTGGTGAAATCCGGTTTAGACGGCAATGCGACTGCCACGTCTGTGGAAGGCGTTTTTGCCGCAGGCGATGTGATGGATCACAACTATCGTCAAGCCATTACCTCTGCCGGCACCGGCTGCATGGCGGCATTAGATGCTGAGCGTTATTTGGATGCGCAAAAAGCATAACTGTTCGGTCATTGCACCGAGACAACACATTGTGCAATACAGGGTGGGCAATAACGCCCACCTTCCGTTTTTCTGTTTCTGATACAACATAACTTATGGATAAATCTCGTCAAAAATATTTGCAACAATGGCTTCGCACACAGCAAAAGCCGATTAAAAAATATTTGAATCTCAACATTCTGCTCGCTACGTTCTCCTCAGTGATTTTAGTGGGGCAGACTTATCTCTTGGCCTCTTTGCTGCATAAGCTCATTATTCTGGGCGAACCGGCCACCGGTTTAGCGCCTTACTTTATCGGCTTAGTCGTCGGCTTTGCGCTACGTGCGCTGATTTTGTGGATCCGAGAAAAAATCGGCTTCAAGTGCGGTCAATTATTGCGGAATATTATTCGTCAGCAAATTTTGGATAAAATCCATCAAGTTGGCCCTGCAACGATTAACAATAAACCTGCCGGCAGCTGGGCAACCATCATGTTGGAACAGGTGGAAAACCTGCACAATTTCTACGCCCGCTATTTACCGCAACAAGCGCTTTCCGCCATTGTGCCGATGATTATTCTGATTGCCGTGTTCCCGTTAAACTGGGCAGCCGGTTTGATTTTAATGGGCACTGCACCGCTGATTCCTATCTTCATGATTTTGGTGGGCAAAGCGGCAGCAGACAGCAGCCAAAAGAACATGGATACCCTTGCGCGGTTAAGCGGTCAATTCCTCGATCGTCTGCGCGGTTTGGAAACCTTACGTTTATTCGACCGCACTTCCGAGCAAACCCGCCATATTGAAAACAGTACGGAAGATTTCCGTGAAACTACCATGGATGTGCTAAAAATGGCGTTCCTCTCCTCTGCCGTCCTCGAGTTTTTCACTTCGATTTCTATTGCATTAATGGCAGTGTATTTCGGTTTCAGTTATTTAGGACAAGTGGAATTCGGCAGTTACGGCACGCCGATTACACTCTTTATCGGTTTCTTCTGCCTTATTCTTGCACCGGAGTTTTACCAACCATTACGCGACCTCGGCACCTATTATCATGACCGTGCCGCCGGTATCGGTGCGGCAGATGCCATTGTAGATTTCTTGGAAGAAGATTATTTAATCGCCCAAGGCGACAGCAAAGCGGCATTTGAAAGCCAAAGTGCGGTGGAAATTTCAGGTGAAAATGTGGTTGTCTTGTCGCCACAAGGCAAACCGCTGACAGAGGCGCTGAATTTCCATATTCCGGCGCAGAGCCACATCGCGATTGTGGGACAAAGCGGCGCCGGAAAAACCTCGCTGATCAATGCCATTTTGGGCTTTTTACCTTATGAAGGCAGCCTGAAAATCAACGGGCAAGAATTGCGTGATGTCGATTTAGCTCAATGGCGCAAACACATTGCGTGGGTCGGACAAAACCCGTTGTTGTTGCAAGGCACGATTAAAGAGAATTTATTATTGGGTGACATTCAAGCTTCCGCGCAAGAAATTGATCACGCGTTAGCCTTAGCGCAAGCGAAAGAATTTACCGACCGTCTCGGCTTAGAGGCAGAAATTAAAGAAGGTGGCATTGGCGTGTCCGTCGGGCAAGCACAACGTTTGGCCGTTGCACGTGCGCTACTACGCAAAGGCAATTTGTTGTTATTAGATGAACCGACTGCCAGCCTTGATGCGCAATCGGAAAATCAAGTGTTACAAGCCTTACAACACATCAGTCGCCAACAAACAACCGTGATGATCACTCACCGCATTGAAGATCTGAAACAATGCGACACCATTTTAGTGATGCGCCACGGACAAATTATTCAGCTGGGGCATTTTGACCAACTGCAACATCAAGGTTTCTTCGCCGAATTATTGGCACAACGACAACAGGATATTAACTAATGCGTGCTTTATTGCCTTTTATTCGTTTATTTAAATTTGCCAAACTGCCGTTAATTTTCGGTGGTTTATTAATGATTTTAGGACTTGCCTCCAGCATCGGGTTGCTTACCCTTTCCGGCTGGTTCTTGGCGGCGACCGCCATTGCCGGCTTGGGTTCGCTGTTTAACTTTTTCTATCCGTCTGCCAGCGTACGCGGTTTAGCCATCGGGCGTACCGTGGCGCGTTATTTTGAAAAAGTCGTCACCCACGATGCCACTTTCCGCGTGTTAGCCAAATTACGCGTGCAAGTGTTTAGCAAAATTATTCCATTAAGCCCGGGCGTGCTCAATCGCTATCGTAACAGTGATTTATTAAACCGCTTGGTTGCCGATGTGGATACCTTGGACGGACTTTATCTTCGCCTGATTGCACCGTTTATCAGCGCCATTGTGGTGATTACATTTATTACCATTGGATTAAGTTTTGTTCATGTGCCACTTGCGCTGTTCCTTGGCCTCACGTTACTGACGTTATTACTGGTGATCCCAACAATCTTTTACCATCTGGGCAACAAATTCGGCGCTAAATTAACCCAATCCCGCGCCCTGTACCGCACGCAATTTGTGGAATTTATTCAGGCTCAAGCAGAATTATTGTTATTTAACGGGGAAGAAAAACTAAAAGGGAAATTGAGCCAAACCGAACAACAATGGCAAGACTATCAACAACAGGAAGCGAATTTATCGGGATTTTCCACCGCACTTTTGTTGTTCGCCAACGGCTTGGTGTTATGTATTGTGATGTGGTTTGCCGCACAAGTGGATTTGGGCAGCGATGAATACCGTGCTGCATTAATTGGCTTGTTTGCCTTTGCCGCCCTCGCCTCGTTTGAAATTTTAATGCCGATCGGCGCTGCATTTTTGCACATTGGGCAAATGGTGGCATCGGCTGAACGGGTGACGGATATTATCGAACAACAGCCATTGGTAGATTTTTCCGGCACACAACTTGTTAAAAGCCAAACTCAAGCGCCGTTATTGCAAATTAATCACGTTCATTTCACTTATCCGCAACGTGATAACCCGGCATTAGTGGACTTAAATCTCCATATTGAAGCCGGTGAAAAACTTGCCATTTTAGGGAAAACCGGCAGTGGCAAATCGACGCTACTTCAATTATTGGTACGCAATTATGATGCCAACCAAGGAGAAATCTTATTCGCCGGCAATCGCATTCAAGCCTATAGCGAAAGTAGTTTACGCCAACAATTTTGTTTCTTAACGCAACGCGTGCATGTGTTTAGCGATACTCTGCGTAACAACTTGCAACTGGCTACCCATGCGCCATTAAGCGATGAAAAAATGGTTGCCGTGCTACAACAAGTGGGCTTGGAAAAATTAGTGAATCAAGAACAAGGATTAGATTTATGGCTGGGAGACGGCGGCCGTCCGTTGTCGGGCGGTGAACAACGTCGTTTAGGCTTAGCCCGTGTGTTATTAAATGATGCGCCAATCCTACTCTTAGATGAACCGACAGAAGGCTTGGATCGAGAAACCGAACGCAATATTCTGCAAGCGATTTTGGCACACAGTGTCGGCAAGACTTTAATTATGGTGACGCACCGTTTAACCGCTATTGAGCAATTTGATCAACTTGTGGTGATCGATAACAGTCGATTAATTGAACAAGGTTCGTACAGCGAATTGATCAATAAAGAAAATGGCTTTTTCAAGCAACTGACACAACGTATTTAAAAGGAAGGGCTGGAAAGGTGGAAACCTTTCCGGCTTAGTCTCGGCACACGAAAATTCTGACTCTGGCTGCTTTCTTCCGAACCTGACCTGGTAAACCAGACTTCATTGCGAGGGACCGAAAAGGTTTCCATTGAATTAACCGCAAGATTTGATAGCGCGATTAAGGTTTCGCATTATGCAATAAGCCCTATTGAATTGCAAATGTTATCTCCGGATCACATCAGAACAGCCTGAACTTTAAACAAACGAGGAAAATCATGACCGCACTTAACCAACTTATCGAACTGTTAAAACTGGAAAAAATCGACGATTTACTTTTTCGCGGAGCAAGCCAAGATCTCGGGTTTCGCCAAGTGTTCGGTGGTCAAGTCGTGGCTCAGGCGCTTTCTGCTGCGATTCAAGTCGCCCCTCAAGATCGTTTTTTACATTCTTGCCACGCCTATTTTCTCTCGCCGGGCGACAGCCAATATCCGATTATTTATGATGTCGAAATTTTACGCGAGGGCAGAAATTTCACAGCGATGCGGGTAAAAGCCATTCAACATAAATCACCGATTTGCCACATTACCGCCTCTTTCCAAACCCTGGAACAAGGCTTTGAGCATCAAAGCGAGATGCCAAAAGTAGAAGCCCCTGATGCTTTAATGTCAGAAAGCTCGGTCATTCAGCAAATGGCACAAACCATTCCGGAAGCCGTGCGCGATAAATTTACGGCAGAGCGTCCATTTGATATTCGTACCAAATATTTAAATAACCCGTTCCGCGGACATAAACTGCCTCCACAACAATACTCTTGGGTACGCACCAATGGCGAAGCACCGACAGACTATCGCATTCAACAATGTCTGCTTGCCTATTTCTCCGATTTTCATTGCATTTTGACCGCACTTCATCCCCATGAAAAAGGCTTTTTACAAAAAGGCATGAAAGTCGCCACCATTGACCATTCTATTTGGTTCCATCGCCCGTTTGATATGAATGATTGGCTGTTATATGCCATTGAAAGCAACAACGCCTATGCCGCCCGCGGCCTTGCTCGCGGTCAATTCTTCGCAGCAGATGGCAGATTAATTGCGACCACCCAACAAGAAGGGTTAATTCGTTACGTTCCGGAAGAACAATAAAAAACGAGGGAAAAAATGACCGCACTTTATGCCGCTCAAGATTTTTGGCATGCCGTTACCACGGCACTGCAAACCACAGATCCGTTAGAAAAATGCCGCTTAGTAAATCATCTTTATGATGAGCTATTACCGCAGATTAAATTGGCGGAATTATCCGATTTTCCGGAAGTGATACCACAAATGGATCTTGCCGGTATTCCGGAGAAGCCGTTACTCGTTGCACCGAAAGATGTGCCGAAACGTTCTTTCGCCACAGAAGAAGGTTATGCCGCAACGTTGCACGCTATTGCCCATATTGAATTTAATGCCATTAATTTAGGCTTAGATGCTGCTTGGCGGTTTGGCCGAAATGCGCAACAAGAATTAGGCGAAGGCATGGCATTTGTAAAGGATTGGCTGCGTGTCGCACGTGAAGAAAGTACACACTTTTCCTTAGTCAACGCGCATTTGCAGACCCTTGGATATCAATATGGCGATTTTGAAGCCCATGCAGGTTTATGGGAAATGGCACAGGCAACCGCGCATGATATTTGGGAACGAATGGCATTAGTGCCGCGTGTACTGGAAGCGCGAGGGCTGGATGCCACACCTGTGTTACAAGAAAAAATTGCACAACGAAAAGATATGGCTGCCGTCAAGATTTTAGATGTGATTTTAACAGATGAGATCGGGCACGTTTATATCGGCAATCATTGGTATCATGCGCTTTCCGCCAAACGCGGATTAGATGCCATGAAATGCTTTACCGAATTGCTGCATAAATATCGAATTGTAATTTTTAAAGGGGTAATCAACACAGATGCCCGTTTACAGGCCGGGTTCACGCAACATGAATTAGATTGGATTTATGAAGTGGAACAGACATTAAAGTCGTACGTTAAACATTAAAAAATGCCCGATAAGAAATATTATCGGACATTTTTTTAGAATCGAACGCCAGTGCCAACACCAACGCCGACACCATTAGAACCGCCACCAACACCGACACCGACGGAACAGGCGCTGAGAGTCAAAACAATAAATAATGTCATGATGATTTTTTTCATTTAGTCCTCTTTTTTCACTTGTTCAATATTCTGGTATAGCCGATAAATCCCGATAAGATCCCGCTTGGCGATAGATTTAAAGGGCAACAATAAATAGTAAATACAACGATAATGCTCTACGGATGCCAACATATCCAGCCACTCCTGTGGCTCGCAACATTCACGGTATTTTCGCATAACATCGCAAATGATCTCATCGGACAATTCATCTTCACGACATAAATTATAGATAAACAGCAACAAATCACGCGCTTTTTGCTTACTTAAAGCCCGCTTGGTCGCATTCACTTCAAAATCAATAAACAACACTTGACCATCACGCCATAGGATATCGCGAATTGCCGGACGTCCGTGCACCAACCCTTGTTGATGCAAAGTCGCCAATGCCACCGCCGCATCCAATAAAATAGCGCGTTTTTGTTGTTCGGAAAGATGAAGCCCCATCCAATGGGCCACACTGTTCCCGCCGTCTTCCAACACCAAAAAATCCTCACCAAACATTTCAAGGCGCGGCACCGGCGCATCATGTTCCGCAAGATATTGCAAACTTTGAATTTCGTTTTTAAACGCTTGTTTCGGTTTCGGCTTCAAAAAATGCCACACACCGTGTAATTGTTCCGGTTGTTTTAACCAAAACTCTTTATCGTTATAAGTAAAATGATATACGCGCTCACCTTTATGCTCAGCAAGGATTTGCTGAACATATTCCTCAAAGGATAATGCGGATAATTGCGACATATTTTTGTTCTCCACAAACATAAAGTGCGGTCAAAATTAACCGCACTTTTAAGCCAATAGCCCGTGCTATTTTTTAATTAAACTTAATTTAGCCACACGATCACCGGCTAATTGACAATCCATTTTATAAAATTGGTTGCCGTTTAAACGAACATCCGCGGTAAGACGCGAATCACTGTTAGCATGATTCGCTGAACTGCGGAATACCCGTGAGGTTTGTGCAACCTGCTGAATTTTTGCAATGCAAAGGTAATTCAATTTAGCATCATTACCGGTTTTTATGTTGGACGCCCCTTTATCTGCGCTGTTTGTTCCCAACATTTTGTACAATTTAGCCCCTTCGGCAACTAACGCGTTATGCGATTCATTGGCATCATTTACGTTGTAAACTTTACCGTTTTCTTGCACAGCAGACACTTTCCTGGCTTTATAGAAAAATAATTTATTCTCGCCGTCGTGCGTAACTTTAATCAATTCCGGTTGTCCATTAAGATACGCGACATAATGGGTATTGTTATGCGTATATTCAAAGCGTGGCAATGTTTCCGCTTTTTGTACAAAAGCATTAACATCAAATTTTGCTGCGGATGTTGAGCCGGCCTCAATAACCGCGCCCGGTTTGTGAGTATTGCTCGACGGAAATAAAGATCCGCACGCAGAGAGCAATAGAATGGAAGAACATAATGTTGCTTTGACGATATATTGACGCATAAAAACTCCTGAAACCAATAAAAGTGCGGTCTAGTTTAACCGTTTTTTGATTTTTTTTAAACCTTACGCATTGGAGAACATCTATGTTTACATGGTTAAAACAAAAAGGCATGACTTTCATTTGTGCCTGTTTACTGACATTCACATGCTCAACTTCCGCTTTTGCCCTGGCTATCGGCGAAAGTGAAATTAACCAATTACTCAAACAACACAATCATTATAAAAACAGTTATGGCATTCCGGGACTCGCCGGCGTGGACTACAACCTGCATGATTTCAGCGCCAAAATTGGGCAAACGGCAGAAAAACGATTGGAATTAAACGGCATTATCGATGGCTTATTTCAACTCCCTAGCGATAAATTTTCTGCCAAATTGAATCTCACCTTCGACACCGTGCCATATTATGATGCAGAAAAAGGCGCCGTCTATTTGAAAGATATTCGTGTGCTTCGTTGGTCCGGCTCGCCACAACAGTATATGGGGCAAGTGCAAAATCTTATCCCTCTACTTGCTAACAATATTTCTGCTTATTTGAGCAGTACACCGATTTATACGCTGGATGAAAAGAATCCTCGGGATAAAATGATCAAGCAAATCGCCAAAGCCATTCGTGTAGAACAAGGCAGACTGGAAGTGGAAACCGTTGATAATTTGTTAAAACCATAATCTCAAAGAAAAAAGAAAGGCTGAAATATATTCAGCCTTTTTATTTTTTAATCATTAGCGGGATAAAAACAATGCAGCCGCACCACGTACGCCACCGGAATCACCGTATTTGGCTTTTTTAATCACCGGTACTTTAGCGCTACGCATTAAATGTGGCGGTAGCGCTTTTGGTAACGCTTCGTATAAATAATCGAAATTGGATAATCCCCCGCCAAGTACAACAAGATGCGGATCGAAAGCCGTAATAATGTTGCCGATAGAAATCGCAGCAAGCTCCACAAAAACGCCGACAAAATCCACCGCACTTTTATCGCCCGCATAGAAACGTTGAATGATGTCTTTTGCCGGTAACGCTTCGCCTTTCAAATCGCGGTATAACATTTCAAAACCACGACCGGACAAATAAGTATCCAAACACGCTTTGTTTCCGCAACCGCAATCATAAATCGGCGCCTTATCCCAACCGAGCAATTTCAAGGCGTGGTAGTTCAGTTGCAAATGCCCTAGTTCACCCGCCATGCCCGTTTGTCCTGAATGAATTTTGCCATTCAATACAAATCCGCCACCAAAACCGGTCCCTAAAATCAAGCCTAACACCGAAGGATATTGTGCATTTTCAGCATCCCAAGCTTCTGATAATGCAAAACAGTTTGCATCATTCTCGGCGCGAACTTCACGGTCTAACAGCGCAGATAAATCACGCAAAATGGGTTTATTATCTGCCACGCGAATATTGGTAATTTCAGCAATGCCGGTAGCTTGGTTCACAAAGCCAGGGATACCTAACCCCACAGACCCTTTGCAACCAAATTTTTCATCGGCTTTTTTCACTAAATTGACAATGGCATTCAACCAATCTTCATAGCTGTTTTTCGGTGTTTCCACCCGCTCGCTATATTGCTTCTCTAACTGAGAATTAAACACCGCCAATTCAATTTTGGTGCCCCCAATATCAAGCCCGTATAACATACGCTTCTCCTTTTACACGACTTAACAAATACCTGAAAAACCTACCGCACTTTTAGCCACTTATTCCGTTTTTTGGAAATACTGTTTTTTCGCTAAAAATGCAAAAATCACCCAATGTACTAACCACGCAATTAACACGGAAATCAATAAATCAATCGGATAATGCATGCCGAAACGTAAACGGCTGACCAACATCAACACCGACCAACAGCTCATAAATGCAATTAATAATTTTGCACGCCCTTTTCGATTACCGATTAATTGTACGAATCCTACCGTTAACATAAGCCAGCTGGCCGCAAAAATCGTATGTCCGGATGGAAAAGAATAGCCGACTTCGCTCGCGTAATGTCCTTTAATCCATTCCGGTACAGCGTCTTTCATTTGATAGAATTGCTCAACAAATTGCGCCCGTACTTTACGATCTTGCGCATAAAAAGCCTCAGTGCTTGTGCCGGTCTGCTCGACGACATACGTCACGAAAGGTCGTGGTTCGGTAAATGCATTTTTCAATCCGGATTTCAGCCCTTGCGTCACAACCATTGAAAAAGCCATTACAGCAACAGCTAAAATCCATTGTTTTCGCTGAGGAAATAATGGTAAAAAAAGCAACGCAAAAACGCCGCAAGTGATAATGGCGTAAGGCACACTCCCACTTTCTGTCAACCAATATAGAGGATGCTCGTAGTCTTCAAAAATGAGACTGCCACTCCACTGCCAAGAGAACAACCAGACAAAAAGAGGGACAAGACAAAGCAATAGTGTATATAATGACAACCTTTTTAACATATTCATAACCATAGATAAAATTGAGCCATCATTTTATCACCAGAACTCGGCAAAAGAAAAAGAATAAGGACAAAATAAGGACACGTTATGGCAAAAATTGAACTCGTTGCCCAAGCCAATTTACCGACAGAATTCGGGCTATTTAAAATTGTGGGATTTGAATTTCCCGACACGAAAAAAGAACATGTTGCTTTAGTCTTGGGCGACATTAGCCATTCAGAAGAACCCGTCTTAGCACGCATCCATTCCGAATGCCTCACCGGCGATGCCTTGCATAGTTTAAAATGTGACTGCGGTTTCCAGCTTGCCGCCGCATTACGCCAAATTCAACAAGAAGGTCGCGGCGTATTGATTTATCACCGTGAAGAAGGTCGCGGCATTGGCTTAATTAACAAAATCCGCGCTTATTCTTTGCAAGATAAAGGCATGGATACCATCGAGGCTAATTTGGCTTTGGGCTTTGCTGCCGATGAACGCAATTTTAGCGTGTGTGCAGACATTTTCGATTTATTGGGCGTGAAACAAATTCGCTTACTCACCAATAACCCTGAAAAAATTGAAACCATGAAACAATCCGGTATTAATGTGGTAGAACGTGTGCCCCTGAATGTTGGCGAAAACCGCTATAACACGGCTTATTTAGATACCAAAGCCAAAAAAATGGGCCATTTTATCGTGCATAACGGCGAACAACATTTAATGGAATGCCCGTATTGCCAAGAAGAAGTGCCGAAAAAATAACAGCCTCACATTAAATAAAAAAGCACAAACGTTCATTGCGTTTGTGCTTTTTGTTTTTCTAAGGCAGCTATCTCAAATAGCTATCCAAGCATACTTTTAACACTTAAATAAACGTTCCTATTTTCAACCGCACTTTACTCAATCCGTCGGAACAAATCCTTGCTGTAAATAACCTCTGTAGGATTGTCTGAATCATAACCGTTTAAGGTTGGATGAAGATAAACAGGAAGCCGGGACTGATATAGTGGCAACACCACATTTTCTTCCTGCAAAATTTGCTCAATTCGGCTATAAAGTGCGGTACGTTCTGCCGATGGAATTACCTTTAAGCTTTGCTCAAACAAACGATCCACTTCTTCGTTACGATAACCGCTTTTATTATCCGGACTATGGCTATAGAACAAACTTAAAAATGCGGAGGGTTCGTTATAATCAGCACACCAACCGGAACGGGCAATATGGAAATTGCCTTTGGCAATATTTTCTAATAACTGTGATTTCGACATGCCTTCGCCAATAATTCGGATCATATCTGACTGTGACCACATACGAATCACCCCTTGCACTAACTGGTTATGTAGTTCCGATTGATCGTAGCTTAACGTCAATTTTAACGGGGCTTTTTCGCTAATTTGACCTTGGCTCAATAATTGTTCTACCGGTGTTTGTTCCCAGTGACTTTCCGCCGTTTGCATAGACTGCGGTAAGAAATTATCCGTTAAATAGAACCGACTTGGGTTTTCAGGCAGTAAACGACGAGGAGATGTCAGCATCGCCAAAGCTTTACGCACGGAACTTTGTGCCAATTGCGGCATGTTGAAATTAAACGCATAGAAATAAGTACAGAGCTGCGGAAAATATTGTGTCTGTTCAACGTATTGCTGTGGTTGCCACACAATATCTAATGCGCCCACTTCCTGTTGTGAGGTGATTTTTTGATAATCCACGTTTTTGAAGGAAACTTTTTCTTTCGCCCAATAGTGTGGATTCTGTTCGAGATGAATAAGCTCACCTTGCTGACCGCTAACTTGATACGCCCCATTGGTCACGATGCCTTCATGAGGTTGTAAATATTGCGGCAACAAGCTGCTATGAGCCAGCATGTGTGGCAAATATGGCGTTGGTTTATCTAAGGTTAAACGTAAAGTGCGGTCGTTTTCCGCCACGATTCCCAGCGCCTCCGGTGGCAGTTCCTGCTTTAATACTTTCTCCGCATTGAGCAGATTCATGTACGCCAGATAATCTTTTAACGGGCTATTAGATTTCGCCAATGCCTGCCAGCTTGCCACGAATTGCTGAGCCTTCACGGGTTCACCATTGGACCATTTAGCAGTTTCGCGTAACGTAAATTGCCACGTTTTATTGTCTTGAGTTTGCCAATTTTCCGCCACCGCCGGCACGATATTGCCTTTGGTATCGTAAATCACCAATCCTTCAAAAAGATCACGCAGAAAAGCAACTTGATCAATGCTAGACGCTTGTTGTGGATTGAGAAATAAATCGGAATAAACACCGCGAACTAATCGTTGGCGACGGGATTGAGAGAATTCCGGTGTTGCAGATGCATCAACCGTTAGAGAGGTTTCGGCGGGCTTTTGAGCGTTTTCATCACATCCGTTGAGAAAAAAAACACCTAAAAAAAGTACCGCACTTTTAAAGTGGAAAATACGCATTGAAATACATTCATGAAATAAGTTGCGCACATTATACACGAATGTTTGAAGCTTACTCTGCTTCGAGGGTTTTAATCCAGAAAAAGAAAAACCAATATTTAATCAACAACACAGTCATGATGATGCTTTTGCCGATAATGCTTGGTGTGAAATAAAAACCCATTAACAACATCGTAGTGGAAAAGCTCAAAATGTAAATTTTGGCTTTTTTAGTTAAAGCGCGTTGTTCATGAAAATCTTTTAAATGTGCTTGATAAATCTTTGTGCCCACAAACCAGTTGTGTAAACGTTTTGAACCTTTTGCAAAGAAAAACAACGTTAAAAGCAAAAATGGCGTGGTCGGTAAAATAGGCACAACAATACCAATAAGACCTAACGCCAAAAAAACAAAACCTAATCCAATGTAAAAGTATTTCATTGCAAACCTCAAAATAAAAATTATTCGCAATCATAATTGAATTGGTAGATTTTTCAAGCTTGAAATCATAAAATCGAGCCCAATTTTACTCACTACATTTATTTATATTAAGGATAGCTTCATGACAAACCCATTACTGACGCCAACCGCACTTCCTGCATTTTCTAAAATTGAACCGCAATATATTGAATCCGCCATCAAACAACTTATTCAAGAAAACCGCGAAACGGTAGAACGCGTGGTAAATCAACCGCACTTTACTTGGGAAAATTTCATTCTACCGTTAACCGAAGCCGGTGATCGTTTAAGCAAAGTATGGTCGCCAATCTCTCATTTAAACTCGGTGAAAAATAGCCCAGAATTACGCGAAGCCTATCAAGCCTGTTTGCCATTATTAGCCGAATACAGCACGTGGGTCGGTCAACATCAAGGGTTATACGAAGCCTATTTACAATTAAAAAATAGCCCTGAATTTGTCGGTTATACTCAAGCGCAAAAGAAAGCTATTGAAAACAGCTTACGCGATTTCAAATTATCGGGTATTTCCTTGCCGGAAGAAAAACAAAAACGCTATGGCGAGATTGCGGCCCGCTTGTCCGAACTGAATTCACAATTTAGCAATAACGTATTAGACGCCACCATGGGCTGGGAAAAGATCGTTGAAGATGTCAACCTGCTCAAAGGCTTACCGGAATCCGCACTGGAAGCGGCCAAACAATCCGCAGAAAGCAAAGGTGTCACAGGTTATCGCTTCACCTTGGAATACCCAAGCTATATTCCCGTAATGACGTATTGTGAAAACCGTGAATTACGCGAGGAAATGTATCGCGCCTTTGCCACCCGCGCGTCCGATCAAGGGCCAAATGCCGGTAAATGGGATAACTCGGCGATTATGCAAGAGATCCTCACTCTACGCGTGGAATTAGCCAAATTATTAGATTTCAACACCTACACCGAATTATCTCTCGCCACCAAAATGGCAGAAAATCCGCAGCAGGTGTTGGATTTCTTAGAAAATCTCGCCACACGCTCTAAAGCCCAAGGCGAACGTGAATTACAAAAATTAAAAGACTTCTGCAAAACGCACTATAATTTGACCGCACTTGAGCTTTGGGATCTGTCTTTTTACAGCGAAAAACAAAAGCAACATTTATATGCCATCAACGATGAAGAATTGCGTCCGTATTTCCCGGAAGATCGCGTATTGAGCGGTTTATTTGAATTGATTAAACGCATTTTTAATATTCGCGCGGTGGAGCGCCATGGCGTTGAAACCTGGCATAAAGATGTGCGTTTCTTCGATTTACTTGATGAAAAAGATGACGTACGCGGTAGCTTCTATTTAGACTTATACGCTCGTGAACATAAACGCGGTGGCGCTTGGATGGACGATTGTATCGGTCGTCGTAAAACGATTGACGGCAGCCTACAAAAACCGGTGGCGTACTTAACCTGTAACTTCAATCGCCCACTTGGCGACCAACCGGCCTTATTCACGCATGATGAAGTCACGACGCTATTCCATGAATTCGGTCATGGATTGCATCATATGTTGACTCAAATTGATGTCGCCGATGTTGCGGGCATTAACGGTGTGCCTTGGGATGCCGTGGAATTGCCAAGCCAATTTATGGAAAACTGGTGCTGGGAGGAAGAGGCGCTACAGTTCATTTCCGGTCATTATCAAACCGGCGAACCGCTACCAAAAGAGAAACTCAGCCAATTACTTAAAGCCAAAAATTTCCAAGCTGCGATGTTTGTTTTGCGTCAGTTAGAATTTGCGCTGTTTGATTTCCGCTTGCACCACACATTTGATCCGAACAAGCAAAATCAAGTGTTAGCGATGTTACACGAAGTGAAAAGCCAAGTTGCCGTCATCCCTGGCGCAGAATGGGGAAGAATGCCACATAGCTTCAGTCATATTTTTGCCGGTGGCTATGCCGCAGGCTATTACAGCTATTTATGGGCGGAGGTTTTATCGGCAGATGCCTACTCGCGTTTTGAAGAAGAAGGGATTTTCAATGCCCAAACCGGCCAATCCTTCTTGGATGAAATTCTCACCAAAGGCGGCTCTGAAGAACCGATGACCTTGTTCAAAAACTTCCGTGGCCGCGAACCAGAGTTAGATGCGTTGCTGCGTCACAAAGGTATTGCAAACTAAAAATGCTGAAAAAAATGACCGCACTTTTGCGGCAATCAAAGTGCGGTCATTATTCAATGTGTTTTTGAACTTATAAAAAAGGCTTACTCATAACAAGTAAGCCTTTCGCTTCTTTAAAATCTATTTATTTTTTCAACACCAACACAACGGAATCCCCGGCAACTACTTCACCGGATTTTTTCTCCATATTGGTGATTTCATCCATGTTGGAAATCACCACTGGGGTTAACACAGATTTCGCTTTGGCTTCCAATAAGGCTAAATCCAATTCGATAATGGTGTCACCACGTTTAACGCTTTGACCCTCTTGCGCCACGCGAGTAAAACCTTCACCTTTTAATTCAACGGTATCAATACCAAAGTGAACGAATAACTCAACGCCTTCTTTGGATTCCATAGAAAACGCGTGATTGGTTTCAAAGATTTTACCGACAACGCCATCTACCGGTGCAACCAGTTTGTTACCGGTTGGACGAATTGCGATACCATCACCAACAATTTTTTCGGAGAAAACAACATCCGGAACATCTTCAATATTCACGATTTCACCGGAAAGCGGTGCATAGATTTCTACATCAACTGCTTTCTTATCTTTTGAGCCAAATAGTTTGTCAAATAAACCCATTTTTTATCATCTCCTGAAGTTTAAAATCTGGTCGTATTCTAGCCTAAAAAGCGAAAATTGTATCTAATTTAATGCTTTTTCTGCTAAAAAATCAGCAACTAAGCGCTCAATTTCGGCAGCCGTTGGTTGCTGTAACGCTTTTTCAGCCAAGAGTTTTGCATCTTGATAATTGACGTTACGAATTAATTTCTTAATGCGTGGCACAGAAATTGCACTCATACTAAACTCATCCAAGCCCATACCTAATAGTAAGATCGTGGCATTTTCATCACCGGCTAATTCACCGCACATGCCGGTCCATTTTCCTTCCGCATGAGAAGCATCAATGACTTGTTTGATCAAATTCAGCACAGACGGACTCATTGGGTTATACAAATGAGAAATGAGCTCATTGCCACGGTCCACGGCCAACGTATATTGGGTTAAATCGTTCGTACCAATACTGAAGAAATCGACCTCTTTTGCTAAGAATTTGGCATTCACCGCAGCGGATGGCGTTTCCACCATAACACCGATTTGAATATTTTCATCAAAATCTTTGCCTTCATTGCGTAATTCAACTTTTAATTCTTCAATCACAGATTTAAGCTCTCGAATTTCTTCCACAGAAATGATCATCGGGAACATAACGGCTAATCGACCGTAAGCGGATGCGCGTAACACCGCTCTTAATTGCGCATTTAAAATTTCACGACGATCCAAGGCAATACGAATAGCACGCCAACCGAGGAATGGGTTCATTTCTTTCGGCAAATTCAAATACGGCAATTCTTTATCGCCACCAATATCCATGGTACGTAATATCACCAAATTACCATTCATCGCCTCCACCACTTCTTTATAAGCAATAAATTGCTCTTCTTCTGTTGGTAGCTGATCGCGATCCATAAACAAGAATTCAGTACGATATAAACCCACGCCTTCTGCGCCGTTACGCTCGGCACCTTCAACATCGCGAATGGTACCAATATTGGCTACCACATCCACACGGTGTCCATCTAACGTCAATGCCGGCAAATCTTTTAATTTTGCCAATTCGGCTTTTTCTTCCGCTAACTTCGCTTGCAATGTTTTTAGACGTTGGATTTCGTCTTGGGAAGGGTTAACGTAAACCGCATTATTTAAGGCATCAAGAATTAAGAAATCACCGGTGTTCACCAACTCGGTAACATTGTTCGTCCCGACAATTGCCGGTAATTCAAGAGAACGTGCCATAATGGACGTATGTGATGTGCGACCGCCGATATCCGTCACAAAACCTAACACTTTATCTAAATTTAGCTGTGCTGTTTCAGAGGGCGTTAAATCATAGGCAACTAAAATCGCCTCTTCATTGATTTCACCTAAATCAACGATGTGCATACCTAAAATATTTTTAATCAATCGATTGCCGATATCACGAATATCACCGGCACGTTCTTTTAGGTATTCGTCATCAATTTCAGACAACATGGCGACTTGCTGATCAATAATTACATTGGCAGCTACGGCAGCATTCACCTTATTTGAACGAAGATAATCAAGAATTTCTTCCTCTAACTCCTCATCTTCCAGAATCATCAAATGGCCTTCAAAAATCGCCGCTTTTTCTTCCCCTAAAGAAGCATAAGCACGATCTTTTATTGAATTTAATTGTTCAACTGCCGCACTGCGCCCTTCATAAAAACGCGCGATTTCGGCATCAATTTGGCTCTCTTTAATTTTTTGCGTATCCAGAACAATTTTTTCTTCTTTAAGGACAAGCGCTTTACCAAAAACAATGCCGGGAGAGGCTGGAATTCCTGAAATCATAATGACCTTCTCTATTATCTAAATTCATTGATGTAAATTGAACAAAAATCAATCACCGAACAAATAAAACAAAGCCATAACTCACGGCTCTCCATGCTTTTATTAAAAACATAAGAACGCAAATTATGGCGAAAGAATTATTCTAACGTAGGAATTAATGCAACAAGATGTTCAACCGCTTTTTCCGCATCTTCACCTTCAGCAGAAATCGTAATCACCGTCCCTTGAGTTAATGCTAATGTTTGTAATTTAAATAAACTTTTTGCACTCGCACTTTTTCCTGCAGAAGTAACTGTAATATCTGCGGCAAATGCTTTTGCTTCTTTTACAAATTGTGCCGCCGGACGAGTATGCAAGCCGTTAGGTGCTGTGATTTCAACATCTTTTGAGTACATATGATTTTCCTCTGGAAAAAGTGGATGGGATTCGTTAAATATTTATTTAAATAGTTAAAATAAATATGATGCAGTGTCAGACGAACACAATGAATGCGCAAGACGATTTGGCTTAAAATTTGAATTAGATCACAAAAAAAAAGAAAAATCGGTCATTTCATTAACTAAAAGTTAACATATCATACCTAAAAAATGGTAAACCACTTTTATTCAGCAGAAAAATGGCGCTGCGATTTCATTTCCTTTTTGCTGGTTAACAAACGATGATAATTTTCATAGCGAACAGCACTGATTTTTCCCTCTTCTACCGCCTGACGTAAGGCACATCCGGGATCATTTAAATGCTTACAATCACGGAACTTACAGGTGCCTAGCACCGTTTGAAATTCACGATATCCTTTTGTAATCTGTTCATCTTCCAAATGCCACAAACCAAATTCACGGATGCCCGGCGAATCAATTAAACTGCCACCTTGCGGTAAATGATATAAACGAGAGGAAGTTGTGGTATGTTGTCCAAGACCCGAGGTTGAACTAATTTCTCCGACCAACGCGTCCACCTCCGGCAAGACAGCATTAATCAAACTGGATTTTCCCACACCGGATTGTCCTACAAAAATAGACACGCCATCCGATAAAAGTGCGGTCAGTTTTTCCAGATTTTTTTTATTTTGCGCTGAAACCATCAGCGTTTGATAGCCGATATCACGATAAATTTTCAGCTGTGAATCCACGTCTTGCCATTGTTGTTCCGTCAACATATCGGCTTTATTCAATACAATAATGGGTTCAATGTTGGCTTCTTCGCACACCACCAAATAACGATCAATAATATTCAGCGACAAACTCGGCAATACGGAAGAAATAATGATGATGCGATCAATGTTGGCAGCAATAACTTTAATGCCGTCATAATAATCCGGACGAGAAATTTCATTTTTGCGCCCATGAACCCCTTCGATTACCCCACTTACACCTTGCAACTGCTCATTACCTTGTCGCCAGATCACACGATCGCCTACGACAACACTCGCCAATGTGCGACGCAAGTTACAACGAAAAATCTCACCTTGCGCATTTTCCACATCCGCATGACGGGCATAGCGCGTGACAACCAAGCCATCCTGCGAATCGCCTAACATCTCATCCTGCCAATCAATGTCTTTCTTCTGATGGCGATGTAATACCTTATTATTATTGGATTGAATTCGGCGTTTTTGATTTTGCGTTAATTTGGGTTTACTCATACAAAGTGCGGTCGTTTTTTATAGCGTTTTTCGCTAGAATAAGGAAAATTTTCCCATAGGATACCTTATATAATGACATTAGATAAACAAAATCTGATCTGGATTGATCTTGAAATGACTGGCTTAGATCCGGAAAAAGAACGCATTATTGAAATCGCAACCATTGTGACCGATAAAAATTTAAATATTCTTGCCGAAGGGCCTGTTATAGCCGTCCACCAATCTGATGAATTACTCAATAAAATGAGCGACTGGTGCGTGAAAACCCACACCGCAAACGGTTTGGTTGAACGCGTTAAAAACAGCAAATTAACCGAACGCGCGGCAGAATTACAAACCTTAGATTTCCTCAAGAAATACGTGCCGAAAGGGGTATCACCGATTTGTGGCAACAGTGTGGCACAAGACAAACGCTTTCTCTTTAAATATATGCCGGAGCTTGCAGACTACTTCCACTATCGCCACCTTGATGTCAGTACATTAAAAGAATTAGCCGCCCGCTGGAAACCGGAAATTCTGGACGGCTTTAGTAAACAAAACACCCATTTGGCATTAGACGATATTCGTGAATCCATCAAAGAACTCGCTCACTATCGCGAACATTTTTTAAAGATGGACTAAATCGACGAATATATAAACAAGTGCATCATTTTCATGATTTTATACTTGCACTGCCTAAAAATATTCGTATAATGCCGTCTCATTCATTTGATGTGAATGCGGGAATAGCTCAGTTGGTAGAGCACGACCTTGCCAAGGTCGGGGTCGCGAGTTCGAGCCTCGTTTCCCGCTCCAAATTCACAATCCCTCGCGTTTGCGGGGGATTTTTTTATGCTTAACAAGTAACTTTCATGATGACATTTGTGCCATCACTCTTGGCAACGTTACGCAATCATAAAACTACATAATTCCCTCAAAGTGCGGTACAATCGAGCCTTATTTTTCAACCGATGAAGAAGATGACTGAAACATTAATTCAATATATTTCTGATGAAAATGCCATGTGTGATTTTGGCAAAAAACTCATTGATGCCATTTGCCAAGTGCCCAATCATAAAGGCATTACACTCTATCTGAATGGAGAACTCGGCGCAGGGAAAACCACATTAAGTCGTGGCATGATTCAAGCGTTGGGTTACCAAGGCAATGTAAAAAGCCCTACTTATACGCTCGTAGAAGAATATAAAATTTCAGGAAAAAATATTTATCATTTTGACTTATATCGCTTATCTGATCCGGAAGAACTTGAATTTATGGGCATTCGCGATTACTTCGCAGAAAACACAATTTGTTTAATTGAGTGGGCTGAAAAAGGTGCCGGTTTGCTTGCCTCACCGGATTTACTCGTCAATATTCATTACGCTGAACATGCCCGCAATATTGAATTAATTGCTAAATCGGAAACCGGTCGACACATTATTGAAAAACTGAATTAACCCTTTATCACAATGAAACCCAAAATGATGTTTAGATTTCTTTTGATTAACAGCCTTTTCTTTTTTGCGCTCTCAGCGTTTGCAAATAATACTTGGACGATAGCAATCGACCCGGGCCATGGTGGGAAAGACCCTGGCGCAATCGGACTCAATCTCAAAATTTATGAAAAAAATGTCACACTTTCCATCGCCAAAGAATTAAAAGCGTTACTGGATAAAGATCCTCACTTCCGTGCAGTACTCACCCGTAACGGCGATTATTTTATTTCCGTGCCACAGCGTTCAGAAATTGCTCGTAAATACAAAGCCAATTATTTAGTTTCCATCCATGCCGATTCCTCCGAAACCCCGAATTTACGCGGTGCTTCAGTGTGGGTTCTCTCCAATCGCCGCGCCAATGATGAAATGGGGCAATGGCTGGAAGATCATGAAAAACGTTCAGAATTACTCGGCGGCGCCGGCAACGTGCTTGCTTCACACAATGAAAAATATTTAGATCAAACCGTATTGGATTTGCAATTTGGTCATAGCCAACGCGTCGGATATGAATTAGGCAATATCGTTTTACGCCACTTTTCCCAAATTGCCTCTTTAAGCCGTCCAACGCCACGCCATGCCAGCCTTGGCGTGTTGCGCTCACCGGATATTCCCTCCATTTTGGTAGAAACCGGCTTTCTATCTAATCAAGAAGAAGAACTCAAATTAAGTACACCGGCATATCGTAAAAAAATCGCCCAAGTCATTTACAACGGCTTAGTGGAATACCGCCGTAAAAACTATAAAGACGAACCTAAAATTGCCACAGCAAAAACAGATGAAAAATCGACCGCACTTGAGACAAACGATAGCGCCTTACGCCACACCGTAAAAGCCGGTGAAAGTCTAACAAAACTTGCGGCCAAATACGGCGTAAAAGCAGCGGATATTCTTGCTTTGAATAAATTAAAACGCAAAGAATTGCGAATCGGCGAAACCATTAAAATTCCAAGTAACGGCAAAAATAACGTCAAGGAAAGCGTTGAAGAAAAAGAGAGTCAAACACAAGTTTCTCAGGAAAACCCCCAAGAGATTAAATCTGTCGACATTAAAGATAGTGGTATTCGTCATACCGTAAAACGAGGCGAATCCTTAGGTAAATTAGCCTTAAAATATAAAGTTTCCTCTGCTGACATCCTTACGTTCAATAAACTCAAGCGAAAAGAACTCTTGGTGGGTGAAACCCTGAAAATTCCGGGAGACGCCAAAATAGAAGAAGCAAAACCAACTCAGTCGGTAAAAACAGAAAAAACACCAAAAACAAACGCTCCAAACGCTAAGGAAACCAAATCGACAGAAACTAAGGCTACAGAAAAAAATAAAAAACAAGAGAAATCCAATAACAGCCCTACTAAGCCGAAAGAGCAAAGTAAAAATAAGGTGGAAGTCAAAGAAGCAATACCGAAATTCCATACGGTGCAAAAAAATGAAACGCTTTACTCCATAGCACGTGAATATAAAGTTTCACCGAATAAACTGTTGAAATTAAATCCTAAATTAAAAGATGGCAAAGTGTTAAGCGGACAAAAAATCCAACTGCTTGACGATAATCTAGGGAAAAAATAATGACTATACGTATTTTATCGCCACAATTAGCCAACCAAATTGCTGCCGGAGAAGTGGTAGAACGTCCTGCTTCGGTGGTAAAAGAATTGGTGGAAAACAGCCTGGATGCCGGTGCCGATAAAATTCAAATTGATATTGAAAACGGCGGCGCAAGCCTTATTCGGATTCGCGACAACGGCATTGGTATCGCCAAAGAAGAATTGGCTTTAGCGCTTGCTCGTCATGCCACCAGTAAAATTGCCGATCTTGCCGATTTGGAAGCCATTTTAAGTTTGGGATTCCGTGGCGAAGCCCTTGCCAGCATCAGTTCTGTTTCCCGTTTGACTCTCACCTCTCGTACCGCAGAACAAAATGAAGCTTGGCAGGTCTATGCCCAAGGTCGCGACATGGAAACCACCATTCAACCCGCATCCCATCCGGTGGGGACAACGGTTGAAGTGGCAAATTTATTTTTTAACACCCCTGCCCGCCGCAAATTTTTACGTTCCGAGAAAACCGAATTTTCTCATATTGATGAAGTCATTCGCCGTATTGCATTAGCCAAATTTAATATCAGTTTTACCCTTACACATAATGGCAAAGTATTACGCCAATACAAAAGTGCGGTCACGAATGAACAAAAATTAAAGCGTGTTGCGGCGATTTGTGGGGATGATTTTATTCAGAATGCGTTGCAAATTGATTGGAAACACGATGATCTGCATTTGTCCGGTTGGGTTGCATTACCCCACTTTCATCGCCCGCAGAATGACTTAAATTATTGTTATGTAAACGGTCGTATGGTGCGCGATAAAATCATTACCCACGCCATTCGACAAGCCTACGCTGACTATTTAACCAACGATCAATACCCTGCTTTTGTGCTGTTTATTGATCTCAATCCAAATGATGTTGATGTGAACGTACATCCTACCAAACATGAAGTGCGTTTCCAGCAATCTCGTTTGGTACATGATTTCATCACCCAAGGTATCACCAATGCGTTGGCCTCCGAGCCAATGCCGTTGAATACACCGCCAACAGAATGTGGCGTGGAAGAACCTGCCGGTGTGTGGGAAGTTTCAACGCATACGAAACCTAATCGTTCGGCTGCGGGACAAAATATATTTGCACAACCAGCGACTTATTCCGCCAATGTCCATCAAGAAAACCGATATCACGAATCACCAAAACAGCGGCAAAATCCACCGCACTTTTATGGCGAAACGTCTCCGCGTGAATCAATTACACCAAGCGTGTTAAAAGCCCATCAAGCATTGTGGGCAGATTCTTCCACAACCATGCAAACCAGCGTAACGGAAGTTAAAAAACCGCATACCAATTTCTTGCACGCCCTTGCATTAATTCAACATGAAGCCTTGTTGTTACAGCAAGAACAACGTTTTTATTTGCTCTCGCTTGCGCGTTTGCAACAACTCAAACAAACGCTGAATTTAACTTTGGTGCCAACCTCTCAACCATTGTTGATTCCGATTATTTTCCGTTTATCCGATGCACAATGGCAGGCATGGCTTCAACAAAAAGCCTTTTTCGAGCAAATCGGCTTTGTTTTTATGGAAGAGGCGGCGCAACATAAAATTACGTTACAAAAAGTATCGGCACATTTGCGCCAACAAAACTTACAACACATGATTGTTTCGTTATTAAATCAATCTTTCGAAAATTTACCTGAATTTTTGACCGCACTTTTGGCACCTTTAGCCTCAACGCCAATCACCGTGCTTGCCGATGCGGTAAATTTACTGACCGAAACCGAACAGTTACTCGCGAAGCAGCAGCAAATTCGCCTGTTAGATTTACTGGTAGAAATTGACTGGCAGCCTTATTTAACTCAATTAGCCCGCTAACTATGCAGCATTTAGAACACAAACCTTTAGCGATTTTTTTAATGGGGCCTACTGCCTCCGGCAAAACGGATTTGGCGATTCAGTTGCGCCAACAATTACCCGTCGAAGTCATCAGTGTGGATTCTGCCCTGATTTATCGCGGCATGGACATTGGCACGGCGAAACCCTCAAAAGCCGAACTGGCACTGGCACCTCATCGTTTAATTGATATTTGTGATCCGGCAGAAAGTTATTCTGCGGCAAATTTCCGCACAGATGCTTTACGCGAAATGCAAGAGATTAGCGCACAAGGCAAAATCCCCTTATTGGTGGGTGGCACAATGTTGTATTACAAAGCCTTATTGGAAGGTCTGTCGCCCCTTCCCTCCGCAGACGAAAAAGTGCGGTCGGAAATTGAGGCAAAAGCAGCACTTATCGGTTGGGGTGGATTACATCAAGAACTCAGTAAAATCGATCCGATTTCAGCACAACGCATTAACCCGAACGACTCGCAACGGATTAACCGCGCATTAGAAGTCTTTTATTTAACTGGTAAGACCTTAACGGAATTAACGGCACAAAAAGGCGAGGCCTTGCCGTATGACATTCTGCAATTTGCGATTGCACCGGAGCAACGAGAGGTCTTACATCTTCGAATTGAGCAACGTTTTCACAAAATGATTGAACTTGGTTTTCAGCAAGAGGTCGAAAAATTGTATCGTCGTTCTGACTTAAACGAGAACCTGCCGTCTATTCGCTGTGTGGGTTATCGACAAATGTGGGAATATTTACGCGGTGATTATGACCACGATGAGATGGTTTTTCGTGGTATCTGCGCAACCCGCCAATTAGCAAAACGCCAAATCACTTGGCTACGTGGTTGGACATCACCGATTCAATGGTTGGATAGTTTGCAACCAGCTCAAGCCCTTGAAAAAGTATTAACATCGGTTTCAACGAAAGCGTAAAACACAGATTGCGCCTAGTGACTTTCAATATAATTGTTGCTATATTGATTCGCGGAGGCATACAGCTTGCTGTATTGTTTTAATTCATCATTTTTACAAAAAGAAGGAAAGAAAAATGGCAAAAGGACAATCTCTACAAGATCCTTACTTGAATGCATTACGTCGTGAACGCATTCCCGTTTCAATCTATTTAGTAAACGGTATCAAATTACAAGGGCAAATCGAATCGTTTGACCAATTCGTGATTTTGTTGAAGAACACGGTAAATCAAATGGTTTATAAACACGCAATTTCAACTGTTGTTCCGGCACGTTCTGTCGCGCATCACAATGCGAACCAACAGCAACAACACCAAGTGCAACAACAGGAAACTCCTTCTGTAGAAAATAATATTGATGCTCAAGCAGAATAACAAAGCTGAAAATATTGGCTAATTTACTCGATAATTTAACTCAAGAAAGTTTAACTGAAAGTGCGGTGGATTCTGCGGAAATTTCCACCGCACTTTTTGCGTCTGAAAATCCCCAAAAAAATGAACATCACGCATTGAATAATGCCATTATCGTTCACTGTTTTTTTGAGGGGCAGAAAAATGTAGACGATTTAAACGAATTTCAACTCCTCGCCAAATCTGCTCAAGCACATATTCTCACCGTCATCACTGGTAGCCGCAGTTCGCCACAAGCTAAATATTTTGTTGGGCAAGGCAAAGCGGAAGAAATTGCCGATGCGGTCAAACAATACCAAGCCGATTTAATTTTAGTAAATCATACGTTAACGCCTGCACAAGCCCGTAATCTAGAAAGCTTGTGTGATTGTCGCGTAGTCGATCGCAACGGCTTAATTTTAGATATTTTCGCTCAACGCGCCCGCTCTCACGAAGGGAAATTACAAGTGGAACTGGCCCAGTTAAAACACCTCGCCACACGTTTGGTGCGCCGTAAAACCGGGTTAGATCAACAAAAAGGTGCGGTGGGGTTGCGTGGCCCCGGTGAAACTCAACTGGAAACCGACCGCCGTTTAATAAAAGTGCGTATCAACCAGTTACAAAATCGCTTGGAAAAAGTCGCCAAGCAACGTAATCAGAATCGTCAAACGCGCCAAAAAGCAGATATCCCGACTATTTCTTTAGTGGGTTACACTAATGCCGGAAAATCTACCCTATTTAATTTATTGACCTCTGCCAATGTGTATGCGGCGGATCAGTTATTTGCTACGCTCGATCCCACATTGCGTCGACTCAGTTTAAAAGATGTCGGCACAACGATTTTGGCGGACACGGTAGGCTTTCTACGGGATTTGCCCCACGATTTAATTTCCGCCTTCAAATCCACCTTACAGGAAACCACCGAAGCCGCATTATTGCTCCACGTGGTTGATTGCGCCGATCCCCGAAAATTAGAAAATATCGAGGCGGTGAATCACGTTCTTGAAGAAATCGGTGCACAAGATGTGCCACGATTATTGGTGTACAACAAAATCGATCAACTAGAAAACGTAACGCCGCACATCGAATACGATGAAAAACACCAGCCAAGTGCGGTCTATATTTCGGCTAATTCTGCAGATGGCCTTGAACTTTTATTGGAAGCTATTCGTGTTCGTTTAACAGACTATATTCTCCAATTTCCGCTTCAACTTTCACCATCGGAAGGAAAAATTCGTCATGCGCTGTATGAACTCAATTGCGTGGAAAAAGAAGAAATCAGTGAATATGGTGAATTTTTATTAAGTATTCGTCTTGAAAAAACAGAATGGCTGAAACTGGTTAAACGTTTTCCGACACTTGAGACATTCAACCCAATTCAGCCAGAAAAAGACTAGGATTTGCCAATCCCGTATTGGCGTAATTTATTCGCGATTGCCGTGTGGGAAACACCCAAGCGCGCGGCAAGTTTTCGGGAACTCGGGTATTGGGCATAAAATTTGGTCAGCACTGCCGCTTCAAATCGCCCCACTATTTCCTCTAAGGTTGCACCTTCCATCATCAAGCCATTCATCTCTTGCGATGCAGAGACCGATGTTTCCAAACCTAGATCCTCAATATGTAACTGATTGTCTTTTGTTAAGGAAACCGCGCGGTACAAGGCATTATAGAGTTCACGAATGTTGCCGAACCAAGGATATTGTTGAAGATAATATAAAAATTCAGCAGCAAAGTGCGGTGCGGAAATAGCGAGTTTTTCACTGATTTCACGAATAAATTGACGAGCTAGAGGTTCAATATCTTCCACGCGATCTCGCAACCGAGGCAAGTTTAACGTCAGCACATTTAATCGATGAAATAAATCACTGCGCATTTTGCCTTGTTCTACATAATGTTGTAGTGGCTGTTGTGTGGTGCAAATGACGCGAACATTGGCGTAATGTTCCTCTTCCTCGCCCACGCGACGAAAGGTGCCGTCACTCAAAAAACGCAGCAACTTTGCCTGTAAGGTTAAGGGCAACTCCTCCACCCCGTCCAACAACACCGTGCCGCCATCCGCATATTCAAAAAAACCGATAAATTCGCCATCTTTATTGCGTCGCCCGAACATTTCCGTTTCCGCATCTTCTCCCGGAATACCGGCGCAATTCACCGCAAGAAATTCCTTATTCCGACGCGCACTAAAATCATGGCAAGCTTTGGCAATCACATCTTTTCCCGTGCCGGTTTCCCCTTGAATCAATAATGGCGCATCTAATAAAGCAAATTTTTTCGCTTTGGCGATAATGTCCTGCATTTGCGGATTTCGCGTCACGATATGAGAAAAAGCATCAGTATTTTTAGACGTTGCCATAGGAAGCCTCGAGAAGTAAAAAGCACATTCAATAGAAAACGGTTGTCATGATACCGTTACAACAAAAAATCGCCAACCACTTTGGCAAGTTTTATTTACAGTTTACACCTTATCTTTTTGCTTCACGTTCAAGTTATCAAAAATACTCGTGCCAAGATGACTCAATAATTCTTTGTGAATGTGAGATAAACGCGGTTTTTCATTCGCCTCAAATGCCAACGGGCGACAAAATTCCATGGCTTTAATACCCAATCGCGCCGTCAACAATCCAACGCCAATGCCCTGTGCGGCACGGACAGAAAGTTTGGCAGTGAGATCTTGCGAAAGCCAATTCACGCCAAGATCTTGAATCAATTCTGTCGCCCCGGCAAAAGCCATATTTACCAATACCATGCGCAACAACCGAAGGCGGCTAACATAGCCCAATTCAATGCCATAAAGCCGTGCAATTTGGTTGACCAAACGGATGTTGCGCCAAGCAATAAAAAACATATCTGCCAACGCCAACGGACTAATCACCACCAATGCTGCCGACTCCGTCGTTGCTTTGTTAATCAATTTTTTGGCCTGTTTATCAAAAGGGAGCAATACATTTTGGCTGAACAAATGTAATACTTCCGGCACGGAATAAGATTCGTTTATTTGCTGACGCCACTTCGCCAAATCCCCTTGTTGCGCGTCCAGTTTCATTAATTTGCCCATTTGCTCACACAATTCAATCGCTTGTTGATGGGTTGCCGCAGGAAATTCACCGTGAAAAACGACCGCACTTTCCAGCCATTCGCGGCTTTGATGCTGCATTTCACCCCGCTTACGCAACTTCACCAAACGTCGCCATTCTCCGATGATGGCAGAAATACCAAGTAACACCGCCAAACATAACACCAAGGAAAAGGCAAAATAGATCCATTGATTTTGCTGCCAAGTATCCACCAGCCATTGCACGGACTGCGCTACTGTCGCAGTAAAAAATAAAAGTGCGGTTCCAATCAGAGCTCGTTTCCACCAACGTGGTGGCGGTTGAACACTTTGCTCAAATTGCGCTTCTAACAATTCACCTTCCAACGGCACATTGTCTGCATCTGTATCTGGCACAGCTTGGTTTTCATGAAATTCCTGCTTGGCGATGAAAGCATCCTGTTGTTCAACCAGCTCCTGTTGACTAAAAATCATTTTTTCCATTCTGCTTGCTCCTGTTATAACTTATTGCCCAGTAAAAATTGCAACACGGCATCCATTCGTAAGTGCGGTATGTTTTCGCCTTGTTCTAAACGGCGCGGTTCAAACTGATCAAATTCAAATTTTTGATCTTGCCAAAAATCAGCACTCGGCAATTTACTCGGCACACTGCCGGGATAAAGCGTGACTTTTTGCAAATCGCTACTCCGCACGCCTTGAATGGCTTTAAATTGACGACCATGTTGATTTACCACCATCTGTTGCGTTGCCCGAATAGACGCAATGGCGGTGTAATCGGTAGCAATATCGGCAAACTCCACGTAACGCCCGCCTTCCTGTACTAACTGGCGCATGAGGCTGACCAAATTCGGCAACTGATCGGTGGTGATATGATCTGCTTTGGTGGCGATAAACATCAATTTATCGATTTTCGGCAAAAAAAGACGGTTCAAAAAATTACGTTTGCCGTAATGAAAATTGCGAAACAATTGATGTAACGCTAATTGCATGTCCTCAAACGCTTCGCGACTGTGATTCAGCGGCGTTAAGCAATCCGCCAAAATCACTTGCCGATCAAAAGTGGAAAAATACTGTTGATAAAAATCTTTCACAATGTGCCGACGGTAATAATCGTAGCGTTTTTGCAACACTGCAAAATAGCTGTTTTCTTTCGCTTCATTCTTCAATTGTTGCCATTGTGATTCGGTTAGATGCAATAAGGGGAAAAATTGCAAAGCCGGTGCCCCTTCCAGCTCACCGGGCAATACAAATCGTCCCGGCTGAATAAAATGCAAGCCGTGCTGTTTACATTGCCATAAATAATCGGTGTAATCCTTGGCAAGCTGCGCCAAAATATCCTCATCCGCCGGCGCGGTTAAATTCACGTTTTGAGCTTTTTCCAACCAGTTTTGCGCTAATTTCAGATGCGTTGAATTAAGCTGTCGTTGCAATTCTAGCGACCATTGCTGAAAATCCAAATCCAACAACGGCAAATCCAACAACCACTCTCCTGGATAATCAAAAATATCCAGATACAACGTCCCCTTTTCTTTCACATGACGTAACAAACCGCCACTGCGCTGATAACGAATCGCCAGACGTGTTTCACTTACGCCTTTGGTGGACTGTGGCCACTTCGGTGGTTGCTGAGACAATGCGTTAAGATTGCCTTCATAATCAAAACGAGGAACGGACAAATCCAATTGCGGAATACGTTTTGCCGCAATAATGCCATGTCGGCGTGCCGCATCAAACAAGGGAAGATGGCTATTATCGACGCGATTAATGTGTAACAACTGATTAATTAAACTCGTAATAAAAGCGGTTTTCCCACTTCGACTCAACCCCGTCACGGCAATGCGTAATGTACGATCCAAACCGCGATTAACCAGTTCATTTAATTCTTTTTGCAGATGATTTAGCATAGTTTCCGTTCTTTATGATTAAGGCTATATGACATAGATAATGGACGATATTATACCGAAAAAATGAAGATGAGCTTAATTTGCTTGGGATTAAGGAAATAATGGAAGAAAAGTGCGGTCATTTTGGGCGACAAATTTCCAGAAGTGGCAGATTCGCTAGAATATCCACGGAATATATCTTACAATTTGGCATTCATTTTTAGCCTGTTGATCCGTTTATGATGTTGTATAAAAAAATCCTTGCGCCCGTTTGTTTGTTTGCTTTTGCGGTGGATTCTGCAACGGCGGCACCGCGCGTGCCTGAAGAACTCACCGATAACGGATTGATTTATTGCACGCATGCTTCCGGCTTTTCCTTTAATCCACAAACAGCGGATGCGGGAACCAGTATGAACGTGGTGACAGAGCAGATTTACAATAAACTGTTTGAAATTTCGAACATGGCTGCCGAGCCAATCCCTGTATTGGCACAATCTTACTCGCTTTCGCCCGATGGCAAGGTGATTACCATTCATTTGCGCCGCGGGATTAAATTCCATCAGACAGATTGGTTTAAACCGACCCGCGATTTTAATGCGGATGATGTCGTGTTTTCGCTCAATCGGGTGTTAGGTTATGAGACTTATTTACCGACGTTAGAACAAACCTCCGTCAGCTATAAAAATCCGCAATATCGTATTTTCCATGAACAGGCGAAAAAGGTGCGCTTTCCTTATTTTGAAAGCATTAAGCTAAACCAAAAAATTGAATCGGTGAAAGCCATCAATCCGCATACGGTAGAGATTACCTTATTCAAACCTGATGCTTCCATTTTGTCTCACTTAGCAAGTCAATACGCGATTATTTTCTCGCAAGAATATGCCGTACAGCTCAATGCCGATGATAATTTAGTGCAACTGGATACCTTGCCTGTCGGCACCGGCCCGTATAAAGTCAAAAACTATTTCCGCAATCAATATGTGCGTTTAGAAAAAAACGAAGACTATTGGAAAAAAGAAGCTAAAATTCATGACATTCTGATTGATTTATCTGCAGATCGTACTGGGCGTTTGGTGAAATTTTTTAACGGTGAATGCCAAATTTCGTCTTATCCGGAAGTTAGCCAACTAGGATTACTGAAAGAAAATGACGAACGCTATTATATGAAAAGTGTTGAGGGCATGAATTTGGCATATTTGGCGTTTAATTTCCAAAAAGCGGCAATACAAGATCCGGCATTGCGACACGCCATCTCTCAAGCCATTAATCGTAAAAGAATTATTAAAACGATTTATCACAATACGGCAACGGTGGCGAATAATATCATTCCGAATATTTCTTGGGCTTCAAGTGTGAATACGCCGGATTTTGAGCATGACTTCATGCCATTGAAAGCCAAACAAGTGTTACAAGATAAAAAATTAAGCCTGACGATGTGGGTGATTAACGAAGAACAGGTATATAACCCGGCTCCGCTTAAAATGGCGGAATTAATTAAATCAGATCTTGCGAATGCCGGCGTTGACGTGAATATTCGTCCAGTCACCCGGACATTTTTAATTGAGCAATTACATAATAAATCTGAAGACTACGACATGATTTTAACCGGTTGGCTCGGGGGAAATTTAGATCCCGACAGTTTTATGCGCCCGATTTTAAGTTGTAGCACCTCAAACGAAATCACCAATTTATCCAACTGGTGCAACGAACACTTCGATAACATCATGGATAGTGCATTAGATAGTTCCAATCAACAGATTCGCTCCGAAGCTTACAACCAAGCGCAAGAATTAATTTTGTCGGAATTGCCGATCATCCCTATTGCAAACGTCAAACGGGTTTTGGTTGCCAATGGGCGCGTACAAAATATTGAGATGACGCCTTTCGGTACCTTGAACTTCTCGACGCTATCACTACGAAAAGGACACAAGTAATGTTTAATTCTCTGATTCGACAATGTGTTTTTCTCGTTTTAACGTTCCTGATCTTAACATTAATCAGTTACCTGATTTTGATGCAGGATCCGCTTAATGCCGAATTAATGACACCGCACTTTTACAATGGGTATTTTCATTATTTGGTGCGCCTTATCCAAGGTGACTTAGGCATCAGCTATAACGGTGGTGAAGCCCTTAAATCGACAATTTTTACTGTATTACCGCCAACACTAGAACTCTGTTTTTGTGCCATTTTACTGGCAACATTATTTGGTATTCCCCTTGGGCTCATCGGTGCAATTTATCCCGCTAATTTTATCGGAAAAACCATCCGCACTTTGTCTGCTGTTGGCCTCTCCTTGCCGGTATTTTGGATTGCGCCGATTTTACTGTACTTTTCTGCAATTAATGCGTGGGAAATTTCTGCTATCGGGCAATACAATTTACTTTATGAAATCAAGCCGATTAGCGGTTTCCCAATTATTGACGTTTGGTTTGTTGAAGCCCCTTATCGAATTAAAATCATCCAAAACGTTTTGCAACACTTGGCATTACCGACTTTAGTTTTAACCATTTTACCCACCATGGAAATCGTACATTTAGTGCAACAACGAGCTGAATTTATCTTCCAGCAAAACTACGTTAAAGTTGCTTCCACGCGAGGTTGGTCGAAATTTAGCGTGTTACGTAAATACGTTTTACGCAACACCTTGCCTTTGTTAATTCCTCACACCACCCGTTTATTTACGTTGGTGATTACACAATGTATGTTGGTTGAAAACACCTTAGGTTGGCCGGGAATCGGGCGTTGGTTAATTGATGCCGTCACACAGCAAGACTACA
This sequence comes from Aggregatibacter segnis, assembly GCF_003130075.1. Classification (GTDB taxonomy): domain Bacteria; phylum Pseudomonadota; class Gammaproteobacteria; order Enterobacterales; family Pasteurellaceae; genus Aggregatibacter; species Aggregatibacter segnis_A. Next base: position 257,308 of record NZ_NRCW01000004.1, on the reverse strand, counting down.
ACAGTATTTCAGCCGGCATCATTACTATCGGGCTTTGTATTATTGTCATTAAAGTGGCATCTGAAAGCTTAATCTTTATTTTGGATCCGTTAAATAAGAAGGGTTGGCATGCAAGATAGAGAACCTGAAGATTTTCGCGAAAGCGACACATTAAAGCATATTTGGGCACTCTTCCGAGAAGATCGCATTGCACTTTTCAGTTTTTATGCTCTTTTAGTGCTGATTTTGACCGCACTTTTTAGTCCATTCATTGCCCCCTACTCAGCAGAAATGCAATTTATCGGGCAAGAACTTATGCCGCCTTCTTGGGCAAATAACGGTCAAATCGCCTATTTTTTAGGAACGGATGATATTGGTCGGGATGTGCTCAGTCGTATCATTATTGGCACGACCTATACCGTTGGCGCAGCGATTATTGTGGTAATTCTGACCGCCCTTATCGGTGGTGGACTTGGCATTTGGGCAGGCATGTCGCAAGGCATTAAATCTCGTGTACTGGGGCATTTTTTAGATGCGTTCCTCACCATTCCGGTGTTATTAGTGGCAATCATTATTGCCACTTTAATGGAACCAAGTTTAATTAACGCCATGTTGGCAATCACCTTAGCATTGCTACCTTATTTCGTACATGAAATTTATCGCAGCATTCAAGCAGAGCTCAAAAAAGAATATGTATTGATGTTACGCTTAGACGGCATCTCTAACAGCGTGTTACTGAAAGAAACTATCTTACCCAACATTGCACCACAATATATTCAAGAAATCTCCCGTGCATTTACGATTGCTATTTTGGATATTAGTGCCCTCAGTTTTATTTCTCTTGGCGCACAACGCCCAGCACCGGAATGGGGGGCGATGATAAAAGATTCCTTAGAATTAATTTATTTAGCCCCTTGGACGGTTATTCTGCCGGGACTTGCAATTATCATCAGCGTACTAATCGGCTTGGTGTTTACCAATGGGCTATGCCGAGCGATTACCAAATATTATGAGTAGATAACTATGGCACTCTTAGATATTCGCAATCTTCGCATTGATATCCAAACCCCAAACGGGTTAATCCGCATTGTCGATAATGTGAGTTTTACAATCGATGAAGGGGAAATTTGTGGCTTGGTCGGTGAATCCGGTTCGGGCAAAAGCCTCATTGCTAAAGTTATCTGTAATGCCTTTAAAGATTCTTGGATTGTCACCGCTGATCGTTTCCGTTTTAACGATGTTGAATTATTAAAACTCACACCGGCACAACGTCGCAAACTGGTGGGTAAAGAAATTTCGATGGTGTTTCAAGATCCGTTAACCTGTCTTGATCCTAGCCAGAAAATTGGTAAACAACTCATCCAAAGTATCCCGGGATGGACATTTAAAGGTCGTTGGTGGCAGCGTTTATTTAATTGGAAAAAACGTCGCGCCATTGAGTTACTTCATCGCGTCGGAATCAAAGAACACAAAGATATCATGCGCAGTTACCCTCATGAATTAACGGAAGGAGAAGGGCAAAAAGTCATGATTGCCATTGCCGTGGCAAACCAACCTCGATTACTGATTGCCGATGAACCGGCAAATTCGGTGGAATCCATTACAAAAGTGCAAATATTCCGTCTGCTTTCAAGTATGAATCAAAATCAAGGCACATCCATTTTACTTGCCAGTAATGACATTAACACCATCAGCGAATGGTGTGATTCGTTTATTGTGCTGTATTGCGGACAAAATGCAGAATCCGGCCCTAAAGAGAATATTTTAGAAACCCCACATCACCCCTATACTCAAGCCTTGTTGCATTCCATTCCAGATTTCACTCAACCTTTGCCTTTTAAAAGTCAACTTGGCACACTCAAAGGTTCAGTTCCCCTACTGGAACAAATGCCGATTGGCTGTCGTCTTGGCCCGCGTTGTCCATTTGCGCAGAAAAAATGTATCGTAAAACCGACCGCACTTCGTATTAAACAGCATGAATTTTTCTGTCATTTCCCCATCAATTTAAGGGAAAAGAAAATCAAAGAAAAAGAATTGATTCAACCGCTCACTTTAAGTTCCGATCAAGAATAAAGGAAAGAAAATGCCATTATTACAAGTGGAAGATCTCACAAAATCATTTAAAAATACGCTCGGTCTGCTTAACCCCGGTTATTTTCGCGCAGTGGAAGAAATCAGTTTTTCCCTCGAAGCGGGCAAAACATTGGCGATTATCGGACGTAATGGCTCAGGAAAATCTACCTTGGCAAAAATGATCGTAGGCATCACCGAACCCACTTCAGGTAAAATCCTATTCAAAGATAAACCACTCACTTTCGGTGATTACAACTATCGCTCCAAACATATCCGCATGGTGTTTCAGGATCCGAATACGGCATTTAATCCACGCCTCAATGTGGGACAAATTCTTGATACGCCATTGCTATTGGCCACACATCTAAATGAGCAAGAACGCAATCAGAAAATTTTTAACATTTTGAAATTAGTGGGAATGCATCCTGATCATGCCAACATCAAAATTAATACGCTTTCCGTGAGCCAAAAACAGCGTATTGCCCTTGCGCGCGCGTTAATTTTAGATCCACAAATTATCATTATTGATGATGCGGTCGGGTCATTAGATACCACGGTGAAAACCCAACTGACTAATTTAATGCTAGAATTACAAAACAAACTGGGACTTGCCTATATTTATGTTGGTCAGCATCTGGGGATTATTAAGCATATTGCCGATGAAATTTTAGTGATGGAAGACGGCGTGATGATTGAATATGGTGAGACACGTTCAATTTTCACCGATCCACAAACGGATATTACTAAACGACTAATCGAAAGCCATTTTGGTAAAATTTTGGATGACTCTTCTTGGGAGAAATACCAAGACTAAAAAATCCAATTCCTTCAATAATAAAAAGTGCGGTAGATAATTACGATAAAAATTTTCATTAAATTAATTCAAGTCGAATTAGCTGGTAGGAAAGACAAAAAAGGTGGCTGGGGTACTAGGATTCGAACCTAGGGATGCCGAGATCAAAACCCGGTGCCTTACCGCTTGGCGATACCCCAATAGATGTTTATTAAAAGCAGAAATTAAGAATAGTATGGCTGGGGTACTAGGATTCGAACCTAGGGATGCCGAGATCAAAACCCGGTGCCTTACCGCTTGGCGATACCCCAACTACTATATTGATATCAATGAAATAAATGGTGCGGGACGAGGGACTTGAACCCACACACCTCGCGGCGCCGGAACCTAAATCCGGTGCGTCTACCAATTTCGCCAGTCCCGCAAATATGGTGGCTATGACGGGATTCGAACCTGTGACCCCAACATTATGAGTGTTGTGCTCTAACCAACTGAGCTACATAGCCATTTCTTTGCAATCATCTCATTGACTTTGCGGGGCGTATTATGCGGATATTGCCCCTACTCGTCAACCATTTTTTTGGGAAAATAAATAAAATTAGATCATTCGGATAGAGATTAAACAAATCGCGTTAATTTTATTCAACGCTTAGTTTACTCCTCTCTCAACCTAAATAACTTTTAGTCACTCCGGCTCTCAAAAATATTTTTTTTTAGGACCGCACTTTTCTCTTAAAGATTTATTCTTCAATTAAACGGCGCAATAAACTGCCGTCAAACAACGCTCTTTTTACTAAAGCAAAAGCACCTATCACATCTTCATTGCTAAGCTCCGATGCGACTAATGGCGTATTTTGGACAAACGCCGGTAATGCATGACTTTCCAAGGTGCGACGAATTGCGGCAAATAAGACATTTTTGGCTTGGGTTATTTCACCGGAAATCACAATTTTTTCCGGATTAAACATATTGACGCTCATCGCCAACACGCGCCCGATTTGTGTACCAACGTGTTCAATTAACTCTGTGGCTACCGCATCTTGCTTATTGCTGGCTTTGCAAATGGCTTCAATGTCATGAGCTTCCAAAGAAAGCCATTTACTTTGGTAACCGTCTTCCAATAACTCTGACATTTTATTTTCAATCGCTGAATTGCTGACCACCGTTTCCAAACAGCCCACATTGCCACACATACAACGTTTTCCTAACGGATCCACCTGAATATGCCCAATTTCGCCCACATTCTTTTTATAGCCGGAAAAGAGTTCGTGATTAATCACAATTCCCGCACCAACACCGCGATGAATACGCAATAGCAACGAATCGTAACAATCTTTGGTGACACCAAAATAGTGCTCCGCAAGAGCTAAACTACGCACATCATGCCCGATATAGGTAGGTAAATTGAAACGTTCGGCAACGTGATTTGCCAAGTCCCAAGGCGTGCTTAAGTCAAAGTGCGGAACCTGTTCAATCATGTTGCTTTTAACATCCACAAAGCCGGGAACAGTGATACCGATAGCAATAAACTCACTGCTGTGCTTTTGGTTTTCTTGAATAAATTCATCCAAGCGTTGAAATAAAAACTGTTCAAATGCTTGTGGTGTTGGGTAATTCTCAAGCGTAAAGACGGATTTATTCACTAATTTGGCGGACAAATCCATAATGGCTAACGTTAAATGCTCACGTCCAATGCCCACTAAAATAGAACGAAAATGTTTATGCTCTGCCATAATCGAGGTTGCACGACGCCCACCGGTCGATTCTTGTTGCTCTACTTCTTTAATTAAACCGCGAGCAAGTAAATGACGGGTGATTTTAGTCACACTTGCCGGAGCAAGTTGGCTTATTTCAGAGATTTGAATACGGGAAATAGGACCTTGCTGATCGATGAGCTTATACACCACCGCACTATTCATTTGTTTTACTAGATCAACATTCGCGATTTGAGGACTTTCTCGCATTTTTTTCTCCCGTAAAAGTAAATTGACTGATTTTAAACAGCATTTAAATTCATTCGGAACGACTATTCATCGTACATTCCCAAGGCTTTAGAAAAGGTTTGCAGACCCACCGCATTACCATTTTTCACCATGGTTTGCATGGCTTTTGTCGGCGAATGGATCAATTTATTCATTAATTTATAACTTAATTCTTGTAACACTTGTTCCGCCTCTTCGCCTTGTTGTAAGGAAACTATCGCTTTTTCTAGCAAATCCTGACGAGTAAGTTCCGCCTCTTCACGATAACGACGGATCAAATTAGAAAACTGATGGACTTTCAACCACGCAAAGAAATCCGCACATTCCGCCTGAATAATTTCCTTTGCCTGCGCAGAGGCTTGTTCCCGTTGGCTTAAATTATGTTGAATGATATTTTGTAAATCATCCACCGTATAGTGATAAACACTGTCTAATTCCGCCGCACTTTCTTCAATGTCACGCGGCACGGCAATATCCACCAACAACATCGGACGATAGCGGCGCATGATTTGCGCCTTTTCAACCATGTTGCGGTTTATCAAAATATGCTGGCTGCCGGTAGAGCTAATCACAATATCCGCTTGATTTAAGCCCTGCTGTAACTGTTCTAGCGGCAGGATTTGAATATCCACCGTTGTATCTAATTTCTCCACGAGGGCTTCTGCGCGGGCTAAAGTGCGGTTGGAAATCACCATGTTTTTTACACCGTGACGCAATAAATGACGGCAAACCAATTCAATGGTTTCTCCCGCGCCTACTAACAAAATGGTTAATTCGCTCAGCGATTCAAAAATTTGGCGCGCTAAACTGCAAGCAGCGTATGCCACAGATACCGCACTTTCACCTATATTGGTTTCTGTACGCACGCGTTTTGCCGTGGAAAATGTTTTTTGAAATAAACGGGATAATTCGCCGGAAATAGCTTGCTGTTCTTGTTGATAGTGCTGCTCGCTCATTTGATAAGCTTGCTTCACTTGTCCCAAAATTTGGGGCTCGCCTAAAATCAATGAATCCAAGCCACAAGCTACTTCCATTAAATGATTGACTGCCGGTAGGTTTTCATAAGTGTAAAGGCAACGCTGAAGCTCGGCTAAGTCCAGTTGATGAATTTCAGCGAACCATTGTATAGCTTGGCGAATCCAATGTTGCGTTTCTTGTGGTGGGACGGTTTTATTGTGCAGATAAACTTCAGTTCGGTTACAAGTGGATAAAATCACCGCACTTTCGGCTAATTCAATTTGCCGAATATGACGCAAAGCAAAAGCACGTTTTTCATCAGAAAAAGCGACTTTTTCCCGTAAGGCAACAGAGGCGGTTTTGTGATTAATACCAAGAACTAAAATCGTCATAAAAAATACATGAAAAATCACCGCACTTTATTATGTTGACACAACAAATACGGCAACATTTATCCCACTAAAATATAAAAAATAGACATAAAAACGGGCTATATTCTAGCTGAATTGCCCATGTTTGGGCAAATTAGCGCAAGAAAAAAGCCATTAATCTGCAATTTTATTGCGAAGCATCAAATTTCTAAAACGTATCTTTTGCTTGGCGTAATTGGGTAAATTGCGCCAAGGTGGTTGCCGTTAAAAACGGATTAATATGTTTTTCCAAGCCTATCGTGGTGGGTAGACTTGGTTTATTTTCAGCACGTAATTGCGCCACCAAAACACGATGATTTTCCACCGCACTTTTGTTTGCCCAAACGTTTTGCACAAACGCTAAATTACTTAACGTATATTCATGCCCTGGGCAAACAATCGTGTCATCAGGTAACGCTGCAAAACACTGCATGGTGGCAAACATTTGCGCGTAATCACCGGTAAACACTCGCCCGCAACCGGCGGAGAATAAGGCATCACCACAAAACAAATGCCCATCCACCCAATAACTCACATGCTGCGCCGTATGCCCACCACTGGGCAATACTTGAATTCGATAATGTTCGGTGATAAGGTCGCCTTCATTAATCACCTGCGTCAGCCCACAAGCAGCGCACTCTGCCGGACCATAAATCGGCACTTGCGGGAAACGTTGCTTGAACGCCGCAACACCGTCTGTGTGATCCGCATGGTTGTGCGTCAGCAACAACGCATCAACGGAGAGATGTTGTTCTTCCAACAAGTGAAACAGCTTGTCGGTTTCAGGCAAATCAACGATGAGCAACGGTAAATTTTCCCGTGCATAAAGCCAAATATAATTATCGTTTAACGCAGGAATCGGAATTAACATAGAACCTCGGAGTTACCATGATGTGGCGTGCTAAATATGAAAAGTCACTGGCGATGCCCACCGGTTGGCAACAACTGCCAAATGGGCGCGCTTATTGTAACGCATTAAACGCTTATTTTGCCCCTTGGTTTACAAAAATTTGTGGTTATCAGATTCTGAAAATTGGCGGACTTAGTGCAGAAATTCAATGTGATTTGCCCTTGCGCCACCAAATTAGTCTCAGCGAAAAAATAACGGAAAATTTGACCGCACTTTTAGACGATAATCATTCCATTGTACAAACCAAGCTTACCGAACTCCCCTTTATTCAACAGCAGTTGGATGCTTGTGTGTTGGCCAACACGCTGAATTTTGTCCAAGATCCCCATCAAGTGTTGCGCGAAACCCACCGCGTTCTCACCGATGACGGCTACTTGTTCCTCAGTCTGTTTAATCCGCTTAACTGCCTATTTTTTAAATCAAAAACAGGTGACTTCCCTGCGCGTCATTATTGCATTTGGCGGATCATTGATTGGTTAGAATTACTCAACTTTGATATTTTGGAACAGCAGAATTTGGCGCTGTCCCATCAAACCGCCGGTTGGTTTGCCCCGCTGACAGTTATCGTGGCGCAAAAACGCACCTATCCATTAACGCTGAATCCACAAAAAGTGCGGTCAAAAATCCCTGCGTTTTTACAACCGGCAGAAGCGTTAAAACAAGCGGAAGATCTTTAGTCTTTGAAGAAAAAAATAACGGTCAGAAATAAATCCCTTTCTGACCGTTCACATTCATAGCGAAGAAAAAATTAATCTTCTTTACCTAAAATCTGGTTAATCTCGCTTTTATATAATACTGCTTTAGCACCATAAACTGCTTGTACGCCACCACCGACTTCCAACACTTCAACGGCACCTAACGCTTTTAATCGTGTTTTATCCACTAATTTGACGTCTTTCACCGCTACCCGCAAACGAGTAATACAGGCATCCACGTTCTCAATATTTTCTGCGCTACCTAGGGCGTTGATGATCTCGTGGGCGTTTTCCGTTAAAGAAGAGGTTTGTTGTTCCACGCTGTCTTCTTGCTCTTCTGCACGTCCTGGGGTCATCACATTAAATTGGGTAATTAAGAAGCGGAAACTGAAATAATATAACGCCGCCCAACATACGCCGACCCAAATCACATTAAACCAGTTGGTATTTTCATTGCCTTGTAAGATCCCAAATAACAGGAAGTCAATAAATCCGCCGGAGAACGTGTTACCGATGGAAATATTCAAAATGTCGGCAATGTAGAAGGAAACGCCGTCTAAAAAGGCGTGGAAAACATACAACCAAGGTGCAACGAATAAGAACATAAATTCAATAGGCTCGGTGATCCCTGTAATAAAAGAGGTCAACGCTGCACCAAGGAATAACCCGCCAATGGCTTTACGACGCGCTTTCGGCACACAGTGATACATCGCCAAACAGGCTGCCGGCAAGCCGAACATCATGGTGTCAAAACGACCTGCGAAAAAACGTGTACCTTCGGTAAATAAACCTTGGTGATTCGGATCCGCTAATTGGGCAAAGAAGATTTTTTGCGCTCCAATAATGGTTTCACCATTCACGATTTCCGTACCGCCTAATTCGGTGTACCAAAATAACGGATAAATCATGTGGTGCAAGCCTACTGCACCACATAAGCGCATGAGGAAGCCATAAAAGAATGTTCCGATTGCGCCCATGGAAGCAATATGTTCACCGGCAGACAATAACCAATTTTGAAATGTCGGCCAAATTAAAAAGAAGATGGCGCCGACAAAAATCGCCGCAAAAGAGGTAACAATCGGCACAAAACGAGAACCACCGAAGAAACCTAAAATTTGAGGTAATTGAATATTATGATATTTATTGTGCAGTTTGACGGTAATCAAGCCCATCACCAAAGCACCGATCACCCCTGTATCAATTCCTTTGGTTTCCGGTGAGAACAGCGGAATCAATGCCGCAATCGTACCAGTCATGATTAAATAGCCGACCGTTGCCGCCAGTGCTGCAACCCCTTTATCCCGCTTGGCTAAACCAATACCCAAACCGATACAAAGCAATAATGCCAAATTACCGAACACCACCGAACCGGCTGCCGACATGATCTGAAACACACCTTGCAAAACCGAATGATCTAATAATGGATAGGCTTGCACGGTGGCTTTGTTAGATAATGCGCCCCCAATCCCTAGTAACAAACCGGCTGCAGGTAAAATGGCAATTGGCAACATAAATGCCTTACCAACCTGTTGAAGCTGTTTAAACATACGTTTTCTCCTTAATTTACGACATGGTTTATGCCCCAAATACCACACTTGCCAGATCTGGTGTTTTCCCTTCAAAGGCAAAGTGCTTTGTGGAATATTACTTCAATACGTCAGTAAAAAATATGATGAAGATCGCATTTTAAAAAGAAAACCTGTTTTCTGATTAACACACTGATTTTAGATAAAAAAATCGGCACCTCAGTGCCGATAATGTTTATTTATTCTTGCATGTTATGCCGTAATTTCACGAATATCCTCAGTTGAGGCATTATTCATCACGGGAAACGTCTACATTTAATTTGGTTAAAAAAGAAATGTTAGACGCTGCTAAATGTATAAAAAAAGCTTTTCTATAGCAACAGCCAAAGGTGAGAATATGCTAGAATGCGCCCCGATTTTATAGAACAGCAAATCTAACAGAGAGCAAATTATGGCAGGTATTTATCCGCTGAATGGTCGCCTTCAACATTATGTGTGGGGCGGTGAACGTTATATTCCTCATTTATTGCATATTGATAAAACTGAATCTCACTATGCCGAATACTGGCTTGGCGCTCACCCTTCGGCACCGTCACAGATTCTTTACGCACAAGAGGAAATATCGTTAGGCGATTTTTTACACCAAAATCCCACCGCACTTGGACAACAAAGCCGCCAATTATTTGGGGATAATTTGCCTTATTTACTGAAAATTTTAGATGTCGCCAATCCTCTTTCCATTCAGTTACACCCAACCAAAGAACAGGCCGAAATTGGCTTTGCGCAAGAAAATGCCGCAGGCATTCCGTTAAATGATCCGAAGCGCACCTATAAGGACGATAACCATAAGCCGGAAATGATGATTGCTTTGTCCGATTTTTGGCTTTTACATGGTTTTAAAACCAAGGCCCAAATTCTCGATACGTTACGTCAACGCCCGTCACTTGCGGAACTGGCAACAAAATTAGCCTCGCAGAATTTAGCGGATTTTTACGCTGACATTATGTTGGCAACACAAGATCAATTAGCGCAATGGCTCTTGCCGATTATTGATAGCCAACAGAAGGCTTACGAGCAAAATCAGCTTGCTATGCAGAATCCTGATTACTGGGTGCTTTACACATTGCACGCCATGAATATTTCCCGAGACAAACTGGATGCGGGTTTAATGAGTTTCTACCTGTTCAATATTGTGAATTTGCAGGTTGGCGAAGGTATTTTCCAAGCGGCCGGCGTGCCACACGCTTATTTACGCGGACAAAATATTGAACTAATGGCCTGTTCCGACAATGTCATTCGTGGCGGTCTAACGCCAAAACACGTTGATATCGAACAATTGCTAAAAATCATCGATTGTAGTGAAATTGTCCCTCAGATTATCGCGCCGGCGCCTAAAAATCAGGTTTACACCTACCCGATGCCCATTGCCGATTTTGCCTTGAGCAATATGCCTTACGCAAAAAACACCGAGATTTCCGACCGCACTTTAAACGGCACGATTCTCTTAGTGATAGTGGGCGAAATAACCTTGGAAGCCGCACAACAAAAACTCACTTTGAAACAAGGGCAAGCGGCGTTCATTGAAGCAGATACAGACTATCGCGTGCATGGCATACAAGAAGGTTATGCCGTGCTCGCAGGATTACCGATTTAAATTCAATTTATTTTCCCCTCGCCTATTTACGGGAAAGGGGAAAAATTCATATTTTTATTAGTTATTCAAGAAGAAAATACATCAAAAATAGGAACATTATGACCGAACAAACCTTTATCCTCGGCAAAGACGCCGCCCTTGAGGAAAGTATTGAAAAATTTCAACAAAAACTGACCGCACTTGGCTTTCACATTGAAGAAGCCTCGTGGTTAAATCCCGTACCTAATGTGTGGTCGGTCCATATTCGTGACAAAGACTGCCCGCAATGTTTCACCAACGGCAAGGGGGCCAGTAAAAAAGCGGCATTAGCTTCGGCATTAGGCGAATATTTTGAGCGTCTTTCCACCAACTATTTCTGGACGGATTTCTATTTAGGGCAAGATATTGCCAACAGCGATTTTGTGCACTATCCGAACGAAAAATGGTTCCCGATTGAAGACGAGGCATTGTTGCCTCAAGGGATTTTAGACGCTCATTTATTTGAACATTTCGATCCGAATCAGGAGCTGACTCCTGAACTTTTAGTGGACTTGCAATCGGGTAATTATGAGCGAGGTATTGTCGCGCTGCCTTATATACGCCAATCGGATCAACAGACAGTGTATATTCCGCAAAATATTATCTCTAACCTCTATGTTTCCAACGGTATGTCCGCCGGCAACAGCCAATTTGAAGCCCGAGTGCAGGGATTGTCCGAAGTGTTTGAGCGCTATGTGAAGAATAAAATTATCGCAGAAGCGATCAGCCTGCCGTTAATTCCACAAGAAGTGATGGCGCGTTATCCGTCCATTCAAGCCTCTATCGACAAACTGGAACAGGAAGGTTTCCCGATTTTGGCGTATGACGCTTCTCTTGGCGGTCAATACCCGGTGATTTGTGTCATTTTGCTCAACCCAACCAATGGCACGTGTTTTGCCTCTTTCGGGGCACATCCAAACTTCCAAGTGGCATTAGAACGCACCGTCACCGAATTATTACAAGGTCGCAGCCTAAAAGAGTTGGACGTTTTCGCCCCGCCGTCATTCAATAACGATGATGTGGCAGAACACGCCAATTTGGAAACCCACTTTATTGATTCCAGCGGTTTAATTTCTTGGGATTTATTCAAAAACACACCGGATTACGAGTTCGCCGATTGGGATTTCTCCGGCAAAGATACCCATGAAGAATATAATAACCTCATGGCGATTCTCCACGAGGAAAACAAAGAGGTTTACATCATGGACTACAATCACTTAGGTGTTTACGCCTGTCGCATCATCGTGCCGGGCATGTCCGATATTTATCCTGCAGACGACTTAATTTACGCCAACAGCAACATGGGCATGGACTGGCGCGAAATCCTGTTGGACTTACCGCACTTCCACCACGACCAAGAAACCTACCAAGAACTCTTGGATGAACTGGATGAACAAGGCATTGACGATGCCACCCGCGTGCGTGAATTTATCGGCGTCGTGGCACCGAAAGCCAGCGGCTGGACAACCTTGCGCATCGGCGAATTAAAATCCATGCTTTATCTCGCGTTAGGCGACTTGGCAATGGCGTTAGACTGGGCGAACTGGACATATAATATGAACAGCTCCGTGTTTACCGCCGAACGCGCCAACTATTATCGTTGCTTAATCAGCAGCCTTGAATTGTTTATGGATGAACACCGCGATCCGCAACAATATCGTCCGGTGTTCGAGAAAATGTACGGTAAAGACGCGGTGGCGTTTGCGTGGGCCGCGATTCAAGGGGGAAATCCGTTCTATAATTTGCCTGCTAGCGATGAAACCCTTGCCAATTTCGATGAGCATCAAAAATTACTGGCTGCCTACGCCAAATTACAAAAAGCAAAACGCGAAAATTGGTCATAAAGTGCGGTCGTTTTTAAAAACGTTTTTGAAGGGCGAAAAATATTCGCCCTTTTATTTTCCGAAAAATTTTCGTTCTGTGATCTAACACATGGAAATAGAAAGCGGTTCAGGCTATGATTCAACTAATTGTTTCACATAAATTAGAGGAGGTTCTTTATGCAAACTTGGGCAGCTGAAATGTGGCAAGCCGCGTTAATTGGTTTAGTGGTTGGTTTTGTTATTGGTTATTTCTTATTACGACTCACAAAAGAGTCCGCCAAAAAACAAGTGAAAACCGAAGCGGAATTGCGAGTCGCAAAAGAGCAATTGGAAAGCCAAAAACAACAATTGGAAAAACATTTTGCGGAAAGCGCCGATTTGTTGAAATCTCTCGCACAAGATTATCAAAAACTGTACCAACATCTTGCTCGCTCCTCGAATCAACTACTGCCGGAATTGAATGACAGCACCTTGTTTCAACACAGTTTACTGGATGAAAAAGGCAACGTTTCCCCGTCTAAAACAGAAGATCCACCGAAAGACTATTCCGAAGGTTCTTCAGGTTTATTCAAAGCAGAAAGATAATTCAACAAGCGCCCTTCAATTGAAGGGCGTTTTTATTTTTCTTAACATTCATTTTAACAAGTCACCGCACTTTTCTTTTTCCTCATGAATTAAATAAAAAACCAAGAACATTCAACCATTTTACTTGTCATAGTCATCACCGAAACTCATTGAGATTTCGTTTTTTATTTTTTTGATTGGAGAACATTTAATGAAAAAACGTCATTTTGTTTTAACCGGCATTGCTCTCGGATTAAGCATTTTAACAACCCCAATGATGAGCCAAGCGGAAACACCTGTTGCCATCGTAGCAGGACAACAACTCCCAAGCTTGGCTCCGATGTTAGAAAAAGTATTACCTTCCGTGGTGTCTATTTCCGTCGAAGGAAAACAAAAAGGCCGTTCAGCTGAAATGGATGATGATATTCCGGAAGAATTTAAATTCTTCTTTGGCCCGGATATGTTCGATCGCAATCGCGCACCGCGTAATTTCAAAGGCATTGGTTCCGGCGCCATTATCAATGCAGAAAAAGGTTATGTATTAACAAACAACCACGTGATTAAAGATGCTGATAAAATTACCGTGCAATTACACGATGGCCGCGAATTTAAAGCGAAAGTGATCGGTGCTGACGAAATGTCTGATGTGGCATTGATTCAAGTAGAAAATCCGAAAAATTTGACCGCACTTAAACTCGCGGATTCCGATAAATTACGCGTAGGCGATTTCACGGTTGCTATTGGTAATCCGTTCGGTTTAGGACAAACCGTTACCTCCGGTATTGTATCTGCCTTAGGTCGCTCTATGGGTTCTGACAGCGGCACATACGAAAACTATATTCAAACCGATGCGGCAGTAAACCGTGGTAACTCCGGTGGCCCGCTCGTCAATTTAAACGGCGAACTCATCGGCATTAATACCGCCATTATTTCTCCAAGTGGCGGCAACGCGGGTATTGCGTTTGCGATTCCGAGCAACATGGCGAACAATCTCGTACAACAAATTCTTGAATTTGGTGAAGTTCGTCGCGGTATGTTAGGCATTAAGGGAGGAGAATTAAATGCTGATTTAGCCCAAGCCTTTGACATTGAAGCGAAAAAAGGCGCTTTCGTGAGCGAAGTAATGCCAGGCTCTGCCGCCGATAAAGCAGGTTTAAAAGCAGGCGATGTCATCACAGCAATGAACGGACAAGTGGTTTCCAGCTTTGCAGAAATGCGCGCCAAAATTGCCACTTCGGGTGCCGGCAAACAAATTGAATTGACTTATTTACGCGATGGCAAATCCAATACTGCCAAAGTCACGTTACAATCAGACGATCAAACCCAAACCACAGCCAATAGCCTATTACCGGCATTAGATGGCGCAGAATTGAATAACTACGATGAAAAAGGCGTAAAAGGCGTGTCTATTAGTAAAATCAAACCAAACTCCTTAGCGGAACAACGTGGTTTGAAAAATGGCGATGTGATCATTGGCATTAACCGCCAAAAAGTTGAAAACTTAGGTCAATTGCGCAAAGCCTTGGATAGCAAACCATCTGCTATTGCGTTAAATATCATCCGTGGTGACAGTAATTTCTATTTATTAGTGCAATAAAGCATCTTTAAAAAACAAAAAAGGCGAATTGATTTCGCCTTTTTTTATAAAAACACCGAGAAAAATGACCGCACTTTTACTCGCCAGATAACATAAAACTTTCCCGCAATTGCTGTAATTGATCGCGCACCGCAGCGGCTTTTTCAAATTCCAAATCTTGCGCAAATTTATACATTTGCTGTTCCAGTTTCTTGATTTGTTGTTGATATTCTTTCGGTGAGGTTGGCACCGTATAAAGTGCGGTCGGTTCTGCCACCATTTTTCCACGTTGTTTATTGGCTTTCGCTTTTTGATTGGTGCCCTGACCGATATCTAACAATTCACCCACTTTTTTATTTAACGCCTGTGGCACAATGCCGTGTTCTTCATTATATTTCGTTTGTTTTTCACGGCGGCGATTGGTTTCCGTAATGGCTTTTTCCATGGATTTGGTGATGCTGTCTGCATACAAAATCGCTTTACCATTCAAGTTTCGCGCGGCACGTCCGATGGTTTGAATTAAAGAACGTTCAGAACGTAAAAAACCTTCTTTATCCGCATCTAAAATCGCCACGAGTGATACTTCGGGAATATCCAAGCCTTCCCGTAATAAGTTAATCCCGACCAATACATCAAATTCACCTAGGCGCAAATCACGGATAATTTCCACACGCTCCACCGTATCAATATCGGAGTGCAAATAACGCACTCGAATCCCGTGTTCATCCAAATAATCCGTTAAATCTTCCGCCATTTTTTTAGTCAGCGTCGTCACTAAAACGCGCTCGTTTTTATCCGCTCGTTGACGTGCTTCAGAAAGCAGATCATCCACCTGAATGGACACCGGGCGAATTTCAATTTGCGGATCCAGTAAGCCTGTTGGACGCACAACCTGATCGATAATTTCCGCACCGGATTTTTCTAGCTCATAAGGCCCCGGGGTAGCCGAAACATAGATAGTTTGCGGAGCCAAACGTTCAAATTCCTCAAAACGTAACGGGCGGTTATCCAACGCTGAAGGCAAACGGAAACCATATTCCACCAACGTTTCTTTACGGGAACGGTCGCCACGATACATCCCGCCAATTTGCGGCACGGTGACGTGAGATTCATCGATAATTAAAATGGCATCGGACGGCATATAGTCAAATAAGGTTGGCGGTGGTTCGCCTTCATTTCTGCCCGACAGATAACGTGAGTAGTTTTCAATCCCCGAGCAATAGCCCAATTCGTTCATCATTTCAATATCAAACTGAGTACGTTGGCTAATGCGTTGTTCTTCTAACAATTTATTCTCTTTAATGAAATATTCCCGTCGTTGTGCCAGTTCCACTTTGATTTTTTCAATGGCATCTAAAATGCGCTCGCGTGGCGTCACATAATGCGTTTTCGGATACACGGTGAAACGTGGGATAGCACCAAAACTGCTTCCGGTGAGTGGATCAAATAAGCTTAAACGCTCAATTTCATCATCAAATAATTCAATGCGTACTGCGCGCTCATCGGATTCAGCCGGGAAAATATCGATAATTTCCCCACGTACACGAAATGTGCCGCGCTGAAACGCCTGATCGTTGCGCGTATATTGCAATTCTGCCAACTTCGCCAAAATCTGACGCTGATTAATTATCGCCCCTTGTTGCAAATGCAACATCATTTGCAAATAAGAATCCGGGTCGCCCAAACCATAAATAGCGGAAACCGAGGCAACCACGATAGTATCTCGACGTTCCAAAAAAGATTTAGTCGCCGACAAACGCATTTGCTCGATTTGATCGTTAATGGACGCATCTTTTTCAATGAAGGTGTCGCTGCTCGGCACATAGGCTTCCGGCTGATAATAATCATAGTAAGAGACGAAATATTCCACCGCATTTTCAGGAAAGAAGGCTTTCATTTCCGCATAAAGCTGAGCCGCGAGCGTCTTATTTGGGGCAAGCAACATGGCCGGTCGGTTTAACTGCGCAATCACATTGGCAATCGTAAAAGTTTTTCCGGAACCCGTAACGCCTAGTAAGGTTTGATGCGCCAAGCCGTCTTCTAAATTTTCGGCGAGTTTGGCAATGGCTTGTGGCTGATCGCCGGAAGGCTTGAAATCGGAATGAAGGATAAAAGGCTTGGTGTTAATTTTCTCTGACATAAGTGCGGTCATTTTTTACGGTATTTTCTAAATGCTGTGCATTTTAGCATATTTACTACTCCAGATTGAGTGATAAAAAATGAAGTTTTACACAGAGTTAGGATTGTCAAGTGTGTTCCCTCACAAATTTATAAAAAAATTTTAAAAAATTCTCTAGATTTTTATTAACTAGTTGAAAAATAAATAAATGTCATTTTACAATCAATTTTATATCGAATTTCAATAAAGCCTGATTTTATCGGGAATGGGATGCTTTTTAAAATAATAACTCACAAACTTATCCACAGAGTTTGTGGATAGAAATATCACACTAAAAACAGGAAAATATTTTTTATGTTAAGTGTTGACAACCTATAGAGGGATAAGTAAGATACGCGGCCTATCTTTTGATACCAAATTTATTCCTCCTTAGTTCAGTCGGTAGAACGGTGGACTGTTAATCCATATGTCGCTGGTTCGAGTCCAGCAGGAGGAGCCAATTTTTTCTTTTGGATAGTTTTTATTTGTCTCCTTTTATAAAAGCTAAAGCATACCAAAAGAGTTTGAGCCCGTAGCCTCCTTATGGGCTTTTATTTTTTCTGCTGAATCCTTTTTACTCTAGCCTCTTTTTATCTCGCAAATAATGTCGCGCCTCCGCTTACCGGCAAGGTCGTTCCATAAATCAACGCTAACGCAAAGAAAATCAATATGATACCGGCAAAACATTTCGACACGGCCTCTATATCTATGTCTGCAAAAGGTCGGCGATACCATTGCCCGATTTTAATCGCTGTTGAGCGAGCATAGCGCACCAATAACGCAAACGCCGATAACGTGATTCCCGTGCCAAGAGACATCGCTAATGTTGCCGCCATCCCCCAAGCAAATAAATCCAGCATATAGGCAAGGAACAAAACAAAAATCGCACCAGAGCAAGGTCGCATGCCGATACTCAAAATAATCAATACGCTTTCCTTTATATTTACGTTTTGATTCAAAGCATCGGGATCCGGAATATGTTGGTGACCACAACCACAGTTGGCGTAGTGTTCCGTATGTGTTTCTGGAAAAACAGTTGAAATTCCTACCGCACTTTTTGGGGCGATCGCCACGTCAAACCGTATCTCATTTGCGATACGGTGTTCAATTCGGCGAATTTGTGGCTTTTGCTTCGTCTGTCGATGTTGTTTATACAATCTTTTCCCACTTTTCCAACACCAACTTAGCCCAAGCAAAATCACCAGAACATAAGCGGTTCGTTCCAACCATAATTGGCTTAAATTGAAGTAAGCGGAGGAAAGCTGCAAAATCAGCACCACAACAGACACCGCCACAATGGCAACTAATCCTTGCGCTAAAGAAGAGAAGAAAGTGATTTGCATACTACGTGCAAGCTTCGTCTGGTGAGTCGCTAAATAGCCGGCAATAATAAACTTGCCGTGCCCAGGCCCCAAAGCGTGAAACACACCATATAAGAAACTCACTAAAATGAGCAGGCTGCCGGCATAAACGGGCTGTTGTTTAATGGCATGTAAATAAGCAGAGATGAGCTGATTAAATTCCCGTTGCCAGAGTACAACATGGGAAAATAACCATGGGAACAGATAAACGCAGGCAAGCACCAATATGCCGAATAAAAGGAAAGAAAATAAACGAGATTTCATGAATTTCTTAAAAACTATTTGCAAATTAACCGCACTTTTTGTGCAAACTGCGCGCCAAGGGTGTCATCTTCGTTGCGTTGAGACTGATCTAACGAGGAAGCATAGGCTTTGAGCTTTTCATTAACATCAGGCTCCAGCACTTCGCCACGACAATTTTCCGGTAATTGAGAAAAATCGACAGCCGAATGAAAAGGCTGATCGTAATACATAGAAACATAATAAGTCGGATCGTAAGTACTTAATGTAAATTCGTTATCCTGCAAAAGCTGCGGTTTTGACAACATAAAATCAAAATAATACAACACCTGCGCTCCACTGCTCTTCATCCCGTAATTTTGAGGTTTCGCGCTGTATTTTACTTTATTGCCTTGCTTATCAAATAAATAGCTAAAGTAATGCTCATTGACCACATTGCCGATAACCTCATCAATCAATTTCTGCAATGCTTTCTTGTCGCCTTTTGCTTGTTTTACATCATATAACACGGCAGCCGAACTGGGTTCATCTAAAATCCATTGCATCGAAAACCCGACTAATTGTTGTTTGTCCACCAACACCTTCGTTTTCATGTCAATAAACGCATGAGGATGCGCAAAAAGCGTTTGGGCACAAATTAAGGTTATAAAAAATAAGCTTATTTTTTTCACTGGATCACCTTCCCGATAAATTTGACTTCATTATTTTAGCATAAATAAAAATGCACCACAGTGCGCTCAAAAAAGCATCCATCATGAAAAAATCACTCGTTTTTTCTGATTTATATCAAACAAACTTAATTTTGCATTTTGCTTCTCACTGAAAAATCGATAACATTCAACACCATCAAGTGATTGCTTGATATTCATAAAGTTCCTAAATAAAATAATCATAAATAGCTAAACTACTTTCCTACCTCTCTTCGGAGAGGTTTTTTTATGCCTAAAATTTTACTGCGATAAATTGGCACAACGGCAAACATCAAGTAGAATGAGCCGCCTGAATCATGGCAATGATTTTTTATGCTTTATTGTTTCTTTAGGGTCATTCCTCATGTAAAAACATCGACAAAAATGACCGCACTTTTCCCTTAACCAGAGAAAAATTATGTCAACACAATTCGTTTACACGATGCACCGAGTAGGCAAAGTGGTTCCGCCGAAACGTCATATTCTAAAAGATATTTCCCTAAGCTTTTTCCCGGGCGCCAAAATTGGTGTGCTCGGTTTAAACGGCGCAGGTAAATCCACGTTGCTTCGCATTATGGCGGGCATTGATAAAGAAATCGAAGGGGAAGCTCGCCCGCAACCCGGCATTAAAATTGGTTATCTTCCGCAAGAACCAAAACTTGAACCCCAACAAACGGTGCGTGAAGCAATTGAAGAAGCCGTGGGTGACGTTAAACGTGCGTTAACGCGTTTAGATGAAGTTTATGCGTTATATGCCGATCCTGACGCTGATTTCGACAAACTTGCCGCTGAGCAAGCGGAGTTGGAAGCTATCATTCAAGCGCATGACGGGCATAATTTAGATAACCAATTAGAACGCGCCGCTGATGCGTTACGTTTGCCGGACTGGGATGCCAAAATCGAGCATTTATCTGGGGGCGAACGTCGCCGCGTGGCACTTTGCCGTTTATTGCTCGAAAAACCGGATATGTTGTTGTTGGACGAACCGACCAACCACTTGGATGCAGAATCCGTAGCGTGGTTAGAGCGCTTCTTACACGACTACGAAGGCACCGTGGTGGCAATCACCCACGACCGCTACTTCTTAGATAACGTCGCCGGCTGGATCTTAGAGCTTGACCGTGGTGAAGGTATTCCTTGGGAAGGTAACTATTCTTCTTGGTTGGAACAAAAAGAAAAACGCTTGGCGCAAGAACAAGCGCAAGAATCTGCCCGCCAAAAATCCATTGAGAAAGAATTGGAATGGGTACGCCAAAATCCAAAAGGTCGCCAAGCGAAAAGCAAAGCACGTATGGCGCGTTTTGATGAGCTTAATTCCGGCGAATATCAAAAACGTAACGAAACCAACGAACTCTTTATTCCACCTGGTCCACGCTTAGGCGATAAAGTGATTGAAGTGCAACATTTAAGTAAATCTTACGGCGACCGCACTTTAATCGATGATTTGTCTTTCAGCATTCCGAAAGGCGCTATCGTTGGGATTATCGGGGCAAACGGTGCGGGTAAATCGACCTTGTTCCGTATGCTTTCCGGCAAAGAACAACCGGATTCCGGTTCCATCACTTTAGGTGAAACCGTCGTGTTAGCTTCCGTAGATCAATTCCGCGATGCGATGGACGACAAGAAAACCGTGTGGGAAGAAGTTTCTAACGGACAAGATATTTTAACAATCGGTAACTTTGAAATTCCAAGCCGTGCTTATGTAGGACGCTTCAACTTCAAAGGCGTGGATCAGCAAAAACGCGTGGGCGAACTTTCCGGTGGTGAACGCGGCCGTTTGCACTTAGCGAAATTATTGCAAGCCGGTGGTAACGTGTTGTTACTGGACGAACCGACAAACGACCTTGATGTGGAAACGCTGCGTGCGTTGGAAAATGCGATTCTAGAGTTCCCGGGCTGCGCCATGGTTATCTCCCATGACCGCTGGTTCTTGGACCGTATCGCCACTCATATTTTAGACTACGGCGATGAAGGTAAGGTGACGTTCTATGAAGGCAACTTCTCCGATTATGAAGAATGGAAGAAGAAAACCTTCGGTGCTGAAGCCCTTCAACCACATCGCATGAAATATAAACGTATTGCGAAATAAGCAGTTATCGTTTAAACATAAACCCCAGACTTCATTGAATCTGGGGTTATTTTTTATATTCCCTCAGCATATTTACAACCACATTTCACTTATTTCTCATTTTGTGATTTTAATCACAGCCAAATGAAATAAAACCCTTTAAAATCAAAAAATATAAATATATAAATTATTTTATTTAATAACCCCAAACGGAGAGGAAACATCATGAAAAACATTGATTTATTAATTACATTAACTGCCCATGAGCGCGATTCAAATAATGTTACTATTGCTTTTACTATCGGAATAAACGCCCTAGAAAAAGGCAAAGACACTGTCATTTTATTGCTTTCCGATGCCGTTCATCTCGGCGCTAAAGGTTACGGCGATAAAATCGATATTGGCGCACCATTCAAACCGGTTCGTGAACTCATTGATACCTTTATTGCAAAAGGTGGTAGAATTGCCGTGTGTTCTTCCTGTATGCAACATAACGGCGTATCCGAAGAAAGCCTTTATCCTGAAGCAGAAATTGTGACTGCCAGCTTTATTACAGAATCCTTATTTGCTTCACAAAGACAACTTCAACTGAATTAATCTTTTTATATCGTTACAAATAAAAAGCCATTAAACATCGCATTTAATGGCTTTCTTTATACACTTCAAATTGTTAAAACAGGATTTATCTGCTGCCTTCCTCAATCACGCGTGGAAACAGAATATTATTTTCCGTATGAATGTGCATCATTAAATCATCCATAAATTCTTGAATTCCACTATAAAGTGCGCGCCAAGTATTACACGCATCTGCCGGCGGTGTTAAGTTATTGGTCAACGCTTTCAATACATCCAAATGCTCACCGTGTTCAGCATGTTCATGTTCCATGACTTGAATCGGCATTCTTGCCATCGCATAATTTCCCATGTTGATCATCGGGAACAAAATTTGCTCTTCTTTCATCATATGACTGGTTAAATCAGCATAAATATGTTGAATTTCAGCAGCAATGCCAATTGGACAATCATCACGATCGCCGTGAACGGATTCTACGCGCTCAGCCAAGACAAAAAGTTCAGAAAGCTGTTGTTTGTGACGTTCATGATAACGATGAATAATGTGCTCGATGATGTCTGCGTAAGGTGCTGTCAACCAACGTTGCTCATCGTCCTGTTTTTTACTATTTTGCAATTCTGTTAAACGAGCTTCAATTTCCGCTAAATTTAAATTTTTCTCTGCAACAGCTGCACCTAATGTATCGGCGCCACCACAACAAAAATCTAAATCATATTCACGTAAAAGTGCGGTTGATCCTGGAATTGAAATCGCAATTTCACTTAATTTTTTATCGGCAAAAGACATGATAATTTCCCCCATAACTGTGGATAACAAAAAACCGAGTAAAATGGTAAACTATTTTACAGGAAGATAAAGCACTTTTTCAAAAAAAGTGATTTTGTATGATTCAGGTCAAAAGTCATACCTTAAAAGAGTAAGACAGAAAAAAGGGAAAAAACGGTATGCTAAAGAACATCATTTTATTACCAGGACAAACCATGAACCGTTTATTTACAATGCTACTTGTCGCATGGCTGCCGATGTCTGCCTTAGCGCTAGAAAAAGAAGCCCGTGAAATGCCGAAGGGCGGGATTGATAAGGCGTTATTGGGGCAAATTTTATTTTTTGATAACAACCTCTCTCTACATGGCAACCAAAACTGTTCCAGTTGCCACAGCCCGGATACCGCCTTTGTTGATTTACGAGAAAACAGCGCAGACAAAATGGTCTCTCAAGGTGATGATCCGACGCGGTTCGGCACGCGGAATGCGCCAACCATGCTTTATGCAAGCTATGCACCGGAATTTCATTACGATGAAAAAATTCAGGATTATGTGGGTGGTCAATTCTGGGATGGGCGTGCTAAAAACTTAGCAGAACAAGCCGGTGGGCCGCCAATCAATCCTGTGGAAATGGGCATGCCGGACAAACTTTCCGTTGCTAAACGGATCGTCAACACACCGATGTATTTCACGCTTTTTACCCGACATTATGGCAAAGCAACCTGGGACAGTGCAGACAGCGTTTATTCGGCTATGGAAGATGCCCTTGCCGTATTCCAACAAGAAAAACGTTTATTGCATCCTTTTGATGCTAAATACGATAAATCGCTACAAGGCAAATATGCGATGACCGCCCAAGAAGAACGTGGTAAACAATTATTTTTTGATAACACCAAAACCAACTGTAGCAACTGCCATCAAGCGCAACATGCCGAACACAAAGAGGAAACCTTCACCAACTATCGCTACTACAACATGGGCGTGCCTAAAAATCGGCGTTTAATCGCGCATAATCAGCTCGGCGAGGATTTTATCGATAACGGTTTGTTGGATAACCCAATGGTCAAAGGCGATCAACGCCAAAAGAGCAAATTCAAAGTGCCAACCCTACGCAACATTGCCGTCACCGCACCTTATATGCACAACGGCGTGTTTAAACATTTACGCACCGTGTTGGAATATTTCGATCATTTCAACAACCCTGCGCGTAAACTGAATCCTGAAACTCAGCAACCTTGGGAAGCACCGGAATACGCCGCAACGATGAATCTTGAAGAACTCAAAGCGCCACAGTTAAGCGACGAACAACTGGATGACCTTGAAGCCTTTCTGAAAACCTTAACGGACGAACGCTACGAAACGCTACTCAAACAACAGTAAAAACGCTCGCCAAAATGACCGCACTTTTCTCTTCTCTCAGCACGAAAAGTGCGGTTAAAAATCCCGTTGTTTTTTGTTATAATCCCGCGCAATTTTGCTTCCAAGATTTTATTAATGAATAACTATGACAACGAATTATTCCGCCAACGAAATTACCGTTTTAAAAGACCTTGAACCGGTACAACTCCGCCCGGGCATGTATACCGACACCACCCGCCCAAATCACCTCGCACAAGAAGTTATCGACAACAGCGTGGACGAGGCCCTTGCCGGTTTTGCCACGAAAATCGAAGTGATTTTGCATAAAGATCAATCCATTGAAGTGATCGATAACGGGCGTGGTATGCCGGTGGATATGCATCCGGTGGAAAAAGTATCCGGCGTAGAAGTCATCATGAGCAAACTGCACGCCGGCGGTAAATTTTCTAATAAAAATTACACGTTCTCCGGTGGTTTGCATGGGGTGGGAATTTCTGTGGTGAATGCCTTATCCGAGCGAGTTGATGTCACCGTTAAACGTAACGGTGAAGTGTATAAAATCGCCTTTGAAAATGGTCAAAAAGTGGAAGACCTCACCGTTATCGGTACCTGCGGTCGTCGCACGACCGGTACCACCGTGCATTTCAAACCGAATCCGAAATATTTCGACAGCGAAAAATTCTCCGTCAGCCGTTTGCGTCATTTACTCCGCGCCAAAGCCGTGTTGTGCTCAGGACTAGAAATTAAATTTATTGATAAAGTGAATGACACCGAAGATACTTGGCTTTATCAAGACGGCTTGAACGACTATTTAATGGAAGCGGTAAACGGTTTAGTCACCTTACCGGAACAACCGTTCATCGGTGAATTTAAGGGCGAAAAAGAAGCGGTATCTTGGGCGTTATTATGGTTGCCGGAAGGTGGCGAACTCATTGGCGAAAGCTATGTAAACCTGATTCCGACCGCACTTGGCGGCACGCACGTCAACGGTTTGCGTCAAGGCTTATTGGATGCCATGCGTGAATTCTGCGAATTCCGCAATTTATTGCCGCGCGGCGTGAAACTCACCGCTGACGATTTATGGGATCGCTGCGCTTATGTGCTTTCCCTTAAAATGCAGGACCCGCAATTCGCCGGCCAAACCAAAGAACGCCTTTCCTCCCGTCAGAGTGCGGTGTTTATTGGCGGTGTTGTGAAAGATGCCTTCAGTTTGTGGCTAAACCAAAACGTTCAAACCGCCGAATTATTGGCTGATATGGCGATCAGTTCCGCCCAACGCCGTTTGCGTGCAGCGAAAAAAGTGGTGCGTAAAAAACTGGTAAGCGGCCCTGCGTTACCGGGCAAGCTCGCCGACTGTAGCTCACAAGATCTCAATTTAACCGAACTATTCCTCGTAGAAGGGGATTCTGCGGGTGGTTCTGCCAAGCAAGCACGGGAACGTGAATACCAAGCGATTTTGCCGCTGCGCGGTAAGATTTTGAACACCTGGGAAGTGTCACCGGAGCAAGTGTTAGCCTCACAAGAAGTGCATGACATTGCCGTGGCGCTAGGTATTGATCCCGACAACGATGATTTATCCCAATTGCGCTACGGGAAAGTCTGTATTCTCGCCGATGCGGATTCGGATGGCTTACATATTGCCACCCTACTTTGCGCCCTCTTCCTACGCCATTTCCCGAAACTGGTGGAACAAGGCCATGTGTATGTGGCGATGCCACCGCTCTATCGAATCGACTTAGGCAAAGACGTGTTCTATGCCCTCGATGAAGGCGAAAAAGAGGCTATTTTGGATCGTCTGAAAGGGAAAAAAGGCAAGCCGAACGTCCAGCGTTTTAAAGGGTTGGGCGAAATGAACCCAATGCAATTACGCGAAACCACAATGGATCCGAACACCCGTCGTTTAGTGCAACTCACCTTTGAAGCACAAAGCGAAGAAAGCCAAGAAACAATGGAAACCATGGATATGCTACTGGCCAAAAAACGCGCTGAAGACCGTAAAAACTGGTTGCAAGCGAAAGGGGATCAAGTGGATTTGGCTGTGTAAGAAGAAAAGTGCGGTGAAATTTTCAAACACGTCAAAACATGTCAAAAATCAACCGCACTTTAAATCTCCCTAGTTCCTCTTAACAAAAGAGGGAGAATTTGGCGAAAACCAATAAATAAAATGAACATTATCGACATAAATAAAACGCAAAAATAAATCATGACTGACTCCATCAACTACGAAGGCATTGAACAAATGCCACTACGCCACTTCACCGAAAGGGCGTATCTCAACTATTCCATGTACGTCATCATGGATCGCGCCTTGCCGTTTATCGGCGATGGTTTGAAGCCGGTACAGCGACGCATTATTTATGCCATGTCCGAGCTAGGGCTGAATGCAGCGGCAAAATATAAAAAATCTGCCCGTACCGTGGGGGATGTGTTGGGTAAATTCCACCCGCACGGTGATAGCGCTTGCTATGAAGCCATGGTGTTGATGGCGCAGCCCTTCTCTTACCGTTACCCATTGGTTGACGGACAAGGCAACTGGGGCGCGGTGGACGATCCGAAATCTTTCGCGGCGATGCGTTATACGGAATCCCGTTTATCTAAAATTTCAGAAGTGCTATTGGCAGAACTCGGTCAAGGCACCGTGGATTACCAACCAAACTTTGACGGCACCTTAGAAGAACCGCAATATTTGCCGGCACGTTTGCCGCATATTTTGCTCAACGGCACGACAGGGATCGCAGTGGGAATGGCAACGGATATTCCTCCGCACAATATTAATGAAATTGCCGATGCGGCAGTGATGTTACTAGATAATCCGAAAACCACCTTGGATGACTTGTTGACCGTGGTGCAAGGCCCGGATTTCCCAACAGAGGCGGAAATCATTTCGCCGAAAGAAGAAATTCGCAAAATATATCAACAAGGTCGCGGCTCTATCAAAATGCGCGCAGCATGGAAAAAGGAAGACGGGGAAATCATTATCAGCGCCCTCCCGCACCAAGCCTCGCCATCCAAAGTGATTGCGCAAATCGCCGAGCAAATGACCGCGAAAAAGCTGCCGATGGTAGAAGATATTCGTGATGAAGCAGATCATGAAAATCCGGTGCGCATTGTGATCGTGCCGCGTTCGAATCGCGTAGATACCGATGCTATGATGGCGCATTTATTTGCCACCACCGATTTGGAAAAAAGCTATCGTGTCAACATGAACATGATTGGTTTGGATTACAAACCGGCAGTGAAAAATCTGTTGGAAATCCTCACCGAGTGGCTAACTTTCCGTCGCACCACCGTGACCCGACGCTTGCAATATCGCTTAGACAAAGTGCTTGCCCGCTTGCATATCTTACAAGGTTTGATGATTGCCTTTTTGAATATTGATGACGTCATCGAAATCATCCGTCACGAAGATGAACCGAAAGCCGAATTAATGGCTCGTTTCAACTTAAGCGATGCACAAGCGGAAGCCATTTTGAACTTGCGCTTGCGTCATTTGGCGAAACTGGAAGAACATCAGTTGCAAGCGGAACAAGCGGAGTTAGAAAAAGAGCGGTCATCTTTGGAAGAGATTTTAGGCTCCGAACGCCGTTTAAATACGTTGTTGAAAAAAGAAATTCAACAAGATGCCAAAACGTACGCTAGCCCTCGTCGTTCGCCGTTAGTTGAACGAGCGGAAGCCAAAGCCATTGCAGAAAACGAAATGCTGCCGACAGAACCGGTGACGGTGATTTTATCAGAAATGGGTTGGGTGCGTTGCGCGAAAGGGCATGACATTGATCCGCAAGGCTTAAGCTACAAAGCCGGCGACAAGTATTTGGCGCATGCCTACGGCAAAAGTAATCAACTGGCGGTGTTTATCGACAGCACGGGGCGCAGTTACGCACTGGATCCGCTAAGTCTGCCGTCTGCCCGCTCCCAAGGCGAGCCGCTCACCGGTAAACTTACCCTGCCGGCAGGCGCTACCGTTGATCAGCTGCTGATTGAAAATGAAGATCAACCGTTGCTCATGGCATCCGACGCCGGCTATGGCTTTATTTGTAAATTCGCCGATTTAGTCGCTCGTAACAAAGCCGGTAAAGCGCTCATTTCCTTACCGGAAAATGCCAAAGTGTTACCGCCATTAACACTGAAAAATCCGACCGCACTTTTGGTGGCACTCACCTCCGCTGGCAGAATGCTGATTTTCCCGGTGCAAGATTTACCGGAACTCTCTAAAGGCAAAGGCAACAAAATCGTCACTATTCCGTCCGCCAACGCCAAAGCGCGTTCCGAATTACTGGTGCGGTTATTGTTGATTGAGGAAAATTCCAGCCTGATCTTCCATTCCGGGAAACGTAAAGTGACCTTAAAACCGGAAGATTTACAGAAATTCCGCGCTGAACGGGGCCGTAAAGGGACACAGTTACCTCGAGGCTTACACAGCAACGTGGAAATTGAAGTGGTAACTCCAGAGGAATAATTCTAAATTCAGACTCAAAAGGACGCATGATTGGCGTCCTTTTTTATATGAAAAGTGCGGTGGTTTTTCCGGTTGTTTTTTATTGAAATTATCATGGTAATACAAACAAAAAATCCACCTTAAAAAGTGGATTTTTATCTTTGCTAATCATCACTCAATATATTTAATCGCTCTTTTGCTTCCTCTGAAAAACGGCTTTGTTGCGCGATTAAATCTTTATAAATAGAAATGGCCATCGGTCGATTGCGTTTTGTTCCTTCGCCTCGTTCATACATTAACGCTAAGCGGAAAATAGCTTCCTCATTACCTTGTTTTGCGCCTTTTTCCAACCACTTGAAGGCTTTGTTAAAGTCTCTAATTTTAATTTCATTATAGTACAGAGTGCCTAAAACGAGCATCGCCTGTGAATCATTAGCTGATGCGGTTTTCTCCAGCAAAGAAATGCCATGATTAAGATTCTTTTTGACGCCATAACCACCGGCGTAAAGAATCCCTAAATTAGTTACCGCAATTCTGCTTCCTTGTTCTGCGGCCTCGCTGAACCACCAATAGGCTTTTTCATAGTTTTGTTCGACACCTTCTCCACGAAAATAAAGTCGCCCAAGATCCAACTGTGCGCGTCGATCATCTTTCAACGCAAGAAGATACATTACGTTAAACACGGAAGATATATCATTGCGTTGAAAAAAAGCTCGCCCCCAATCTCTTAGCTGATCATTCGTAAGTTCATTACGCAACAGTTTCCCGCTTTCTTCCACGGTTTGAACCATGGGAAAAACCGGCGTTTCCACAGCAAGAGCAGAAAAACTAAATAAGCCAAGGCCAATTGCAAAATGCTTTAAGCGTTTTTTCATCATCTTTTTACAAAGTGGCATAAAGCAAATTAGCAAAAAACAACAGGGAAATACCGATTTCGGTGAATCCCACTTGTTTTACCGACATTTTTTTCTGCGGCAGCCAAATGGCTCGAATGAATGGCGGCACAAACGCCAACGCCATGAGATATTGTTCTACAAAAACAAATCCGAGAATACAAAGCGCGTGAAAACCGATGGATAATTTTAAATACAACGGATTTTTACGCTCGCGCATAACGGATTTCACATATAAGGTCGTACCGATAAAAAATAAGCTCGGATACAGCGCTACCAGCCAAATTTTGTCATCAAAAGTGCGGTCAGGAAAATAATAGGATCCCATGCCGGCAATGGCAAAAATCACGATACCTGCCAAATCATTTAAAAAAGCACGTTCGTCTTTTTGCTTAACATAATAAATACTGATCAACACGAACGGCAACATAGCCGCCACAAATAACGCCGTATGCCAGTTATAAATCAATACCGGAATGGCAAAAATGACACAGGCAAAGAAATAAATCCACGACCATTTAATATACAGTTCCAAATTTCTGCCTTTAAATAAATTCAGAAACGGATAGGTCATTAAGTACAAGGAAAACCATGCCAGCAAAAAGAAAACGTGTTGCCAAATCGGGTTACTGAGCAACATCCCATATAAAAATGGCATGAGCGCCATGACGATGGCACCGTGTTGATTCGAAATCAATAGTTTCATAAATAAGACGAGTGATTGGTTAATAGGTTTACGAATTTTAGAGGTTTTTCATTTAGATGAACATAGCTCTTGCGAATTATTTTTATTACGAAAAACCAACTAACTTGCATTCAATGTTTAATCGGCTAATTCCACATCCAACAACAACGGTGCATGATCAGAGCTTTCCGTTGGCTCAGTTGTAGCATGTAACACCTTCAGCCCACGCACAAAAACATGATCTAGCGGATTACCTAAAAAACGTAATCGATGATCTTGTGCAAAAGGGACTTCAACCAAACCGAATTCCTTTATCAATTCTCGGATGATCCACATGCGATAACTGTTCCAAGAATTAAAATCACCGGATAACACCAGCGGGCCTTGATGTTGTGAAACTAGCTGCATCAGTGTGCGAAGTTGTTCTTCATAAGACGTGGGATTTATTTCAAAATTAATCAAATGCACGTTGACTAATAACAGCGCTTGCCCGTGGGACAGAGGCAAGCTCATCGCCGCCCCCACTTTTGGAATACGAATCCAAGGTTCGGATTTTGAGCCGGCACAGTAAAAGTGCGGTACAAATTGAGAGAGAATTTCAACACCGGATTGTTGTTGTAAATAGGCAAAGGCGCTGGCATAAAGTGCGGTAGGAAATGACGATGAATACTGCGCAGCCAATTCTTGTGTATTTAACACTTCCTGTAATAACAACAGATCACGTCCCTGCGCCAAACGATTCATCGCCTCTTGCCAACCGGCATCTTGTCCTTTATGCAAATTCCAAACCAACAAGCGAAATGTCTTCTGTGTGATTTCGGGGAGAGGCTGTTCTGCTTGATAACAAATTAACTCATCCTGTTTTTTTATCGGATGATAGGTGAGATTTGGCGTCGTGGTAAAGTGAATGTTGACGGGGGAGAAAATCGTTAAGCTATAAAAAAGATAACCGGCAATCGCCGCTATAAGGAAAACGAGAAAGGCGATAAGTTTAAAGGCGTGTTTTCTAAACATCATTACACCGGACGAATGCTTTTCACATCAACGCTACAATCAAATTCGCGTTCTAATAATTGCAATTTTTGATCCTGCAATAAATCCTGTTTCGCCTGCTCCCGTAATTGAGCATAAATTTTGCGGCGATAATCCGTCGGCGTTAAATACTGTTCGTCATCGTTAATTTCAACGGTCAATGCAATGGTTTTCCCTAACACATGTGAAACAGACTGCTGCAGCAATTTGCAATGTTTATCTTGATTCAAATGTGCATGGCTGGAACGTACACCCAATTTAAGCGAATCTTCGCTTTCCGTCCAAATAAAGGTATTTAAGGCAAATTCTTTGGTGAGATTTTCCACGCCACTTTGTTCAATCAACTGTGCCCAGCGATCTTGTTCTTCCGTTAAATGGACAATTTTTTGCTGTAATTCAGGGGTAATGTCTTGCAGAATGGCGGCCTTGATGTCTGAAGGTTTGGGGCCTTGTTCAACGTATGCCAGTTCAGGATTGCTCCATTCCCAACGATAATCTTCGCCTAGCCCATCTGAATCGTTTTCTTCGCTCTCCGATTCATTCGGATTTTCTACCGCACTTTTAGCATCTAGATCTTCCACTGCATGAGAAAGTGCGGTCAGTTTTTTAGAGGAATGTTGTGCTAGGCGCTCAGACTTTTTTTTTTCTTGAGAAGGGCTGCTCGGTATGGCATCCAGTTGGTCTAATCCGTTTAATGCATCAAGTACAGGCGAACTCACCAAGGGTTCTGCCGATTGCGTGGATTGAGGTTGCGCGCTTTTTGCCACGGTTTCATTCGTAGTGGATTTTTTACGATCTTGATAATGGGCTTTTATCGCCTGAGAAACCACGGGCATTTCAATCGCCGCTGAAGCAGTTTGACCAAAAGATTTAACACGATTTTCCACCGCGCTTAATGAAGTTCTTGGTGAACTTTCTTGCGTGGTTGTTTCAATATTTACCGGTTGTCCAATAAATTTCGGATGAAACGCCAACGCACGCAATAACACCATTTCTGCCCCCATGCGCGCGGTTGGTGCCAAACTTAATTCTTTCCGGCCACTCACCACCACTTGATAGAAAAACTGTACGTCCTGTGGTGCGATATGTTTCGCTAAAAAGCTAATGTGATCCGCTTCCGTTAACGAGGCTTGTGGTAATAATTGCTGCATCGCAATCTTGTGCAGATTTTCTGCGACTTCACGCAACAGCTCATCCCAATCACCTGCTTTATTCGCCACCTCACTCACAACTTGCATGAGCTTTTCGCCATTGCCTTGTTGCAATGCATAAATAATCTCAATGGCTTGGGTTTCATCCAATAAACCCAACATTTCATTGACAATATTGAGCGTGACATTGCCGTTACTCATTGCAATGGCTTGATCTGTCAAACTGAGACTGTCGCGGATACTGCCTTGTGCCGCATTAGCGAGTTTGTCCAATGCTAAAGTCTGAAAGGGAATCTGTTCCTGATTTAGAATATATCCCAAATGCTCGGCAATTTGGGATTGCTCCAAGGCTTTCAAATGGAACTGCATGCAACGAGATAAAATCGTCACCGGCAGTTTATGAGGATCGGTAGTCGCCAACAGGAATTTCACATATTCCGGCGGCTCTTCCAAGGTTTTTAAGAGCGCATTGAAAGAATGGCGTGAAAGCATGTGCACTTCATCGATAAGATACACTTTATAACGCCCCAACACCGGCTTGTATTGCACGTTATCCAACAGCTCGCGTGTATCTTCCACTTTGGTACGGGATGCCGCATCGATTTCAATTAAATCGATAAAATTGCCTTCTTCAATGGCTTTACAGTTTTCACATACACCACAAGGCTCGGCAGTCACGCCATTAACACAATTCAGCCCTTTGGCAAATAAACGGGCAATGGAAGTTTTCCCCACGCCGCGCGTGCCGGAAAATAAATAAGCATGATGCAGGCGATTTTCACGCAAGCCGTTAGCAAGTGCGGTCAAAATGTGTTGCTGACCGACAACCTCGGCAAACGTTTTTGGTCGCCACTTTCTTGCTAATACTTGATAACTCATGCTTTATCCCTGTCCATTTGGAAAATTAATGGCCGGCAAAATTAACCAAAGTGTAAGGTTCTACGCCTAAGCCGCGTAAGCGTTGTTCGCCGCCGAGATCCGGTAAATTGATCACGAATGCCGCATGTTTCACTTCACCGCCCAAACGTTGTACTAATTTGACCGTAGCTTCCACCGTGCCGCCTGTTGCCAATAAGTCGTCAATAATCAATACGTTATCACCTTTTTGAATGGAATCCACATGAATTTCCAAGGTGTCTTGTCCATATTCCAATTCATAAGATTGCGCAATGGTTTCACGTGGCAATTTACCCGGTTTACGTACCAACACGAAAGGTACATTTAATGCCAACGCCACCGGTGCACCAAAAATAAAGCCACGGGATTCCGTCCCAATAACTTTATTAATGCCTTTATCTTTGCAATGTTGCACCATCAAATCGATCGCAGCGCGAAATGCCGCCGGTTCTTCTACTAAGCTGGTAATATCACGAAAAATGATTCCCGGTTTCGGATGATCAGGAATGGATTTAATTGAAGAAGCAATAAGTGCAAGTTGTTTTTCCATTTTTTTACCTAAAAGTGCGGTTGTTTTTTCACACAAATTAAAATTATAAATCGGCGCGCATATTATCATAAATCGACAGATTGCCGAACATTAATCATAAAGATCTTCGCCATTTTTTCGGGTGCGCAGAAGCTGCAAAATCCACACGTATTGTTCCGGTGTTTCGATGACAAAACTTTCAATTTCTGCGTTCATGGCGCGAGCAGATTGCTGCGGATCATCACTTAGTGTCATTGCTGGATGAATTTCCATTTGGTATTTACCCAGCTGTGCGTTATAACGCGGAAACATTGGAATCACAACAGCTTTTGCCAACTTCGCCATTTTATTAATGCCCGGTAAAGTCGCTTTGTAAGTCGCAAAGAAATCCACATACACACTTTGTTCTTCACCAAAATCTTCGTCCGGCAAATAATACCCCATCTGCCCTTGTCGAATGTGGCTCAAAAACGGTTTGATACCATTTTGGCGCGCATGCATTTTGCCACCAAAACGTTGGCGTGCCAGCGTCCAAAGCCAATCCACCAGCGGATTGCGATGCGGGTTATACATGGATGTCATCGGAATGCCATGAGTGTGTAAAATAATCCCTGACGCATCAATTGCCCAACCGTGCGGTACCAGCAAAATCACATTTTTACCCTGCTCTTTTGCCTGTTTAATATGTTTAATGCCAATAAATTCACTGCGCTGTTGCAAATGTTTTTTTGAACGCACCGCAATTTCGCCGATCCCTAACATCACTTGCGCCAATACAACAAACATGTCATCAATCACCTGTTCGCGGTGTTGTTCCGACCATTGCGGAAAGCAATATTGCAAATTAATTTGAGCGCGTTTGCGTTGCTTTTTCGCTTTATGTCCAACCAACAGACCAATCTTGGCGGCGAATTTATCGCGCAAACGAAAAGGAATAAACGCCAGTAACAGCAAAACAAAAATACCGAGCCAAATGCCCCAATATTTAGGCTTTAAATAGGACCACGAGAAATGTGGCTCATAGCCGACACGTGCCGTTAAACGAATATTTTGTTGAGAATCTGTCATAAAAAAACGTTGCGGAAATTCACCGCACTTTATCCCGTTAGAAATTAAACCAGCCTTGATCAAAGGCCATTTTTATCGTCATGATAAAAGACATAACCACCACCATTGGGCGAATCAACGTTTTGCCTTTTGTCATCACCATTTTAGCGCCTAAATTGGCACCGATAAATTGTCCCGCCATCATGGCCAAACCGACCGTCCATAAAATTTGCCCGCCAATAAGGAAAAAAATTAATGAAGCTAAGTTGGAGGTAAAATTCATGACTTTGGCATGGGCGGTGGCCTTCGCTAAGTTAAAACCGAGTAATGTCACACATGCCAAGCTCATAATCGAACCGGTGCCCGGCCCGAAAAATCCGTCATAAAAACCCATCCATGTGCCGATACAAAAAGCGAAAACCGGATAAGACAGACGTTGTTTACGATCTTCATCGCCCAATTTAGGAGTCACTAAAAAATAAACACCGATGGCTAAAATTAAAAATGGCAGGATTTTTTTAATGACGGAGGCATCAATCAGCTGAATTAAAATCGTTCCGGCGACAGAGCCAAAGAAAATCATCAGCAAGATTAACCAAACTTCCGAAAAATTGACCGCTCTTTTACGTAAAAAATAAAGACTCGCAGAAAAAGAGCCACCACAGGCCTGTAACTTATTGGTCCCTAGTGCAACCGCAGGCGGGATCCCCGTCATCAGCAACGCCGGAATCGTGATTAATCCGCCACCGCCGGCAATGGCATCAATAAAACCGGCAACAAAAGCGACCACAAATAAAATGGCTAAAATATCAAGACCAAATTCCATCCCTTACTCCAACCATTCACTCCGATTTGGTGAGTTCAAGATTTGTTGACACAAAAAAGGTTCTGGCGGTGTGACTTTGGGCTTACTTGGTGTTGCCCCGGGTTTTGGCGGTTCAAACCAAGAATAAAGCTCGCTATCACAGCCATCCCCGGCAGGTACCGGCGCTTGGTTTTCGCAGTGTTGCGCTCCCATCGGACAAGTGAGGCGCACATGGAAATGCGAGTCATGCCCAAACCACGGACGGATTTTGTGTAACCAAGCACGATCCGAACCTGCGGTTTCACAGAGTTTCAACTTAATCGCCGGATTAACAAAAATACGCGTCACTTTCGGATCTTCCGCCGCCAATTTAATCAGTTTTGCGTGATTTGCTGTCCAAATGCTCTCATCCACTCGTTGTGCTTTGCGGTTCACCACCAACAAACCTTTGCCGTCGGAATTCAGCGCATCCGTGTCAGACATGCTGCCCATGCGCAACCAAATATCAGCATCTAAGCCCATTTGATGGCTGGCGTGTCCCGTCAGAAAACGCCCACCGCCAGGCATGGCAATATCGCCCACTAACATCGTTGGTAAACCTGCCGCTTTGACACGTTGCCCTAGACGTTGCAAATAACGAATCATGTCCGGATGACCATAATAACGGTTCTTATTCATACGAATGACTTGATAGCCTTCGCCTTTATAAGGCAAGGGTTCCGCACCAATAATACAGCCGTTAGAATAGCTACCAATCGCCTCGGCTTTGCCGTTTTCTGCCGGAATCGGTCGTTTGATCTGTTGCCAGTCTTGTGGTGCGGCAAAAGTGGATATCGCAAAAAAAACGCTGCTAAAAATGACCGCACTTTTGATGAGTTGATGAAAAATCTTATTCATTATGGATGTCCATGTTGCAAATTATCGACACTGCGCCTGAAATCGTAACAAATGATCTAATAGCACAATTGCCATCATGGCTTCGGCAATCGGCACGGCACGAATACCCACACAAGGGTCATGACGACCTTTAGTCACCACCTCCACGGGTTCGTTATTAAGATTGACTGAGCGCCCCGGAAGGGTGATGCTGGAGGTGGGTTTTAACGCAATCGTCGCAATAATCGGTTGTCCTGAGCTGATACCGCCCAAAATGCCGCCCGCATGATTGGAAAGAAACCCCTCCGGCGTCATTTCGTCACGATGTTCAGTGCCACGTTGTTCTACGACGGCGAAACCGTCGCCAATTTCCACGCCTTTTACCGCATTAATGCTCATTAAAGCATGTGCTAAATCCGCATCCAATCGGTCAAATACCGGTTCACCTAAGCCCACCGGCACATTTTCGGCAACGACGGTTAATTTTGCGCCAATGGAATCGCCCTGCTTTTTCAAGTCACGAATTAATTCATCGAATTTTTCCACCGCTCTTTTATCCGGGCAGAAGAACGAATTACTATTCACTTCCGTCCAATCAATGTTTGCAAGGGATTGGGGCGAGATTTTTACCTTGCCGATTTGGCTTAAAAAGCCTCGCACTTCAATGCCGAATTGTTCACGTAAATATTTTTTTGCAATCGCGCCTGCCGCTACACGCATGGCGGTTTCACGTGCCGAAGAACGGCCGCCACCGCGATAATCTCGGATACCGTATTTTTGTTGATAAGTGAAATCGGCATGTCCCGGGCGAAAACGATCTTTAATTTCGCTGTAATCTTGCGAACGTTGATCGCTGTTTTTGATGATCATGCCAATGCTGGTACCGGTAGTTTTGCCCTCAAAGACGCCGGATAAAATTTGCACTTCATCATCCTCACGACGTGGTGTTGTGTAACGAGAGGCCCCCGGCTTACGGCGATCTAAATCCGGCTGAATATCTGCTTCCGAAAGCGCCATATTCGGTGGCACACCATCAACAATACAACCTAATGCTATGCCATGAGATTCACCAAAGGTGGTCACGCGAAACAATTGTCCAATCGTATTTCCAGCCATAATTTTCTCTCTTCAATTCGATTTATGATTTCACTTCCACCAAGGGCATAATCGCGCCGGTATCTTGATTTTTGATAAAGACATCAAGCTGATTGAAAGCGATCTCAATGTTATTTTCCGCAAACAATTCGTTAATACGGCGGTTTAACGCATCGATGGTATTGGTGCGCTCGGAGACTTGAGAAACATAAACCCGCAATTCATGATCCAAGGTGCTGGCGCCAAAACTAAGGAATAACGCGCGCGGCTCCGGATCTTTCATAATATTGGCTTGTTCTGCTGCCGCTTGTAACAATAAGCGTCTGACCAATTCTAAATCGGAACCGTATGCCACGCCAATGGAGATCACCACGCGAGTAATCGTGTTAGACAATGCCCAGTTAGTGACCTGTCCGGTCACGAAAGATTTATTTGGTACAATCACTTCTTTACGATCAGGATCGATAATCGTAATGGCACGAATACGAATTTTCGCTACCGTGCCGGTCACATCGTTAATGGTGACGGTATCGCCCACTCGAATCGGACGTTCAAATAAGAGAATAATACCCGACACGAAATTCGCAAAAATTTCCTGCATACCAAAACCGAGACCTACAGAAAGTGCGGCGAATAACCACTGCAATTTTGACCATGACATGCCCAAGGTGGCAAAAGCCCAAGCCCCACCAATGGCAACTAACGTGTACGTCAATAACGTGTTGATAGTATAAGGCGTACCTTGTGATAACTTCACGCGGGAGAAGATCAACACTTCTAAAATCCCCGGCAAGTTGCGCACTAAAATGTAAGTAATACCGATAATCACTAACGCAACAAGTAAGTTAAACAGCGAAATACTTTCGGTCACCACACCGCTTTCCGTTGTGGTCGTTTGTTGCCATAACGTAATATCACGCAAATAACTGGCTACGGTGACTAAATCCGACCATACATAATAGAAAATCGCAAACAATGCCGTCCAAATGAATAAATCGGCAAAGCGTAACAACTGACCACGGACTTGGTTGACAGCCATACCTTCTTCTTGCTCGCTCACCACAACCACATCATCGGAAGGCGAACCATCATTCAACTCAGCCACTTTTTGCTGACGTTTTTCTTGTAATCGACGATAAGCCAAACGCTGAGAAGATACTGTAATCGCACGGTATATCGTATGGCGCGCCAACGACCAAACCACCCAAGCGATGTAGGTGTTAATCATATGATTAATTAAGTTTAGTGCCGTATAGTAATAACCAAGAACCACCAATACAATTAACCCGACCGGCACTAATTGCAACAAGATGCGGACAATTTTTAAAAGCAGTTTATCGCGATGATCGTGGCTTGTTTGACCAAAGGCTTTTGACGCTTTGCTAAAACGTGGTGCAATGATGACGATACAGAAAACTAACGCGATGATGGTATTCACTTCTCCAAGCACATCATTCGCTAAACCACTTTCCATCACATCACTGAACACAGACGTATTTAATAACAACACCACGGTAACAATAATGCGTTTTGTAATGGCTTGCAGTTTTTCAGCCGCATCCTGCGTGAAACCGAAATGATGTACCAACACGCCATTCGGGCGTAACACGGCAAGAACAAAAGTAAAGAACCACCAATAAGCCGCCATACTCAACGACCACTGCCAAAATTCCGTCGGATTTCTAACAAAGAAAAAACCAAACAACTGACAAACGGCCAAGAACCATAAGGTTGACGGTAATGAAATAATGCCGGTAAACAATAACGCCATGGGGGTGTGCCACTGGCTATCGGTTCGAAGACGATTAATTTCACTGTTAATGGAGGCTAATTTTTGCTTAATAAAGGTTTTAAATTTAAAGATAATGCCGCCAATAACCACCAAAATCGCCACATATGTCAGCAAATACGGTAAATTGTCAAAATTATTCGGAAAACCTAATTTTTTACTGATCCCCTCAAGTTGCTCACCAAGCGACATAGGTAAATTCTTAAACCACGCTAAATTGATCGGATTATTACTTTTTACCCAAAAGCTTTGTTGATCCAATTTGGCTTGAATTTGATCACTGATTTGCGTAATTTGTTGTTGTGTCAATTCTAAAGAAATCGCTAAATTCAGCTGATTATTTAAGGACTTAATCACATCTGAAGCAATTTTACGACGCTCTGTCAACAAATTGATGAGCTGTGCTTTTTCCGCCTCAGTAAAGGTTTGATTCTGATCAGCTTGAACCTTCGCCAAATAAGCCTCCAAATCATAAAGCTCATTGCGGCGTTGGGTCATATCAAAAATCTGTACACGCAAATCGGCAATTTGTTTTGATAATCCTTGGATATTCAAGTTTGTCGGTAATTTTTGTTTTTGCTGTTGAATAATCCGTGACAACACCAACGTGCCTTGCAAAGCACTAATTTGTTCATCAATAGTGCGCTGCGTTTGCGTTAAGCTATCCAACACACTACGCATGCGCAATTCATCTTGCGTCAAGGTGTTGGTTTTTTCCGTTTGTTCCAATAAAAATTGGCTCAGTTGCGCATTACGCTCTAATTCTTTCTGAATATAATTATTTTTGACCGCACTTTGCTGTTGCTGCTGAACCAGTTCAACCTGACTTTGCGATTGCGCTAAATTCTGCTGGTTAATGACTTCTTGAATCGCCGTCAACTGTTGTTGTTGAACCTGTGCTTTCTGGTTTAACAAGTCATAACGGCTTTGATACAACACAGTCAATTGATCGCTATTTTTTAGTAAAATTTGGCTATAAATATTTTTTAAGTCGATTAGTTCAAGCTCAAGTTGGTATTGTTGTTTTAATGCACTCGAAATGGAGGCATTTGCCAGTTGCTGATTTAATTCTTGAGTCCGTTTCAGATTATTGGTTAAAGTGGCTTGCGCCCTTTCGGACACTGAACTTTGTCCGGCGAGCAGTCCGTTAGCGACGCTTAATTCCGATTGAGTATCCTGTTGCTGGTTCATTAACTTTGCAACTAATACCTGCAAATCTGCCGGATTGCGTGATTGATAATCCGCGTCTGTGGCGGTATTTAATTGTTTTTTCAACGTTTGTAATTCGGCATTATTCTTCTGAATCTCAGCTTCCGCCCCATTCAATGTAGCTTGTAGTGCCTCATTGGCCTTTTGCTGCGCTTGAATTTGTTGCAATAAATCCAAAGAGGTTTGAATATCTGTGACCAACGTTTGTTTTTCATCGCCATCCGGCATTTTTTGTGCTGCGGCAAGATCTGCCTTGAGACTTTTTTCTGTCGGCAAAGACAGAGTATTTTGATCGGCAAAGGCACTTTGTGACACCGCCATATTTAAAAATAAGGCAGCACAAAGTGCGGTTAAAAACGCGTTTATTTTCATATTTATCCTAATTGTTTCGCTAGCCAGCCTGCTAACATTTTCCGAGAAACTTTGATTACACCGTCGCTTAAATTTAACGGCAATTCATAATAGGCAACAGGTTGTTTAAAACGTTCCAATCGCCCTTGTAAAAATCCGTTCAGATTTTCCACCGCACTTTTTGTCGGCTCCCGCCATTCCACAATGGCTACCGGTCGTTGACCAAACTCCGGATCGGTGACAGGCAACACAAAAACCTGTTTGACTAAATCAGACTGTAAAATCAGTTTTTCAATTTCTTCCGGCTGAATGTTTTCCCCACCGGAAATAAACATATTATCAATTCGCCCTGAAATCACAAGTTCGCCATCGTGCCACACGCCTTTGTCTTTTGTAGCAAACCAACCTTGTTTATTAAGGAGCGGAACGATTCTGCCCTGTTGCCAATAACCTAACGCCAAGCCTGCACCGCGCAACCAAATTTCCTCGTTGTGCAAACAGTATTCGCGTCCGGCTAAGGGCTGCCCTACCCCGTTTTTTTCATCGCTTTGTTTAGCAAACACCGTAGAAGCCATTTCTGTCATGCCATAACCGGAATAACTTTTCACGCCAAGACGCTGCAAAGCTTGCGTCAGTGCTAAAGGAATATGAGCCCCGCCAAGCAATACGGCGCGTGTTTGTCTCGTTGTGGTTTTTTCCTGCAAATACTGTAACCAACGTTGCACTTGCGTCGGCACCAAAGAAACATGACTCACCTGATTGACTGCCGCATAAAAATCCTCACCGGGTAACACCAAGGTTGCCCCTGTTGTCAACCAACGCCACACAATGCCCTGACCGGAAACGTGATATAACGGCAATGAAAGCAACCATGAATCTGCCGCACCAAATTGCATTAAATCACATACGCCTTGTGCATTGGCCAAATGTGCTTGCACATTATGCACAACGGCTTTTGGCAAGCCCGTAGAACCTGATGTGAGCGTCATGGTAGCCGGTTGCGTCAAATTAACGGGAAAATCACCGAAAGAGTCTATTTTTTCTGCCTGCTTTATGGCATCCGAAAAAGTAAAAAAACACCTGAAAATCTCACCGCACTTTTGGGATTCAGCAACACATTCTGCATGATCTGAGGTAAAGAAAAAATCCACATTATAGGCTTGGCAAAGTGCAATACGTTTTTCCAGAGGAAACATGGGGTTGAGCATTAAAACACGGGCACCGATTTGAATTGCGGCTAAATAAAACAGCACCAGTTCTAAGCTGTTTTTCCCACACAATGCGATGCCATTTTGGGGCTTCACACCGAGTTGTTGCAAATGAGTGGAGATTTGCTGTGTTTTTTCGAGAAGTTGTTGCCATGTAAAAGCGTCGCCTTGCAAAACTTGCAAGGCGATTCGCTTGGAAAATAAAGGAGATTGTGCAAATTGACGACCAAGTGCCATAAGATTTAATTTGCCGTAAAAAATGACCGCACTTGATCAATTAAATATTCCGGCAAATGCATGGACTGCATAGCACCTTCCAACATGAGCATTTTACGACCACTGTTGGTGTTCGTGATCACCCAATATGGCGTATCAGGAATTTGTTTCGGTTTGGTGTGATTACCCGCCATCAGCAAAGTCCCTTCATCACGGGCAAAGTAAACGCGGGTGCGCCCTTGTAACGATTCCGTTGCGAGGGCAAAACCTTCCGGATTGGTACGGTATAAAATCGTTAAAATATTTAAGAAACGAATGACCGCTTTATTTTCTTGTTTAAATTCTTCTGAATTGAGCAAAGCCTCCAATCTACTAATGGTTTTTTGCATGACTTCGTCAGATTGCTTTTTAAGTACCGGTTTATTGATTTCTTCTTCAAAAACAGGTTGTTGATCAGTTATCTGCGGTTGCTCATTAGAAGATGCGGTTGC
Source organism: Aggregatibacter segnis (assembly GCF_003130075.1). Classification (GTDB taxonomy): domain Bacteria; phylum Pseudomonadota; class Gammaproteobacteria; order Enterobacterales; family Pasteurellaceae; genus Aggregatibacter; species Aggregatibacter segnis_A. The sequence goes on along the minus strand of NZ_NRCW01000004.1, from coordinate 214,426 downwards.
TATTGTCGGTTGACTTTCCGGAAGGCTAAAATAAGCATTACGCGGAGAAAGATTTAATAAACGGCGTAAAATATCCGATGCACTTTCGCCAATAGATTGCGTGTTGCCGGCAATATATTGATAAAGCTCTTCGTCCACTTCGATAATTTTCATTTTCTCTCTCCACTTGCTTGATCTATTTAACCTTTTCGCACATTATAGCGAGCTATTAGCAAATTCTCTAGCCCCAAATTCAGTCGATGAAAAAATTACTCAACTTCCAATTTAATGAATTAAAACAAGCAATTAACAAACCTGTTTTGGTGTTTATTCACGGTTTGTTCGGCGATATGAATAACTTGGGTGTGATCGCACGCGCATTTAGTGATGATTATTCTATTTTACGGGTGGATTTACGTAATCACGGCGCGAGTTTTCACAGCGAAGAAATGAATTACGATTTAATGGCGGAAGATGTATTTCAGGTCATTCAATCTTTGGGTATTCGAGAAGTGATTTTAGTTGGGCATTCCATGGGCGGTAAAACCGCTATGGCTTGTGCAGCAAATTATCCTGAATTAGTAAAACGCTTAGTGGTGATTGATATTGCCCCTATTGCTTATGGCGAACATGGGCACGATGATGTATTCAACGGTTTGTTTGCTGTAAAAAATGCACAACCCCATACCCGTCAAGAAGCCAAACCCATTTTGGCGCAGCATATTCACGATGAAAGCGTGCAACAGTTTATGCTGAAATCCTTTGATACCTCAAGTGACAATTCTTTTCGCTTTAATTTAACCGCACTTAAGCGCAATTACCCTCACTTAATGGGCTGGGAATCTCGCCATATCAAACAACCTTGTTTGTTTATCAAAGGCGGCAATTCATCTTATATATTACCCGAATATACCGATCGAATTTTATCCCAATGTCCACAGGCGACCTCCTTCACCATCAACGGCAGCGGACATTGGGTTCACGCAGAAAAACCGCAATTTGTTATCCGCGCGATCACGCATTTTTTAGATAGAATTAATAGCTCAGATGAATCCAAATAGAATTTCATTTGGTGCGGAATTTATGATATAGTTCGCAACAAATTTCGTTGTGGCTTATCATTATCACTTTCTGAATAATTCTTTATTCGATGTGATGAACACGCCAGTGGTTAACAAAATGGCAAAACAAGATTCTGACTGCATTACCTTAGATTTATTTAGTGAAATTCGTAGAGTTGGGCGTCCGAAAACCAATCCACTGAGTCGGGAGCAACAAATTCGTATTAATAAACGCAATCAATTAAAACGTGATAAATCCTGTGGATTAAAGCGTGTCGAATTGAAATTGCATGCGGATTTGGTTCAACAACTAGAAGATTTAGCAGTAACTCGAAACGTGAATCGTTCCGAGCTAATCGTAGCAATTTTACAAGATTATTTTAACGTTAAGAAATAGGTAACAAGATGGCTGTTGTCGGCTTATTTTATGGTAGTGATACAGGCAATACTGAAAACATTGCCAAAATGATTCAAAAACAATTAGGTAGCGAATTAGTTGATATTCGTGACATTGCAAAAAGCAGCAAAGAAGATATCGAGGCGTATGATTTTCTTCTATTTGGTATCCCAACTTGGTATTACGGTGAAGCGCAATGCGACTGGGATGATTTTTTCCCAACATTAGAACAAATTGATTTTACCGATAAACTTGTTGCGATTTTCGGCTGTGGCGACCAAGAAGATTACGCCGATTATTTCTGTGATGCGATGGGAACAATACGCAATATTGTTGAACCTCACGGTGCAATTATTGTTGGTCACTGGCCAACCGAAGGTTACACATTCGAATCATCACAAGCATTAGTTGACGATAATACCTTTGTCGGATTATGTATTGATGAGGATCGTCAACCGGAATTAACGTCTGAACGTGTCAACAAGTGGGTTAAACAAGTTTATGACGAAATGTGTTTAGCTGAGTTAGCTTAATAGCAAAAAGGAGCTGTTATGTCTGAAGAAAATATTAAATTATTAAAAAAAGCAGGATTAAAAATCACCGAGCCTCGTTTGACGATTCTTGCTTTAATGCAAAAACACAGTGAACAGCATTTTTCTGCGGAAGATGTTTACAAAATGTTATTAGAAAATGGTGCAGATATCGGTTTGGCGACGGTCTATCGTGTTTTAAACCAATTCGATGAAGCAAAAATTTTAATTCGTCACAACTTTGAAGGGAATAAATCCGTCTTTGAATTAGCACCAACACAGCATCACGATCACATTATTTGTACCGATTGTGGAAAAGTGTTTGAATTCAATGATGAATTAATTGAAAGTCGCCAAAAAGAAATCAGTAAACAACATGGTATTGAGCTTTCTAGTCACAGCCTGTACCTTTACGGAAAATGCAGCGATATCCATCAATGTTCAGAAAATAACAAAAAATAATCACAAATAAGGCGGTCTTTGAATCGCCTTATTCATATTAAAAACATATCAAAAACCGACCGCACTTTTCTCGTCTAAAAACAAGATTTTCCTTAGGGGAAAATGCCTTGTTGTGCTATAATTACGCCAATTTTTTCACTATTAAATTTAATGATTAGGAAGTTCTAAATGTCTGATTTCGTCCAAGATATTACGCCGGTCAGTATTGAAGAAGAGCTGAAATCTTCATACCTCGATTACGCCATGTCCGTTATTGTAGGACGTGCCTTGCCTGATGTACGTGACGGCTTAAAACCGGTACACCGCCGCGTGTTATTTGCTATGCACGAAGGGGGCAATGCCTACAATAAACCTTACCGTAAATCTGCCCGTATTGTGGGTGACGTTATCGGTAAATACCACCCACACGGTGATAGCGCGGTATATGATACCTTGGTGCGTATGGCGCAACCTTTCTCCTTGCGTTATATGTTAGTGGACGGTCAAGGTAACTTCGGATCTGTAGATGGCGATGCGCCAGCGGCGATGCGTTATACGGAAGCCCGTATGACCAAAATTGCCCATGAATTACTGGCCGATTTAGACAAAGAAACCGTCAATTTTGTGCCAAACTATGATGGTTCGGAACAAATTCCTGAAGTGTTACCAACCAAAGTCCCAGCCTTATTGGTCAACGGCTCCTCCGGGATTGCTGTGGGGATGGCGACCAATATCCCACCACACAATCTAGGCGAAGTATTAGACGGCTGCTTGGCTTATATCGAAAATAACGACATCACTATTGATGAATTGATGAGTCATATTCCCGGTCCGGATTTCCCCACTGCGGCACTCATTAACGGTCGTAAAGGCATTGAAGAAGCCTATAAGACTGGTCGTGGTAAAATTTATGTCCGTGCCCGTGCGGAAATTGAAACCGATGAAAAAGGCCGTGAAAGCATCATCGTTAACGAAATTCCGTATCAAGTTAATAAAGCCAAATTAATCGAAAAAATTGCGGAATTCGTCAAAGAGAAAAAAATTGAAGGCATCAGTGGCCTGCGTGATGAATCAGATAAAGACGGTATGCGTATCGTTATTGAAATCAAGCGCGATGCAGTGGGTGAAGTGGTATTAAACAACTTGTATGCCCTCACGCAAATGCAGGTCACTTTCGGGATTAATATCGTGGCATTAGACCACGGTCAGCCGAAACTCTTGAATTTAAAACAACTCATTGAAGCGTTTGTGTTACACCGCCGCGAAGTGGTGACCCGCCGTACCATTTTTGAATTGCGCAAAGCACGTGAACGTACGCATATTTTGGAAGGCCTCGCCATTGCGTTGGCAAACGTAGATCCTATTATCGAATTGATTCGTCAAGCGCCAAATCCGGAAAGTGCTAAACGTGAATTGCTTGCCCGTCCATGGCAGCTTGGTCATGTGGCAGAAATGTTGGCAGCAACCGGTGTAGATGCTGCTCGCCCAGAAGATTTAGACGAACAATATGGTATCCGTGACGGTTTATATTATTTGACCGAAGTCCAAGCCCAAGCCATTTTAGATTTACGTTTACAAAAATTGACCAACTTAGGTCATGACGAAATCCTAGACGAATACAAAAAATTACTGGAAGCCATCGGCGAATTACTCTATATCCTACGCAGTCCTGAACGCTTAATGGAAGTGATTCGTGAAGAGCTGGAACAAATCCGCGAACAATTTAACGATCCGCGCAGAACAGAAATTACCGCCGCTTCCGGTGACATTAATTTAGAAGATTTAATCGCCCAAGAAGATGTGGTGGTGACGCTTTCTCACGAAGGCTATGTGAAATATCAGCCAATTAGCGATTACGAAGCACAACGCCGCGGTGGCAAAGGTAAATCGGCAACGAAAATGAAAGAAGAAGATTTCATTGAGAAACTCTTAGTTGCCAATACTCATGACACCATTCTCTGTTTCTCCAGCCGTGGACGCTTATATTGGTTGAAAGTATATCAACTTCCGCAGGCCAGCCGTGGCTCGCGCGGACGACCAATCGTCAATATTTTACCGCTCAATGAAAATGAACGTATTACCGCCATTTTACCGGTGACCGCTTACGAGGAAGATAAATTCGTCGTCATGGCAACCGCCGGCGGTATTGTGAAGAAAATTGCGCTAACCGAATTCAGCCGCCCGCGTTCTAGCGGTATCATCGCGCTGAACTTACGCGATGAAGATGAATTGATTGGCGTAGATATTACCGACGGCAACAATGAAATCATGTTGTTCTCTTCCCAAGGTCGCGTAGTACGTTTCAGCGAATCCGCTGTCCGTGCAATGGGGCGTTTGGCGACAGGGGTACGTGGTATCAAACTCGCCTTAACCAATGATCTGAATGACGATGAAAGTGCGGTTGAAATTGACGATGTTTCTGATGACAACGCAGAAGAAACCTTAGATCTCAACATCGATAAAGTCGTTTCTTTAGTGATTCCGAAAAACGATGGCGAAATTCTGACTGCGACACAAAACGGCTACGGCAAACGGACGAAGTTAGAAGAATATCCGACCAAATCCCGTAATACCAAAGGGGTGATTTCCATTAAGGTAAGTGAACGTAATGGCAAAGTCGTTGCGGCAACCCAAGTCGTTGATACTGACCAAATCATGCTGATCACCGATGCTGGCACCCTTGTTCGTACCCGCGTAAGCGAAGTCAGCATCGTCGGACGTAACACGCAAGGTGTTCGCTTAATCCGCACAAGTGAAAATGAGCATGTTGTGAGCTTGGAGCGTATCTGCGATGTCGATGACGAGGAAGGCGAACAAGAAAGTGCAGTAGAAAATACCGAAGAATAACAAAACAAGATCATTTTAAGGCAGCAGTGTTTTATTGCTGCCTTAAATATTGGGGGATAAATGGATATTTATTTAGTTTATTTGCACATTATTTGTGCCTTTGTCAGCCTCGGATTACTCATTATTCGTGGTGCTATGCAGTTAACAAAGAAAGACTGGCGAGCAGTCAAATCGTTGAAAATTCTACCGCACTTAATAGATACCCTATTGGTTTTAAGCGGTATTATCATGCTATTTATATTTAACTACGGCTTACCGGTGTGGATTATTGCGAAGACGGTATTATTGATCAGCTATGTCATCTTCTCGGCAAAATTCTTCAGTAAAAAACAATTGCAAAATCAACCGCACTTTTTCTTCTTGGCGCTTGTGTTACTGATAAGCACGATCCTAATCGGTTATTTTCACTAAAAATAAAAAGTGGGTATCAAACCCACTTTTTTATCCCCCGGCTAATTTCACCTTGTAGCCTTTCTGCTCCAGTAGCTGTTTCAGTAAATCACGTTTTTCACCCTGAATTTCGATGGTATGATTTTTTACTGAACCACCACATCCACAACGTTTTTTTAGTTCCGCGGCTAAGGTTTTCAATTCGGTTTCGGCTAATCCAAGCCCGGTAATAATGCTCACACCATTACCTTTACGACCACTTTTTTGCAGTTGAATTCGTACGATACCATCACTTTGTGGAATCTCTTCCTGCGGTTTATCGGCTTTAATCCGTCCTACTTCAGTAGAATAAACTAATTGATTTGTCATAATAAATTACGCGATAGAAGCGTTAATCGCTTTCAATACCTCTGCCGGATTTTCAGCCTGCGTAATTGGACGTCCAATGACCAAATAATCAGAACCTGAACGAATCGCAGCAGCTGGTGTCATCACACGACGTTGATCACCAAAATCGGCGCCAATCGGACGAATGCCCGGTGTTACAAGCAAGAAATTTTCACCACAGTTACGACGTAAAATTTCCACTTCCTGCGGAGAACATACCACGCCATCTAAACCTGCACGTTGGGTCAAATGCGCTAGACGAATCACCTGTTCCATTGGAGAGGCATTAATGCCAATTTGCAATAAATCCAAATCTTCCATACTCGTTAACACGGTCACCCCAATTAATAACGGCGCCTCTTTTCCATAAGGCTCAAGAATTTTTTTCGCTTCATCCATCATACGCAAACCACCGCTCGCATGTAAATCCACCATCCAAACACCTAAATCAGCCGCAGAACGTACCGCTCTTGCCACGGTATTCGGAATATCATGAAATTTCAAATCAAGGAAAACATCAAAATTACGCGAATGTAATTGCTTCACAAAATTGGTTCCAAGAGTGGTAAACATTTCTTTCCCGACTTTTAAACGACAATTTTGTGGGTCAAGCTGATCAACTAACGCTAAAGCATCTGCTTCTTTTTCATAATCTAATGCGATGATGACTTTATTTGTCATAGTTTTCTCCTTACAGATAAGCAATGTTAGCGGCTAATCATGTTCAATTGCGCTAACCGGTTTAATCGTTTCCCATCGACGACAAGAGGGACAACACCAAATTAATTTATGGGTTTGATAACCGCAATTACTACAACGATAATCAAAAGTTTGTTTAATGCGCTCTCCCACCATTTTATGTAACAAAATCAAACTATCCTTCCCTCTTCCATTTTCTGCATCATCAATTTGATATTGAATAAAACGGTGAAAAATAGGCGTAGCCGGATTTTGTTGAAGTTGTTGGTAAAGCTTAAGTTGTGCCGCAGCAAGCCCATCTTTTTCTTCAATAAGATCAGCTAACATCAAGGATACTGCACTATTATGATTTTTTTGATTGGCTTTGATGAGAAATAACTCAAAATTATCTAACTGATTTAATTTTTGGTAGCAGAATCTCAAGGTATTCAAAACTTCACCAATATAGTCAGAATTTTGCGTCAAAATATTTTCTAAAATATCGACCGCACTTTTATAGTTTTCTTGTTTAATCGCTAAATCAGCAAGCATTATGGATGCCCTAGCACAATTAGGAGAAACCTTTAAGGCTTGCAATAAAATCTGTTGAGGGTTTTCTTTACTATCTAGAGGTAAATTGCGCACGTATTCACAATAATAGTGTGCCAATTCGATATGATTTTTTTTAGGAGAGATTTTTGCAAGCTTTTCAGCAACGTTAATGGCTTTTTTCCATTCTTTCGTTTTTTGATAAATAATCGCCAGCTGTTGTAATGCCGCCTCGGCAAATTCAGGCTCATCAACCATTAAAATATAAAGATGTTCAGCACGATCAAAAAAACCCACAGCCATAAAATCTTTTGCAAGCTGTTGTTTAGCCAATAATTTTTGTTCAAAGGTATAATGTGGGCTATTATCTAATGCTTGGTGAATTCGCAATGCACGATCCACCTCACCTCTAGAACGAAAAAGATTTCCTAATGTTAATTCGGCCTCAAATTGTGACGAACTATTAATTTCATTCTCGCTTTCTTGTTTTTGGAGCATATCCAAAAATAAATCAACCGCTTTATCTGTTTGATTTGCCAGTAAAAAATTAACCCCAGTTACATAATCACGGGAAAGTTTATTACTTATGTCCTCCTGATCCCTTTTAGCACTACGATGCCCCATATACCACCCATAAGCGGCAGCAATAGGTAAAAGAAGGAAAAGCAATTCAAGCATTATTGAGAAACCTTATCTCTACTGTTTGTTAATTCATTAATTTGTAGGGTTTGTCGTTTGATCTGACGATTTAATGCAATATTTTTAAGTTTTAGTTTGATGTAGAAAAAACCGGTAATGAACCAACCAAGGATAAGTCCTAAGCCGAATAAAATAGCAACCAAGGTAGAAAGTTGGAATTGGCTTTGTGCGACAATATAGTTGAACGTGATCACTTGATCATTATTTGCACCGACGGTGACTGCAACTAGCACAATAGCTAACACGATGATTAATCCGAAAATATATTTAATCATTTTCTTTCTCCTTAAAATAAAGTTGCTTTCATTATGCCAAAAATAAGCATAAAAAACGACACTTAAAAGTGCCGTTATAAAAAGTTAGTCAAATAAATTATGCGTAAACATCAACGCGTTCTCTTAGCTCTTTCCCTGCTTTAAAGTAAGGTACACATTTTGCATCCAATTTTACTTGTTCACCAGTTTTAGGATTACGACCTAAACGAGGTTGGCGACAATGCAAAGAAAAACTACCGAATCCACGTACTTCGATACGTTCACCACTTTCTAATACATATGACATTTGTTCTAAAATCGCTTTTACCGCTTCTTCCACAGATTTAACAGGTACACTGTGATTTTTCTGTACTAAAAGTTCAATCAGCTCTGATTTAGTCATACTATTCTCCTAACTCTTTAAACCGGCATATTGCTATGCCGGTTTTATTAACAAAGCGAATTATTCACCTTTTGCCGCTTTGAAAGCTTCAGCCATTGCATTTGGAATAGCAACATCTTCTTGCTTATTCACGCTTGCAACTGCCGCTGCTTCTTCAGCTTGATCTTTCGCACGAACAGATAAGTGAACGATACGAGCTTTACGATCTACGCCAGTGTATTTTGCTTCAATCACATCGCCTGTAGCAACTTCATTCGTTAAATCTGCTGCGCGAATGTAACCTTCCACACCACCGTCTAATTCAACTTTAGCGCCTTTCGCATCGGCTTCAACAACTTTAGCGTTTAATACAGTGCCTTTTTTGTTGATAGCAACGAAGTTATTGAATGGATCTTCTTCAAGTTGTTTGATACCTAAAGAAATACGCTCTTTCACTGCATCGACTTGTAATACAACTGCGGCAACTTCATCACCTTTTTTGTAATTACGTACAGCTTCTTCACCTTGAACATTCCAAGAAATGTCAGATAAATGAACTAAACCGTCAATACCGCCATCTAAACCGATGAAGATACCAAAGTCAGTAATAGATTTGATTTTACCAACAACTTTGTCGCCTTTGTTGTGAGTTTCAGCGAATTGAGCCCATGGGTTTGCTTTGCATTGTTTTAAGCCTAAAGAAATACGACGACGTTCTTCATCGATTTCTAATACCATCACTTCAACTACATCACCTAAGCTAACCACTTTAGATGGGTGAATATTTTTATTAGTCCAATCCATTTCAGAAACATGAACTAAACCTTCAACACCGTCTAAAATTTCAACGAAACAACCGTAGTCAGTTAAGTTAGTGACTTTACCGGTTAATTTGCTGTTTACTGGGTGATTTTCAGCGATTGCCGCCCAAGGATCTTGACCTAATTGTTTTAAGCCTAAAGATACACGGGTACGATCTTTATCGAATTTCAATACTTTAACAGTGATTTCATCTCCAACATTAACGATTTCGCTTGGGTGTTTAACACGTTTCCAAGCCATATCGGTAATATGTAATAAACCGTCAACACCGCCTAAATCAACGAATGCACCGTAGTCAGTTAAGTTCTTAACGGTACCTTTAACTTCTGCACCTTCAGATAGGTTCGCTAATACTTCTTCACGATCTTGGCTGCTTTCAGATTCGATTACTGCACGACGGGAAACAACAACGTTGTTACGTTTTTGATCAAGTTTGATTACTTTGAATTCTAATTCTTTACCAAGTAAGTGATCTGCATCACGAACTGGGCGGGTATCAACTAATGAACCCGGTAAGAATGCGCGAACACCGTTTAACTCAACTGTGAAGCCGCCTTTAACTTTACCGTTAACTAAACCAAGTACAGTTGCTTGTTCGTCGTAAGCTTTTTCCAATACAATCCAAGCTTCATTGCGTTTTGCATCAGCGCGGGAAGCAACAGTTTCACCGAAACCATCATCCACAGCTTTAAGCACAACATCAACAACATCACCAACTTGAACTTCCAATTCACCTTGTGCATTTAAAAATTCTTCGGAAGGAATTGCAGACTCGGATTTAGAACCGGTATCTACAAGTACGAAGCCTTTTTGGATAGCAACGATGGTACCTTTAACAACTGCACCTTGACGGGTTTCAAGGTCTTTTAATGATTCTTCAAAAAGTTGAGCAAAAGATTCTGTCATAATTAATCTTCAATTTAAGTAAATAACGTCCACTTCTAATCCATAAAAAGTGGGGCTGATAACAAAGTTTATCCATCCTTGAATAAACCGTAAAAATTTAAGCTTTAATATCAATACGTTGTTGAATATAGTTTAACGCCTGACAAATCACTTCATCGATACTCAATGTCGTGCTGTCAAGTAAAAACGCATCATCAGCGGGTTTTAAAGGGGCGACTGCTCGATTTCTATCGCGCAAATCACGCTCTTTTATCTCGGCTAAAATCTGTGCAAAGTTACCACTAATCCCCTTATTTTGCAACTGGTTATAGCGTCTTTTTGCACGTTCTTCCGCACTCGCATCTAAAAATAATTTCACTTGCGCATCCGGAAACACCACCGTTCCCATATCGCGACCATCCGCAATTAAACCGTCATTTTTGGCGAAATCCTGCTGAAGTTGTAATAATGCAGCACGAACTTGCGGGAAAACAGCTACTTTTGATGCGGCATCCGCCACTTCTTGCGTACGAATTAAATGGCTGACATCCATGCCGCCCAATAGCACATTCACTTCACCATTTTTCGGCACAAACTGAATATCTAAATGACGGGCAAGATCAGCCAATTCGGTTTCATTGGTTAAATCGGCATTCCGTTTTAACGCGGCTAATGCTGTCACGCGGTAAATTGCACCGGAATCCAACAACGCAAAGCCAAGTTTTTCTGCCAATGCGTAACATAAAGTGCCTTTACCGGCACCGCTTGGCCCGTCAACCGTAATAATTTTATTCATGATTTTTCTCTGTCAAAAGGGATTGAATCTCAGCCGTCATCTGGTCAAACATGTCATAACGTTTGCGATACATAGAACGTTTTTTACTTTGAATGTCTTCTAAAGGACGACGCTCAAGTGCGGTCGGAATTTGCCAATAATTTTCTGCCAACTTACCCTCATTTTCTTGCCAAAATTCATCATAGTTAAACAATAATTTTGCCGAATCATTCCAACGATATTTGGCCTGACGTTTATGTGGAATACCTTCTAAGCAACAATTCAACGTCTCCGCAAAAACTTTAAACGCATTCACCAACATAAACATCGGGCGCACACCATGTAGCAATTTTGTCGCCTGACGCACTAAATCCTGTGCTTCATCGCCTTTTGGTCCTTGAATGGATGCAATCAACAAACAGTTATCCGTCAAAAACGTAAAGCTAGCAGAATAAATCGTACGTTGATTTGCGTCGGTTAAAGCAATAGCAAAAAAGCCTTCATAAGGATCGATATGGTTGAGTGTTAAATTTAACGCCAATTCATCCGTTAACTGAGCTAACAACACCGGCTGTTGTGAAATTAATGTCTCGCATAACGCTATACCAAAGTGCTTTTCTGCCATACCAAAATTGGTCTTAATAGCGTCTAAACGCTGTGTCGCATTAAAGCGTTTATCACAGTACTGGCTTAATAGCGTATTCACACGATAAGGATACTGAGCAAAAACCGGCTGCCACAATGGATTTTCATGAATAAAAGCGACTAACGCCTCACATTGCACTGCAAAAACCAAACGGCGCGCCCGATAACGTAGCCATTCCCGCAATAATTTTAATTTGCGTTTTTCTACGGGAAACATTTCATGAAATGTTGGAAAATGGAATTTCGTCACCACAAACCTCAAAAAGAATTCAATAAATTAAGTGTAAAATTATAGCAAAAAGACAGTTGCTTTTAAATGCGCCGATAGGCTGTAAAAACGTAGAAAAAAACGACCGCACTTTATAGTTTTTTCACCTTTTCGAAGAGGAAAAGTGCGGTCATTTTCATGGGTATTTTATGCCAAAAACACCTGTTGTACTAAGAACATATATAACATGGTACCGGCAGCGATGGACAAGAACATATTGCGCTTCCACAAATGTAACGCAACGACGATCACACCGGAAAGAAATTCGGGAACACCATGAAAGCCACTAAACACATCCACGTTTTTGTAACAATACACCACTAACATACCAAACATCGCCGCAGGTAAAACTTTACCTAAATAACGGATATATTCGGGAATCGGGCGGTTAGCAGGGAAAACCCAAAACGGCAACCAACGGGTAAATTGCACACCTAATACAGCAATGCCAATGGTGATGATTTGTTCGGTTAATGTCATTCTTCTATCCTCTCCAATCTTGAGGGCAATTTCGGACGACGGAAAGTCAACACTGTCCAAATGCCGATTAACGTTGGCAATAAGAAATATTCACGTCCGAAAACGATGAGGGAAATCGCGGCAATCGCCAAACCCAACAAAGAGCTTTCATGAGATTTTTCCTGCGCCCAGTTTTCGGAAAAAATCACTAAAAATAACGCCGTCATAGCAAATTCAATGCCCTTCAAATCGAAGGGAATAATATTACCGAACAGGTTGCCGAGGCCTGCGCCGATCATCCAGTATATATGCAAATAAAACGAGACAAAAAACATATACCAGCCACGATCAATATGCGACGGAACCTTTGCCATGTAATTCAAAGAAAAAGATTCATCCACCAGGGTGGAAATGAGATACGGGCGTTTTTTGCCTAATGACTTTCCATATTTTTCCAACATGGAAATGCTGTAAAAAAGCTGTCGTCCACTCACCATCAAGGTAATCAACAACGCATTTAACGGCGCAAATGCCAAACTTAATGCGCCGGCAATGATGAATTCCACCGAACCGCCATAAATTAACAACGCCATCAGCACGGGGTACCAAAAACTAAAACCAAGCGCTTTCATGTAAATGCCGTAAGCCACGCCAAGAAACAAAAAGCCGGCGAGCATCGGCGCACTATAGGGCAAGGCAGCTTTCGCCGCCGCCCAAATGGGATGAGAATTTGTCTTTACATCAGACATACAACTAGATCTCTTCTAATATGGATAATTCGGGCAAGGTAGAAAAACTTTGAGCTTTCACGGTTTCATAGAAATCATCCACGAAAGCAATTTGCGAATCCAACTCTCGCGTTGCGGCATAAAGATTACTGTGTAACCCCTGTTCGGTGATTTTACGCGCCACGATGTAGCCCCGATCCAAATAAGGTTTCGCCGCCCAAAACGGCAATGCGGCGACGCCACGTTTACTTGCTACCAGTTGAATAATGGCAATGGTAAGCTCACTGGTTCGTCGGGTCGGATTAATGCCTTTCGGATGCAACACTTTACGCAGCAAATCCAACATATCATCTGGAACCGGATAAGTAATCAGCGTTTGATCGATGAAATCTTCCGCCTGCCAAATGTCTTTTGCTGCTAACGGATGATCTTTCGCACACAGCCCCACCATTTCATAGGAAAACAACGGCTTATACACAATGCCCGGAGTCTCTTCCACTTCTTGCACCACCGCCCAATCGGCACGATGACTTAACAACAAACCAACGGCGTCGGTGTGGAAACCGGACACAATATCTAACTCCACCAACGGCCAATGCTGACGGAATAAATCCATGGCGGGCATAAGCCAATCGAAGCAAGTGTGGCATTCCACCGCAATCCGCAACTCCCCGGCCTCCCCTTGTTTCACCCGCGCCAAATCACGCTCCGCCTCAATCACTTTAGGCAAAATATCATTGGCAAGCTGAATCAAACGCTCACCTGCCGGTGTAAAGTGCAACGGCTGCGTTTTACGCTCAAATAACGGCAAACCGTATTGATCTTCCAACAGTTTAATTTGATGGGAAAGGGCGGATTGTGTGAGATAAACCCGCTTTGCAGCCAAAGAAACACTGCCCGTTTCTTTTAAAGCGAGTAAGGTTTTGAGGTGTCGAAGTTCGAGAAAGATTGGTTTCATGAGAAAGATTCATATTAATAAGAAAAATAATGAAGCCGTATCATACACCAAAACCGACTGCGCTTTAATGTTCTACGGAATAAAAGTGCGGTCGAAAATCAACATGTTTTTATGTTCTGTGCTATTACATCAAAACCAAAATATTAAAATTATTCATGCAAATTTGGAAAATTATTAATTTGCATAATAATCCTAATTCCTTCATTCTACATACGTACAGACGTTTAGCCGTCTAAATCATTTAACATATCGAGGAATTAACATGACAACATTTCATTTATCGGGTTTCCCACGCGTAGGTGCAAAACGTGAACTTAAATTTGCCCAAGAACGTTACTGGCGCGGTGAAATCGCTGAAGCCGATTTATTAGACCTTGCAAAAAAATTACGTGAAATTAACTGGCAACATCAAGCTAATGCGAATGCGGATTTCGTGGCGGTTGCGGACTTTACTTTCTACGATCATATTTTAGATTTGCAAGTGGCAACAGGTGCCATTCCTGCGCGCTTTGGTTTTGATAGCCAAAACTTAACCTTGGATCAATATTTCCAACTGGCGCGTGGCAACAAAACACAATTCGCCATTGAAATGACCAAATGGTTCGACACCAACTACCACTATCTCGTGCCGGAATTCCACAAGGACACCCAATTCAAAGCCAACCCGGCGCACTATGTGCAACAAATCCGTGAAGCCAAGGCTCTTGGTCACAAGGTAAAACCAACTATTGTTGGCCCATTAACCTTCCTTTGGTTAGGGAAAGAAAAAGGTGCCGCATTTAATCGTTTCGATTTGTTAAACAAACTCGTGCCGATTTATGTGGACATCTTAAACGCGTTAACCGCTGAAGGCGTGGAATACATTCAAATTGATGAACCTGCCTTAACCCTTGATTTACCGGCAGAATGGATTGCCGCTTATAAAGAGGTTTATGCCACTTTTGCTGCACAAGTAAACGCCAAACTCTTGCTTGCCACGTATTTCGGTTCCGTGGCAGAACACGCCGATTTATTAAAAGCCTTACCGGTCGCGGGTCTCCACATTGACTTAGTGCGCGCACCGGAACAACTTTCCGCCTTTGCCGATTACGATAAAATCCTTTCTTTGGGCGTAATTGATGGACGTAATATCTGGCGTGCAAACTTAAACCAAGTGTTAGATGTGGTTGAACCATTAAAAGCAAAATTAGGAGAACGTTTATGGATTGCTCCAAGCTGTTCCCTACTTCATACACCTTATGATTTGGCGGTGGAAACCCAACTGCAAGCCAACAAGCCGGAGCTTTATCAATGGTTGGCGTTCACCTTGCAAAAAATTCAAGAATTACGCGTCATTAAAACCGCACTTGAGCAAGGCAGAGCAGCTGTGCAAGCCGATCTTGATGCTAGCCAAACGGCAGCTGACGCGCGTAAAAACTCTCGTGAAATCCACCGCACTTGTGTGGCGGAGCGTTTGGCAAACCTGCCGAAAAATGCCGATCAACGTAAATCGCCATTTGCAGAACGGATTAAGTTACAAAATGCGTGGTTAAATCTACCGTTGCTGCCAACCACCAATATTGGTTCCTTCCCGCAAACTACGGAAATTCGTCATGCCCGTGCCGCCTTCAAAAAAGGCGATCTCAGCTTGGCGGATTACGAAGCGGCAATGAAAAAAGAAATTGAATTCGTGGTGCGCGAGCAAGAAAAATTAGATTTAGATGTATTAGTGCACGGCGAAGCAGAACGCAATGACATGGTGGAATACTTCGGCGAATTGCTCGATGGGTTTGCGTTCACCAAATTCGGTTGGGTGCAAAGTTACGGTTCCCGCTGCGTAAAACCACCGGTTATTTACGGCGATGTGGCCCGCCCGGAACCGATGACCGTGCGTTGGTCGCAATATGCCCAAAGCCTCACCAACAAAGTGATGAAAGGCATGTTAACCGGTCCGGTAACGATTTTACAATGGTCTTTTGTGCGTAACGACATTCCACGTTCAACGGTGTGTAAACAAATTGCCGTGGCGCTTTCCGATGAAGTGTTGGACTTAGAAAAAGCGGGGATCAAAGTCATTCAAATTGACGAACCGGCCATTCGCGAAGGTTTACCGCTCAAACGTGCCGATTGGGACGCTTATTTACAATGGGCTGGCGAAGCTTTCCGTTTAAGTTCAATGGGTTGCAAAGATGATACGCAAATTCACACTCACATGTGTTATTCCGAATTTAACGACATTCTACCAGCCATTGCCGCTCTAGATGCCGACGTAATCACCATCGAAACCTCTCGTTCCGACATGGAATTGCTTACCGCTTTCGGTGATTTCAAATACCCGAACGACATCGGCCCAGGCGTATACGACATCCACAGCCCACGCGTACCGACCGCAGAAGAAATCGAACATCTTCTTCGTAAAGCGTTGCAAGTGGTACCAAAAGAACGCTTATGGGTAAACCCGGACTGCGGCCTAAAAACCCGCGGCTGGCCGGAAACCATCGCCGCATTAAAAGTGATGGTGGATGTCACGAAAAAATTACGTGCGGAATTAGCGTAATTTAACGGAAAAAGAAAAGCTGAATCTAGGGAGAGATTCAGCTTTTTCGTTTTAGGGAAGAGAAAAGTGCGGTTGTTTTTAAAAGAGTTTTATTCAACAAAATATGGAAAAGTGCTCTTTTTTAAACGTGTCGCTTCGCCGTGGAAGCAAAGGTAATTTTATCGGGACGATAACTAATGCTACCGTACTGAAATGGCCGTCCATCAGCTAAATAAGTGGTGCTGGTAACGTTCACAACCATATTATATTCACCGAGATCCATGGTGTTTTTTTCTTCTTCATTAGCATAACGAAACGCAATTTCACGCTGTGAATAACTAATTTTTAGACCTAGTTCACTTTCTAAATAGTGATAAATGGATTGTTCCGCAATCTCACGATTAATAAAAGGAACAATACGACGATCAAAGTAAGAGACTTCGTATTCCACCGCTTCCCCGTCAATTTCACGAACACGACCTATACGATAAAAATCAATTTGATCATTTACGTTAAAGATCTGCATTAATTCCTCTTCCCCTTGCACAATATACAAGC
Source organism: Aggregatibacter segnis (assembly GCF_003130075.1). Taxonomy (GTDB): domain Bacteria; phylum Pseudomonadota; class Gammaproteobacteria; order Enterobacterales; family Pasteurellaceae; genus Aggregatibacter; species Aggregatibacter segnis_A. Next base: position 197,219 of record NZ_NRCW01000004.1, on the reverse strand, counting down.
TGGTTAAAGTTGTTTTCACTTGATGGGTTAAAGGGCGATTCAGCTCCCCAACGGTTTTGATTTCGGAAAGCTGTTGAGGCGTTGATAAATTATGTTCGAGAACAATAGAAGTTCGCCCCTGTTGTTTCTGAATGTAACCATCCATTTCAAGCAGAGAAAGGGCTTTACGAATGGTATCTTTAGAAAAGCCATATTCTTGCATAAGCTCACTTTCACTGGGTAATTCTTGCTTTGGCGGTAAAATTCCATCGTTTATTTTGCTTTTTATATCGTTATAAACCGCTTTGTATTTACTCACTTTTCCACTCCATTTTGGACTTTTATTCCTTTCTTTAAACCGCTAATAGAATACCATAAACCCTCATAATTATACTTATAGTTTTGTGATCAAAATCACACTTTTGCGTTAATGTTTAAACTTTTACGTAAAAGTTATTGAGTAAAATAAAATTTAGATTAGAATCTCTACAACTTTTACTTCTGAAGGAAAAAATTATGCTTACTCGGTCAAGTGGTGTTTTAATGCACATCACCTCATTACCCAATGCATTTGGAATTGGTAGCTTTGGGCAATCGGCCTATGATTTTGTGGATTTTTTAGTTGAAACGAAACAAACCTATTGGCAAATCCTTCCATTAACCACCACCAGCTACGGTGATTCCCCCTATCAATCCTTCTCTGCGATTGCAGGTAACACACATTTAATTGATTTTTCTTTACTCACCCAAATGGGTTTATTGCAAGAAACGGATTATGCTTTGGTTAATTTTGGCGATGATCCGACAAAAGTAGATTACGAGCGCATTTTTCATGCACGTCGCCCGATCTTAGAAATTGCCGTCAAACATTTCCTCGCCGATAAAAAACACCAAGCAGACTTCAAAAACTTTGAAAAAAACAACCGCACTTGGTTGGAAGACTATGCGGAATTTATGGCAATCAAAGAGCATTTCGGCAATAAGGCCCTACAAGAATGGGAAGATAAACAGGTTGTTGCCCGTCAACCCAAAGCACTTGGGAAATACCGTACGATGCTGAAAGAGCAAATTCAGTATTTCAAGGTAACGCAATATTTCTTTTTCCAACAATGGTTGGCATTGAAAAATTACGCTAATCAAAGAGGAATTAAAATTATCGGCGATATGCCGATTTATGTGGCGGCAGACAGTGTTGAAGTGTGGACAATGCCGGAACTCTTCCAATTAGATAAAGAACGCAATCCGCTTTTCGTTGCCGGTGTTCCTGCCGATCAATTTAGCGCCACCGGACAGCTTTGGGGCAATCCGCTTTATGACTGGGCTGAACATAAGAAACAAGGCTATGCTTGGTGGATTCATCGTATTGAGGAAAGCTTTAAAATTTACGATGTACTTCGTATCGATCATTTCAAAGGTTTCTCCGATTATTGGCAAGTGGATGGTAAAGCAGATATTGCCAAATATGGTAGTTGGCAACCCGGCCCGGGATATGATTTGTTCAAAGCAGTAAAAGCACAGCTAGGCGATTTGCCGATTATCGCTGAAGATCTCGGCAATATTGATGAAAAAGCGAAGAAATTACTGGTTGATTGCGGTTATCCCGGCATGAAAATTTTGCAATTCGGTTTTGAAGATGTGAGTGGTGAAAGCCTGGATAGCCCGCATTATTGCATTCCACATTGCATTGCCTATACCGGCACACACGATAATGATGTGATTAATGGCTGGTATGCGGATTTATCCACAAAACAACAACAATATATCAACGCTTATACCCATCGTGCTGCCGATGAATCTGTCTGTCAGGCAATGACTCGCCAATTATTTGCTACCGTAAGTAATACGGCGATTGCCACCATGCAAGATATTTTAGATTTGCCGGCAAGTTCAAGAATGAATCTTCCTTCTACTATAGGTGGAAACTGGGAATGGCGAATGCAAGAAAGCGATTTAACAAAAGCCAAAAAAGATTTTTTAACCCAAATAACCACGTTATATGGACGTGCAAATAAGAAAAAAATAATGATTAAATTTAGTGAATTTGTACAGCAAAAAACAAATAAAAAACTTGAAAAATTAAGTGATCATGCGATTTACGTACAGTTATTAAACTATGTTAAAACCCTTGCTGAGAATAAAGGAAAAAATACGGCTAAACGTAAGGTTTACTATATTTCTGCAGAGTTTTTGATTGGCAAATTGCTGTCTAACAATTTAATCAATCTTGGCGTATATCAAGAAATCAAAGATGAATTGGCGCAGGCAGGAAAATCACTAAGCCATATTGAAGATATTGAGCCTGAACCGTCTTTAGGGAACGGCGGATTAGGTCGTTTAGCGTCCTGTTTTATTGATTCCATGTCCACACTCGGGTTAAATGCGGAAGGCGTAGGCTTGAATTACCATTGCGGTTTGTTTAAACAAGTCTTTAAAAACAATGAGCAACATGCTGAACCAAATAACTGGATTGAAAAAGAGTCTTGGTTAATTCCTACAGACATCCGTTATGAGGTGCCATTTAAAGATTTCACCTTAACCTCTAAATTAGATCGCATTGATATTCTAGGTTACAAAAAAGACACCAAAAATTATCTTAACTTATTTGATATTGAATCCATTAATCATAAATTGATTAAAAAAGGCATTACCTTTGATAAAACAAAAATCAAAGAAAATCTGACCTTATTCCTTTATCCGGATGACTCCGATAAAAACGGTGAATTATTACGTATTTATCAGCAATATTTTATGGTCTCCAATGCGGCGCAGTTATTAATTGATGAAGCCATTGAACGAGGCAGTAATTTACATGATTTAGCCGATTATGCCTATGTGCAAATTAATGACACCCACCCATCCATGGTGATTCCGGAATTGATTCGTTTATTAACGGAAAAACATCGTATTAAATTTGCAGAAGCGGTAGAAGTCGTGCGCAATATGGTGGGTTACACAAACCATACGATTCTTGCCGAAGCCTTAGAAAAATGGCCTTTAGCTTATTTAGAAGAAGTGGTTCCTCATTTAGTGAAGATCATCAAAAAACTGAATAAATTAGTGCAGAAAGAATATTCAAATCCTGATGTACAAATTATTGATAAGCAAAAACGCGTCCATATGGCGCATATGGATATTCATTTTTCAAACTCTGTAAACGGTGTCGCGGCATTACACACGGAGATTTTGAAAAATTCCGAACTCAAAGCGTTTTATGAAATTTATCCCGAGAAGTTTAATAATAAAACTAACGGAATCACCTTCCGTCGTTGGTTAGAATTTTCTAACCAAGCGTTATCCGCTTATATTAAACAACTTATCGGCGATGAGTACTTACATGATGCAACTCAATTGGAAAAACTGCTTGCCTTTAAAGATGACAAAAAAGTACATCAAAAATTAGCTGAAATTAAATTCCAGAATAAATTAGCTCTGAAGACTTATCTTAAAGAAAATAAAGGCATTGAATTGGATGAAAATTCCATTATCGATACGCAAATTAAGCGTTTCCACGAATATAAACGCCAACAAATGAATGCACTTTATGTGATTCATAAATACCTTGAAATCAAAGCAGGCAAACTGCCGAAACGTAAAATTACCGTGATTTTTGGTGGGAAAGCCGCACCGGCTTATGTGATTGCACAGGATATTATTCATTTAATTCTTTGCTTGTCTGAGTTAATCAATAACGATCCGGATGTGAATCACTATTTAAACGTGCATTTGGTGGAAAACTACAATGTTAGCGTGGCGGAAAAATTGATTCCGGCGACAGATATTTCAGAGCAAATTTCCCTTGCATCAAAAGAAGCTTCCGGAACGGGCAATATGAAATTTATGCTGAATGGCGCATTAACCTTGGGCACGATGGACGGTGCGAACGTAGAAATTGCCGAATTAGCCGGTGCGAAAAACATTTACACCTTCGGTAAAGATTCGGAAAGCATTATTAAACTGTATGAAACTGCCGGTTATGTTTCAAAAGATTACTATAAAAAGGATAAACACATTAAAAGAGCGGTCGATTTTATCCTTGATTCTACACTGGCGAAACTAGGCAATGAAGAACGTTTAAAACGTCTGCACGATGAATTGCTCAATAAAGACTGGTTTATGACCTTAATTGACTTTGATGCTTATGTCACGGCGAAAGAACAGATTCTGGCGGATTATGAAGATCAAGATAGCTGGAACGAAAAAGTGATTCATAACATCGCCAAAGCCGGTTTCTTCTCATCGGATCGCACCATTGCACAATATAATACCGATATCTGGCATTGTGAGGATTAAGGGGAACGTATGAAACTACTCACCCTCAACGTACACGCTTGGTTAGAAGATAACCAAGCGGAAAAAATCGACATTATTGCCGACACCATTGTTGAAAAGGGCTACGACATCGTTGCCCTACAAGAGGTGAACCAATTAATGTCAGCACCTGCGATTTCACAAGCATTAAAGCAAGACAACTATGGCGTTGTGTTGCTGAATAAAATCAATCAACGGGCGACGCAAAAATATTCGCTATTTTGGAGCAATTCGCATATTGGCTACGATAAATATGACGAAGGCATCGCCTTTTTAACCCGCTTGCCGGTTTATGAAGTGGATGCTTTTTATTGCAGCCAACATCAGCGCCTCGATTCTATCCTCTCGCGCAAAATTCTTGGCTTAACCGTGGAATATCAAGGTCAACTTGTAGATTGTTATTCCTGCCATATCAACTTGCCGAATTGCACGGGTGAAAATCAACTGGACAACATTCGCAATATCGTAGAACGTAGCCAAAGCCGAAATCTTAAAATTTTGATGGGCGATTTCAATACGGATGCAATCAGCGATCCAAACGCTTATCAGAAAATTAAATCTCTCGGTTTACTTGATACTTTTAAGATGGCGGAACAAAAAGATAGCGGGATTACCGTTGAGAAAGCAATTGATGGCTGGAAAGGCCACAGCGAAGAAAAACGATTAGACTATATTTTTTTAAATCAAGCAAAAAGGGTTTTATCGAGTCAGGTGGTTTTTAATGGCAAAAATAAACCGGTAGTTTCCGACCATTTCGGTTTGGAAGTCGAGCTTACATTGTAGGAGAACATACATGAAAAAATTGCTCAGTTTTGAATTTTGGCAAAAATTCGGCAAATGCCTAATGGTGGTGATTGCCGTGATGCCTGCCGCAGGTTTAATGGTAAGTATCGGTAACTCGTTACCGTTAATTAGCGATGCCGAATGGCTGGCGCGCGTGGGTAATATCATCGCGCAAATCGGTTGGGGCATTATTGGTAACCTGCATTTGTTATTTGCTTTAGCCATTGGTGGCAGTTGGGCGAATGAGCGTGCAGGCGGTGCGTTTGCCGCAGGTCTTGCCTTTATTTTAATCAACTTAATTACCGGTCACTTCTTCGGCGTAAAAATTGAAATGCTGACCGATCCGAATGCCCATGTAAGCACCATCTTGGCGGGTGACATTCCGGTGGCTAACTACTTTGTGAATATCCTCGGACAACCTGCATTAAATATGGGGGTATTCGTAGGGATCATCGCCGGGTTTGTAGGGGCAACCACCTTTAATAGCTACTACAATTTCCGCAAACTGCCTGAAGTACTTACCTTCTTTAACGGTAAACGCTTTGTGCCATTTGTGGTGATTTATCGTTCCGTTTTAGTGTCGTTAGTGTTGGCGGTGTTCTGGCCGGTCGTGCAAACCGGAATTAACCATTTCGGTGAATGGATTGCCAACTCGCAAGACTCCGCGCCTATCCTTGCGCCTTTTGTTTACGGCACATTAGAACGTCTTTTACTGCCTTTCGGTTTACACCATATGCTCACCATTCCGATGAACTACACCTCATTGGGCGGTACCTATGAATTCTTAACCGGTATGCAACAAGGCAAACAAGTATTCGGACAAGACCCGTTATGGCTCGCTTGGATCAGTGATTTAATCAACTTGAAAGACGCGGGCAATATGACGCAATATAACGAGCTCCTATCAACGGTGACACCGGCGCGCTTTAAAGTGGGTCAAATGATCGGCTCAAGCGGTATTCTAATGGGAATTACGCTCGCCATGTACGTAAACGTTGATCAGGATAAGAAAACTATCTACAAAGGGATTTTCCTTTCTTCTGCCCTTGCCGTGTTCTTAACCGGCGTAACAGAACCGATCGAATATATGTTTATGTTCGTTGCACTACCGCTTTACCTTGTGTATGCGGTCATCCAAGGTTGTGCATTTGCCATGGCGGATATTGTGAACTTACGCGTTCACTCATTCGGTAACATTGAGTTTTTAACCCGTACGCCAATGGCGATTAAAGCGGGCATCGGCATGGATCTCATCAACTTCATTTGGGTATCCGGTGTGTTTGCGGTCGCGGCCTTCTTAATTGCGAATTTCATGATTAAGAAACTCAACTTAGCCACCGCCGGTCGCAACGGCAACTACGATGCAAAAGGTACTGACGAAGCCCCTGCTGAGGAGAAAAAAGTCACTAATGCCAGTGCACAAGTGGTGCAAATCATCAATCTTCTCGGCGGGCGCAACAATATTGCCGAGGTAGATGCTTGTATGACCCGTTTACGTATCACTGTGCATAATCCTGAATTAGTGGGCGATGCAGCGGCTTGGAAACAAGCAGGCGCAATGGGTTTCATTGTTAAAGGCACAGGCATTCAAGCCATTTACGGACCAAAAGCAGATGTACTGAAATCGGATATTCAAGACCTACTCTCTTCAGGCGTTGAAATTCCGAAAATGTAACAATATGCAAACATAGATAAACCAAAAGAGCGGTTAGAATGATCTGCCCCTAAAACAAAGCTGAATCTCGAAAGAGGTTCAGCTTTTTATTTTTATGAAAAGAAAGTGCGGTGGGTTTTGAGCATATTTTTGAAATGTAAAAACATCAGGAATAAAACTCAATATCTTTGAGATGCCAGATTACCGACAGGTTCAAAATAAACAAATCGGTTTTGCTGAATTGCAAATAAAACAACCGCACTTTTCTGTCTTTCACTTTTAATCATCCATCAGTAAAAAATATTTTCCTTGTAATAATTGACTTTTCTCCCCACTGCCCTTACCTTACAGCAACGTTATAATCGCTTATTTTCTTTAAATTTAAAGGAGTTTTTATGCAATCTCGTATTATTGTTGACAGCAGAGAAGAATCGTTGCTTAGCACGCACAAAGTGTTGCGTAACACCTATTTTTTGTTAGCGTTAACATTAGCCTTTTCCGCTGTGGTGGCTTATGTGTCCATGGCGATGAATTTACCAAGACCGGGGCTTATCATCATGCTTGTAGGCTTCTATGGGCTGCTTTTCTTAACCAATGCCTTAGCAAATAGCGCATTAGGGATTTTATCTGCCTTTGCCTTTACTGGTTTCTTAGGTTACACCGTAGGGCCAATTTTAAATGCCTATGTGAGCGCAGGTTTGGGGGACGCTATCGTGTTAGCGTTAGCCGGTACCGCAGCCACTTTCTTCGCTTGTTCCGCTTATGTCTTAACCACGAAAAAAGACATGTCTTTCTTATCCGGTACGATTCTAGCCTTATTCGTGGTGTTATTACTTGGCATGGTAGCGAGTTTCTTCTTCCAATTCCCTGCACTTTACGTGGGGATTAGCGCGTTATTCGTGATTTTCTCCACCATGGGAATTTTGTATGAAACCAGTAACATTATTCATGGCGGTGAAACCAACTACATTCGTGCAACGGTCAGCTTATTTGTGTCTATCTACAATCTGTTTATCAGTTTGTTAAACTTACTTTCCTTCTTCTCTTCCAGAGATTAATTATTAATTATTAATTATTAATTTGATAGATAAATTCAACGCCCCTTCTTTGGGGCTTTTTTATATAATCCGTCCCCATAAATACTAAGGTTATTATCATGCTTGAAGTCAATAATAAACATATTGAAACCGATGCTTCGGGTTATTTGCTCAATATTGATGATTGGAATATCGAAGTCGCGCAAGCCATTGCAAAATTAGAAAATTTGGAATTAACCGATGCCCACTGGGAAATCATTCATTTTGTGCGGGCGTTTTATCAGGAATACAAGACCTCACCGGCTATTCGTATGTTGGTAAAAGCCACAGCACAAAAACTCGGTGAAGAGAAAGGCAACAGCCGTTATTTACAACGTTTGTTTCCTGACGGTCCGGCAAAACAAGCAACAAAATTAGCCGGGTTACCCAAACCGGCAAAATGCCTATAAGTCATTTGAGAATCATTTGCATTTTAGAAATAAAAGAATATAATTCACCCTGCAACTTATGTTGTTATTTTTTACTAAAACTTTTCAAAGGAGAAAAACATGCGTTTATTCGCGACATTAATCAGTGTGCTTGCATTAAGTTTAGGCAGCAGTTTAGCTTATGCAAAATTTAAAGTCGTTACCACCTTCACCATCATTCAAGATATGGCGCAAAATATCGCCGGTGATGCGGCTACCGTGGAATCAATCACCAAACCGGGTGCAGAAATTCATGATTATGAGCCGACCCCAAAAGACATCGTAAAAGCCCAATCTGCCGACCTCGTATTATGGAACGGTTTAAACCTTGAGCGTTGGTTTGAAAAATTCTTCCAAAACGTGAAAGATAAACCGGCGGTTGTTGTAACTGAGGGTATCGAGCCAATGTCTATTAATGAAGGTCCTTATACCGGCAACCCAAATCCGCACGCCTGGATGTCCCCTTCCAATGCATTGATTTATATTGAGAACATTAAAAATGCGTTGGTAAAATACGATCCACAAAATAAAGAAACATACGAAAAAAACGCCGCACTTTATGCACAAAAAATCAAAGAGTTGGATAAACCGCTTCGCGAAAAATTAGCACAAGTGCCGGAAGCTCAACGTTGGTTAGTTACCAGTGAAGGCGCTTTCAGCTATCTCACTCGTGACTATGGTTTTAAAGAAGCCTATTTATGGCCGATTAACGCCGAACAACAAGGTACGCCACAACAGGTTCGCAAAGTGATTGAAACCGTGAAAGCCAACAACATTCCGGTTGTATTCAGTGAAAGTACTATTTCACCTAAACCGGCAAAACAAGTCGCGAAAGAAACCGGTGCAAAATACGGCGGCGTACTTTATGTGGATTCTCTTTCCAATAAAAAAGGGCCGGTACCAACCTATATCGATTTGTTGAACACGACCGTTTCCACTATCGCAAAAGGATTTGAAAAATAATGTCATCGAATATTGCCTCGATCTGTGTTGAAGATGTCACGGTTCGCTATAACAATGGCCACACCGCTATCCACGATGTCACCTTTCACTTAGAAGGCGGCACCACTTGCGCTCTTGTGGGCGTAAATGGAAGCGGAAAATCAACCTTGTTTAAAAGTCTCATGGGATTGATTCATCCGCAACGAGGCAATATTACGTTGTGTCATTTACCAATTAAACAGGCATTAAAACAAAACCTGGTCTCTTATGTACCTCAATCGGAGGAAGTGGACTGGCAATTCCCGGTGTCTGTTTATGATGTGGTGCTCATGGGACGCTACGGTTATATGAATTTCCTGCGTCGCCCAAGTGAAACCGATAAGCAAAAAGTGCAAGAAGCCATGCAACGGGTGAATATTGAGCACCTTGCCCATCGTCAAATTGGCGAGCTTTCCGGCGGGCAGAAAAAGCGCGTATTTTTGGCTCGTGCGCTTGCTCAACAAAGTAAGATTATTTTACTGGATGAACCTTTTACTGGCGTTGATGTACAAACAGAAAATGCCATTGTCGATTTACTTGGGCAATTACGTAGCGAAGGTCATCTCATTTTGGTTTCTACCCATAACCTTGGTGCAGTACCGGATTTCTGCGATCAGGTGGTGATGATTAATCGCACTGTCATTGCGGCGGGTTCAACAGAAACCACGTTTAACCAACATAACTTGGAACTCGCCTTTGGTGGCGTATTGCGCCACATTAAGTTGCTCGGTTCAGATCTGCATGATGATGAAGATCCACGTGCAGTGACCGTACTTACTGATGATGAACGGGCTGCGGTGTTCTATGGTAAAACCAAAGTCGATCCACCGGCACCGATTGTAAAACACTGTAAATCAGAGGAAAAACCCTAATGTTAGATCTATTACTGGAGCCTTTTTCCTATGATTATATGGTGAAAGCCATTTTGCTCAGTTCTGCCGTTGGTGGTGTCTGTGCTTTTTTGTCTGCTTATTTAATGCTGAAAGGTTGGTCACTCATTGGTGACGCCCTTTCTCATTCCGTTGTTCCCGGTGTTGCCATCGCTTATGCGCTTTCTCTGCCTTATGCTCTCGGCGCTTTCTTTTCCGGTATCTTAGCCGCCGTGTCCATTTTATGGGTCAAATCCATTACCAAACTGCGGGAAGATGCGGTTATCGGCTTCATTTTCACGACATTTTTTGCGCTTGGCTTGTTGATCATTTCCCTCAACCCAACCTCCGTCAACGTGCAAGATATTGTGTTAGGTAACATCCTGGGCATTGCGGATGAAGATATTCTTCAAGTGGCAATCATCATTGGCATTAGTCTGATTTTATTACTCATTTTTTGGAAAGATCTGTTATTAATTTTCTTTGATGAAGTCCATGCCACTTCCGTAGGGCTCACCCCAATTTATTACAAAGTGCTGTTTTTTACGCTACTCAGCGCTTGTGTCGTCGCCGCATTACAAACCGTCGGTGCGATTTTGGTCATCGCCATGGTAATCACACCAGGCGCCACTGCCTATTTACTTACTGATCGCTTTAAAACCCTTGCCATGATTGCTGTTATTCTAGGCATTCTTTCCAGTGCGATTGGCGTGTATATCAGCTATTTTTTGGATGGCGCGACAGGCGGCATTATTGTTTGTATTCAGACCGCACTTTTCCTATTGGCTTTTATTTTTTCGCCAAAATACGGCTTAATTCGCCAGCGTAAACCAATAAAGAAAGAAGAGGTGCAACAATGAACGCTATTTATCAATGGTTCACCGAGCCTTTTGCCTATCCGTTTATGCAAAACGCATTAATCACGGCGTTATTAGTCTCCATTATTTGCGCCATGCTCTCCTGCTATTTAGTGTTGAAAGGTTGGTCGTTGATGGGAGATGCAATTTCTCATGCTGTTCTGCCGGGCATTGTGGTGGCTTTCTGGTTAAGTTTGCCTTTAACCATCGGTGCCTTTGTCGCAGGATTGCTCTGTTCTGTCTGTGTAGGATATTTAAAAGAAAATAGCCGAATCAAAGAAGATACCGCCATGGGGATTGTCTTTTCAGGGATGTTTGCGCTCGGGATTGTCTTGTTTAGCAAAATTGAAACGGATCAACATTTAACCCATATTTTATTTGGTAATTTGCTTGGCGTAAGCAATGCAGAAATGTTGCAAACGCTAGCCATAAGTGCGGTCGTTTTTTTGGTTGTTTTTTTACGTCGAAAAGATTTTTTACTTTATTGTTTTGATGCTACGCAAGCCAAAATCGTTGGCTTATCGCCTCGACTTTTGCATTACAGCTTGCTGATTCTCCTTGCTTTAACCATCGTCAGTGCCATGCAAGTAGTCGGCGTGATCTTAGTCGTTGCGATGCTTATTTCCCCCGGCATTACCGCATTTATTTTAAGCAAGCGCTTTGATCATATGATTGCCATTGCCTTGGCAACATCTATCAGCACCAGTATCTTCGGGACGATTATCAGCTACCACATTGACGGTGCTACAGGGCCTTGTATTATTTTGTTACAAGCGGCGGTATTTTTAACCGCACTTATTTATAGCAAAATCAAACTGCGTTTCAGTGTAGCACTTGAAACGCCGTAAATTCTTTGTCGCCAAGATAATCTTCTACAAATACATCGTCCACGATGGCAGTGCGAGGCCCCTCTTGTAACCAAGCATCTAACGCTTCAATTTGACTTTCCGAACCGACGGCGATCACTTCCACGGTGCCGTCGGCAAGATTACGCACAAAGCCGGTTACGCCGATCTTCAGCGCTTGCTTCCACGTAAAATAACGAAACCCAACGCCTTGCACATAACCGTGAACACAAAAACGTTTTTTGACCATACAATTTCCCCTTAAAATTGAATAAAAACAAAAAACTAGCGCTTAAATACAATTTTCTATTTTCATTTTTCCCAATTTGGAATAGCATACAAACTACGCTTTATTCCATAAAGTGTCATCTAATTTTAATGAATGTCCTTCAAAACAGGAGTAAATATGAAATTTCGTTTTGCTGTCTTAACTGCAACACTTTTAGCCAGTACGGCGAGCTTTGCCGGCATGGTAACCAGCTCATCTAATATTGATTTTTTAGCCATTGACGGTCAAAAAGCAAACAAATCTTTATTGAAAGAAACTAACGCATTTAATATCAACGATACACAAAAACACCAAGTTGTGGTTCGTGTATCCGAAATTACTCAAGTGGGTTCCGATCGCTCCTTATTCGAATCAGATCCGATTGTTGTGACATTCCAAGGTTCAAGTGAAGATATCGTAATTTCAGCCCCACGTTTACAAAATGAACGTGATGTAAGTAACTTCAAACAATCTCCTGTGATTACCGTAAAAACCCAATCCGGTCACAACGTAGAAAATAAACAAGAATACTTAAAACAAGAAGGTTTATTCCCGGGCATGAACCTTATCAAAGACTTAAACGAATATAACGCGTCTGGCGCACCGGCCTCTTTACCTTCTTTAGCAACAATCACCACCTCAGCTGCAACAGCGGTAGTCGTTGGCGGTCCTGCTGCAACCGGTAAAGTAAACAAAGGTAAAGTAACATTACAAGGTGAAAACGTGGCGGAACAAATGTTGCAATATTGGTATCAACAAGCCGACAAAGAAACACAAACACGTTTCATTGATTGGGCGAAAAAACAAAAATAATTCGGTATTCTATGCCAATTCATTTATTTCCAAAAAGTGAGCCTGCCCGCTCACTTTTTATTTAGGAGTCACCATGCAAACAACTTATCGCACTCTACCGACCAATAAACATATCGCTTTAGTCGCACACGATCACTGTAAAGCCGATCTGATAAACTGGTGTAAAACGCACCGCACTTTCTTAGCAAACCACACGCTCTATGGCACCGGCACCACAGGTAGCCTTATTCATCGAGAAACCGGTTTAAGCGTTAATAGTTTGCTCAGCGGCCCAATGGGCGGGGATCAACAACTCGGTGGCTTAATCGCTGAAAACAAAATTGATTTAATGATTTTCTTCTGGGATCCAATGAATGCCGTGCCGCACGACCCTGACGTCAAAGCATTAATGCGTATTGCCACCGTTTGGAATATTCCTGTTGCAATGAACATGGCAAGTGCTGATTTTCTGGTTTCTTCACCACTCTTTAATGAGACCTGCGATATTCGTATTCCTGACTATCAAGGTTATTTAAACGAACGCTTAAAGTAGACCTCGCGATGAATTTAAGCTTAATTCTCAATATTCTCAATTTTGTCCTTGGCGGTTTCGCGACAACCTTAGGTTGGCTATTCGCTACCCTTATGAGTGCCGTGTTGATCGTCACATTGCCTTATACGCGTAGCTGTTGGGAAATTTGTAAAATGTCATTGGTTCCCTTCGGCAACGATTTGATTCATGTGAAGTATTTGGAACCCAAAAGTGCGGTGGGAAATTCCCTCGGATCGTTGCTCAATGTTGTCTGGTTCATTCTTTTCGGTTGGTGGCTGTTTCTTGCCCATGTTTTTTGTGGCATTTCTCAATGTCTAACCATCATCGGCATCCCAACCGGCTTGGCGAATTTCCATATCGCCAGAATTGCGTTATTTCCTGTCGGACAACGGGTCATTCCGAAAGAAATGGCTGACCTGATTCGCCGACAAGCTGCAGAAAAATATCAGCGTTTTTATCAATAATTCACCACGTCAAAGGTCAAGCATGCATAGCTGGTTCAATGCAAAAGTTATCGCCTCCATTCCGATTTTTATCGCTGTCAATTTGGCGGTGATTGCCATTTGGTATTTTGATATTTCCGAACAAAGTATGCCCTTGGTATTAGGCATTATTGCCGGCGGTTTGGTCGATTTAGATAACCGATTAACCGGTCGAATCAAGAACGTGTTTTATACGCTGCTCGCGTTTTCAGTTTCTACCATCAGCGTGCAACTGAGCATCAACCATAATTTCCAGTTTATGTTGTTGATGACGGCGATGACCTTTGTTTTCACGATGATTGGTGCCATCGGACAACGTTATAGCACTATCGCGTTCGGTACATTGGTTGTGGCGCTATACACCACACTGACGTATTTACCGGAAACCGTGTGGTATATGAATCCATTGATGATTCTTTGCGGCACCTTGCTTTACAGTATCACCACATTATGTGTGCATTTATTTTTTCCGAATCGCCCGGTGCAAGAAAGCGTTGCCAAATCCTTTCTGGCTCTTGCCAATTACCTCGATGTTAAATCAACGTTTTTCGATCCCGACGATATTGAGCAAATTGACAATAAACACATTGCTATGGCGATGAAAAACAGCGTGTTGATCAGTGCATTTAATGATTCACGCACCGCACTTTTTTATCGTATTCGGGGGCAGCATCGCCACAGCCGCACAACCAAAATGATTCGCTATTATTTCTCCGCTCAAGATATTCATGAGCGCATCAGCTCTAATCATTTTGATTACCAAACCCTTGCGGAACACCTGAAAAATACCGATTTAATTTTTCGTATTCAACGCTTACTGGAACTCCAAGCCCAAGCTTGCCGTGATATTGCGCTAAGCTTGCAACAAAATAAAACCTACCGTTATGACCTGCGTTTAGAAAAAGCCATTAACGGGCTAAATCAATCTTTCGAGCTTTATAGTAATAGCCATATTGAAGAAACCGAAAACCTCATTAATCTCCAAACATTACTGGATAATTTAAAAAGCGTTGACTACCAATTACGCCATATTGATCAAGAAGTGAACGAGTTGGAACAAACGGATACGGCACAAATTTATACAGAACAAATAACCGGTTTTAAAAATATCCTACTTGCCCTACGTAGCCACTTTAATTTCAATTCACAACTGTTTCGTCATGCGGTGCGTTTGTCGATTGTGGTGCTTATTTGTTGCACCATCGGCGAGTTTTTGCCCTTAGATCGGGCGTATTGGGTTTTATTAACCGCTGTTTTTGTTTGTCAGCCCAACTACACAGCGACTAAACTTCGTCTAAAACAGCGAATTATCGGCACGATTCTCGGTGTGATTATTGCCTCGCTTCTGCCTTATGCGAATCCGACACTGGAATTACAATTAGGCTTAATCGTTCTCACCAGCACCCTGTTTTTCTTTTTCCGTACCAATAATTACAGTTTTTCCACTTTCTTCATTACCTTACAGGTTATTTTCAGCTTTGATGTGATGGGTTTTAATGTGGAACAAGCGCTTTATTCTCGTGTGATTGACACCCTGATTGGCGCGACCATTTCCTGGTTTGCCGTGTCTTACTTATGGCCTGACTGGAAATATTTGCAGTTAGATAAAGTCAGCCGTCAGGCAATCAAAAGCGATGCCCAATATTTGCTGTATATTGTCAGTCAATTACAGTTCGGCAAAGGCGATAACTTGAAATACCGCATTGCCCGTCGTTATGCCCATGAATATGCCTCGGCATTAAGTGCTACCATCTCCAATATGAACCATGAGCCGAAAAAATATCAGGAGCATTTACAGGCGGGATTTGAGCTTTTAAAAATTAACTATTCTCTGCTTAGTTACATTTCTACGCTGGGCGCCTACCGCAGCAAAATGAAGCAAATGCAACAAAGCACCTTCTTTTTAGCGGAATTCTATCCTGCTGCGAAGAAAATCATTCATATCCTAGAAAATATTGAGCAACTGACACCAACACAGTTTGAGACGTTGCACAATAACATTGAAGTGAGTTTGAAACAGGCTCAAAGCCATTTTGAAAAAAATAATAAAGCGGCACAGCTGCAAGCACACATTCCAATGCAGCAACTCAGCATGATCAATCAAATTTTACCGCCGCTTTACCAAGCCATTCAGAAATGTTGCTAGACATCAATCAAGATCAGAATAGCCGCCTCACCGCCCCATTCTTTGGGGGCTTGATGCAATGCCCGTACTTTCGGGTGTTGTACCAACCAACGGGGAATCTGGCGTTTTAACGTATAAGTGCCGTAACCTGTCATCACACTGGCACAATAAAGATGTTCTTTCTCGCAGGTTTGAATTAATGCCGCCAGCTCTAATTTTGCCTGTTCACGCGTTAAGCCATGCAAATCCAAAAAAATCTCCGGTGAAAAATCGCCACGCCGTAATTGTTTCAACAAATGAGAATCTTCATTTTCACGCAAATATTTGACCGCACTTTCCTCATTTAACAACGGCTCATATTCATCAGAAAAATAAAATAACGTATCCTGTTGTTCACGCTGTTCTTTTATCGTTGCCAGTGCTTTCTTTTTATGGGGACGTGCAGCCACAAAAGTATCCTGTTTTAACGGTTTCACGCCTTTCATTTCAGCACGAAACAGGGAAATTGCTTCCTCATCTAACATTTCGTTTCCTATCTCAAATATGGTATAACTACGCGCAATTTTAACATTGATACGAGAAAATCATGAACCAAATTACCTTTAATCAGGAACTTATTGACGATATTTATTCCGCCAACGTGCAAGAAGAACTGCACACGATCAAAGATTTCCTACGTTGGTGCTACAGCACCTTCAATCGTGCCGACATTTACTACGGACACGGCTATGACAATGCTTGGGATGAAACACAACAATTGGTCTTAGCTACCTTGCACCTCCCAGCTGATTTCCCAAGTGAATTGTATGACACCCGTCTCACTACGGCAGAAAAGCTTGAAATCATCCGTTTGGTCATCATCCGCATTGAAAAACGCATTCCTGTTGCTTACTTAATTCACCGTGCTTGGTTCTGCGGCTTAGAGTTTTATGTGGATGAACGCGTGATTGTTCCTCGCTCTCCCATCAGTGCCTTGATTGAACAAGGATTCGCCGGCTTATTAACACGTGAACCGCAACGTATTTTAGATATGTGTACCGGCAGCGGCTGTATTGGGATCGCCTGTGCGGAGCGCTTCCCTGAAGCCGATGTGGATGCCGTTGATCTCTCTTTTGATGCATTAAATGTTGCCGAAATCAACATTGAACGCCACAATTTAACTCACCGCGTCTTCCCGATTCAGTCGGATTTATTCTCCCGTTTATTGGAAGAACAGTATGATCTCATTGTCACTAACCCTCCTTATGTAGATCTAGAAGATCTCTCCGATATGCCGGAGGAATTTCACTACGAACCGGAAATGGCTCTCGGCTCCGGCAATGATGGGTTAACTATCACCAAAGAAATCCTGCGCCTAGCACCAAATTACTTAGCGGATGATGGCGTATTAGTCTGTGAAGTGGGCAACAGCATGGTACATTTAATCGAACAATTCCCACAAGTGCCGTTTAACTGGCTTGAACTCGCCAATGGCGGCGTAGGTGTATTCGCTTTAACTAAAGCCCAATTGCTTGAACATCAACATGTGTTTCAATAAACGGGAACAATAAAAAGAAAAAGTGCGGTCGATTTTAAAAACGTTTTTAAAACCAACCGCACTTTTTTCATTCAAGGCAATTATTTATTCAACATTTCTCTTAACGCTGAACCGATTTCTGCCAAACTTCTCACGGTTTTCACACCGGCAGCTTCCAGTGCCGCAAATTTTTCATCAGCAGTCCCTTTTCCGCCACTGATAATGGCACCGGCATGCCCCATGCGTTTGCCTTTCGGCGCTGTCACGCCGGCAATGTAGCTCACCACCGGTTTGGTCACATGTTCTTTAATGAACGCTGCCGCTTCTTCCTCCGCGGAACCGCCAATTTCGCCGATCATGACAATCGCTTCCGTTTGCGGATCTTCTTGGAATAATTTCAAAATATCCACAAAGTTGGAGCCTGGGATTGGATCGCCGCCGATACCCACGCAAGTCGATTGACCAAAACCTTCGTCCGTGGTTTGTTTCACGGCTTCATACGTCAACGTACCTGAGCGAGAAACAATACCGATTTTCCCTTTTTTATGAATGTTGCCCGGCATGATACCGATTTTGCATTCTTCCGGTGTAATCACGCCCGGACAGTTTGGCCCAATCATGCGCACACCTGTTTGGTTCAAACGTTGTTTCACCACCAGCATATCCAAGGTTGGGATGCCTTCGGTGATACAAATAATCAATTTAATCCCAGCATCAATCGCCTCTAAAATCGCATCTTTACAGCCCGGCGCTGGCACATAAATCACCGTTGCTGTGGCACCGGTTGCCTCGACTGCATCGCGTACGGTGTCAAACACAGGCAATCCTAAATGGGTCGTGCCACCTTTATTTGGTGAAACGCCTCCCACCAGTTTAGTACCATAAGCTAATGCCTGTTCGGAGTGGAATGTACCTTGACCGCCGGTGAAACCTTGGCAAATCACTTTTGTATCTTTATTAATTAAAATTGACATGCTATTGCTCCTTATGCGTTAGCCTTTGCCGCTTTCACCGATTCTACCGCCGCATCAGTCAACGTTTGGGCAGCAATAATATTCAAACCGCTCTTCGCTAAAATTTCACGGCCTAACGGGGCATTATTACCTTCTAAACGCACCACCACAGGCACGTTGACACCCACTTCGTTCACAGCCGCCACAATCCCTTCAGCAATCAGATCGCAGCGTACAATGCCACCGAAAATATTGACGAGTACCGCTTTTACATTTTTATCAGAAAGGATGATTTTAAAGGCTTCCGCAACGCGTTCTTTGGTTGCACCACCGCCCACGTCCAAGAAGTTCGCCGGTTGACCGCCGTGTAACTTCACAATATCCATAGTACCCATGGCAAGCCCTGCGCCGTTCACCATGCAACCGATATTGCCGTCTAATGCCACATAGTTAAGTTGGAAACTTTCCGCTAAGGCTTCGCGCGGGTCTTCTTGGCTTGGATCTTGCATTGCGGCTAAAGCCGGTTGACGATATAGCGCATTGCCATCCACCACGATTTTGGCATCTAAACAAAGGAGGTTCCCCTCTTTTGTAACCACCAGTGGGTTCACTTCTAATAAGGACAAATCTCTTTCGACGAACATTTTTGCCATTTGGGTAAAAATATGGGCAAATTGTTTCACTTGATCGCCTTTTAAACCCAATTTAAACGCCAGCTCACGCCCTTGATATGGCATACCACCGGTAAGCGGATCAATCGCCATTTTGTGTAATAAGTGCGGTGTTTTTACCGCGACTTCTTCGATATTCATCCCACCCTCAGTGGACACCATGAACACCACACGTTGAGAAGCACGATCGAGCACCGCGCCTAGATACAATTCACGTTCAATTTGTGAGCCTTCTTCTACATAAATCGTGTTTACCGGCTGACCATTAGCATCCGTTTGGAAAGTGACCAAACGTTGCCCTAACCATTTACTCGCAAACTCTCTGACTTCCGCTTCGTTGCGTACAAGTTTCACGCCACCCGCTTTACCGCGTCCACCGGCATGCACTTGACATTTCGCCACCCAAGCGTCACCGTCTAACTGTTTAATCGCCTCTGCCGCTTCATCTGCGGTTTTACAGGCAATGCCTTTGCCCACCGGCAATTTGTATTCGGCAAAAACTTGCTTACTTTGATATTCATGTAGATTCATAGAAAATCCTCTGTTAAATGCCCTAATTTTTATTGTCTGTTGAAACAAAGAACCGCCTGCCTTACGCACACGCGGTTCTTCTTTCTTTAGATTTCTAGCAATAATCTTGTTGGGTCTTCCAACAATTCTTTCACGGTGACCAAGAAACCGACAGACTCACGGCCATCAATTAAACGGTGGTCATAACTTAATGCCAAATACATCATTGGACGAATCACCACTTGACCATCCACAGCAACCGGACGCTCTTTAATGGCGTGCATACCCAAAATAGCGCTTTGCGGTGGGTTGATAATTGGAGTGGACATCAAAGAACCAAACACACCACCGTTAGTAATAGTAAAGTTACCGCCGGTTAAATCTTCCACAGTCAACTTACCATCACGTCCTTTTTCCGCTAAGGCTTTAATCGATTTTTCAATGTCTGCCATAGAAAGGTTGTCGCAATCACGCAATACCGGGGTCACCAAACCACGTGGCGTGGAAACCGCAATACTCACGTCAAAATAATTGTGATAAACCACATCGTCACCGTCAATGGAGGCATTCACTTCCGGATAACGTTTTAAGGCTTCTACCACCGCTTTGATGTAGAAAGACATAAAACCTAAACGTACGCCGTGTTGTTTTTCAAATTTTTCGCCGTATTGTTTACGCAAATTCATGATCGGTTGCATATCCACTTCATTGAATGTGGTTAACATCGCTGTATTATTTTTGGCTTCCAACAAACGTTCGGCAATACGTTTACGCAAACGGGTCATCGGAACGCGTTTCTCACTGCGTGCTGAATAAGCCACCGTGCTGACGGTCGTTTCTGCCGGTTTAGGTACAGCTACACGTTTTGCAATAACCGCCTCGACGTCTTCGCGGGTAATACGACCGCCAACGCCAGTGCCTTTCACATCAGATGCTTGAATATCATGTTCCGCTAATAAACGACGAACTCCCGGACTTAACGCATCCGTGGTATGAGGCTCATCCGGCACTTCGGTACGACGATCCGCCGGTGTCGGTTCTGCCATTTTTTCCATGGCTGCTGCAGCGGCTGTTGCGGAAGCTTCCAATTTACCCAACAACTGTTTACTTACGACTGTGGCACCTTCATCTTGCACGATTTCACTGATCACGCCGTCTGCTTGCGCCGGCACTTCAAGCACCACTTTGTCTGTTTCAATTTCCACAATCACTTCATCGCGTTTCACCGCATCACCTGCTTTTTTATGCCAAGTGGCGACTGTTGCATCAGCAACTGATTCAGGCAAATCCGGGACAAGAATTTCAATAGTCATAATTTCATTCCTTTTTTGTATTCATTTAGCTAAGTATCAATGTTGTTAAGCATAAAGTGCGGTCGTTTTTCAAGGTGTTTTTAAAACAAGCGAAAAATACACCGCACTTTAACGAATTAAAGCGTCAATGCATCTTCCACCAATTGTTTTTGCTGTTTGGCATGCAATGACAAATAACCTACCGCCGGTGAAGCAGAAGCCGGGCGGCCGGCATAAGACAATTTGGCATTGTCCGGAATCACTGCCTCAAAGTTATGTTTACTGCAATACCAAGCCCCTTGGTTCAGTGGCTCTTCTTGACACCATACAAAATCCGTTACATGTGAATAAGGCGCTAAAGCGGCTTTCACATCGTCATGCGGGAACGGATAAAGTTGCTCAATACGAATGATAGCCACGTTATCCTGTTCATTTTTACGGCGTTGCTCCAATAAATCGTAATATACTTTACCGGCACACATCACCACACGTTTCACATTTTTCGGATCAAGGTTGTCAATTTCACCAATGACCGTTTGGAATGTGCCGTTAAGCAATTCATCCATACTGGACACCGCTAACGGATGACGTAACAAGGATTTCGGTGAAATACCAATTAACGGACGACGCATTTTACGAATCGCTTGGCGACGTAACATGTGATACACCTGCGCCGGCGTTGAAGGCACACAAACTTGCATATTTTGTTCTGCACAAAGCTGCAAATAACGCTCCAAACGGGCAGATGAGTGTTCCGGGCCTTGTCCTTCGTAACCGTGTGGTAGCAACATCACTAAACCACACATTCTGCCCCATTTTTGTTCGCCGGAGCTGATGAATTGGTCAATCACGATTTGCGCCCCGTTGGCGAAATCACCAAACTGAGCTTCCCAAATGGTTAAGGTTTTCGGATCCGTGGTGGCATAACCATATTCAAAGGCAAGCACCCCTTCTTCGGTTAAAACGGAATCCCATACTTCAAAGCGACCTTGATTGGCGTGTAATTGGGTTAATGGCACATAGCCGGTACCGTCTTTTTGGTTATGTACGACGGCATGACGATGGAAGAACGTACCACGACCGGCATCTTCACCGGATAAACGCACATGAATGCCTTCATCCAATAAAGTGGCGTACGCCATGGTTTCCGCCATCCCCCAGTCTAATAATTTTTCGCCTCGACCCATTTCTTGGCGGTCGGTGTAGATTTTTTCAACACGAGGGTGCGGCTGCACGTAATCCGGATAGTGAGAGACACGTTTTGCTAAGGTTTTAAACCGCTCTTCCGGGAATTTACTTTCATACGGCGCCGTCCAGTCATAGTTGAGATACTGCAACCAGTCCACTTTTGCCATATCCATCGCACGCCATTCCGGCACGACACATTCACCATTATCCAAGGCATCACGGTATAAATTGGCAATTTCAGTGGCATCTTCTTCTGTAATCACACCTTCTTGAATTAAACGATTGGCATACACTTTCGGCGGGGTCGGGTGTTTTTTGATAATGCCATACATCATCGGCTGAGTCGCTAACGGTTCGTCGGCTTCGTTATGACCATGACGACGGTAGGAAATCAAATCAATGAAAATATCCCGTTTAAAGACCGCGCGATATTCCACCGCCATACGGGCAGCAAAAGCAATCGCTTCTGGGTCATCGCCGTTCACGTGAATAATCGGCGCTTGAATCATTTTGGCGATGTCGGTACAAAACTCGGTAGAACGAGTATCGTTCGGGTTAGAGGTGGTAAAACCAATTTGGTTATTGATCACAATACGAATCGTACCGCCCACTTTATAGCCACGCGCATTGGACATGTTTAAGGTTTCTTGCACGATACCTTGACCGGTAACCGCGGAGTCACCGTGCACCGTTACCGCCAACACTTTATTATGTTCGGTGTCTTGTTTACGGGTTTGTCTTGCGCGGACGGAACCAATCACAACCGGGCTCACAATTTCTAAATGAGACGGGTTAAAGGCAAGTGTCAGATGTACTTTTTTATCATCCACAGCAAAATCAGAGGAGAAACCTTGGTGATATTTCACGTCACCGGTGCGATTATCTTCCGCATGTTTACCGGCAAACTCATCAAATAAGTCGCTTGGGCGTTTACCAAACACGTTGACTAACATATTTAAACGGCCACGGTGCGCCATGCCCAAGACCACATCGTCCATCCCATTACGGCTGGCATGACGAATAATCTCTTTCATCATCGGAATAAAGGCATCGCTTCCTTCTAAAGAAAAACGTTTCGCGCCCGGGAATTTCGCGCCTAAGTAACGCTCTAAGCCATCCGCTGCCGTTAATTCTTTCAGCAAATTGATTTTTTCGTCTTTAGTGAAAAGCGGTTGTTGAATCCATTTTTCTTGTTTGCTTTGCAACCAATTACGCTGTTCCATATCATGAATGTGCATAAACTCAAGCCCGATATTGCCACAATAGGTGGCTTTCAAGTCGCGGGCTAAATCACGGAGCTTCATGCTTTCCTTGCCATAAACGGCATAGTCGATATTGAAACTTTCGTCCAGATCAGCGTCGGTTAATCCATGTTGGTGATAGTCTAATTCAGGTACCGAGGAAGTTTTCCAACGGTAATAATTGAGGGGATCGAGAGTGGCTTCAATGTAACCACGGGAACGGTATGCGTTAATGAATTGTAAAACTTTGACTAATTTCGCACTCGCTTCCGGATCAATCACGGTCACGCTCTGTCCATGATTTTCTCGCGCTAAACGGCGGAAATAATCGCGCACCGTTGAATGGGGTTGCTCAAGTGCGGTGGATTTGGGCAGCGTTTTAAAAATTTCCTGCCAACTGGCATCCACACTGTTCGGGTCCTCAAGATAACTTTCATAAAGATCCTCAATATAAGACTGATTTGCCCCACCTAGTGCACTGGAGGAGAGCCATTCATGTAAAGAATGCTGCATACATACCACCTTAAGATTTAAATACGCTAACAAACAACGTAACGGTAAATAAAATACAGAAGAATTTTCTGCGCTTTGAATGCTCGCATTATGCCAAAAGCATTCATTTGATACTGTGATCTAGGTTTGAATTTTTACAAAAAATTAACTTTTGTATAAAAAAAGAGCAGTGAAAATATTTTCATTTCTCACCGCACTTTCTAAAAAATTAAATAGGCAATTTATTCGCTCGCTTTGACATAAGGGTTGGTTCGTTTTTCTTCACCAATAGTGGTATAAGGCCCATGCCCAGGTACCACAATCATATCATCCCCCAAAGGGTATAATTTATTACGAATAGACGCCAAAATTGCCTCATAGTTGCCCCCAGGGAAATCTGTTCGTCCAATGCCATTTTTGAACAACACATCACCGGTAAAAGCAATACGTTTTTGATGTTCTATAAAACCGATATGCCCTGGCGTATGTCCCGGCAAGTGTAAAACCTCAAACGTGAAATCACCGATATTGAGCGTTTCACCATCCTGATCTAACCAACGATCCGGTTCAAAAGCAGACACCTCAAACAGCATGCCAAATTTTTCTGACTGTTGTGGCAAGTTTTTAAACCAATAATCATCTTGCGAATTAGAACCCCAAATTTGGACATTAAAATGCTGTTTTAATTTTTCTGCCGCCCCCACATGGTCTAAATGACCGTGAGTTAATAAAATCACTTGTAAATTCAGCCCAAGTTCTTCAATCCGTTTAATTAGTTTTTCCGCTTCGCCACCCGGATCAATAATTGCCGCTTTTTTTTCATCGTCCCAAATTAAAGAACAATTTTGTTGAAATGCCGTTACGGGGATAATTTCAATGTTCATACGATACTCGTCATATTTTTCGGTAAAAAAACCGCACAAAAGTGCGGTCTAAATTTCAGATGTTTTTTACTAACTACCGCGCCAAGTACGCACCGGACCGGTATCCATGTGCACAAAATTACTGCGCGGATAAAAACCGACACCACCATTTTGTAGCGCATCAACCGCATCGCGTACTTTCGCTAACGGAACACCATCAATGCGAAAATCAATGGCTTGTCCACGAATATGGTAGCTATTACTTGCGACTCCTCGGCTACGACGATGCATTGCCGCATTGCTGGCAGCAGAACGATAGCCACAAATAATTTGAATTTCCGTGTTGCGTAAACCGAGATTTTGTTGCACCTGATAGAATTTGGTAAAAAGATTTGGGTCCATTCGATGAACCTGATTGGTACGCTTATCACGCAGAAGGTGGTCTAATAATCGCAAAGTGGCATTAGTGAAACCACGTCCAAGCGCAAATTCTGCGCTCAGTTTCTCGCCGGTATTAATGTTACGAAAACTTAGTAGGCGGGGTTTGGGCGTTGAAACAGCCGCTAAAACCGTATTCGGCAAAAGCGAAGCGCCTAATACAATTCCCCCTAACGATAACCATTTACGTCGACCATGGTTAATATGACTCATTATGTATTTCCTAAATATGATCGCAATCCGTTTACTTGATTAAAGTTACCAAACTAAATCCCACGGATTAAAGTTGAATATAGTGTTTTAAAATATCCCAATTAATATAACTTAAATCAGGCGTTTTGTCATAACCGTAAATATCCGGCAAAGTATGAACTTGGTCTTTATCCACCCATGCAGTGACATAATACAAAAAGACCGGATTGTCGGATGTAATACCAACAGAAGTTGTTCTCCTACTTTTCAACACATTTTGTTTTCTTTCGTCCGTCCAACCCGCTTCTTGCAATAGAATAGTGGCCAACTGATCTGATTTTTCCACACGGACACAACCAGAACTTAAGGCACGATTTTTATTGCCGAATAAATTACGTTTCGGTGTATCGTGCAAATAAATTGCCTCAGAACTCGGCATATTGAATTTATAGTTCCCTAATGCACTGTTATCACTTGGTGCTTGGCGTAAACGATATGGAAATCTTTTCGCTGACATATTTTCCCAATCTATAGTGTAAGGATCGATGGTATTACCACTGCCATCAATAATCGTATAGCCATGGCGATAAATATAACTCGGATCTTTACGTACTTTTGGAATAATATCTTCGTTAATCAAACGGGTTGGCGCATTCCAAGGCGGGTTCACTACCACATTACTCAAACGACTAGACATCACCGGCGTTTTACGGCTTGATTGTCCAACAATCACACGGGAACTTAAAACCACTTGTCCATCGCGATAATAATTGAGTTCGTAACTTGGAATATTCACGAAAATACCATCTTGGAATGCTGGTAAAATGCGTAAACGTTGAGCATTAATCGCCAAACGATGCAATTCAACCATATTATGCTTATCAACACCCGCTTCAATCACATGAGCAACTCGCTCTGATGTTTGCTTAAAGAGCGCATTTTCACCGGAAAGATTTTTCACAAAAGAGAAACTATCATTATTTTTGACCGCACTTAACCATGCAGACACTTGCTCATAGCTTAACTGACCGGCTTTATAGCTATTGCCTGCATATAACCATTTTTGTGCAGATTTCGCTACATTGGTGGCATAAAACAAATAATCTAAAAATGCATCGGTTAACAGAACATCTTCAATTAACTCATCTTTTCCAGTCGACTCATAGATCGCATTTAAAGCATTTGCTGAGCGTTTTGAAATTCCCCCCGCAATCGCTAAGGCATAATCGTGTAAAAATTGCTGCTTGGCCTGATTATCTGTCCAAATTGGAGAAAAATGATTCTCAACATAAATTTTGGCAATTAAAGGTTTAAATTGAAGAGAAATATCACCAAAACGCTCAGAAAAGCGTTTTTCAGCTTCAAGCGCCAAGCGTTCTTCTTCGGCCTTTTTCTCTGCCGCTAAACGCGCTTCCTCGACCTTATTTTCTAGCTCCAACTGCTGTGTGGCGAGAGTTAAATCACTTTGCTGTAATTCTTCTGCAGCGGCATTCCCCACATAAAGCACGCTTATCATCGCGAGAGTAACTACTTTAAACGTTCGAGTATTCATCAACTTACCTTAATTTTTATAAACTTTCTTAAAAACGACCGCACTTAGAAAAGTGCGATCCAAAAACAAGAGATTTATTGATTTGCAGACTTATCAGCCTGTTTTATTTCAGCCTTTTTCTGCTCAAATTTAACCATATCTGCCGCAATTGCAGCTGCCTCTTTCAAGAAGAAATCCGGCGCTTCATAATCTTTCGGCAAATCATCAATATCTTTCAATGGCTTTTTACCTTCACGTTTGAAACGCTCATTAATGTCTTTCAAACGTTTCTCGTCATCTTTATCATTTTCCGCTTTGCGTTTTTGATAATTTAACGACAAGAACTTACGTTCACGACGTTCATTACGCACTTTTAAATCTTCGTTAAGTGCAATAAATTCCGGATTTTTCGCCATGCGGTCATTATGTTTTTGTACCAATTCGGAGACCGGTTCGCGTGCTTCGCTCACCTCAGAATAATTCACTGACGGAATTTTATCCCATGGCAACGCATTATCTTCTTTTTCTTCACCGTATTCTTTACTATCAATGACATCTGGGAATTGAATATCTGGTGCAACACCTTTCAGCTGTGTGCTACCGCCATTGATACGATAGAATTTTTGAATCGTATATTGCAATAAACCCAGTGGCGTTTGATCCAAGTCGTAAACAAAATTCAAGGAACGGCTTTGTTGAACGGTACCTTTTCCATAAGAATTTTGCCCAATAACGATACCACGATTGTAATCTTGGATTGCCGCAGCAAAAATTTCAGAGGCTGATGCACTAAAACGATTGATCATAACCAATAACGGACCGGTATATTGTTGCGCATTATCCGGATCTTCATGTACACGAATACGTTGATAAGCATCGCGAACCTGAACAACCGGGCCATCGCTAATAAATAAACCGGTTAAACCAACGGCTTCTGTTAAAGCACCGCCGCCATTTTCACGAAGATCAACGATTAATGCAGACGCTTTTTTCGCTTTTATGTCGTTAAGTAATTTTTTGACATCTTCTGTTAATCCCAAGTAAAAACTAGGAATCTTAATCACAGCAACATCAACACCATCCATTTTCTCAATCGTTAATTTTGCTGCTTGGTCTTCAATACGAATTTTGTCACGTACCAAGGTAACAATACGAGACTTGCCACCTTTAGCCGATTCAACTTCCAAACGAACTTTAGACCCTTTTTTACCTTTGATCTTGTCAACAATGTCCTCTAAGCGCCAACCGACTACATCTTCAATTTCACCTTTTTCTTGGCCTACACCAATAATTTTATCGCCAGCTTTAAGTTTTTTGCTGCGTTCTGCCGGCGCGCCAGGCACTAACGATTTAATACTGGTTTCATCGTCTTCAGACTGTAACGTAGCGCCAATACCTTCCAAAGAAAGATTCATACTTTCATTGAAGCTTTTTGCCGTACGAGGCGCTAAATAACTGGTATGTGGATCGATTTCACGGGCAAATGCGTTTAAGTAGGTTTGTACCACATCATCCGCTTTGGTTTGAGTCAATCGACGAATGGCCAAGTTATAGCGTTTAACTAATTTCTCTTTAATTTCAGGCCATTTTTTGTCTTTTAATTTCAAATTGATGATGTCATTTTTGACACGCGCTTCCCACAATTTATCGGCTTCCGCTTCCGTTTTAGGCCATGCGGCTTTTTCACGATCAATTTCAATTTGCGTATCATCATTTAAAGCGGGTTCTTTATCCAACAAAGACAATGCGTAACGATAACGCTCATAACGACGTTTCATCATTAAATCATAGATATTAAACGCAATATCCAAGTTGCCTGCATTCAATTCATCATCAATTTTTTTGCCATATTTTGCGCGTAAATCATCAATATCCGACTGTAAAAAAGTATTACGGTTAAAGTCTAACCCTTTGAGATAACGGTCAAAAATCTTCTCAGAGAATTCGTCATCTAATTGAAATTTACGATAATGAGACTGCGTCAAACGTGTTGTTGCGCGCTTCGTGGCAAACATATTCGCTTCAGAAGGTTGCAGTGCAACAATATCTGAAGGCTTTAACTTAGGTTGCACCGCATCAACAACACCCGCATTAAGAAACAACGTTCCTAATACAAGTGCGGTCAAATAATTTTTCGTTTTAGTCAATTTCATTCAAACTTTCCTAATATATACGGCAAAAACAAAATGAAGTTATCTGCACAGATAACTTCATTAAAAGTTGGTTTAAGCAAATAAACGATCCGCTGTGACGTTTACGACTAAACCGTTATCTAACTCTACGCGGGCGGCCTCGTTGGAGAATTCCAACACTTTGGCATTTTGCGCTCTGTCGCCCACTTTGACCTTCACCTTCTGACCTTCTTGTAACTCTGCCATGTTTACGCTGGTCAGCACTAATTTAGGTTTACGTACCGTTTTTTCACCCTGTTTTGGAGCACGACGCGCCGGGCGTTTTTTCTCAGTTACTGCCTTGGCTGCTTTTTCCGCTGCGCGTTTTTGTGCAACCAATGCTTTAGCTTCAGCTAATTGTTGAGCAGCATGATCCGCATGTTCCTGTTCTAATTCACCAGCCGGATTGCCTTGTAAATCCACACGCACGGCACCTACTTTACAACCATGTAAATAGCGCCAGTTAGACGTATATTGACGCAAAGCATGACGTAATTGTGTTTTACTTACGCGTTCATCATCTTTTAATGCTTCACTTAAATCTTGGAACAAACCGATTTTTAACGGTTTTGCTTCTCCCTCAAGAGAAAAACAGAGCGGAAATTTTTCCGCTAAATAAGCAATTATTTCTTTATTATTAGTTAATTTTTGTACTTCTGTCATGACGAAATCCTGTAGACATCCTATGTAGATTTTGAATAGAAAAAACTTGCCACATTTTAGCCACTTTGGCTAAAAATGACAATGAATAATCAGATTTAGAGTGGAGAAATCATAAACGCCGGCAAAAACGACCGCACTTTTTTATGCCATATTCAGCAAATCCGTGCCAAAAGAAAAGAACCAGTATAAAATACGCGTTTCTTTGATGAGGAATAACGATTCATGACAGGCAAGTTAGAAACCGATTTGACCAAGGCAAATTACTCCCGCATTGCCCGCTGCGGCGATTGTAATGCCGTAATCAAAATTCTGCCCTTACAAAAAGGTCAACGTGCTGCCTGTCCGCGCTGTCATAATGTGTTGTACTCAACCAACCGCTGGAGCCTTAAACGCTGTTCCATTATAGCCCTTTCAATTTTGATACTCATGCCCTTTGCGTTGACTTACCCGTTGTTGAGCATTCACCTGCTCGGTGAGAAAATTAATGCTTCGGTGTGGCAAGGTGTATGGAAAATGGCAACACAAGGCTTCTCTTATACGGCATTTTTAATTTTTATTTGTGCTGTTTTTATGCCCATTGCCTTTGCACTTTTAGTCATTTTGTTGCGCTTAGCGCAAATGGTCAAAGCCAAACCTCGCAACCTTTTAATCTCCTTAGGCTACATTAAACCGTGGGTCATGTTTGATGTGTATTTAGTGGCGCTGGGTGTGACGATGTTCAAAGTAAAAGAATACGCCACGTTAGAATTGGATATTTATTTAATCGCCTTTATTTTTACCGCACTTTTAACCACGTTATTATTTATCAAAATTAACCCGGCAGAAGTGTGGAATGATTTTTACCCACAAAGTAAGGCGGTCAACGATATCACCAAAGCAGAGGATTTGCGCTACTGTCATTCTTGCCAATACAGTTTCCTCAATCCCTTGAGGGATAGCAAAGGTAAAGAAATTTGCCCGCGTTGTTATTCGCAAATTGATATTCCTTCTGCCATAAAATTACAACGGACTTGGGCGTTATTGTTAGCCGGTATTATCATGCTCTTTCCGGCGAACCTGCTGCCCATCTCGGTAATCTATGTCAATGGAGCACCAAGTGCCGATACGCTAATGTCCGGCGTGCTAAGTTTTATTGACATGGGAAGCTATTTCATTGCCTTTGTCGTTTTCACTGCCAGTATTTTCGTGCCCGTCAGTAAGGTATTGATTATTTTATATTTACTGATTTGTGTACATTTTAAGCTGAAACACTCCATCCGCTGGCAAATGCGTTTATTACATGTTGTCCATTTTGTCGGTCGCTGGTCGATGTTGGATTTATTCGTTTTAGCACTCATGATGTCCTTAGTCACCAGAGGGCAAATTATTGATTTTTCTGTAGGCACTGCTGCGCTGTATTTTGGTGCTGCAGTTTTCTTAACAATGATTGCGGCGGAACAATTTGATAGCCGCTTAATTTGGGAAATTTATGACAGACAACACAAAACACACAACACACACTGAAGTCGATGCCAACGTCACTCAAAATAGACGTATTTCGCCTTTTTGGCTTCTTCCTTTCATTGCGCTTTGTATTGGCGCTATCTTGTTCTTCCAAATAATTCAGGAACAAGGCATTAGCGTTCGTATTACTTTTGCAAATGGTGAAGGTTTAGTCGCAGATAAAACTCAAATCCGCTATCAAGGTTTACAGATCGGTGTTGTAAAAAAAGTGAATTTCACCGATGACCTACAAAAAGTCGATGTGGTGGCTAATATTTACCCAGAAGCAAGAAGCGTGCTGCGTGAAAACACCAAATTCTGGTTAGTCAAACCAAGTGCTTCTTTGGCAGGGATTTCAGGGCTAGATGCTTTGGTGTCAGGTAACTACATCACGTTACAACCGGGTGATGGCGATGCCCAAAATCAATTCATTGCGGAAACAGAAGGTCCGATTGCACAATTAAACCCGGGTGATTTATTGATCCATTTAGTTGCTGATGATCTGGGTTCTATCTCCATTGGTGCCTCAATTTATTACAAAAAAATGCCCGTGGGGAAAGTTTATGACTACCATTTCACCGAAGACGGTAAAAAAGTCGAAATTGATATTGTCATCGACAAACCTTATGCAAAATTTGTGAAAAAAGACAGCCACTTTTGGAACATCAGCGGCATTAATGCCAACATCGGTGTTTCCGGTTTAAATGTGAACGTTGATAGTCTGAATGCGGTGGTGCAAGGCGCTGCCTCTTTTGATTCACCACACGACAGCCCGATTGCGGAAATGAATGAAACCTATACGCTTTATTCCAATTTACAAGCGGCAAAACGCGGCATTAATATCAGCGTGAATATTCCGAATGTCGCCGGCTTAGAGGCAGGCAAAACGCAAGTGTATTACCAAAATACGGAAATTGGTGTGCTATCCAAATTAAGTGCGGTGGAAAATAACGATGAAATGTTAAGTGGTACCTTGCTCATTGATCCGAACCTAACCAATTTATTTAAAACTAATACCCACATTGTATTGCGAGCGAAAAAAAGTGGCTTAGGCGATTTAACCGATATTCAGAAACTTTTACGCGGTCAATATTTTGAAGTTCTGCCGGGAAATGGCGATACTCAAACCGCCTTTAACGTAATTAAAGAAAGCGAGTTATTGCTCAAACAACCGAATACTTTAGTACTCAACTTAACCGCGCCGGAAACTTACGGCATTAGCGAAGGACAACCGCTAATCTATAACAATATTCAAATTGGTGAAGTGGTCGCGCAACATGTCGCTTCCGATGGGGTGCAATTTAAAGTTGCCGTTGCCGCTGATTATCGCCATTTGATCCGCAGTGATACGTTATTTGTTGCAGCATCCAATTTTGATGTGAGTATTGGCGTTGATGGCTTACGCTTTGAAGCTGCCACGCCAGAACGATGGTTACAAGGCGGAATTCGAGTCATTGCAGGCAAAGAACAA
Source organism: Aggregatibacter segnis (assembly GCF_003130075.1). GTDB lineage: Bacteria > Pseudomonadota > Gammaproteobacteria > Enterobacterales > Pasteurellaceae > Aggregatibacter > Aggregatibacter segnis_A. The sequence continues at coordinate 164,545 of NZ_NRCW01000004.1, read as the reverse complement.
AGTAAAGCAAAAGAAAATTATGTACTTTATCGCGATTTAGCCAGTGCAGAGGCCGGTATTACTGATAATCGCCCTAATCCGACAATTACCCTGACGACGTCCAATTTACCAAGTATTAACAAAGGCTCATTGGTACTTTATCGCCAATATGAAGTGGGCAAAATTTTAGATATCCGTCCACAACAGCAAAACTTTGCAGTTGATGTATTTATTTATCCGAAATATCAACACTTATTAACTGATAAAAGCCTGTTCTGGGTGGAAAGTGCGGCGCAAATTGACATTACGCCGAAAGGTATCAGCATTCAAGCAACACCGATTACCCGTTCACTAAAAGGCGCAATCAGTTTTGATAACAGTGGTAACAAACATAATCGCACCCTTTATCCGAATGAACTTCGAGCAAAATCTGCCGGACAACAAATTATCCTCACGGCAGAAGATGCGACGAATTTAAGTAAAGGCATGGCGCTACGTTATTTGGGTTTAACGATCGGCGAAATTGACAGCGTTCAATTAGATCAAAAAAATAATAAAATCATCAGCAAAGCGTTGATTCATCCGAATTATATGGCATTAATTGCCAAAGAAGGCTCCCGTTTCAAAGTGATTTCACCGCAAATTTCCGCTGGTGGTATTGAAAATATCGACAGCCTATTACAACCGTATATTGATGTGGAGATTGGTTCTGGCAAAACGAAAACCCAATTTGCCTTAACCCAATCCATCAACAATAACATCAAATACACCAATGGCTTGCCGCTTGTCTTAGAAACGACAGATGCGTTAAACATTACTACCGGTTCGCCGATCATGTATCGTGGTGTAGAAGTAGGTACAATTAAAAATTTAGAGCTAAACTCCCTCGGCGATCGCGTATTAATTCATATTGTCATTGCGTCAAAATACCAACATTTAGTCCGCAAAAACTCTGAATTCTGGATTGCTTCGGGCTACGATTTCAACCTGAGCTTGTCTGGGGCACAATTTAACACCGGCAGCGTACAGCAATTGCTCAAAGGAGGAATTTCTTTCTCTACGCCATCCGGCACAGTCGTTCAGGAACCAGCGAAAGCGAATCAACGTTTCTTATTGCAAATAAAACGTCCGCAAGATAGCCAGAAATGGAATCAGGGTGCATTGCCACCAAGCCATTAAAGTGCGGTCATTTTGCCAAGTGTTTTTTATTTTAAATATTGAATAAAAATATTGAATATTTTAAGAATTTCTTAAGAAACGCCACTTATAATGCGCCACATCCAATACAAACAGCGATGTGGCGTGACTATTCCATCTGATATTATTTAGGAGTCTTTATGAAAAAAATCGTAACCTTAGCAGCATTGTTAGCCATGTCTTCTACCGCATTTGCCGGTTTTCAAGACACTAACGCAAGTAACAATCTAACCACCGTGCAAGCGGCACAAAAAATGGCTGATCACGCACCAGTTACTTTAGAAGGTAACTTTGTTCGTCAAATCGATGACGATGAATTTATTTTCCGTGATAGCACGGGTGAAATCAAAGTGGATGTTGATGATCACGCGTGGAAAGGCGTCAATGTCACGCCAAACGATCGCGTTCGCATTCAAGGTTCCGTTGATAAAGATTTTGGTGAACCAACAAGCATTGAAGTACATCAAATTCAAAAAATTCAATAATTCACTCAAGCACCGCCTTTACGGCGGTGTTTTTATATTTAACAAACACACCAAAAACAAACCGCACTTTGACTTAAAAAAACAAAGTGCGGTCTGTTTTTGAGATAGATTTTAGGAATAATCAATGTGTTTAAACAGCAAGTTCCTCTACTTTTTCTACCACGCGATATTCCAAATCATCGTAATCTCTATGGAGATGTTCAAAATTCTTTCTGGCATAAGCAATTTTCATTTGTTCTGAAGGATCCAACTTGCTTTCATCCACACCACGCTGGATACCCTTACCGGTATTTTTGGTTTCCGCCACAAAGTAAACTTTATTCTGCCCTTTAAATACCACCGCCCAGTCGGGATTATAATTCCCCAATGGCGTTGGAATTTTAAAATTTTTCGGTAACTTAAAATAAAACTCGACATCTTCACTGCTTTCACAATGGCGGGCAAACGTATTTTCCGTGTTGGAATCTAGGGAAATATAGCCCTCATAAATGGTTTTTGATTGATTACTCACAGAAAAACTGTATTGATTAAGATAAAACTCAAAATCCTTAAATAACGTCATTTCATAGGTGCGTTCTGCAATGCGGTGATATTCCACACCATCCGCCATAATTTGACTTAACGCTTCATTAATTTTTTCTGCAACCAAATCAATAAAACGTTGTGGATTATGATAAATCTCAGCCAATCGTTTTGATTTTTGCAAAATATGGCAAATGGTTTGACGGGTTAGCCCGGTTTTCTTCTGTAATTCCCCCAACACATCAGGAATATCCCAGTGAGTTTTTGAGGTTACCTGATTGGAAGAACGATATTCTGTCGTCACGCCTTTTTCATTAATCGCAAAGGCGACCTTTTCATGCCGAATTTTCACCTCATCAATACGTGGCATTTTGACCAAATTTTCGACCGCACTTTCGATCAGATCATCCTGTGAAAAATTGACCCGATAAGTCGTTTGGTGCTTAATACGTTCCCAAATCGCGGCAAATTCCGGGTGTTGGCTAAAATCTTTGCGATAACGCACATATTTTCGATCCAGCTTATTTTTAATTTGTCCTTTATCAAAGGACACACCGCAATCTTCTTCAATTTCCCGTTGTAATTTGGTCGCAAATTCCTCATAGCTTTCATTGGCAATCACTGTCAGGATATTTTTATCTCGCTCATGGCTTCTTAGGCCAAGCTGATTCACCGGCAAGCGCAATCCACGTCCGATTTCTTGTCGTTTTTTAATTTCCGAATGGGTATCGTTTAACGTACAAATTTGGAACACATTCGGATTATCCCACCCCTCACGCAAAGCCGAGTGAGAGAAAATAAAACGTAACGGCTTATCCAACGACAGCAAGGTTTCTTTATCCCGCATAATTAAATGATACGTGTCGTTATCCGCCTGTGTTGTGCCGTTGGTATCTTTCAAAACGCCTTTTTTATCTTTGGAAAAATAACCTTCATGCACACTCGTTGGATCTTCATCAGTTAATTCACGATAAATTTCCTCAAACCATTGATAAAATTTACCGTCGTTGCGGTAATTATCCACTTTATCAATAAAAAATAGCGACAATACTTTAATGCCTAATGGATTTAAGATTTTTTCCTTGCGTAAATGTTCTTCTATTGTGCGACGAATTTGCATTTTTTGAATGTCATCTTTCAAGAGAGAATTATCAACGCCTTTCGTCACTTTTAATCCGCCGGAAAACTCAATCTGTTGTTCCTCAACATTCATTCCTTCCAAAATATAACCACTGCGATAAACTTCATTTTGTTTGGAAAGATCAAATAAGTCCTGATTAGGCTTAACGGTGACGACTTTCTTCTTCATCGACTTATCATTCACCAAGACTTCCACTTTTGCCGACCAACTTTTCGCGCCGGCATTAATTTCTTTTAACGCCACATAAGCGCCATTCACATCATTATCCGCCAACACGCTATCCACTTCGATTTGCTTCACTAAGCCTAATTCGTACGCCTGCACGGGATTGAGGCGAAAAATCGGGTTATAGGCGTTTTTATGGGTCGCTGAATAGCGTAGAGTGAATAAAGGATTGAGACTTGCGATAGCATGACGGCGAATATCCGTTTCCATATTCTGCGGTTCATCAATAATCACAATAGGATTGACGTGTTGAATATAACGAATGGGCGCATCGCCACTTTCATTTTGTGTATTAATCACATTGCTTTCTTTGGCAAAGGCATCAATATTCATCACCAAAATTTCAATATGATTGCCAGTAGCAAAGGCTTTTAAGCGGGAAAGTTGATTGCTCTTATATTCATATTTCGGATTTACGCTCGGGTTATCAAACAGGGTAGCAAAGTGGCTACGCGTTGTTTCCAAGGTGTGCAATACGCCCTCACGAATAGGCACGCTCGGCACCACAATCACAAATTTCTGCCAGCCGTATTGACGATTCAATTCAAAAATCGTACGTAAATACACATAGGTTTTCCCCGTGCCGGTTTCCATTTCTACGGTAAAATTTTTCCCCTGCTCCCCAATTAAAGTGCGGTAAAAATTGAACTTGTTTTGTTGCTTCGCCAAGTTTTGTTGTAGCTGTTCATCATTAATTTGTAACGGCAAATTCGCCACAAAACGCATATCATTCTGCGCTTTCAAACCGAATTCCATTTGTTGATTTGGTTGCCCGATAAACAAATCCACCGCGGCTTGAATGGCGCGCGTTTGGTAATCCAAAGTTTCAAATTGAAGTTCCATTTTGCCTCCTTAAAGCACAAAGAAGGCAATGCCTGCATCATTCATTTGCAACTCGGCATTTTTCTTTAAGGCATCATCGCCATTAAACAACGAATCTAACGTCACGACCTTTTTCGGCTGGGCAAAAATCACCTGATCCAATAAATCCGCACTCAGGGTTTCAAGCAACAAGGCAAACTGTTGCCCGCTTTCATCACTCACCCAAAACACCTGATTTTCCGACCGCACTTTTGCCGTTAATTTCAAGCCCAAGCGCAATAAAATTTCATAAAGCATAGCGTCAGGCGTTGCCTCTTTCCGCACAGGATCCACAAATAACTCGATTTGCTGCGCTAAATTTTCTGCAGAAGGCGATTGCCATTGTTTAAAGTGGCTGTCAGTCAGTTTGAACACTTTAAAACCAATATCCAGTTGTTTATCAGGATAATTTTCGGCAATTTGTTTGCCTGCTCGGCGGATGCGTTCTTTAGAAATTTCAGCAATATTTTTAAAACCCGCTTTAAAGGCTTCGGATTTTTCATCCGTGACTTCCGGGAGTTGTACACAAATAAAACGACGATTGCCGTTATCTTCGGCGTTAAGTTGCATCACGGCGTGGGCGGTTGTGCCTGAACCAGAAAAGAAATCCATAAAGATTTCATTACTATTATCAGACTGAGAAATAATCTTTTTGATCAATTCAACTGGCTTACGATATAAGAAAATTTTTGATCCCATTAAAGATTCTACTTTTTTCTCCGTTGTAGATTGAGGATCAAACCACCCCAAATGAGATTTAATTGGCATATAAGGATTAACAAACTCACTAAAAAATTCTTTTTGTTTAGGTAACCCATCTGGATTTTTAGGAAAAATGATACGTTCTTCCTTAATCATTTTCTCAAGAGAATTTTGAGAAAATGCCCAATAATTCTCAAAACTCCATCCTGTTTTAGGATCCTTAATAATAAATTTATCCTGTGGCTTTTCTAATGTACTTTTTATATTAGATAAACGCCATTCCCCCCTACTATCATTATCAGGATTATGAAATCCTTCTTTGGTTCTTAATTCCCCTAATAATTTCGTCGTATTTTTGGAATAACAAACAATGTATTCGTGAATATTAACCACCATATTTTTTGGAGGAACCCCTTTTGCTGAATTCTTCTTATCCCAAATAAAATCAGCAACAAAATTCTCCTCCCCAAAGACCTCATCACACAACAACTTCAACTGTGCCTGTTCATTGTCATCAATGGAAATAAAAATGACACCGTCGTCTTTCAGCAAATTCTTTGCCAAATGCAAACGGGGGAGCATCATATTTAGCCATTTACTGTGGAAGTGTCCGTTTTCTTTATTGTTTCTTTTAAATGCCAGTTTGAGCTTGCCTTCCTCATCTAATTCGCCGCTTTGTTCCTGATAATCTTTAAGATCCTGTTTGAAATTGTCGTTATAAACAAAATCATTACCAGTGTTATAAGGCGGATCGATATAAATCATTTTGATGCTATTGAAATAGGATTTTTGTAACACTTTCAACACATCCAGATTTTCCCCTTCAATAAAAATATTTTCAGTGGAATCAAAGTTGACACTTTCCGCAGGTTGCGGTGTGAGGGTTTTGCAAGTTTGTGCTTGTAATATGCGATAGGCTTCCGATTTCCCCGCCCAGTTCAACATATAACGCTCGGGCTCGGTGGTGATGTGTTCAGAAAAAAGTTGTTGGAATTTTTGAAAATCAATTTGCTCTTCGCAAAAAATTTCAGGTAGAAGTAATTTAAGTTGCGTTAATTTAATGGATAGGTTATCCAAGTGCTGTGCTGTGCTGTGCTGTGCTGTGCTGTGCTGTGCTGTGCTGTGCTGTGCTGTGCTGTGCTTCAGGCATTGTAATGTTCCTTTTGGGTGGGTCAAATAAAATAAATGGAGTATTTTTGAAATTAATAAATCTGCTGTCAAGGGAATTGGCAATATTTACATTCCCATTACAAAAACGGAACTAAGGGAAAATATCTAATAAAACAAACCGCACTTTGACTTAAAAACTCAAAGTGCGGTCTGTTTTTGAGATGAATTTATTTCTTCGTTGCTAATTCAAGTAACTTCACAATCACGTTCACGGCATCTTTCATGCCTTCCAGCGTAATCAACTCATGCTTACTATGGAAGTTATAACCGCCGGTAAAAACATTTGGGCAAGCCAAACCCTTTTCCGCCAACCACGCGCCGTCCGTACCACCACGAATCAATTTATGATGAGGCGTGATATTACATTGCTTCATAGCAGAATCTGCCAATGCAATGGCTTGAGGAACCTGTTTAACCACCTCATACATATTTTTATAGTTTTCCGTTAAAACCAATTCAACCGGTTTTAACAAGCGTTTTTGTCGGTTAAATTTTTCCACTAAATCACGGATAAATTGTTTACGTTTTTCAAAATGAACGCTGTCAAAATCGCGGATTAAATACTGCAATTCTACTTTTTCAATTGTGCCGTCAAAGTGATGCAAATGGAAAAAACCTTCTCGCTGTTCCGTTTGTTCCGGCACTTCCGTCGCCGGGAACGCATTTTGAAATTCGCAGGCCAAAGCAAGCGCATTAATCATTTTGTGCTTTGCATAACCGGGATGAATGTTGCATCCGTGGAAAGTGATTTTTGCGGAAGCCGCATTGAAATTTTCATATTCCAATTCACCGACTGCGCCACCATCTATCGTATACGCCCAATCACAAGAAAAACGCTCAAACGGGAAAAATTGCATTCCTAAACCAATTTCTTCATCCGGGGTAAACGCCACCCGAATATTGCAGTGAGGTAAATTCTCGGTTTTCAAGCGATAAAGTGCGGTCATAATTTCCGCTATTCCGGCTTTGTTATCTGCCCCCAACAACGTTTTACCGTCTGTGACGATTAAGGTTTTGCCGACCAGCTGGTGTAAGAAAGGATAATACACCGGGCTGATAAACTCTTCCCCGATACCCAAAGCAATATCGCCACCACGATAGTTATCAATCACTTCAGGTTGTACATGTTTGCCGCTGCAATCCGGCGAGGTGTCGAGATGGGCAATTAAACCAATTGTCGGCGCATGAGGATCTACATTGGAGGGTAAAAATGCGGTTAATACAGCGTGTTTAGTAAGTTCAATATCCTGTAAACCGAGCGCCACTAATTCTTGCTGCAAAAGTTTGGCTAAGGCTAATTGACCGGCTGAACTAGGAGAAATTTTAGCACCGGGTTTGGCTTGCGTATCATAACTCACATAATTAAAAAAACGCTCCAATACCGGTTCTCGAGATAATAAATCTTGCATTCTTTTTCTCCCTTATTTTTATCTAATTTAACTTTCCGAAAAAACAATAAAAAACTGCGCTAAGTCTAGCGATAAATAGGGCCAAAATCCTTGATATATCACAACTATTTTAGTTTTTATGAAAAAACCTGATTAATTCCTTTTCATTATCTCCCGTTCACTATATCATTAGCGCTTATTTTATAGTCGCCGCCTACATTTTTGTGGGCATTTGTTTCTAATTTTTACCGAAAAATTTCGGTACATTAGGGAGAAAACCAAAGAAAGTGGAAAACTCGGTTCAAAACAAGCCAATTATTGAGCTTCGTTCAATCAAAAAATCCTACGGTTCCAATACCATTATTAACGATTTTAATTTAACCATTAATAACGGTGAATTTGTCACCATTCTTGGCCCATCCGGTTGTGGTAAAACTACCGTGTTGCGTTTATTGGCCGGATTGGAGGAATTAGATTCAGGCAACATTATTTTGGACGGTGAAGACATTACCAATGTGCCGGCAGAAAAACGTCACATCAACACCGTATTCCAAAGCTATGCTTTGTTCCCGCATATGACGATTTTTGAAAACGTGGCTTTCGGTTTGCGTATGCAAAAAGTGCCGGAAAGCGAGATTAAACCTCGTGTGTTAGAGGCATTGCGTATGGTGCAATTGGAAGAAATGGCGGAACGTAAACCAACCCAGCTTTCAGGCGGACAACAACAGCGTATCGCGATTGCTCGTGCGGTCGTCAATAAACCTAAAGTCTTATTGCTTGACGAGTCTCTTTCTGCGTTGGACTACAAATTGCGTAAAAAAATGCAATACGAGTTAAAGCAATTACAGCGCCAATTAGGCATTACCTTTATTTTCGTTACGCACGACCAAGAAGAAGCAATTACGATGTCTGATCGTATTGTCTTATTGCGTAAAGGTAAAATTGCACAAGACGGCTCTCCACGTGAGATTTATGAAGATCCGGCAAACTTGTTTGTGGCGCGTTTCATCGGCGAAATTAACGTTTTTGATGCGACCGTGATTGAACGCAAATCAGACAACGTGGTACTTGCTAATGTGGAAGGCCGCATTTGCGATATTTACACCGATATTCCAGTCGAAAAAGATCAGCAACTTCAAGTCTTGCTTCGCCCGGAAGATATCGTGATTGAAGAATTAGATGAACACGAACAATCCAAAGCCATTATCGGTCATATTATCGACCGCACTTATAAAGGCATGACATTGGAATCTACCGTGGAATTCGAACATAACGGTAAACGCGTATTGGTCAGCGAATTCTTTAATGAAGATGACCCACATATGGATCACAGTGTCGGTCAACGCGTAGGCATTACATGGCACGAAGGTTGGGAGGTTGTACTCAACGATGAAGATAATCAATAATAAATTCCAAAAAATTACTGTTGCGATTATCTTCAGCTGGCTAATCTTCTTCGTGCTGATCCCAAACTTATTGGTATTAGTCGTAAGTTTTTTAACCCGAGATGGTAGCAACTTTTATGCCTTGCCATTTAACGTTGATAACTACATCAACCTATTTAATCCGCTTTATGCGCAGGTGGTGTGGAACTCATTGTATATGTCGGGCATTGCCACCATTATTTGCTTACTCATTGGCTATCCGTTCGCCTTTATGGTCAGCAAAATTCATCCGAAATATCGACCGCTCTTATTGTTCCTTGTGGTGTTACCCTTCTGGACAAACTCGCTGATTCGTATTTACGGCATGAAAGTGTTCCTCGGTGTGAAAGGTGTGTTGAATACCATGTTGATGGACATGGGCATTTTGAGTGAGCCGATTCGCATTCTAAACACCGAAGTGGCGGTGATCATTGGTTTAGTCTATTTGCTTCTACCGTTTATGATTTTGCCACTCTACTCCGCGATTGAAAAATTAGATGGACGCTTATTAGAAGCGGCAAAAGACTTAGGTGCCAATGCTTTCCAACGTTTCTTCCGTGTAATTCTACCGTTAACCATGCCAGGCATTATTGCCGGTTGTTTATTGGTATTATTGCCGGCAATGGGTATGTTCTATGTAGCCGACTTACTTGGCGGTGCGAAAGTGTTGCTAGTGGGTAACGTGATTAAGAGTGAATTCTTAATTTCCCGCAACTGGCCGTTCGGTTCTGCAATCAGTATCGGATTGACCATTCTGATGGCATTGTTGATTTTCGTGTACTACCGTGCAAATAAATTATTGAATAAGAAAGTGGAGTTAGAATAATGAGTCGTTTACTACGCAATATCTTTATGTTTGTGGTATACGCTTATTTGTATATCCCGATTATTATTTTAGTGACCAACTCCTTCAACGAAGACCGTTACGGTTTAAGTTGGAAAGGCTTTAGCTGGAACTGGTACGAGCGTCTTTTCAATAACGACACGCTTATCCAAGCAGCGATACACTCGGTGACAATTGCCTTCTTTTCGGCAACATTAGCAACAATTATCGGTGGCTTAACGGCTATCGCCCTTTACCGCTACCGTTTCCGTGGTAAACAGGCGGTGAGTGGCATGTTGTTTATCGTGATGATGTCGCCGGATATCGTGATGGCAGTTTCTTTGCTCGCCTTATTCATGGTAGTTGGTATTTCTTTAGGTTTCTGGTCGCTATTGCTCGCCCACGTCACCTTCTGTTTGCCGTATGTCACCGTCACCATTTTCTCTCGCTTAAACGGTTTCGATGCAAGAATGTTAGAAGCCGCGAAAGATTTGGGTGCCAGTGAAGTAACGATTTTACGCAAAATCATCCTGCCGCTTGCATTACCTGCTGTGGTATCCGGTTGGTTGTTAAGCTTTACCATCTCGCTCGATGATGTTGTGGTGTCCTCTTTCGTGAGCGGTGTAAGCTATGAAATCCTACCGTTGCGTATTTTCTCCTTGGTGAAAACCGGTGTGACACCAGAAGTAAACGCCCTTGCAACCATCATGATTGTGCTTTCATTATTACTCGTAGTTGCCAGCCAATTTATCGGCAGAAAACACAAAGACATCTAGCCGTAATAATGTTTCACAAATAATTTAATATCACATACAATACGCCTTGACGCACAATCAAGGCGTTTTTTTATACCTGCATTTTATACAGGTGGTTTTTTTTCACCTCTTTTACGGAGAACAAACAAAAATGAAAAAATTTGCTGGTTTATTCACCGCAAGTATGATCGCTGTTGCCCTTACAGGTTGTAACGAGAAAGACAACAAACAAGCGCAAACCGCGCCGGAAGCCCCTAAAGCTGAAGCGCCTGCAAATGATACCGTGTATCTTTATACATGGACTGAATATGTACCGGATGGTCTTCTCGATGAATTCACCAAAGAAACCGGTATTAAAGTGATTGTTTCCAGTCTCGAATCCAACGAAACCATGTATGCAAAAATCAAAACCCAAGGTGCAGCCGGCGGTTATGATGTTATTGCGCCTTCTAACTACTTCGTGTCCAAAATGGCGCGCGAAGGGATGTTAAAAGAACTTGATCACAGCAAATTACCTGTCATTAAAGAATTAGACCCTGATTGGCTCGACAAACCTTACGACAAAGGCAACAAATATTCCCTTCCGCAATTATTAGGCGCACCAGGTATTGCCTTTAACACCAATACTTACAAAGGCAGCGATTTCACCTCCTGGGGTGATTTATGGAAACCTGAATTTGCCAACAAAGTGCAATTATTAGATGATGCCCGCGAAGTATTCAACATCGCGTTATTGAAAATCGGCCAGGATCCGAACACACAAGATCCGGCGATTATCAAACAGGCTTATGAAGAATTACTAAAATTACGTCCAAACGTGCTTTCTTTCAACTCCGATAACCCGGCAAACTCTTTTATTTCCGGTGAAGTAGAAGTGGGCCAATTATGGAATGGTTCCGTGCGTATCGCGAAAAAAGAACAAGCGCCTCTAAACATGGTGTTCCCAAAAGAAGGTCCTGTACTTTGGGTTGATACTCTAGCGATTCCTAAAACCTCTAAAAACCCAGATGGTGCACACAAGTTAATTAACTACTTGCTAGGTGCAAAAGCGGCAGAAAAATTGACTCTAGCGATCGGTTACCCAACGGCTAACCTTGAAGCGAAAAAAGTGCTTCCAAAAGAAATCACTGAAGATCCGTCAATCTATCCAACTGCTGAAGTATTAAAAAATAGCCACTGGCAAGATGATGTAGGTGATGCGATTCAATACTACGAACAATATTATCAAGAGCTGAAAGCAGCGAAATAATTTGTTCTCATAGCCATCACAAAAGTGCGGTCGAAATTTATATTAATTTTCAACCGCACTTTTTTTATCCGGTGCTAAGATAAGGACATTAAAAACGAAAAAGGAGATGATTATGACAACACCAATTTCAGACAAAATTCACCACGCGTTGTCCCAAATTGATAATCCCCTGTTGGCTCAGGATATTTGGCTTATTTTACAAGAGCAAAAATTTGTGGGATTCCTACCGCACTTTGTCGTACAGCACTTGTGCAACAAACATCAAATCACTCCTCAACAACTCTCCCTTCAACTGCTCCCTATTGCCACTTGTTATGCCACCACGCCTATCTCACATTTTAATGTCGGCGCAATCGCCACAGGGGTGAGCGGTAATTTTTATTTCGGTGCGAATCAAGAATTTTGCCAAACGGATATTCAACAAACTATCCATGCCGAACAAAGTGCGATTAGTCATGCTTGGATGCGCGGAGAAAAACAAATCACCGATATTAGCGTCAACTACACGCCATGTGGCCATTGTCGTCAGTTTATGAATGAATTAAATAGCGCAGAAAAATTACAAATTCATTTACCGCATAGCCAGAATAATCCGTTGCACCAATATTTACCTGATGCTTTCGGGCCAAAAAACTTAAACATTCAGCTACATTTGCTGGATCAACATGACAATCAATTATCCTTAAACACCAACGACCCGGTGATTTCAAAAGCCCTTGCGATGACTAACCAAGCGCATGCGCCTTATTCAAACTCCTTCCATGGCATTGCATTACAAACGCAAGAGCAACACATTTATCACGGCAGTTATGCGGAAAATGCGGCGTTTAACCCAAGCCTGCCGGCTATGCAGGTTGCGCTGAATTATCTTATTTTAAGTGGCGAAACGGTAGAAAATATCACCCGTGCGGTGATGGTCGAAAAATCGCATACCTTAAACTACAAAGCAATGGCGGAAGCCCTACTCGCCAGCGTATGTGAGGTGAAATTAGAATATTTTAAGGTATAAAAGTGCGGTGAATTTTCAGTGCGTTTTTAAGAGAAAAAAATGGGTGCGTATAACCGCACCCATATTTATTTTTTAACTGATTTAGTTTGCAGATTTACCAATCACTTCTAATCCGCCCATGTAAGAACGTAAAACCTCCGGTACGGTAATAGAGCCATCGGCATTTTGATAGTTTTCCAAAACTGCCACTAAGGTGCGCCCCACGGCTAAACCGGAACCATTAAGGGTGTGCACCAAACGAGTTTTCTTGTCGCCTTTTGAACGACAGCGTGCTTGCATACGACGCGCTTGGAAATCCCACATATTCGAGCAAGAAGAAATTTCACGGTATGTATTTTGCGCCGGTACCCAAACTTCTAAGTCGTAAGTTTTGCAAGAACCAAAGCCCATATCACCGGTGCAAAGCAACACTTTACGATATGGCAAACCAAGTAATTGCAAAACTTTTTCCGCATGACCTGTCAGTTCTTCCAGTGCGTCCATGGATTTTTCCGGTTCCACAATTTGAACCAATTCCACTTTATCAAATTGGTGCATTCGAATTAAACCGCGTGTATCACGGCCGTAAGAACCGGCTTCAGAACGGAAACATGGCGTATGTGCGGTCATTTTTAACGGTAAATTTTCCGCTTCTAAAATGTCACCACGCACTAAGTTAGTGACCGGTACTTCCGCTGTCGGGATCAACGCATAAGTGCGTTGCACTTCATTTGGGTCTTGCCCTTCTAACGGTTTTGTGTGGAATAGATCTTCACTGAATTTAGGTAATTGACCTGTGCCATAAAGCGTATCGTGGTTCACTAAATAAGGCACATAAACTTCCGTGTAGCCATGTTGCTCCGTGTGTAAATCCAACATAAATTGCGCGAGAGCACGATGTAATTTAGCAATTTGGCCTTTCATCACCACAAAGCGGGAACCGGTTAATTTCACCGCAGAAGCGAAATCCAAGCCTTGTAAATTTTCGCCTAACGCAACATGATCTTTTACCTCAAAATCAAATTTGCGTGGTTCGCCCCAACGGGATACTTCAAGATTTTCACTGTCATCTTTCCCCAAAGGAACTTCATCAGCAGGAATGTTCGGGATGTTCAAGGCAATGTCATTTAACGCATTTTGTACTTTTTCTAACTCAACTTTACCCTGTTCTAATTCTGCGCCCATGTGATCCACTTCCGCCAACAACGGCGCAATGTCTTCTCCGCGGGCTTTTGCCGCACCGATCGCTTTAGAACGCGCATTACGTTCAGCTTGTAACGTTTCGGTTTTTACCTGTAAGGCTTTGCGTTGTTCTTCTAATTGCGTGATCTTTGCCACATCAAGCGTAAAACCACGTTTAATTTTTAATTTTTCTGCGACTTCTGCCAAATTATTACGAAGTAAATTCGGATCGATCATACTTTTACCTTTCTTCTTCTGTTTATTAATACCGTGTTAAAAATTGCGTTTATTCTATATCGTATTCAACCAATAAACTAGCAAAAACATGGACTAAAGTGCGGTCAGAAATCGCCGTGTTTTTTGCTGATTCGAATCTTTTACTCCAAAAGATTGCATTTTCGTCTCCCATAAGCTTAAAACCGCGCAAATAAATTTTGATTTAACGCAACAATTTTCCTAATTCTACTACTTAATAAGTAGCCTTAATGTTAGACTAGCGCCGATTTTCTCATCACCAAATGAAATTATTTTCTGGAGTATCTATGGAATTTCTAATGAACTTAAGTGAAGGATCGCAATTTGCTATTCAGCTTGCGATCGTCTTAATCTGTTTATTCTACGGCGCCAAAAAAGGCGGTATCGCTCTCGGTTTATTAGGCGGTATCGGTCTTATTGTCTTGGTGTTCGGTTTCGGCATTGAACCGGGTAAACCGGCAATCGATGTCATGTTAACCATCCTTGCGGTGGTAGTAACATCTGCAACATTACAAGCCAGTGGCGGTTTAGATGTGATGTTGCAAATCGCAGAAAAATTATTACGTAAAAACCCGAAATACGTCAGTATCCTCGCCCCATTCGTTACTTGTACCCTCACTATTCTTTGCGGTACCGGCCATGTGGTTTATACCATGTTACCGATTATTTACGATATCGCGATTAAAAATGACATTCGTCCGGAACGCCCAATGGCAGCAAGTTCCATCGCCTCACAAATGGGTATCATCGCTTCCCCGGTTTCCGTTGCAGTAGTCACCTTAACGGCTTTCTTGGTAAATGCACAAAACCATTTAGCCGGCTTTGACGGTTACTTAGATTTATTAAAAATCACTGTGCCATCCACCCTTTGTGGTGTTTTAGCTATCGGTATCTTCAGCTGGTTCCGTGGTAAAGATTTAGATAAAGACCAAGAATTCCAAGAAAAATTAAAAGATCCTGAATTCAAAAAATATGTGTATGGCGACAGCGCTTCCCTACTCGATAAAAAATTACCACAATCCAGCTGGAACGCGATGTGGATTTTCTTCGGTGCCATTTTAGTGGTTGCCTTATTGGGTTATTTCAAAGAATTGCGTCCATCTTTTGAGAAAAGTGCACCGGCACAAGTCGTTGAAGTGCTTTCAGGCGATAAAGCAGTCAAAAGCTTTAACGTGAAAGACGGTAAAATTCTTGCCGTAGCCAAAGACGGTAAAGTTGCTCTTGATGTTAAAGACAACAAAGCTAAAGCAAAAACCGCTTATGACAGCGTTGAGATTTACGACAACGAAGGTACATTAACCCAAACTGTTGCTTTACAAGATAACAATGTGGTCATTACTGCTGGTGATAAAACAGAAACCATTGAAAACGCAACAATCGGCTTAAAAGACACTGCGAAGAAAAAAGTTACTTTAGGCATGGTTCACGTTATCCAAATCTTCATGTTATTGGCCGGTTCATTAATCATCATCTTTACAAAAACCGATGCCGGCAAAATCAGTAAAAATGAAATCTTCCGTTCCGGTATGATTGCATTAGTGGCAGTATTCGGGATTTCTTGGATGGCAGAAACCATGTTTACCGTCCATACACCGATGATGAAAGCGGCCTTAGGTGATGTCGTAAAAGCGCACCCTTGGACTTATGCTGTGATGCTATTATTAATCTCTAAATTCGTTAACTCCCAAGCTGCTGCATTGGTGGCATTCGTACCACTTGCATTAGGTATCGGTGTTGACCCAGCGATTATTCTTGCTTTCGCAGCGGCTTGTTACGGTTACTACATTTTACCAACCTACCCAAGCGACTTGGCAGCGATTCAATTTGACCGTTCAGGTACGACCCACATCGGTAAGTTTGTCATCAACCACAGCTTTATTTTACCAGGCTTAATTGGTGTAATTACCTCCTGTATCTTCGGTTATATTTTCACAACCCTGTTTGGATACTTGTAATTTAGATTAAATTTAATCAGATGAAAAAAAGGCTACTTCTCATGAAGTAGCCTTTTTTATGTGTTCATAAATCAAAAAACAATTCTAAAATCAACCGCACTTTTATCTGGTTCGAATGCAAATAGAAACCCTACTTATAACGTTTCTTCTGGCTTTCCTGATCCAATCCTTTTAACCAGTCCAATTTCTCTTTCATCTTAATTTCCATCCCTCTTGTAGTCGGAAAATAAAATTGCGTGTCTTTAAGTTCTGGCGGGAAGTAATTTTCACCGGCAGCATAGGCGTTGGGTTCATCGTGGGCATAGCGATATTCAGCACCGAAACCGAGGTCTTTCATGAGATTGGTTGGCGCGTTGCGGAGGTGTTCCGGCACATCAAAATCAGCTGATTCCGTCGCCAATTTTTTCGCTGCTTTAAAAGCAAGGTAAACCGCATTGCTTTTCGGTGCAACGGCTAAATACACGATAGCTTGTGCAATGGCGCGTTCGCCTTCAGCAGCACCAACGCGGGTAAAACAATCCCAGGCGGCAAGGGCGACTTGCATTGCACGCGGGTCAGCATTGCCCACATCTTCCGAGGCAATTGCTAATAAACGTCGTGCCACATAAAGGGGATCGCCGCCGGCAGTGATAATGCGGGCATACCAATAGAGGGCCGCATCCGGTGCGGATCCGCGAATGGATTTATGTAGCGCAGAAATGAAATCGTAGAATCGGTCGCCTTGTTTGTCGAAGCGCGCTTGGCGTTCACCTAAGACTTCCGTGAGTAAAGTGCGGTCTAAAATTTTGCCGTTTTTCGATTCGGCCGCCATGTCTACCATCATTTCGAGGCAATTCAACGCAAGGCGTGCATCGCCATTGACGTATTCCGCCAAAAGCGACAACAAATTCGCCTGCAAATCTAACCGCACTTTGCCCAAGCCATTTTCCGGATCATCAATGGCTTGTTGCAACACACGCTCAATTTCCTGCGTGGAAAGCGGTTTGAGAATATAAACCCGTGCGCGGGAAAGCAGTGCGTTATTTAATTCAAAGGAAGGATTTTCGGTGGTGGCACCGATAAAAATAATGGTGCCATCTTCAATATGAGGCAGGAACGCATCTTGCTGGCTTTTATTGAAACGGTGAACTTCATCCACAAACAAAATGGTGCGCAAACCCGCCAATTTATTTTGTTTGGCTTTTTCGATAGCTTCGCGAATTTCTTTAATGCCGCTGGTGACAGCAGAAATTCTTTCGACTTCAGCGTTAATGCGTTGCGCGATAATTTCCGCCAACGTGGTTTTGCCGGTGCCGGGAGGGCCCCAGAAAATCATGGAATGAACATAACCTGCCTCAATCGCTTTGCGCAACGGTTTACCTTCGCCCAACAAATGAGACTGGCCACAATACTGCGCCAAGGTGGTTGGGCGCATTCTGGCCGCTAAAGGGCGAAAATCATTTTCGTTGAAATCAAAGCTAAAGTTAGACATGGTTCAATTCGCTTATTTTTTACGTTGGTCGTCCAATTCTACGCCTTTCGGTACGCTAAATTTAAACAAACCGCTATCTAAATGTTGGTTGGTAATATTGCGCAAGATATATTGATTAGACTGCCCGTCTTTTTCAATGGTACTAAAACCTTTTAATACGCCGTTTTGATCGATACGAATATCAAATTGCTTGATATTGCTGTTTTTGGCTTTCGGTTTTAACACGAAAGTGTCATCTTTTTGTTCCACCGAATATTGCGCCCAATGGCTTTTGTCATTACTGGTCAACAACACGAACGGCGTATTATTTACCGCCTCTTTTACCCAATTGGCCGTCACTTGTTCCACAAAGGGATCATAGAACCAAAGGGTTTGTCCATCGGCAATAATTTGGGTTTCTTGTGGTGATTTGGTGTCCATGCGGAACAAATTCGGACGCTTAATTTGTAACTTTCCGTTGCCTTGTTGCACATTTTTACCATTTGCCGAACTCACCGTTTGTGCAAAATCGGCACTTAACGTATCCACTTTATTTAAGCGATTTTGTAGCTCAATATCCGCATTTGCCCACACAACAGAGGCTATCGACAAAAGAGAAAGTGCGGTGAGTTTTTGAAACGTTTTTTTCATGTTATTCAATTCCTTATTAAGATTGCCTTTCGTCGCCTCATTTATGAATCGATTAAACAGCAAAAAATACAGTAACCCTTTGACCTCAAAAGGTGAGATTTATTCTAATAATCTGCCCCACGCGCCAAAATCTCACGTTTGCCGTTTTGCAATGGCGAGACGATACCCTGCTCTTCCAGTTGATCCATGATATTCGCGGCACGGTTAAAGCCCACACGGAAACGGCGTTGAATCGCAGAAATTGAGGTGGTACCTGTACTAACAACAAACTCGACCACTTCATCAAACAACTCATCGGTCTCGCCCGAGCTATCACCTAACCGTTCTAAGGCGTCTTCATCCTCGTTGCCGTCTAAGATGCCATCAATGTAATTTGGTTTGCCACGCGCTCTCCAATCGTCTGCGACACGGCCGACTTCATCATCAGTCATAAAGGCACCGTGAATACGGATTAATTCGGTAGAGCCTTGCGGTGAATACAACATATCGCCCTTGCCCAGCAAAGATTCCGCACCACTGGCATCGAGAATCGTACGTGAGTCAATTTTCGTTGCCACAGTGAAAGCAATACGGCTCGGCACATTGGCTTTGATTAAACCGGTAATGACATCCACAGAAGGACGTTGCGTTGCCAAAATCAAGTGAATCCCTACTGCGCGGGCTTTTTGCGCCAAACGCGCAATCAGTTCTTCCACCTGCTTGCCGGCAACCATCATTAAATCAGCAAATTCATCCACAACGACTACAATATAACTCAGTTTCTCCAACGGAGGCGGAAGTTGCTCCATAGAATCACTCGGACGCCATAATGGATTTGGAATTGGCATTTTTAACGCATTGTATTCATCAATTTTCTCATTGAAACCTTCAATATTACGCACTCGTAAAGCAGACAATAATTGATAGCGGCGCTCCATTTCATCCACACACCAACGCAACGCATTGGCGGCTTTTTTCATGTCCGTAACGACTTCCGTTAATAAGTGAGGAATGTCATTATAGACGGATAATTCCACCACTTTCGGGTCAATCATGATGAACTTCACTTCTTCCGGTTTTACGCGGTAAAGCAAGCTTAAAATCATCGTATTCACCCCAACGGATTTCCCGGAACCAGTCGTTCCCGCCACTAATAAATGTGGCATTTTTGCGAGATCCACAATCATGGGTTTACCACTAATATCTTTACCTAACGCCATGGAAAGCAGGGCTTTTGCATTGCGGAATTCATCGCTATCGAGCACATCACGAAGCGGCACCATTTGACGATGATCATTCGGCGTTTCAATACCAATATAAGGCTTGCCGGGAATCACTTCTGCCACACGAATCGCACGGAACATCAACGCGCGCGCTAAGTCTGTATCTAACGCAGTGACTTTGGCCGCTTTTACCCCCGGATCTAATTCCAGTTCATAACGAGTCACTACCGGCCCAACCAACACATCTTTCACTTTTGCCTTCACATTGAAATTGCGTAACTGTTGTTCAATACGTTGCGAAGTTTCCACAATTTCTTCTTGAGTAATATTTTGAGCTTTGCTTTGGTGACGTTCCAATAAATCCAAGCTCGGCAATGGTGTGCTCGGTTTTTCAACGTTAGCTTTATTCTGTTGGAATGCCGGATGAACGAGAGAATCGCCATAAGGTTTATATTGTGGCGTGATCTGAGACTCTGTTGCTTCAGCCTCTTCTGTTTCGCTCACTGACAGCGCAACCACAGTTGTTTCATGATGAACTTGAGTCGGTTGTAAAGTTTCTTCAGACACATTCGCCTGTGGCACTGCTAAAGACACCGTCGGCATCATTTCCTGTTCTGAAAAATCATGGGAAAAATCTACCGCACTTTGAAGTTCAGTCGCCGGTTCCACATGTGCTTGTACTGATGATAAAGACGTTTGAGTAAGTGAAGTAGCAGCAAACGCAGACTGAGGCGTCGGTGTGGCAATGGTCACATTCGGTAATACCTCTTGCTGCTCAAAGTCATAAGGAATGAACGTGTCAGAAGTATCACCCTCTTTTTCCGTAGTAATCGTCATACTGTCAGAAGACACTGATGTCGTTTCTTCAGAGAGTCCGGTGATGTGAAGCTGATGATTTGATTCCGTCCCTGTTTCTGCTGAATTTTCTTCAGACACAGCTTTTGCCTGCGTCATTAGGCTTTCTTGGGAGACCAAAATAATTTCTTCTTTTTCTTCAGCGGAAACATTTTCATCCGATTGCGGTTGCGTTTCTTCAGCTGGCGGCGTTTGCATGGTTAACCATTGATAAAAACGAAGCAATAGGCGGATAAACGAAGCACCGGAACACAAAATAAATCCCGCGAGAGCAAAAATCCCTGCAAAGACAAGCAACCCGAATTTTCCGGCCGCCTCATAGAACGTTAAAGTAAGCCAACCGCCTAGCACACCACCGGATAAATAATTTGCCGTGTTGTTAAAGGACAATGTACAAATGACTGTTAACCCGCAAAGCAATAAAATAAAGCCGAATGTCCGCAAACTAAATTTCGTCCATGTCAGCGAAGTCGCCCGTTTAGTACGAATTAAATACGCGGGAATAAAACACAACATGAACGGAATAACATTCCCCACGTAACCGAAAAGTACAAAAAATAAATCCACAAACCATGCACCGAATGCGCCGGCTTTGTTGATGGTATCCGGTGCAAAACTGGAGGTCGCCCAAGAATTATCCAACGGCGTATATCCCGACCAAGCAATGATCAGATAAAACCCGAAAAGTGCGGTCATGCCTAGCAACAAATTTAATAAATAATATTTCGGGGAAAAATGTTCGGTAATACGTTTAATCATGCGTTACGACTTTATCTCTATTTCAACTGTAAAAAATTGGTTTGTTTGACTTCTTCCATTACCACATAAGTGCGAGTGTCATTCACGCCGGGTAACCGTAGCAAAGTGGTCCCCAGCAATTTACGGTACGCTGCCATATCCGCCACTCGGGTTTTCAATAAATAATCGAAATCACCGGAAACCAAATGGCATTCTTGAATTTCATCCAACTGTTGTACTGCTAAATTAAATTCTTCAAAGACATCCGGTTTACCACGGACTAAAGTAATTTCTACGATCACTAACAATGGCGAATCCAATAATTCCGGATTCAGTAAGGCGCGATATCCCATAATCACCCCTTGTTTCTCCAAACGTTTTACACGTTCTAAACAAGGTGTCGGTGATAATCCCACTTTTTTGGACAAATCTATGTTGGAAATTTTGCCGTTGCGTTGTAATTCATTGAGTATTTTTATATCAATAGCATCTAAAGCTTTTGTTAATTTCTTTTCCATGTGTGACGTTCGTATGAATGAGAGAAAATAGTGATTAATTCTAGCCTATTTGGCCCAATATTGCAGTAAGAAAGTAGAAAGCTCTCCAATATTCATTTAATACAAAATTTAATTTGTTTAACTCTATTTTGCATTCAATCAAAGAACAATACAGATCTGAGCAAAAAGAGATTGTTTTCATTTCTTTCGCGTGTTCTAATGAGCACCCGCTAGACAATCACTTCAGTAAGTTAGTTATTTCGGTTCTTCCTCATTCAAGTTTTGAATTTGTGCTTTGAAGATTCAATTTATCCATCTCTATTTAAGTTAAATCGCTAGCAATTCGTGCTGAACATAAGCACACAATTTCATTATTTCAAATAAGGAAGACAACATGTCTAAATTAAACGGCACCGTAAAATGGTTCAATTCAACAAAAGGTTTCGGTTTTATCGCCCCAGAAGATGGTTCTAAAGATGTATTCGTACACTTCTCCGGCATCGTGGGTAATAATTTCCGTACTTTAAACGAAGGCGACCGTGTTGCTTTTAACGTACAAGATTCCCAACGTGGTCCAACAGCCGTTGACGTTGAAGTGATTTAAGAAACATTTCTACATAAAAATAGCCCTTCTCAAAAGGGCTATTTTTTTATCTATCGTTTTTATTCATCCGCATTTTCAAAAGTGCGGTCATTTTTTAAAGCGAATCTAAGATCCCTAGTGCATCAACAAGTTTCTTCACAGTAAACACTTGCATGTTTTCCACCGCATGTTTCGGCTTATTTCCGAAGGGGACAATCGCGCGTTTAAAGCCATGTTTTGCGGCCTCGCTAATGCGTTCCTGCCCACTTGGCACAGGGCGAATTTCACCGGCTAATCCCACCTCGCCAAACACCACAAGATCTTGTGGTAACGGACGGTTACGAAAGCTGGAAATCAGCGCCAAAAGCAACGCCAAATCGGCACTGGTTTCGGTAACTTTAACACCGCCAACGACATTCACAAACACATCTTGATCCGCCATTTGCAATCCCCCGTGGCGATGTAACACAGCCAGTAATAAAGCAAGACGATTTTGCTCCAACCCTACGGCAACACGACGTGGATTAGCGAGCATAGAATGATCCACCAGCGCTTGAATTTCCACCAACAACGGGCGTGTACCTTCCCATAGCACCATCACCGAGCTACCGGGCGTTTGTTCATCACCGCGACTTAAAAAGATTGCCGATGGGTTTTTCACTTCACGCAAACCTTGTTCTGTCATGGCAAATACGCCCAACTCATTCACGGCACCAAAGCGGTTTTTGTGGCTACGCAGGGTGCGGTAGCGGGAATCTGTTTCGCCTTCCAATAATAAGGAACAGTCGATGGCATGCTCTAACACCTTCGGCCCGGCAAGGGTACCGTCTTTGGTGACATGCCCCACCATAATGATTGCCACTTGCCGGGTTTTTGCATAACGCGTTAAAAAAGAAGCACATTCACGCACTTGTGCCACACTGCCCGGTGATGATTGAATATCCGCCAAATGCATTACCTGAATAGAGTCGATCACGATAATTTGCGGTTTTAATTGATCCGCCAAATTACAAATCTGCTCGACGGAAGTTTCCGACAGCATATTCAGTTTTTCCGGTGGTAAACCGAGGCGTTTGGCACGCATGGCGACCTGTTGCAAGGACTCTTCACCGGTCACATAAAGTGCGGTCATTTTTTGCGACAAATGACACATCACCTGCAACAATAATGTACTTTTCCCCGCGCCAGGATGACCTCCAATCAGAATGGCACTGCCCGGTACTACCCCGCCGCCCAGCACGCGATCCAGTTCATAAAAACCACTGCTAAAACGCGGAGTTTCTTGTAGGCTAATTTCACTTAACGTTTGAATTTTGGCGCGAGTCTCACCGGCATAGCCACTAAATCGATCCGCTTTATTATTTGGCGTAGAAACCAACCGCACTTCAGTGATGGTATTCCAAGCTTTACAAGCGCCACACTGCCCTTGCCAACGGGAATATTCCGCGCCGCAATCGTTACAAACATAAGCTGTTTTTGTTTTCGCCATAGGTTATCCGCCGATCGTTAACGTCATCAGGTGAAGCATGCGTTGTGCATATTGCGGCGTTTGAATAAGATCGAGCAATTTATTCATCGCCAACGCATTATCTTTCGTCTCACTGTGCAAACGAATGACCTCATGCAGTTTCACCAAAACATCCGCATTCGCTTCAGTTAAATCGTTCAACGCATTTTCCTGTGCATAATGTTGATTCGCTGCCAGCTGTTCATTCAACGCTGCTTCTAATAAAGATTTATTGTCTTCGTAATAATGATACAGGTTGAAAAAAGCCCCAACGCGCTCTACGGTTTTAATAAAATCCGATACAAAAAAATGAGCCCCTAAAGCGAGCGTTTCTTCCACTAAAGACTGCTCATAAGCTAAAAGTGCGGTCAATTTTTCCGTTGTTTTTTGCATCCGTTTTTCCGAATACAAAAAGCCGCGCCACTGTTCAATCCAATCACCGGCTTTCATCGTTTTATTTTGGGCTAATTGATACCCGCGTTTTGCTTTACTGACGGAATAAAAATGTACCTTGCCCGCATAATGGGTTAAAAAATCAGCGACAAAGGCAAAAAATGGCCTCAATTCACCAGACTTTACTTCAAACTCAATTTCACGAATAGGCTGTTGTTTGTCACCTGCAATAACATTTCCCTGATCAAAAGCCACTTCAATTTGGCAATCGGGCGTATATTGAACCAGCCATGTTTGGCGCATAAAGTCGGTGCTAAAAATCGGCTGTAAGGGCTCATCAACATTTTCTAATACAAGCCCGTGCTGACGGATTAACGCTGCTAAATTAGGTTCTGATGTCGGTAATTCCACATTATATTCCGGACGCACATGCAACCCACCGGATACTTTGCCATCGGTTTTTAAGGTCAAGGTGTAATGGTCATCTTGCTGACGCACACGCAAGCCCATTTTCTGTTGAGTGAAATAGTTATCGGCAGTGTCGTAATAGGTATTGGCTAAAAAGGCTTTTTGCTGATCGATAACGTGAAAATGATGTAGCAGGGTATTGAGCTGTTCCTCATGAATATCACCGACCGCTAATTTCAATTCAATTTCGTTTACCATGATAAAATCCTTTAAGATCATAAAGTTTTGTATTTACTCTGAATTCACGGGTTTTATTATCCAATAAAAGCCTGATTTTTTCGATTAAAATCGTGAATTTTTCATTTACATCAGGTAATATGCGCGTGAATTATTAACCTTAATTAGGAGTCATCTTCATGGCAATGAATAACATCCTTGGATTATTTGCCCACTCCCCTTTAAAGCCGTTACAAAAACACTCCAATAAAGTCACTGAATGCTGTGAATTATTGGTTCCTTTCTTTGAAGCGATCTTCCGTGAAGACTGGAATGCCGCTGAACAATTCCGTTTAGATATTTCCGCTCATGAGCGTCAAGCCGATGCGTTAAAACGTGAAATCCGTTTGAAATTACCACGCGGTTTATTCATGCCGATTGAACGTACCGATTTATTAGAATTGGTCACACAACAAGACAAATTAGCGAATTACGCAAAAGACATCGCCGGCCGTATGGTTGGACGCCAATTCGGTATTCCGCCGGAAATGCACGATGAATTTATGAGTTATGTGAGACGCAGCTTAGACGCCACCGAACAAGCCCATAAAGTGATCGAAGAAATGGATCAATTATTAGAAACCGGTTTCAAAGGTCGCGAATTAAACTTTGTTAATCAAATGATTAACGAGTTGGATATCATTGAAGATGATACCGATCAGATGCAAATCAAATTAAGAAAAATGCTTTATGAGGTTGAAGGTCGTTACAACCCAATCGATGTCATGTTCTTATATAAAATTATTGAATGGGTTGGCGTGCTTGCCGACCAAGCACAACGAGTCGGTTCACGCATTGAATTAATGCTGGCTCGCTCATAATTTCCATTTACTTAGGTATTTTTCAATGGAACTACTTCATCAATACGGCTCATTATTAATTTTCATTACAGCCGTTTTTGGCTTTTTCATGGCCTTTGGCGTAGGAGCCAACGATGTTTCAAATGCAATGGGAACATCCGTTGGCTCAGGAACAATCACAGCAAAACAAGCCATTATTATTGCAATGATTTTTGAAGCGTCAGGTGCTTATCTTGCTGGTGGCGAAGTCACCGAAACCATCAAAAGCGGCATTATCGACACCATGCAATTTGTTGCCGAGCCGGAAGTGCTGGTCTTTGGTATGATGTCGGCCTTATTCGCTTCAGGTACATGGTTATTAATCGCCTCCCGCATGGGCTGGCCGGTATCCACTACTCACTCTATCGTCGGTGCGATCATCGGTTTTGCTTGCGTGACTGCAGGACCGCACTCTGTTGACTGGAGCAATATTAAAAATATTGTAGGTAGCTGGTTTATCACCCCCTTACTTGCCGGTTTACTTGCTTACGCTATTTTTATCAGCACACAAAAACTGATTTTCGATACAGAAAGTCCTTTCAGAAATGCACAAAAATACGGCCCTTACTACATGGGCATCACCATTTTTATTTTGTGTATCGTGACCTTAAACAAAGGGTTAAAACACGTTGGATTGAATTTAAGTAGCATGGAGAATTTACTGATTTCTTTTGCTATCGGTATTATTTCCATTATTTACAGCCACTTTTATTTCCGTAGCATCAAATTTAAATACAAAATGTTGGAAGGCGGCTCCTTCGGCGGGGTAGAAAAAGTCTTCAGTATTCTGATGTTGATGACCGCTTGCGCCATGGCGTTTGCCCATGGATCAAACGATGTAGCCAATGCAATTGGCCCACTTTCTGCGGTTGTTGCCATTATTGAAAGTGGCGGTCAGATTGTTAACAACGTTCCCCTTGCGTGGTGGATTCTACCTTTAGGCGCCGCAGGGATCGTTGTTGGTTTAATTGTTATGGGTTATAAAGTGATGGCAACCATCGGTACCGGCATTACAGATCTGACCCCTAGCCGTGGTTTTGCCGCCCAATTTGCTACCGCGACCACCGTGGTTATCGCGTCCGGCACCGGATTGCCGATTTCCACTACGCAAACCCTTGTTGGTGCGGTATTAGGTATCGGTTTTGCGCGCGGTATCGCGGCCATTAACTTAAACGTTATTCGTAATATTGTTGTTTCTTGGGTGGTTACGCTACCGGCCGGTGCGTTCTTCGCCATTATTATTTATTACCTCTTAACAACTATTTTCCATTAATCCTGTCTGAAAAAGTGCGGTCAATATTTACGTTAAAATTTCACCGCACTTTTCGTTTTTTTATAAAGGATTTCCCTATGCAAAAAGCTTTATCTACACTGCTTGCGCTATTTTGCTTCACTGTTGGCATGTCTGCCGCACAAGGAGAAACAAAATACGTCACAGAAAACCTCTCCACGTTTTTACGCAAAGGCGCCGGTGAACAATTTAAAATTGCCGGTACCATTCAAGCAGGCGAAGCCGTTACCGTATTAGATAAAAAAGATCGTTACACACTGGTTCGCGACAGTAAAAACCGTGAAGCCTGGATTTTAAGCAGTGAACTCAGTACTAACGCCAGTAGCAAAGATGAAAATCCAAGATTAAAAAATCAAATTCAAGAATTGAGTTTAAAACTCAATCGGTTAGACGATGATTGGCAAAAACGCACCGTAGAAATGCAACGCCGAACCAAACAGGCGGAGCAACAAAGTAGCGAATTATTAGAACAAAATTCCCAACTCAAACGGGAGTTGGAAATGACCAAAAATAAAAATCGTGATTTAGAAGCCATGTTAGATGCCGGCAAACGCGAAATTGCCATTCAATGGTTCATCTACGGCGGTTCGGTACTTGGCGTGGGATTAGTTCTCGGCTTAGTATTACCGCTTATTATGCCTAAACGCCGTCGTCGCGATAGTTGGTCATAATGGCGGAAAAATTTCACGTCTATTTAGTCGGAGGCGCAGTTCGCGATCAGCTCCTCAACCTCCCCGTCAAAGATCGGGATTGGGTGATTGTGGGCGCCACGCCACAAGATTTATTGAATCAAGGCTATCAACAAGTCGGTAAAGACTTCCCGGTTTTTCTCCATCCACAAAACAAAGAAGAGTATGCTTTGGCGCGTACTGAACGCAAAGCGGGCAGAGGTTACACCGGCTTTATTTGCGATTTTTCAGCTGACATCACGTTAGAACAAGATTTAGTTCGTCGCGATCTCACCATTAACGCTATTGCGCAAGATTTAGCCGGCAATTTATACGACCCCTATCATGGTGTGGAAGATCTAGAAAAACGTGTTTTGCGTCATGTTTCCCCCGCATTTTCGGAAGATCCTTTACGTGTCTTACGAGTTGCCCGTTTTGCTGCTCGCTATCATTACTTAGGCTTCAACATCGCTGACGAAACTCTACAATTAATGACCGCACTTAGTGCGCAAGGAGAGCTACAGCATCTGACGGCCGAGCGTGTTTGGGCAGAAACTGAAAAAGCCTTAAATGAAAAAAATCCTGAAATTTACTTTGAAACCTTGCGTCAAGTTGGTGCACTCAAAGTACTCTTTCCCGAATTAGATGCCCTTTATGGTGTGCCAAATCCGGCAAAATATCATCCGGAAATCGACAGTTTTGTGCATACAATGATGGTATTACAACAGGCAACACAGCTTTCAGAACAGGTCGATTGTCATAAAAGTGCGGTGCGTTTTGCCGCTATTTGTCATGACTTAGGCAAAGCCTGTACCCCAAAACAAAACTGGCCGCATCACCACGGACATGAAAAACTGGGCGTTGCACCGACAAAAAGCCTGTGTAAACGTTTAAAAGTGCCGACGTATTATCAACAACTGGCAGAACTCACCTGTGAATATCATTCACATGTACACAAAGTGTTTGAGCTACGCCCTGAAACGATCGTAAAACTCTTTAATACCTTTGATGTATGGCGTAAGCCATTGCGTTTTATGGAATTTCTTCTTGTTTGTTTTGCCGATACACGAGGCCGTAAAGGATTTGAACACATTCAATACCCTCAACAGGAATTTGCCATTGCCTTGTATCAAGCCGCATTAAAAGTAGATATTCAATCAATTATCGCTGCCGGTTTTGAAAACAAAGCCATTCGTGATCAACTTAATCGCGGACGTATTTTTGCCGTCAAACAAAAACGCCAAGAAATCTTACCGCACTTTAAACCTTAAATCGGCATCGAATGCTTTACGCGACAATAGGCGAGCCGTAAAATCAGTGTTATTTTTATCAAACAGGTTATGTATGAAAACCGTTAAATTTTCTCTTTTGATTCTCTTCGCCGGACTGTTATTGGGCGGCTGTACCGTCGATCAGCAACGCCCTACCGATGTAAAATACATCGAAAAAACGGATCCCACATGGCAACAGCATTTAAAACAGTTACAACAAATCAAAAGTTACCAAGCTTTAGGCCAACTGGGTTATATCAGCACGAAAGAACGTTTCTCTACCCGTTTTGACTGGCAATATCACCATCCACAAAATTACACGTTGAAACTTTATTCCACACTCAGCAGCGAAACGTTACAAATTCAAATGCACCCACAAGGCATGACGATTTCCGATAATAAAGGACGTCAACGTTCTGCGGCTGATGCCAAAATGCTACTCAGAGAAATTATCGGCATGGATTTCCCATTGGATGAATTTGTCTTTTGGCTAAAAGGTCAACCGAAAGATAACAGCGACTATTTAGTGGCAGAAAATCACTTCCTCGGTTCTTTTACCCATCGCGTTGATGGTAAAACATGGACGGCAGATTATCTGTCCTATCACCTCAATCGCCAGCCACCGATGCCGGAAAATATCTTACTGAAAACCGAGGGACAAACCCTGAAAATTCGCGTGGATGAATGGAACTTAAAATGAAAACATACCAATTTTCCACCGCACTTTTAGTGCCAGAAAGCTTAAATAATGAAGCCGGCCTGCGTTTCCCTTGCCCGGCGAAATTAAATCTTTTCTTGTATATCAACGGAAAACGCTCGGATGGTTATCACGAATTACAAACCCTATTTCAATTTGTGGATTTTGGCGATTGGCTATCGATTAAGGTAAGAAATGACGGCAAAATCAATTTAATTTCGCCAATCGCTGATTTGGCACCTGAAGATAATTTGATTTATCGTGCGGCACATTTATTACAGCAAAAAACCGGTTGCTCACTCGGCGCGGATTTGCAATTAGATAAAATTCTGCCTATCGGTGGTGGCGTGGGTGGAGGCTCCTCTAACGCGGCAACGGCTCTCGTTGCCTTAAATCATTTATGGCAAACCCATTTAGACACCGAGCAACTTGCCGCTCTTGGTTTAAGCTTAGGTGCAGATGTTCCCATTTTCGTGCATGGCAAAGCCGCATTTGCCGAAGGCGTAGGTGAAAAAATCACCTATTGCGAACCACCGGAGAAGTGGTATCTCGTGATCAAGCCGAATGTGTCTATTTCTACTGCCGTGGTTTTTTCCTCCCCTGATTTACCGCGAAATACCCCGAAAAAATCACTACAACAATTATTGTCCGAAGAATACGTAAACGATTGCGAAAAAGTTGTACGAGATCACTATTCAGAGGTTGAAGAAATACTGAACTGGTTGGTAAAATATGCTCCGGCAAGATTAACAGGAACCGGCGCTTGTGTTTTTGCGGAATTTGACGATGAAGAATCTGCTCAATCCGTGCTCAACGACATGCCAAAAGCGTACTTTGGATTTGTCGCTAAAGGATTAAACGTTTCACCGTTACGCACGATGTTGGAACAGCTTAAAAGTGAAAATTCGGTTTCTCCGTTAACCCCTAATTTTATCATCTAACACCTGAGGTCAAACTTACAATGCCAGATATTAAACTCTTCGCCGGTAACGCTACACCGGAACTCGCCAAGCGTATTTCAATATGCTTAAAAACGAAATTAAGCGATGCAACCGTTGGTCGTTTCAGCGATGGTGAAGTACAAGTGCAAATCAATGAAAATGTTCGCGGTAGCGATGTATTTATCATTCAATCAACCTGTGCACCAACAAATGACAACTTGATGGAATTATTGGTTATGGTTGATGCATTACGTCGCGCGTCTGCCGGTCGTATTACTGCCGTAATCCCTTATTTCGGTTATGCCCGCCAAGACCGCCGCGTTCGTTCTGCTCGTGTACCGATTACAGCAAAAGTAGTTGCCGACTTCTTATCCGGCGTTGGCGTTGACCGTGTGTTAACCTGCGATTTACACGCAGAACAAATCCAAGGTTTCTTTGACGTACCGGTAGATAACGTATTCGGTTCTCCGGTATTAATCGATGACATTTTGAAAAAAACCGACTTAGTGAATCCAATCGTTGTATCTCCGGACATCGGTGGTGTGGTACGTGCCCGTGCTGTGGCGAAATTATTAAACGACACCGACATGGCGATTATCGACAAACGCCGTCCACGTGCTAACGTTTCTCAAGTAATGCACATTATTGGTGATGTGGCAGATCGTGACTGTATCTTGGTGGATGACATGATCGACACCGGCGGCACCTTATGCAAAGCGGCTGAAGCCTTAAAAGAACGTGGTGCTAAACGCGTCTTCGCTTACGCTACACATGCGGTATTCTCAGGTTCTGCCGCGAAAAACCTTGCCAGCGATGCGCTAGACGAAGTTGTCGTGACAGACACCATTCCGTTGACTGACGAAATTATCGCATTAGGTAAAGTTCGCTCACTGACATTATCCAAAATGCTTGCAGAAGCAATTCGTCGTATCAGCAACGAAGAATCCATCTCTGCAATGTTTGATGAATAAGCGAAAAATACATATAAAATCAACCGCACTTTAAATGACAAAAGGCTTAGAAAACTAAGCCTTTTGTTTTTAGTTCAAATCCATGTTTCCGTTTTCAATTATTATCCCCTCATTTCCTCGCCTTGAATCCCCTTTCCCTATGTTATAATGACGGCAACATTTTTGACGCATAGAGGTATCACATGAAAAAACTTATTTTAGTCTTCACAGCAATTTTAACCATCACCGCCTGCTCTCAACCAAAAGATATTTATTTCAATGGCTCCGAAGGCTCTCACTCCGGTTTAAAATTCGATAAAAACACCAAAACATTGGGTATCAACAATTAACGCCAAATCCTATCTCAAAGTGCGGTAGAAAATTTACCTATTTTTTCAACCGCACTTTCATTTCCTTAATGGGTGATTTTCACCGTCACATTAATGGTTGTGCGATAGCCAGCCTCATCAACAACCGTTATTTGATAAGTGCCGATGCCTGTCGGTTTCCATAAAAATGTTTCATCTGCTCTGCTTTCACCTAAATACGCGTTATTCACAAACCAATAAAGATGCTGAACTTCGCCTGATGTCGTGGCAATTAACGGAATGTGGTCTTCTACGCTATTCGTATTAATAAAATAAGTCCGATTTTCCAGTGGTGAGGTAATTTTCAGCGGATTATGTGTGATCTGTTGTAAAGATTGGCTTTGCTGTTCATAAGGGCATTCCGCATTGACCATCGGGCTACGTTTCATGATTCCGGCTTGAGCAAACAATTTTTGATAGTCGCTGCTCCAGATCTCATAAATTTTTTGTTCGGTCTCCTCACTCGGATCCGTTGCGCAAGCTAAAACATCTGAGCCTTTACGTACGCGTAACTGCTGATAAATATGGCTCACCTGAATCGGCGATTTACCGGGAATAAAAAGGGTATTGGTGAGTTGTTGGCAATATCTATTCGATAAGTTGCCGTCAGCGGCACATACCGGAACATCTTTTAAAGTTAACTTTTCGCGGCTAAGCGGATCTTGCATCGTCGGAGATTGCGCAATAATCGCATCTGCCAACTGTAAAAATAATGGAGCAGCCAGGCGACGCCCGATAAAGTGCGGGTTGCTTTTATTGTTAAAATTGCCAAACCACACGACCAACGTGTAATTGCCGAAGTAGCCTGCTGTCCAAGCATCACGCAATCCGTTAGATGTGCCGGTTTTCCAATAAATCGGTAACTTGGTTTTAATGGCTTTGTTATAAATATCGGTGCGAATATTCTGCGATAAGATGTCGCCCAACATATAGCTGCTTTCCGGACTTAATAACGAGGCACGTTGTTCTGCAGAAACGTCTTTCAAGGATTGCAATGGTTGCCATTTTCCCCCATTGGCAAGGGCAGCATATAAACCAGCCAGCTGTTGCATGGAAAGCTCTGCACCGCCTAACACCAACGACAAGCCATAATGGGCTTTTTCCTTCGGCAAAACAATTTCCGCTTGTTTCAGCAAATCGTAAAGATCAGGATATTTCAGACGTTGTGCCATCTCGACGGCAGGAATATTGCGACTTTGTAATAATGCCTGCGTAACGCTGACCGGTCCGAGAAAATTACCTTCATAATTCTCCGGTTGATAATCGGCAAAATTCGTCGGCAAATCTTTTAATATCGTTTTAGGATGGGCTAGCCCTTGATCAAAGGCTAAGCCATAAATAAACGGCTTCAAGGTCGAACCATAAGAACGTTTTGCCAGCGTACCGTTAATTTGTCCGCTGATTTGCGGATTAAAATAATCACCGGAACCTACCAAAGCTTTAATTTGCATGGTGCGATTATCCACCAACAATACCGCCAGATTATTCACGCCATAGGTTTTTTGTTGTTGCAAATAGCGTTGGCTGATTCGCTCAACCAAACGCTGTAAGCCGCTGTTTAAACTGGTGACAAGACGTCCATTTTGCGTTTCCTCTTTTTCTGCATATTGTTGCAACACTTGGTCGGTAAAGTGCGGTGCGAAAAACGGAAGTTTTTCAATGGGGCGTAAAGGATAATTTAATTTGAAATGGGATTGCCATTGGCGATCTTGCGGATGAGTTTCCACCCAACGGGCATACAATTTATTACGGGCATTAAACAGTTGCGGATTCAGTTGCTGATTATTCTGTTGAATGTAGCCGTTCGGGTTTTTTGGCAAAATCGCTAAAGTCATAGCCTCCGCTAAATTTAGGTTTTTGTTGGCACGATTAAAATAAATCAGGCTTGCCGTCCCAGCACCTTCAATGTTTCGTCCATAAGGCGCAAAGTTGAAATAGGCTTCTAAAATATCCTGTTTGGAATATTGCAACTCTAATTGAACGGCACGGAAAATTTGCTCGATTTTCCCGAGGATAGTGCGGCTGTCAATATTCCATAAAATTCGTGCCAGTTGCATGGTGATGGTAGACCCACCCTGCGGTGAGCCTCCGAACAAATAGGTTTGTGCTGCTCCACGCAGCAAGCCGTAAGGGTTCACCCCAAAATGATAATAAAACCATTCATCTTCCTGAAAAAGCACGGCATCCACTAATTGTGGCGAAAGTTCTTCTAATGGCGTCCACAGGCGATATTTCTGATCTTTTGCTGTTGTTAGGCGTAATAAATTCTGCTGTTCGTCATACACGGCAACGGAATAGGGAAAGCGTTGCTTCAAGGGTTCATGAGGTAAAAAATGAACCACCGCGGCCGTAAGCAATAAACCGCATAAAACAACATAGAGACATTGACGAAATTTCTGTGACATAACCATCAAACGTGACTAAAAAACAAAAAGTGCGGTAGCTTTTCAATGTGTTTTATCACCAAGACAGTACCGCCCTTTTTACTTAACTTACGAATTAAATTCCTTTTCTGCCTATGACAAAAAGAGACCTGCTTCATAGTTGACTAACAAACCACCGACAATTAACCAAAGGTAAACCAAGGTGCCAAGGATCAGCGGTTTGAAACCCGCCTGTTTAATGGCGCCGATATGTGTTGTTAACCCCAAGGCCGCCATCGCAGAAACAAGTAGAAATGTATCAAGCTCAACCAAACTTTTTATTAACGTTTGCGGCAGCAAATTAAACGAATTGAACACCGCAACAGCAATAAACCAAAGAGCAAACCAGGGAATAGTAATTTTCCGTGCCTCTCCCCCTTGTGCCTCTCTAGTCAACAGCCAAGACAGCCCCAATAAGAAAGGCGCCAACATCATGACCCGAATCATTTTCGTGATCACCGCTGTATCTGCGACGACAGGGCTAATGTTGCCGCCAATGGCATAAACCTGCGCCACTTCATGCACGCTGGAGCCCACATAAATACCGAATTGGTGTGGTGTCATTAATGTGCTGACCCAAGGATAAAAAAGCGGATACAAAAAAATGGACAGCGTGCCGAAGATCACCACCACTGCAATCGCCACCGACACTTTATGCGATTCCGCTTTTGTCACCGGTGCAGCCGCCATCACGGCAGCAGCCCCACAAATACTGCAACCGGAAGCCGTGAGATAAACAAGTTGTTTATCCATTTTGAGATAACGAATACCAATAAAACAGGTCAGCAAGAAAGTGGAAAGTAACATCAGGGCATCGGTCAGAATTGCGTTTATTCCCACACCAGTAATATCTTGCAATGTTAGTCGAAAACCATACAACACGATCCCTGCACGTAAAATCTGTCCTTTAGCAAACAACACGCCTTTTTCAATGTGGCTTTCATAACGTTTATAAACACTATTACCAAAGAGCATCCCCAGCAAAATGGCAATAATAAGAGCGCTTAAATGCGCTTGTTGAGCAAATGGTGTTTGACTTATTTGTTGTGCGATAAATGCTAAAAACGCCACACAAATAAGTCCGAAATAGAATGATCGATTTTTCATTTGGTTTGTCATGAAAGGGAAATGAGGCTTCATTATACGCTGAGAACAGCGAAAAATGCAGTTGATTCTGACCGCACTTTAGGGCTTGTAAACCGTTAGCAATAAAAAACTCTCCGTCAAATGAAGGAGAGTTTTTTATTTTTTAAGCGATTATTGAATCACTTCAATATCCCCTTTCGCAGCAGATTGGGCATTAACCGCACGGTTATACATGTTTTCTGCATAAGCTTGTGGAATTTTGAATTTACCCACGTTCACTGCTTTTAATTGATATTGAATGACGGTGGTGGTCTCACCCACGGAACCGTAGCTCAACATACGGTCTTCACGCAAATCACGGTGTACCCAGTTAAAACGTTGTTGAGTTTCCTCTTGTGCGCTCATATCACCATTCCCCGTTACCACTTCAAATCCAGCCGGATAAAGGTCAGTAATCACCATGTTGTCTTGCTCATTTTGCAATGAACGCACATTAACTTGTACGTTAATGATGTCGCCAAGTTTCACAGAAGTCACCGGTTTGCCGTCTTTATCTAAGTAAGTGCGGTCGATTTCCACGCCGTTTTTAATCGCCTCAGCAGGCGGCTGCTGTACATAGCCGGATTGGCTAATGGCATACCAGGCTCTTTGCGTACTTTGGTTAACAAAGTTAAGCGCAGCTTTGTCTGCATTGATATTGGCTAACACAAAAGCACCTTGTACACTGCCGATATTTTGACCTTCCTGTTGAATATGTAATTTTTCAAGTTGGTCAGGGTATTGCTTACCGTAAGCCTCTAAGGCTAAAAGCACCATTGCGGAAGACAAGCTGTTATAACGATCGTCGTTTAAATCTTGCACAATGCCTTCAAACAATCCGTTAGATAATAGCGCTGCCTGTTTCGGGAAATGACGTGACAACACATACAACACCGAACTTTTCTCAATCAACGGATCTAAATAATCGCGATAGAACCATTCGGTTTTTGCCTGCGAATGAGCAAAGTTTGCCATCAGATTGTTCATCAGCGTGTTTGCATCTTCTTCCTGTTTCACCAATTGATAGGCACCAGCCAACCAAGCAGTTGTTAAATCAGATTGCCATTCTTCCGCTTTGAAATGATGATCCAATAGACTACGAATAGACATTAAACTGTCGCTTGGCACTTGACCTAAACGCGCCAATAAGTACGTCGCATAAGCGCGTTGACGCAGCATGGCTAAGTCATCTTCACTTTCCGGGCGACTTAAACGTTCTAACGCCGCGATAGTTTGATTAAACAAGCCGTTTGGCGCGACCCATGCTGCCGGTAATTGCACGTTGTGCTCTTGCGCTTCAATGAGGAAATGCGCTACATAGGCTGTTAAGAAGGCATCATCTTCATCTAAACCCGACCATACACCAAAGCCTTCATTCTCAGTTTGGCGCGCCGGTAATAAATTAAAGACTCGATTCAAATTATTGTGTAATTGCTGTTTAGTGGCTTCAATAGCTTGCTTGTCGCCCGCTTGTGATAAAACGCCAAGTAAACTTTGGTACTCAGGATTATTCGCCAATAACAGATTAGGCATTGCCGCACTAATAATTTGTTCCGTACAGAAGTTGTCATAGTTGCCTAAATAACTTGTGATGCCTTTCGCTAAGACCAACGGAGCGGAAGAGAGCAGCGCGTATTGCTCACGGCGTTGTGGGAACAACAGATTCGGTAATTCGCCTTGTACCTGTTGATTTGCCGCCACATCCCCCACTTTGATGAATTGCTGTTTCGCCGTCAGTGGACGCACGGAAATACCATATTTGCGTTCAACCTGTGCCGGTTGTTGCTGTTCATCTAAGTAAGCCGCAGTGAAATATAAAATGCCGCTACCAAGCAAATCAGTTGCTTTTAATTTGAAATCCACCACGCCTTCGCTCATCGGGGCTAATACAATGGAGGTTTGCGCATTGCTTAATACTTGGAACTGCGGTGCAACATTGAGCTGAACAAGCACATTTTGTTTACTCTTCGTATTATTCGAAACGGTTAAACTGACTTTACTTTCATCATTCGGTGCCAAGGTTATCGGCGCACTTGGCGATAAAATCATGTCATCACGCACCAAGGTTTCCGCTTGTGCGATATTCATTTGTGAACCGTCATTTGTTACGGCAATCGCCATGACTTTCAAATTACCATTGAAACCGGCTGGAATTTGGTAAGTTACCGTTTTACTTCCGTCTACATCCACAATATTTGACCAGAACACTGCCGGTTTATCGGTTTTACGTTTAAATGGATTGGTATTCGCCGCCAAGGCTTTTTCCAACATTGCCATTTCTTCTGAGTCACCACCGGTTTGTGCAAACTGCAACACTTTACGAAATTCCGGCAAAATCAAATCCAAAATCTGCAAGGTTTCCACTTGGAGGGCATATTTCGGGAAGAAAAACGCCAACGGATCTTCTTGTTTATGACCTGCCACTTGCAAGATGCCTTCATTCACCGCGTAAATTACTGCTTTACTTGGTTTATCCGCAGATAACGTAAACTGAACTTTATCACCGGATTTCACTTGCTGCGGCGCATTTAACGTCACATTCAAACGATAGTTATCCACATTGACGCTAAACGGCGCAACGCCATAACTTAGCGGACTGGTGAAAATATCATCAGATTGCATATCACGAGAGAATTGCACGTTAATATAGCCACTTCCCTCAAAATTCTCAGGAATTCTGATTTTTTGTACAGAACGGTTAGTCGAGGATTTAAACCATTGATGAGCATATACACGATCTCGTTCGATAGTGATTAATCCACTCCCCGCATAAGGTGCGTTAATCGCCACTTCAATTTCTTCACCCGGCATAAATTGTTTTTTGTTCAAATTCAATTTAAGTTCAGTGTTTTTATCCATGGCGACAGAGATGTTGCTGTTGCCAATCACCGTATAAGGAATGCGATTGACGGTTTCACCGTATTGGTTGTTAATGACCAATACAAAATCACCACTACGCTCGGTATTCAAAACAAAATCAGACCCGCTTTGATCGATATTCAACGGTTTTTCATCAATTTGATTTTCCACCAGTTTAGATTCGTACTTATAAGCACCGGAGCGTTGTTCAGTCAGCACGGAAACATATTTACGTTCCATTAAGACCGCACTTAACCCTTGTACGGAAATCTTTTGCAGGCTCGGATTAATTGCGATTAAATTGATTTGGCTGGCAGCGTTTTCTCTCAAATAATTCAAGTCTTGCGCACTGCTGTAGCCCACTAACCAAGGTTGCGCAGAAACCAACACCGATTGCACTTTAGATACGCCACGACCGCTGTTATTTTCATAGCCGTCCGCCGTGAAATACAACATCTGTACGGTATTTTCCGCTTCTTCCGCTAAATTCAAGGCAAAAACGGCATCACCGTTATTATCCGTGGTTTGATCCTGTAATTCAGTTTCCAACAAAATCGCATTTTTATTGCGTTGATTATCATAGAACTGATAGTTCTTATATTCAGGAAAACTCGGGAAGAGAGAATGCAACATGATGTTTGCACTCACTCGGCGTTTTTGCGCCGGCGTACCAAATAAATTCGTTAAATGGATGGTCGCCTTTAAATCCTGTGGCGAAACCCAACCGGCTTGTTGGCTACGATTAAACATCGTATTGATTTTTAACGTATCCGGTTCAAATTCCTGCACTTGGAACGTCATAGAACCAACATCAATTTGTTCTTGTTGTTGAGCAATAGAAATATGTGCCGTCCATTCACCGGTTTCTGCATTTTCCGACAACGGATACGTCAAATCATTAAAACCACTTTCACTCACACGGATCGTTTTTTGCCATTGGGTTTTACCGGACGGTGACGTGATTTCTAAAGTGAGTGGCACATTGGCTAAGGATTTTTTCCAATCCAACGCCTTGCTGATCATGCCGATATACACGGACTCACCCGGACGATAAATACCTCGATCATTAAACAAGAAGGTCTTAATGGCGTTTTGTTCCGGCGAAATTTCTTGGCCACGAATATCAAAACGGGAGAAATCTAAAGTGCGGTCTGATTTATCAATAGGTAAGAAAGACTGATCCTGCCCGCGTGTGACTAAATACATAACCGGCTCAAGTTCTTGCTTGAAGTTTCCTAAAGATGGAAGCTGAGCCACCCCGAGTTTGTTGGTAAATTGACTGGCAATCACTGTGTTATTGCGGGAAATCACTTTCACTAACGCATTCGACACCGGTGCCCCACTGGCAATAGATTGCACGAAAACAGATTGCGTACCATCCGCAGCTTTTTTCGCAATAATGCCCAAATCCGTTAACACGATTAAACGGTAATCACTGGTTTGCGAATTCGGATCGGAATCCCAATAATAGTAGCCATCTTCATCTTTGCTATCTTTTAAATTATCGCCGTCAGATTCACTGCCAGAAGTCACCGCACTTGCTTTTACCCAGAAGATCCCTTGTTTTGGCAAGCCTTTTTGCGATAAATCCACACTGAGATAATCCGATTTACGTGGATTATCGTTAGCAACAGTAAGGGTTTCCGTTTTAAACGTCGCAATATCGTCAAATTTCAAATTACCTAAATCCGGTTTTTGGAAGCTGTTGCTATTTAAATTTGCCACATGACGAAGTTGCTCAGCCTGTACGCGGCCAATATCCAGTTGCACACTGTCAGCATTGCGTACAGCAAGGGTTAATTTGCCGTCGCCATATTGAGACAATAAAGAACCTTTTCCCACAAAGCCGACATAGGTCGGATAATTCGGTGCACATTCTAAGCTGCCAATCGGTTTTTTCAGTTGATAACCGCCCAAGGCAGTGAATTTATTATTCAGTTGCAAATAGAGGCAACGCCCTTCCGGAATATCAAAACGGAAAGATTGTTGCGCTGAGTAAGGATGCTCGCTTGGAATTAATTCCGGCTGGACGCGTTCACCACGTCTCACCGCCGCTTCCGTTAATTTTTCCGATTCCCAACTTTGTCCTTCCGGTAATGCCGGTAATAAGATCGCAATAAGATTCTCAGCAATGTCTTTACCTTTCACACCGTAATTGAAATTAAAGGTTAAAACTTGCTCTGCTTCATTTTGCTGATTGTTAATCACCCTAAAACTATTATCCTCGTTTTGCAGACTATATTTCGTCGGCACCGGCACGAGTTTGGTGATGTCTTTTTCTAAGGTATTCACACCGGTCTTCGCCCGCAACGTTTGGCTAATTTTGGTTTGCACAAATTGATTCGGTTGAGTCGATAAAGACAGGTCATCCGAGCTGATCCATGCTTCCAATTTATTGTCGGAATAACGAATCTTAAATTTCAACGGATTAATCAAATTGAGCGATTGATCCTGATTTTTGCGAACTAAATTTACTTCAACCGCACTTTCTAAAGCTTTCGGATCAACCGGATTAGAAAACACCAAATGCGTTAATGCATGACGAACATGAAAGACATTTGGATCCTGATAAAAGTCCACATCGGAGTCGACAACACTAAAAGGCTGGGTTTTCACAGAATGCGGCATCGTGACCGATTTCGCATAGGTTAACCCTGGGTTTAATACCGTTTTATCTAACGTAATTTTATATTCTTGCCCTGTTGGCCAATCTTGTGCAGGGGTAAAACTCAATAAATTATCACTCGCCCAAACCCATTTCCCCTCAAGGCTAGGTTCCATTTTAATGCCTTGCGTGATTTCAGTTTTCAATTTATCAATCGGTGCGGCTGCTCCGTTAAATTCGATATTCAGCGGATAAATAGTATTTGATGCGCCTTCTTCACCATAATAGGTCGGCTCAATAGGGTTAAATTTCACATGAACCGCATTGCGCTCATTTCCCTTTTGTTGCTGATACCAATAACTACCACCGGCTGCTACGGCTAACGCGAGTGCACCAAGCACTAAAAATTTTATTTTGCCTTGCATTAGATGCTCCCCTGATTAACTTTAAAATTGACGCTGTCGTTTACCATCATTAATTCGTTCCGCCTACTGTAATCTGATCGATTTTCAATGCCGGTTGCCCTACGCCCACCGGCACGCTTTGTCCTTCTTTACCGCAAGTGCCTACACCATGATCCAATTCTACTTCATCGGCAACCATGGACACATTTTGCATCACTTCAATGCCGCTGCCGATTAAGGTCGCGCCTTTCACCGGCTTGGTGATTTTGCCTTTTTCGATCAAATAAGCCTCTGAAGTAGAGAATACGAATTTGCCGGAGGTAATATCCACTTGGCCACCACCAAAGTGCGGCGCAAAAATGCCGTGTTCTACGGACGCCACTAAATCCTCAAATTTATCTTTGCCCGCCAGCATATAAGTATTGGTCATACGAGGCATTGGCAAATGCGCATAGGATTCACGACGTCCGTTGCCTGTCGGTTGCACGCCCATCAAGCGAGCATTCATTTTATCTTGCATGTATTTTTGTAAAATACCGTCTTTAATTAATACGTTATATTGACCGGGTACGCCCTCATCATCCACGGTGACCGAGCCACGGCGATCCATTAAAGTGCCGTCATCCACGATCGTGCATAAAGGCGATGTGACTAATTCACCGATTTTGCCGGTAAATAAGGAGCTTTCTTTACGATTAAAATCGCCTTCCAAGCCATGCCCTACCGCTTCGTGTAATAATACACCCGGCCAACCTGCGCCCAACACCACCGGCATTAATCCTGCCGGTGCCGCTACCGCGCCTAAATTCACTAATGCTTGACGCACCGATTCTTTCGCAAAATAGACCGCTCTTTGCTCGCCTTTATAGTTTTCAAAGAACCATTCCAAGCCAAAACGACCGCCGGCCCCCGCACTACCACGTTCGCGCTTACCGTCTTGCTCCACCAACACGGAAACCGATAAACGAATGAGTGGACGAATATCAGCCGCCAAGGTGCCATCTGTGGCCGCGACTAGCATTTCTTCATACACCATGCTCAATCCGGCATTCACCTGCACCACTCGCGGGTCTTCCGCACGAGCCGTTCTATCCACTAAACGCAATAATTCAATTTTTTGCTCTTGGCTTAAACTGTATAACGGATTAATGGATTGATAACGCAAAGGCGCGTCCACAGGGTTAAATCTCACCGGCAGAATAAAATTACATTGGGAAGGTTGTGCAATGCCACGCACCGCTTGAGCACATTGTTGCAAATTGGCTAGATTAATTTGGTCAGAATAGGCAAAACCGGTTTTCTCACCGCTTACCGCACGCACGCCCACGCCGCGATCAATATGAAATCCGCCTTCTTTAATAATCCCGTCTTCTAATACCCAGTTTTCATCCTGACTCAGCTGAAAATATAAATCGCCATAATCCACGTTGCGTTGCGCTAACGTATCAAATATGTTGGATAAATCGGATAACGCCAAATGACTGCGGGTTAATAAAGACTCGGTGACTTGTTTTAACATGAAATATTTACTTATATCGAAAAATAGATTGATAAAAAATGCACAAATTATAGCGAATTCACGCTCTCGGGGAAAGGCTAATCACTTTTAGATATGATTGGTGTAGATCTGTTTTGTCATCAGCTTTCAGATTACCGTCTTTGTAGTATGGCTCATTTTTTATAGGGGATTATACTGAACCCCTTGTTTTTTCCAATTAAGTAACAGGTTATGCAAAATCCATTTAAAGCCGAATGGACGGCAAAAGGGCATACGCTCTGCTTAGGACATTGGGATATTCGCTATAACGACATTCCACTCGACCTCCCCGCTGAACGCCGTGATAAAGATATGGGCACCAGAAATATCTATAATTTTATTGATCCCGAAGATGAGCTTTATTTAGAAGGCTTGGATGAAAGCGACTGGATTTTAGCCAACATGGATTGGCTGTCAGATTTATTTATTCAATACGACATTCCCTTGGAAGAAAACTACATGCGCGCATTTTATCAAGCGGTGAACCCGGAAGACTGGCGTTGTGGCAGTTGCGGCGGTTGCATTTAACCGCCACAGCGCGAATACCAAATGAGACTTTTAATCGAAAAGTGCGGTTGTTTTTCGCCGTGTTTTTTTAAGGCTGCCGTTCAATCACCACTTTAATATCTTCCGGTGGGGCGTAATAAGGGGCGGAGGTGATAAATAAATGAATGCCCAACTTGGCATAATCAGCAACATTATTTTTATTCACACCACCGGCAACAGACAGGATGATTTTTTTACCGCTTGCCGCCACCAAAGACAGTGCCCGTTTCACGTCATCCACCGACCATTTATCCAGCTGAATAATATCCGGTTCGGCATCGAGCATTTGTTCAAATTGACTGAAATTATCCGCTTCCAGGGTAATTTTATTTTCCGGTGCTTCCCGTCTTAAGCGTTCCACGATTGCCGTCCAATTATCGGGTTCCGCAAGCAAGTTGCGATGATTGGTAAACACCAACAATGTTTCACTAATGCCTTGACGATGAATATGCCCGCCCGCAGCCAACACGGCATTGGTCGCCAGCTTTCGGGTATTCGGAATGCTTTTACGGGTGCAAGCCACTACCGCATGGGGATTG
Organism: Aggregatibacter segnis; assembly: GCF_003130075.1. Lineage (GTDB taxonomy): Bacteria > Pseudomonadota > Gammaproteobacteria > Enterobacterales > Pasteurellaceae > Aggregatibacter > Aggregatibacter segnis_A. Next base: position 120,621 of record NZ_NRCW01000004.1, on the reverse strand, counting down.
ATGGCTTTGGCATTAGCGATCATGTCCGCCGTGTATTGTGCCACGCCACAAGACCACTCCAACACCAACTGAACCACTTTCCATGCCTGATGTAATTTGTCGCCAAAACCCACCGCACTTAACAGCACCGTGCCGGCGTCAACGTTTTCACCTTCCTGCACATAAACCTGCGGTTCAAGATCCAGTTTTCTCAGCAATTTTTCTGCTACGCTAATTCCCGCCACAATACCAGCATTTTTACGTTTAAATAAAATTCTCGCCGGCACATTGCCCAAATCAAGAGCACGCGTTGTCAAATCACCACGATAAATATCCTCCAATAAAAAATCGTCTAATTCTTTATCTGAAAAATAAATCATGTGTTCTCCTTAAATAAATCGTCCTAAATGCAATGGTCCCCAATAACAGGATTTAGAATATTGTCTATATAAATCAAAATATAGCAACGATTAAAAACCAACCTTTTTACGGGAAAACTCACACGACACAAGTGGAAGTTAGATTTGAAAAGGATACGGTTTGGCTTTCTCAGGCGCAGATGGCTATGTTATTTGGTAAAGATGTTCGCACCATCAATGAGCATATTACTAATATCTTTGATGAAGAAGAACTTGAAAAAGAATCAACTATCCGGAAATTCCGGATAGTTCGCCAAGAGGGTAAACGCCAAGTCAATCGTGAAATTGAACATTATGATTTAGATATGATTATCTCTGTTGGTTATCGAGTAAAGTCTAAACAAGGTGTTAATTTCCGTCGTTGGGCAACCGCTCGTTTAAAAGAGTACCTAACTCAAGGCTATACCATTAACCAACAGCGTTTAAAGCAAAACGCACATGAACTGGAACAAGCGCTTGCACTTATTCAAAAAACGGCAAATTCCTCAGCATTAACACTAGAAAGCGGTCGTGGATTAGTGGATATTGTCAGCCGTTATACGCATACGTTTTTATGGCTACAACAATATGATGAAGGTTTACTTGCCGAACCGCAAACCCAGCAAGGCGGTATGTTGCCCACCTATTCCGAAGCCTGTTCTGCACTGGCCGAGTTAAAAGCACAGCTTATGGCAAAAGGTGAAGCAAGCGATCTATTTGGACGTGAACGAGATGATGGCCTATCTTCCATTTTAGGCAATTTAGATCAAAGTGTATTTGGTGAACCTGCCTACCCAAGCATTGAAGCAAAAGCCGCACATTTACTGTATTTCGTCGTCAAAAACCATCCTTTTTCAGACGGTAATAAACGTAGCGGAGCGTTTTTATTTGTGGATTTCTTACATCGAAATGGCCGTTTGTTTGATCATAATGGCTATCCGGTTATCAATGATACCGGGCTTGCTGCACTCACGTTATTAGTTGCCGAATCTGATCCGAAACAAAAAGAAACGCTCATTAGGCTTATTATGCATATGCTTAAGCAAGGGGAATAACCAACAAATAGCGACCAAAGTCGCTATTTGCGTGAAAAGTACGGTCGTTTTTCTATGTGTTTTTCACATTCTCCAATAACTCTGCTACCACATTCGGTACACCTGTCCCCGCTTTTTCTTTTATTGCAATCACTTGCTTGCGTACAAAGCCTGTATTTGGATTCGGATCAATTAAGTAAATCGGCGCTTTGCTTGGGGCTTCATTGACTAAACCATTGGCTGGATACACTCCTTTTGCCTGAGCGTTTGTAAAACAATCGAAAAATCGACCGCTCTTTTGCGCCTTCGGCGTCCATTTACATCAATAAAATGCAATGGATGAATTTACTTGGCCTGCTGGGCTATGTTGAAACCATTTTGATGGTGATTATTTCATTTTTAATTGGAGAGGAAATGGATGCGGACAGCTATCCGTTATTCATTTGCTTAGTATTGACCATGAGTCTGATTATTTTTGATGGTGTGTATAAACAACGGGCTAAAGGAATAAACCATGTCATTTAAAGAAATTAGTCCAGAACAAGCTTGGGAAATGGTACAAAATGGTGCCATGCTTGCAGACATTCGGGATCCACAACGTTTCACCTATTCTCATGCGAAAGGGGCTTTTCATTTAACCAACCAAAGCTTTTTACAATTTGAAGAACAGGTGGACTTTGACTCCCCGATTATCGTTAGTTGTTATCATGGCGTGAGCAGCCGAAATGTGACAACTTTCCTTATTGAGCAAGGCTATGAAAATGTGTTTAGCGTCATTGGTGGCTTTGATGGTTGGGAGAAAGCCGATTTACCAATAGAAACGGCTTATTAGTATTTTTTGATTTAAAGTGCGGTGAAATTCACCGCACTTTTCTTTTTGTCTCGCTATTGCTTGTCCACAATCGCTTTCAACATCGTGTAAGATTGGGTTTGTTTTTGTTCATCAAAAATATAGCTCACTGCCATAATTTCATCAAAATGTACCCGCTCACGTAATTGCTTGAGTTGAAAATCCACGCTTTCAGGACTACCGATAAGCGAACAAGCAGTCATTTGTTCTACTACAGCACGCTCTTGGTTGTAAATTGGGATTTCCTCGAAATTGACAGGGCCAAAGTGCGGTTTCTTTTGGGCGTGCATTTGAGCTTTCCAAACATCTTCTTCTGAAGCCATAGGTGAAGCCATAGGCGGTTGTAAATTTTGTTGTGCGTTAGTCACCACGTTTAAGAAAAATAGTGTTTGTGTTGTCGCTAATTGTTTCGCTTCTTTATCGGTTTCAGCGACAATCGCGTTCACACCTAAGATGACATAAGGTTCAGCAAGATAGGTAGAAGGTTTGAAGTTTTTGCGGTAAATCTCCACCGCCATTTCCATCATGCGTGGCGCAAAGTGTGAAGCAAAGGCGTAAGGCAAGCCAAGCTCTGCCGCAAGATAGGCACTTTCGGTGCTAGATCCCAAAATATAAAACGGTATATTCAAGCCTGCGGAAGGATAAGCTGATACAGGGTTACAGTCTTTAAAATAACCACGAAGTTCTGCAATTTCCGCAGGGAAATCTAGACTGTTTCGTCCACGACGAAGTGCTGCAGCCGTTTGCATATCCGTTCCTGGAGCACGCCCTAAACCGAGTTCAACACGGTTTGGATAAATTGTCTCCAGTGTACCATATTGCTCAGCTACTACATACGGCGAATGATTCGGTAACATCACGCCACCTGACCCCACGCGCAAGGTCTTCGTATTGGCTAGCGTATGCTGAATTAAAAGTGCGGTCGCTGAACTCACCAAATTTTTCATATTATGATGCTCAGCAATCCAATAGCGTTCAATGCCGATATTTTCAGCATGTTTTGCAAGACTTACCATTGACTCAACGGCTTGCAAATAAGTTTGTCCTTCTCGAACAGGGGCGAGATTAAGAATAGAGAGCTTCATTTTATTTCCTCATGATTGATTTGTTGAGCGTCATTATACATGTTTTTTCAGGTAGAAATATCGATAAAATTGGAATAGACTGTTCCGAGAAAAGGAAAAATATTGCAAAATAGGCACAAATTCAGATGTATTCAAAAAAATGATTGTATTTAATAATATTTCCCTAAAGCGCGGGCAAACCGAATTGCTCGAGAATGCCACGGCAACCATCAATCCGAAACCAAAAGAAACGCTCATTAGGCTTATTATGCATATGCTTAAGCAAGGGGAATAACAACAAATAGCGACCAAAGTCGCCATTTGCATGAAAAGTGCGGTCGTTTTTCTATGCGTTTTTAACGTTCTCTAATAACTCAGCTACCACTTTCGGAACGCCCTCACCCGCTTTTTCTTTTATTGCAATCACTTGCTTACGAACAAAGCCTGTATTGGGATTCGGATCAATTAAGTAAATCGGCGTATTGCGTGGGGCTTCATTGACTAAGCCATTAGCCGGATATACTTGCAAAGAAGTGCCAATCACTAATACCACATCCGCTTGTTCAACAATCTCAATGGCTCGTTCTAGCATCGGCACCATTTCACCAAAAAAGACGATATAAGGCCGCATTGGATATCCGTTTGGATCTTTATCGTCTAATTTCTGATCGCCAAAACAATCCACGATATAACTTTCATCAAAGCTACTGCGCGCTTTGTTTAATTCACCGTGTAAATGCAACACATTTGAGCTTCCTGCTCGCTCATGTAAATCATCCACATTTTGCGTGATGATTCTCACATCATAGGCTTTTTCTAGTTCAACTAAGGCGAGATGTGCTGCATTCGGCTTAGCCGCTGCCGCATTTTTACGGCGTTGATTATAGAAATCGAGTACTTTCACACGGTTCTTTTGTAAGGCTTCAGGTGTACAAACTTCTTCGACTTTATGCCCTGCCCACAAACCATCTTCTGCTCTAAAAGTAGGAATGCCACTTTCGGCACTAATTCCAGCTCCCGTTAATACCACGCAAATTGGTTTATTTTTCGCTGTCATGTTTTTCCTCTCCTCTCACTTTCAAAATCTCATCAATCACTCTATCTCTTCCCATCATGCCCCAAAATATTCCTGCTTTATCAGGCAATTGATAAGGATTTATCTTAATGTCCTCTCTGTTGATGGCTTCATCATAAAACACAAAGCGACAATGTGTGTCGTTAAGAAATTTCCTCGAGATATACACGATCAATTTCTTGATAATTTTCGCCAAAATGCGCAATCCACCAATTCAACATTTCACTTTCAATGACCGTGGCGGAAATTTCATATTCACTGCCACAATCTTTCACTGTTTGATCAACCGATAACGGCGTTTCTGTCAAAAATCCACCAATCGCTTTATCTACTCTGAACGTTAATCGAATTTTTCTGCCATAACTAAAGCCGAACTTTTGGCTTTCAACATACGCTTTCAAATTAAAATCCGGGCGCTCAAATTGCATGGTACTCACGGTAACCTCAAGCAAACGATGCAAAGCAAGATGCAAAATATCACTATGTTCATATTGCGCGACTAAATAACTACTCGGGCCTTGTTGCACCAAAGCAAGTGGCTTAACTTGTGCTTTGTGCTCTTTGCCGTGAATACTTCGGTAATGCACCTGTAAAAATCGATTTTGATAAAGTGCAGTGCTAATTTGAGCAAAAATTTCGGGCTCAATTTTGGCGGGCAATAACGGTTGGCTGGTTGGCGCAATCGCCACTTTATTTAGCCATTCGGAACCGGATTTTTTATTGACATCATAGACCAAGTTATATTCTGCCTGCTTAAAAAAGGATTCCATGGAATTGAGGATATTCGCAGGCAAAATGCCTTTTAAATATTGCTTCGCCAACATCAGAACCAAGGATTGTTGCTCATTTAAAATTGGCAAATCGAGCCCTTTAGCATTTTCTTTCCAGCGATAACTGTAAGGCTTGCTGAGGGTATTGCATTCAATATCAAACTGTTCAGACAGGCTTTTTAATTGACGTTGAATGCTACGAATATCACGAGAAAATCCCATGTCCTCCAATTTTTGTTGAATTTCATGACTACTGATATAACTGCGTTTTGGAATTAAACGTAAAATTTCTAATTGAAACTGCAATGCATTGGATTCTTTTGCCATACTATTTCTCAGCGTTGTTATGTAAAAATCCCCAACGCATTGTCGGGGACGAGAATGGAATTGCATTATCCTAATATCGCGATAGGTTGCTCAGGACGTTTCTTGTGACAAGAGAGAAAACAACGACATTCGATGAGAGGTTAAACATCTCTAAAAATAGGCTGTTTTCCCACCGCACTTTTTACATCACCACCACATCAAACTGTTCCTGTGTGTAAAACGGTTCAGTTTTTATTTGAACTTGTTTTCCAATAAAGACTTCCAACTCGGCTAACAAACCGTGGGATTCTTCGTTGATTAAATAGTCTGCAACCGCGTGAGAGGCGTAAACCACAAATTGTTCGCTGGAAAATAAATGGTGCACGCGGATAATTTCACGCATGATTTCGTAACACACGGTTTCCACGGTTTTCACTCGTCCGCGGCCTGCACAAGTCGGGCATTCACAACAAAGGATATGCTCCAAACTTTCCCGCGTACGTTTACGGGTCATTTCCACCAAACCTAATTGCGTAAAGCCATTCACGTTTGTTTTCACCGGATCACGCGATAAGGCATCTTGCAAGGATTCCAACACACGATTACGGTGTTCTTCACTTTGCATATCGATGAAATCAATGATAATCATGCCGCCGAGATTGCGCAGTTGAAGTTGTTGCGCGATGGTTTTGGTGGCTTCAATATTGGTGTTGAAAATGGTTTCTTCCAAATTACGATGTCCCACGAATGCACCGGTATTGATGTCGATGGTGGTCATGGCTTCCGTTTGTTCAATAATTAAATAGCCACCGGATTTGAGATTCACCCGTCTATCTAAGGCATGATGAATGCCTTTTTCCACACTGTACACATCAAAGAGCGGTTGATTTCCAGTGTATAAAATCAGTTTGTCGGTGAGGTTTGGGATAAATTCTTCGGTGAATTGTTTCACTTCATTGAAACAAAGTCGGGAGTCAATGTGAATGCGATCCAACTTGCCGCCGATAAAATCGCGCAGAATGCGCTGTGTCAGCGCCAATTCGCCGTAAAGCATAGAACGAGTTGGGTATTTCGCACGGCGTTCTAGCACTTTTCGCCACAAGCGTTTTAAGAAATCGGCATCTTGTTGTAAATCCAGTTCAGTCGCCCCTTCGGCCGCAGTACGGATAATAAAACCGCCCAATTCATCACATAAAGGCAAGGTGAGTTCTTTCAATCGATTACGTTCTTCCTCGCTTTCAATGCGTTGTGACACGCCCACATGGCTATTTTCCGGCATGAATACTAAATAACGGGAAGGCAAGGTAATATCCGTGGTGAGTCGTGCACCTTTCGTGCCAAGCGGATCTTTTACCACTTGCACCACAATATCCTGCCCTTCATGTACCAGTTGGGAAATGTCTTTCACCACAAATTGCTTTTGTTCACTTTCTTCCACACATTCGGTGTGCGATACAATATCTGACGCGTGTAAGAAAGCGGCTTTTTCCAGCCCGATGTCCACAAATGCCGATTGCATTCCCGGTAATACACGGGTGACGCGGCCTTTATAAATATTTCCGACAATACCACGTTTGCCTTGGCGTTCAATATGCACTTCTTTGAGCAAACCGGTTTCCACTAAGGCAATGCGCGTTTCGCTTGGTGTCACATTGACCAATAATTCAACAGAATCCATAAAATATCTTATCCAAAATGTCATTGTTATTGATTTTGCCGATTAGTCTAACGAAAAGGAAAATAGAATAACAGGGGCAAATAAGGTAAAATGCTCCCCTTTTTTTTGAATATAAGAACTATTTTTAGGATTGATAGAATGTTTGGTTTAGATCCGACAATTGTTACATTTACTATTTATATTTTCGGCATGATTGGCATTGGGGTTGCCGCCTATTATTACACCAAAGATTTATCCGATTACATTTTGGGTGGTCGTCGCTTAGGCAGTTTCGTCACGGCGATGTCTGCCGGTGCTTCGGATATGTCCGGTTGGCTGTTAATGGGGTTGCCTGGCGCCGTGTATTTATCCGGTTTGGTCGAAGGCTGGATTGCCATTGGTTTAACCTTAGGGGCCTATTTAAACTGGCTCTTCGTTGCCGGACGTTTACGGGTTTACACCGAATTTAATCATAATGCGTTAACCCTGCCCGAATATTTCCATCATCGTTTTGGTACACGTCACAACGCATTAAAAATCGTTTCTGCCTCCATTATTTTGGTGTTCTTCACCATTTATTGCGCTTCGGGCGTGGTTGCCGGTGCAAAATTATTCCAAAACCTCTTTTCAATCGATTATTCCACCGCACTTTGGTATGGCGCACTGGCGACTATCGCCTACACCTTTATTGGCGGTTTCCTTGCCGTGAGTTGGACGGATACGATTCAAGCCACACTGATGATTTTCGCCTTATTGCTTACCCCTGTTTTTGTGGTGATTTCTATCGGCGGCATTGACGACTTACAAAGCATCGTACAACAAGCGGAAATAAGCGCACAAAAAGAATTTACGGACTTATTCCGTGGCACCACCATTATGGGCTTGTTAAGCCTTGCCGCGTGGGGATTAGGCTATTTCGGACAACCACACATTCTCGCTCGCTTCATGGCGGCAGACTCTGTGCGCTCCCTCAATAAAGCCCGCAAAATCAGCATGACCTGGATGGTGCTTTGCTTAGTCGGTGCCGTTGCCATCGGTTTCTTTGGTATGGCGTATTTCTATGCAAATGCAAACACCGCCTCTGCCGCTTTGGTAAACCATGAGCCGGAGCAAGTTTTTATTGAGCTATCCCGCATACTATTTAATCCGTGGATTGCCGGTATTTTGCTTTCCGCGATTCTTGCCGCGGTGATGAGTACCTTAAGTTGCCAGTTGTTAATTTCTTCCAGTGCGATTACGGAAGACTTTTACAAAGGCTTTATCCGCCCGAAGGCATCAGAAAAAGAATTAGTTTGGCTCGGTCGCGCCATGGTATTGGTGATTGCTGCTATAGCCATTTGGATTGCACAAGACCAAAACAGCAAGGTTCTGAAACTTGTGGAATTTGCTTGGGCGGGCTTCGGTAGCGCTTTTGGTCCGGTAGTTTTACTTTCACTCTTTTGGAAACGCATGACCTCCTCCGGTGCCATGGCAGGCATGCTCACCGGCTCAATAACGGTATTTGCTTGGAAAGAATGTTTACCGCAAGAAAGCGAATGGGCGCAAGTGTATGAAATGATTCCCGGCTTTATGTTCGCCGCCATCGCGATTATTATTGTGTCACTGCTATCCGCAAAACCGGATGCCGCCATTACCGACACCTTTGAAAAAGCCCAAAAAGCGTATCATGATGCGCTGTAACCTTGATTAACCGAGATAACGATATGATCGATTTTCGCCCTTTTTATCAACAAATTGCCACGACCCATCTTTCCCCTTGGTTGGAAACCTTGCCATTACAAATGAAACAATGGCAACAACAAACCCATGGGGAATACGCCAAATGGGCAAAAGTCGTGGAATTTCTACCGCACTTGCCGGCTTCCCGTATTGATCTAAAAAGTGCGGTCAAATCTGAGTGCGATTCTGCGCTTTCCGATGGTGAACGCCAGCGCATTATTCACCATTTAAAACAACTCATGCCATGGCGAAAAGGGCCTTATCATTTACTCGGCATTCATGTGGATTGCGAATGGCGTTCCGATTTCAAATGGGATCGCGTGCTACCACATTTAGCGCCGTTGCAAGATCGCACGATTTTAGACGTAGGTTGTGGCAGTGGGTATCATATGTGGCGCATGGTGGGCGAAGGTGCGAAAATGGTGGTGGGCATCGACCCGACGGAATTGTTCTTATGCCAATTTGAAGCGGTTCGCAAATTACTAAATGACGATCGCCGAGCTAATTTGATTCCTCTCGGCATCGAGCAAATGCAACCGCTCGCGGCGTTTGATACGGTGTTTTCTATGGGGGTGTTATATCACCGCAAATCGCCCCTAGATCATCTTTCCCAACTGCGTGCGCAACTGGTTAATGGCGGTGAATTGGTGCTCGAAACCTTAGTGGTGGACGGCGATGAAAATACTGTATTAGTCCCGATGGACCGCTACGCCAAAATGAAAAATGTATATTTTATTCCATCCGTTGCCGCACTGATTCATTGGTTACAAAAAACCGGCTTTAAAAATGTGCGTTGCGTGGATGTCGCTGTCACCTCATTAGAGGAACAACGCAAAACCGATTGGTTAGAAAATGAATCTCTCATTGATTTTCTCGATCCGAATGATCATAGCAAGACGATTGAAGGCTATCCCGCACCGAAAAGAGCGGTCATTTTAGCGAATAAATAAAGGAATTACATTGAGATTCAAGGCTGAAAATAGTAAAGTAGGCAACCGTTGATTTTTATAAACTAGCTTAAAAAAGGCGGAAAATTATGGGTAAAAGTGTTGTTGTTCTCGGCGCGCAATGGGGCGATGAAGGAAAAGGAAAAATCGTTGATTTGCTCACCGACCGCGCTAAATATGTGGTTCGTTATCAAGGCGGTCATAATGCCGGTCACACCTTAATCATCAACGGTGAAAAAACCGTTTTACGTTTAATTCCATCAGGTATCTTACGCGATAACGTCACCTGTTTAATCGGTAATGGCGTTGTACTTTCCCCAGCTGCCCTCATGCAAGAAATGGGCGAATTAGAAAACCGTGGCGTGAACGTACGTGACCGTTTATTAATCTCCGAAGCCTGCCCATTAATTCTGCCTTACCACGTTGCAATGGACCACGCTCGTGAAGCAGCGCTTGGCAAAAAAGCCATTGGTACCACCGGTCGTGGTATCGGTCCGGCTTATGAAGACAAAGTGGCTCGTCGCGGTTTACGTGTAGGCGATTTATTTAATCGCGAAGCCTTTGCTGAAAAACTCAAAAATATTCTTGATTACTACAACTTCCAATTGGTGAACTACTACAAAGTTGAGCCGGTTGACTATCAAAAAACCTTAGATGACGTGTTCGCTGTTGCCGATATTATCACCGGTATGGTCGCTGACATTACCACCATTTTAGATACCGCGCGCAAAAACGGCGACAACATTTTATTCGAAGGCGCACAAGGCACCATGTTGGATATTGACCACGGTACTTATCCTTATGTAACCAGTTCCAACACCACTGCCGGTGGCGTTGCTACCGGTTCCGGTTTCGGCCCGCGCAATTTAGATTATGTGTTGGGTATCATCAAAGCCTATTGCACCCGCGTGGGTGGCGGCCCGTTCACCACGGAATTATTCGATGAAGTCGGTGCAGAAATTGCCCGTAAAGGGAATGAATTCGGTGCGGTCACCGGTCGTCCACGTCGTTGCGGTTGGTTCGACGCGGTCGCCATTCGTCGCGCAATTCAATTAAACTCTATTTCCGGTTTCTGCATGACGAAATTAGACGTGTTAGACGGTTTCGATGAAGTGAAAATCTGCGTGGGCTACAAAATGCCAAACGGCGATATTGTAGAATACGCACCACTTGCCGCGAAAGACTGGGAAGGCGTTGAGCCGATTTATGAAACCATGCCGGGTTGGAAAGAAAATACCTTCGGTGTCACTGATGTGAATCAATTACCACAAACTTGCCGTAATTACATCAAACGTATCGAAGAAGTCACCGGCGTACCGGTTTCTATTCTGTCCACCGGACCGGATCGCGTACAAACAATGATTTTACAAGATCCGTTTGCCGCGTAAAAACGCATAAAAAAACGACCGCACTTTTGAAGTATCAAAGTGCGGTTCTTTTTTGGAGAGTTTTTTATGAATGAACAGGAACAAAACATCGTTACTTATTTGCGTGAACACCCCGATTTTTTCACTACCCACCCCGAATTGCTCGCCAAACTATCTGTGGTTCATCTGCAAAAAGGCACGCTATCTTTAGTAGAAGCACAGTTGGAACAGCAACGCCAACAAATCAAAACTCTCACAGCGTTCTTAGAAAAATTCCATCAACTTGCCTATCAAGAGGCAGACATTTTCTACGCGCTTATGCCCTTACAAAAGAAATTGTTTCAAGCGGAAGATTTCCAACGGGGCGAAGAAAAATTGAAACAGTGGGCGCAATCCTATGAACTGGACGGTGCAAAAATATTGCTGTTTCGAGATGCGTGGCCAAAAAATGAAACCATTCCCGAACAATATTGGATTGACCGCAAAGCGTTTGAACTGATTCGCTTAGAACGTCTCGGCTTGCGCCAATTTTACTTGGGCGATTTAAGCAACAAAGAAAAACACCTGATGTTTCTGCCGGAAGAATTTCCCATTGGCTCCGTGGCAATTTGTCTGCTTGGCGCAAAAACAAGCCACAAACCGACCGCACTTTTATTATTCACCTCCCGAGATACTGCCCGTTTCCATAATGGGCAAGACACTACATTCTTAAAACACATCGTGGATATTGTGGAATTGCATTTAACCCGTTGGCTGTGAATCCATTTAGACTAGAAAGTGCGGTGCATTTTCGCCTTGTTTTTGCAAATCCTTGATCCAGCTCACGATCTGATAAAAAGCCGGTTTCTTTATATTGGCGACTTTTCTACAATGTGTGTGTTTTTAATCATTAAAAACACACAATTCAATTTAACTTCAGATATCACAAAGGTCTCATTATGAAAATTTTAACTTGGCCTGTGGTTGCAGGTGCTGCACTTGGTATCGTTGCTCCACTTCTAACCTACAATGGCAATCCCGGCAATATGGGTTTCTGTGCGGCGTGTTTCTTACGCGATACTGCCGGTGCATTAGGGCTCCATCGCGCCGCTCCGCTACAATATATTCGTCCCGAACTTATCGGCTTAGTTTTAGGTGCGCTTGCCAGTGCCTATTTTTCCAAGGAATTCCGACCTCGTGGCGGCTCCGCACCATTGGCTCGTATCATCCTTGGGTTCTTTGCCATGATCGGCGCACTGATTTTCTTAGGCTGTCCGTGGCGTGCCTATTTGCGTCTAGGCGGTGGCGATCTCACTGCCATTGCAGGAATCGTTGGATTATTCGCCGGGATATTGGGCGGCATTTTCTTTGCGAATCGCGGTTTTTCCTTAGGAAAATCAAGTGAGCAAAGCAAATCGTCAGGGCTCATTGGCGTGCTATTTACCTTGGCATTGCTCATCTTGCTTTTAACTCAATTTAAATTTGGCGAAAATCTGGCTATTTACTTTTCAGAAAAAGGCCCGGGCGCGCAACACCCAGCCGTTTGGATGTCGCTTGCCGGCGGTGCATTGCTTGGTGTATTAATGCAAAAATCTCGTTTCTGCACAATTGGCGCATTCCGTAACTTCGTATTGTTCCGCGACACACAGCTTTTAAACGGTGTCATCGCCCTTGTTGTGTTCGCAGCGATCACCAACAGCTTGCTCGGACAATTCCATGTGGGATTTGAACAACAACCTATCGCACATAATCAATATATCTGGAACTTTTTTGCCATGGCATTATGCGGATTGTGTTTCTCCCTTGGTGGCGGTTGCCCGGGTAAACAATTGGTGAATGTCGGGGAAGGAAACAATGACGCGGCATTATTTGTATTAGGTATGCTATTAGGTGCGGCTGCAGCACATAACTTCGGTTTAGCAGCTTCACCTACCGGTGTGACAGCTTATACGCCGCATGTTTTAGTACTTGGCTTTGCCGCCTGTGTTTACATTGGCGTGACCAATAAATCAAAAGCCTAAATCCTCCATAGCGAGATAAAAAAACGCCCGTAATAAACGGGCGTTTTCTGTTTCTGAAATTCGACAACCTTGAAAACTCAATACAAAAGTGCGGTCGATTTTCGTCTTATTTTAAATCTTCGGCTAAGCAAGGCTGAATTTTATTCAACATTTCTTTTAACACGCGTGGTGCTGCAGCAACAATATGGCCGGCTTTTAAGTAACTATGACCGGCATTGTAGTCCGTCACGATACCGCCTGCTTCACGAACGATTAAATCGCCCGCAGCCACATCCCAAGCTTTGATGCCGTATTCAAAATACCCGTCCAAACGACCGGATGCCACATAGCAAAGATCCAACGCAGCAGAACCGGTGCGGCGGAAATCAGCAGCTTCTTCAATCAAGCTTTGCATCATATTGAATTGCATTGGCATGTATTTCGATTGTTTGAATGGGAAACCAGTAGCAAGTACTGCGCCGGATAAATCGCGTTTGTTTTCAACGCGTAAACGCTGTTCGTTTAATTTTGCGCCTTCACCACGCACAGCAGTAAATAATTCGTTACGGATAGGATCATAAACCACGCCCACTTCGGTGCGGCCTTTAACACGAATAGCAATAGAAACGGAGAAATGAGGCAAACCTTTTACAAAGTTTGTGGTGCCATCCAGTGGATCAATCACCCATTGAACATCGTTATCACTGCCTTCTAATGCACCGCTTTCTTCGGTGATGATGGTGTGGTCGGGGTAAGATTTTTTAATGACTTCGATAATCGCTTCTTCTGACGCTTTATCTACGTTGGTTACATAGTCATTTTTGCTTTTTTCCATGGTGACGATGTCGTCACGACGTTCGTAGTTTTTGGCAATAATATTGCCTGCTTTTCGTGCTGCACGAATCGCGATATTTAACATAGGATTCATAGATTCCACCGGATTTTAAAGAACAATTTAGGTGCGCGATTATAAGAGATTTAAAAGAAAATAGCTATCAGAAAAATTTTTAGAATTGTTGACTAAAAACAAGGGGTATTTATGGTAGAATACGCTCCGCTATTGAATAAGATAAAAATGATCATGTTGGAAAATATTCGAATTGTTTTAATTGAAACCTCGCACAGTGGCAACATCGGTTCCACCGCACGAGCAATGAAAACAATGGGATTAACAGATTTAGTGTTAGTGGCGCCGAAACAAGGCGTGGATGATCAAGCGATTGCCCTTGCTGCCGGCGCAGAAGATGTGGTGAAAAGTGCGGTCGTTGTAGAAAACTTTTCCGAAGCCGTTGCCGATTGCTCTTTGGTAATTGGTACCAGCGCAAGATTGCGTCATTTGCAAAACTCGCTCATTGAGCCACGCGAATGTGGGGAAAAAGCCATCAACCATGCAATCAGCGGCAACGTGGCGATTGTGTTTGGACGTGAGCGTGTCGGTTTAACCAATGAAGAATTGCTCAAATGCCACTATCATGTGACGATTCCTGCGAATCCGGATTATGCCTCGTTAAATTTAGCCATGGCGGTACAATTAATCAGTTACGAAATACGCATGGCTTACTTGGCAACACAGCGCGAAGAAAATCAGAAAATGACACAAACGCAGCCTGATGTGTATCCCAAAATGCAAGAATTGGACTATTTTTTTACGCGTACCGAGCAGCTTTATCAATCCCTTGGCTTTATTCAAAATCAAGGTGTCATGCAAAAACTCCGACGCTTATATGGTCGTGCTGAAGTCGAAAAAACAGAGCTTCATATTTTACTCGGCATGTTAAGTGCGGTTGAAAAAAAACTTAAATCGTAAAAGAATAATAGTTGACTGTAAAAGTCAACAATGTAAGATTTCTTCGCTTAATTGATTATTTTTTTATTTAGGAACATAAAAGATGAAATTAACCTCGAAAGGTCGTTATGCAGTCACCGCAATCTTAGATATTGCTATTCATGCCGATAATGGTCCCGTAAGTTTGTCCGATATTTCCGAGCGACAACACATTTCCCTTTCTTATTTGGAACAACTGTTTGCAAAACTGCGCCGCAATAACTTAGTAAAAAGTGTGCGCGGACCGGGTGGCGGCTATAAATTAGGTCACATGCCGGAAGACATTTCCATCGGTATGATCATTGCTGCGGTAAATGAAAATATTGATACGACAAAATGTTTAGGGAAAGGCAATTGCCAAAACGGGCAGGAATGCTTAACGCATACCTTATGGGACAAGCTGAGTCAACGTATTGCAGATTTCTTAAATGAAATCACATTAGCTGAGCTGGTCTCTCAACACAAACAAAACAAGCCATTCCAGCAAAAACATCAAGATTTAGAAAATCTTCTCGTGATAAAAACGAATAACGCATAACATAGCTAAAAGTGCGGTTTAAAATAAAACTATTTAGGAGTGAATGATGAAATTACCTATTTATTTAGATTATGCGGCAACTTGCCCGGTGGACGAACGCGTCGCGAAAAAAATGATGGAATACTTGACCATCGATGGCGTTTTCGGCAACCCGGCATCACGTTCCCACAAATTCGGCTGGCAAGCCGAAGAAGCGGTTGATATTGCGCGTAATCAAATTGCCGATCTTATCGGTGCCGATTCCCGTGAAATTGTTTTCACTTCCGGCGCAACAGAATCAGACAACCTTGCGATCAAAGGTGCTGCGCATTTTTATCAAACCAAAGGCAAGCACATTATCACTTGCAAAACCGAGCACAAAGCAGTGTTGGATACTTGCCGTCAATTAGAACGCGAAGGTTTTGAAGTCACTTATTTAGAACCGGAATCCGATGGTTTAGTGGATTTGGAAAAATTCAAAGCGGCACTTCGCCCAGACACCATCGTTGCCTCAATCATGCACGTGAACAATGAAATCGGTGTGATTCAAGACATTCAAGCGATTGGAGAATTATGCCGTGCGAATAAAACCATTTTCCATGTGGATGCGACCCAAAGTGTCGGTAAAGTGGAAATCAATCTTGCTGAATTACCGGTCGATTTAATGTCCATGTCCAGCCATAAATTATACGGACCAAAAGGTATCGGAGCGTTGTACGTTCGCCGTAAACCACGTATTCGTTTAGAAGCGATTATTCACGGTGGCGGCCATGAGCGCGGTATGCGTTCCGGTACATTACCTGTCCACCAAATCGTTGGTATGGGTGAAGCCTATCGCATCGCAAAAGAAGAAATGGCAACGGAAATTCCACGCATCAAAGCCCTTCGTGATCGTTTATACAACGGTTTAAAAGACATCGAAGAAACCTACGTTAACGGCTCCATGGAACACCGTGTTGCCAACAACCTCAACATCAGTTTCAACTATGTAGAAGGTGAATCCTTAATGATGGCATTACGCGACATCGCGGTCTCTTCAGGCTCTGCTTGTACTTCTGCAAGCCTCGAACCATCTTATGTCCTACGCGCACTTGGCCGTAACGATGAATTGGCACACAGTTCTATTCGCTTCACGTTAGGCCGCTTCACCACTGAAGAAGAAATCGACTACACTATCAGCCTAATGAAAGGTGCGGTGGAAAAATTACGCGCATTGTCTCCGCTTTGGGATATGTTCAAAGAAGGCATCGATTTAAACACCATTGAGTGGGCTGCCCACTAATTTTGACGGGCGGTGCAAATCGCCCAATAAGTACATTATTTTAGGAAAGGAACAAAAAATGGCATATAGCGAAAAAGTTATCGATCATTACGAAAATCCACGTAACGTGGGTTCTATGGACAAAAAAGACAGCTCAGTCGGCACCGGCATGGTGGGCGCACCGGCGTGCGGTGACGTGATGCAATTACAAATCCGTGTGAACGACGAAGGCATTATTGAAGACGCAAAATTCAAAACTTACGGTTGTGGCTCCGCCATTGCTTCCAGTTCTTTAATCACCGAATGGGTGAAAGGTAAATCCTTGGAAGAAGCGGGCGCGATCAAAAACAGCCAAATTGCCGAAGAACTCGAATTACCACCGGTGAAAGTACACTGCTCTATTTTGGCAGAAGATGCCATTAAAGCCGCTATCGCCGATTACAAAGCGAAAAAAGGTTCTTAATGTCATAAAAGTGCGGTCGTTTTTCTAAGCGTTTTTAAACGCAGAGAAAACGGACCGCACTTTGCCTTTTCCTCGCTGAGTAAAGGCGATAATTATTAATATATTCATCATATTATTTTTGATATCCCGAGTGTTACTTCCGTCTACTTATAACACCGCGAAACACTTAAGTAGCATTTGATTTTGGAGAAATAAAACATGTCAATCACACTCACCGAAAGCGCAGCTGATCGCGTCAAAACATTTTTAGAAAAACGCGGGAAAGGGATCGGTTTACGTTTAGGCATTAAAACCTCCGGTTGCTCCGGCTTGTCTTACATGCTGGAATTCGTGGATACATTAAACGAAGACGATCAAGTATTTGAACAACATGGCGTGAAAGTGATCGTGGACACCAAAAGTCTAGTGTATTTAGACGGCACCCAATTGGATTTTGTCAAAGAAGGCCTAAATGAAGGCTTCAAATTTACCAACCCGAACGTCAAAGACGAATGCGGCTGCGGTGAAAGTTTTAACGTATAATTGAGACGATGATGAACAATCCCTTTGCATTATTTGATCTGCCCGTAGCCTTTCAGGTGGATAGCGCGTTATTAAACGAGCGTTATCTGGCGTTGCAAAAATCCCTTCATCCGGATAATTTTTCAGCGGCTTCTGCGCAAGAACAACGCCTTGCCATGCAAAAATCAGCGGAAATTAATGATGCTCTTCGCATTTTAAAAGATCCGATTGCACGCGCCGACAGCATCATTGCCCTCAATACCGGCGAACGAGAAAATCCAGAAGAAAAAAGCAACAAAGACATTGGTTTTCTGATGCAACAAATGGAATGGCGTGAAACCTTAGAAAATATCGAAAACCGTAAAGACACGGATGAATTAACCGCATTTACCAAAGAAATTGACCAAATTCGTCATGCCATTTTAAGCGAATTATCCACCGCACTTGGTGAGCAACAATGGGATATCGCACGGGCAATAACAGATAAATTACGTTTTATCAAAAAACTCCAAACAGAAATTGAGCGAGTTGAAGAAACTCTTTTAGATTTTTAATGTAAACCATATCGAGAGACAACATGGCGTTACTTCAAATTGCAGAGCCGGGACAAAGTGCCGCACCCCATCAACAAAAACTTGCCGTGGGTATCGATCTCGGCACCACCAACTCCCTGATTGCTACCGTACGCAACGGCCACAGTGACATTTTATTAGACGAACAAAATCGTCCGCTATTGCCTTCTGTTGTGCATTTTGGCAAGGATGAAAAGGTAATCGTTGGTTATGAAGCCGCCGAACTTGCCACGCAAGATCCACAAAATACGGTAATTTCCGTAAAGCGTTTAATCGGTCGCAGTCTTGCGGATATTCAACAACGTTATCCGAATTTGCCTTATCAATTTGTCGCCAGTGAAAACGGTTTGCCTTTATTAGCAACACGCCAAGGTGTGCGTAGCCCGATTGAAATCTCCGCAGAAATACTGAAAAAACTGACCGCACTTGGTGAGCA
This sequence comes from Aggregatibacter segnis, assembly GCF_003130075.1. Taxonomy (GTDB): domain Bacteria; phylum Pseudomonadota; class Gammaproteobacteria; order Enterobacterales; family Pasteurellaceae; genus Aggregatibacter; species Aggregatibacter segnis_A. The sequence continues at coordinate 101,901 of NZ_NRCW01000004.1, read as the reverse complement.
ACGCTTAGGCGGTAACCTTGTAGGTGCAGTGATTACCGTGCCTGCCTATTTTGATGATGCTCAACGCCAAAGCACCAAAGACGCAGCGAAATTAGCCGGACTTAATGTTCTGCGTTTATTAAACGAACCGACTGCGGCTGCCATTGCGTACGGCTTGGATAGCGGACAAGAAGGCGTGATTGCCGTGTATGATTTAGGCGGCGGCACCTTTGATATTTCCATTTTGCGCCTCTCCCGCGGCGTGTTTGAAGTGCTGGCAACCGGCGGCGATACTGCGCTAGGCGGTGATGATTTTGATTTGGTCTTAGCCGATTGGATTATCGAACAATCTGCGGTAAAACCGGAAAATGACAGCCAATATCGTGAACTGATTGAATTAGCCAATCACGTTAAAGTGGAATTAACCAACGTAACGGAAGCTAAAATTCAGTATCGCAATTGGCTTGGTAACATCAGCCGAGAACAATTTAACGAACTAATTCAACCGTTGGTTAAACGTTCTTTACTTGCTTGTCGCCGCGCCTTAAAAGATGCCGGCGTAGAAGCGGAAGAGGTGAATGAAGTGGTCATGGTGGGCGGTTCTACCCGCGTGCCTTATGTGCGTGAACAAGTGGGCGAATTTTTCCAAAAACAACCGCTGACATCAATCGATCCCGATAAAGTGGTCGCCCTTGGTGCCGCCATTCAAGCGGATATTCTCGCCGGCAATAAACCGGATTCCGAGCTATTGTTATTGGACGTTATTCCGCTTTCGCTGGGCATTGAAACCATGGGTGGTTTGGTGGAAAAAATCATTCCGCGCAACACCACTATTCCTGTGGCGCGTGCGCAAGAATTCACTACCTTCAAAGACGGGCAAACCGCGATGGCGGTGCATATCGTACAAGGTGAACGGGAATTGGTAAACGATTGTCGTTCTCTCGCCCGCTTCACGTTGCGCGGCATTCCACCGATGGCGGCCGGTGCGGCACATATTCGCGTGACCTACCAAGTAGATGCCGACGGGTTACTCAGCGTCACCGCCATGGAAAAAACCACCGGTGTGCAATCCTCGATTCAGGTGAAGCCGTCTTACGGTTTAACGGATGATGAAATCGCCAACATGCTGAAAGCCTCCATGGAAAATGCCAAAGAGGATATTCAAGCCCGTTTATTGGCAGAACAACGCGTAGAAGCGGAACGTGTACTGGAAAGCGTGCGCTCAGCTCTCGCACAAGATTATGATTTATTAGATGACGACGAATTAAGTGCGGTCAAAAACGCGATTATTTCGTTGGAACAATTAAAACAGCAGGATGATTCCCTTGCCATCAAACAAGGTATCAAAGCGCTGGATTTAGCAACGCAGGAATTTGCGGCTCGTCGTATGGATAAATCCATTCGCACCGCGTTAGCAGGTCACTCCGTTGATGATATTGTAGGAAAGTAAGGATATTAAAATGCCAAAAGTGATTTTTTTACCCAATGAAGAATTTTGTCCGGAAGGCATGGTGGTTGATGCCGCCGCCGGTGATAATTTACTTGAAGTGGCCCACAACGCCGGCGTAGAAATTCACCACGCGTGCGATGGCTCTTGCGCTTGCACCACATGCCATGTGGTGGTGCGTGAAGGAGGCGATTCTTTGAATGAACCAAGCGATCAAGAAGAAGATATGTTAGATAAAGCCTGGGGCTTAGAAATGGACAGCCGCTTGTCTTGCCAATGTATTGTCGGGGATGAAGACTTAGTTGTCGAAATCCCGAAATACAACATTAACCACGCAAACGAGGCAGCACACTAATGAAATGGACGGACGCCCAACTCATTGCCGAAGCGTTGTATGACAACAATCCAGAGCTAGATCCAAAAACTGTGCGTTTTACCGATTTGCACCGCTGGATTTGTGAGTTAGAGGGTTTCGACGATGACCCGCAAAAATCAAACGAAGGGATTTTAGAAGCTATTTTGCTGAAGTGGTTGGAAGAATACGAGTAGAAATTCGTTCAGAAAAGTCACCGCACTTTGGTCGCAAACTTTAATTGTAGGGACAGGCTTATGCCTGTCCTATTCGTCTCATCAGATCGTCGGACAGACATAAAGACTGTCCCTATAAATGTGGAATGATGGTTACTTCACCTGCATTCCCGCTTTCACACCCGCATCAGCAGACAACAGGAACAAATCCGCACCGCCGCTGCCTGCGCTTAAAATCATGCCTTCGGACACGCCGAATTTCATTTTGCGTGGTGCAAGATTTGCCACCATAATCACAAAGCGACCTTCTAGCTCTTCCGGTTTATCATAAGCGGCTTTAATACCGGAAAAGACTTGGCGTTTGTGATCGCCCAAATCCAGTTCAAAGCGCAATAATTTATTGGATTCCGGCACAGCTTCGCATTTCAACACTTTCGCTACGCGCATATCTAACTTAGCAAAATCATCAATCGTGATCGTCTCTGCAATTGGCTCAATAGCTTCCTCAGATTCATTGGCATTTTGAACCGCACTTTTCGCAGCTGGCGCGGCATTCACTTGCGCATTTTCTGCTTTAGATGCCTCAATCATTGCTTCAATTTGTTTACCATCCAAACGGGAGAACAAGGCTTTAAACGGTGCAATTTGATGATTTGATAAAGGCTGCGCTAAATTTTCCCACGTTAATTCTGCTTGCAAGAAGGCCTCTGCACGTTCTGCCAGTTTTGGTAACACCGGTTTCAAATAGCCCATCAGCACGCGGAATAATTGAATCCCCATAGAACACACCGCTTGCAACTCTGAGTCTTTGCCCTCTTCTTTCGCAATCACCCAAGGGGCTTTATCGTCGATATATTTATTGGCTTTATCGGTTAATGCCATGATTTCACGAATGGCTTTGCCAAATTCGCGATTTTCGTAATACGTAGCGATTTGCTCAGATTGTGCAATAAATTCATTAAATAAAGCCTGATCATCTAATGCTGCCGCCAACTTCCCGTCAAAACGTTTTTGGATAAAACCCGCGTTACGGGAAGCCAAATTCACCAGTTTATTCACCAAATCCGTATTCACGCGTTGAACGAAGTCTTCTAAATTCAAATCCAAATCGTCAATGCGGTTACTTAATTTCGCTGCGTAGTAATAACGCAAACATTCCGGATCCAAGTGTTTCAAATAGGTTGCCGCTTGAATGAATGTACCGCGGGATTTTGACATTTTCTCGCCGTTCACCGTTACATAGCCGTGCACAAAAATATTGCTCGGTTTACGGAAACCCGCACCTTCTAACATGGCTGGCCAGAACAAGCTGTGGAAATACATGATATCTTTACCGATGAAGTGATAAAGCTCTGCATCGCTGTCTTTACACCAGAAACTGTCGAAATCAATACTGCTTTCACGTTTACAGAGATTTTTGAAAGAGGCCATGTAACCGATAGGCGCATCCAGCCAAACGTAGAAATATTTACCTTCCGTATTCGGAATTTGGAAACCGAAATACGGCGCATCGCGGGAAATATCCCATTGTTGAAGACCCGCTTCAAACCATTCCTGCATTTTATTCACCACTTCCGGTTGCAAAGATCCGGAGCCCAACCAGTTTTTCAACATGGCTTCAAAACTTGGCAAATCAAAGAAGAAGTGCTCGGAATCTTTCATGACCGGCGTTGCACCGGATACCACTGAGCGCGGGTTAATGAGCTCTGTCGGGCTGTAGGTTGCCGCGCACACTTCGCAGTTGTCGCCATATTGATCCGGCGATTTACATTTCGGGCAAGTGCCTTTCACAAAACGATCGGGCAAGAACATCCCTTTTTCCGGATCGTATAGTTGGGAAATGGTGCGACTTTTAATAAAACCGTTTTCTTTTAAGCGGTTATAAATAAACTCTGAAAACTCACGATTTTCTTCACTGTGTGTGGAATGGTAGTTATCAAAACTGATGTTAAAACCGGCAAAATCCGCCATGTGTTTTTGGCGTACATCGTCAATAAGTTGTTCCGGCGTAATGCCCATTTGATCCGCTTTTAGCATAATCGGCGTACCGTGTGCGTCATCAGCACACACAAAGTGGATTTCGTTTCCGCGCATCCGTTGGAAACGTACCCAAATATCAGCTTGAATATGCTCCAACATGTGGCCTAAATGAATAGGACCGTTGGCATACGGCAAGGCACAAGTAACTAAAATTTTACGCTTGGAATTCGACATATTATTGACCTTCAAAATACTTAAAAATACAGAAAAAATTGGCGCTTATGTTACCTTATTGAGGGTATTTTTTCTAGTTTAATCATGATTTAGGCATTTTTAACTTAACAGATAAAGGCACACATGATTAAATAGAGCCCGACGAATTTACTACATTAAAAAGGAAGCATTATGGCGACATTATTTTCCGAGAATTTAACGGAACAACAAAAGGAACAGATTGTTCAGCTATTCAAAAACTTTCAACATGCTACTCTGCAAAAAGATCTCATTTCTCTTAATACATTGAAAAAAGTCGAAAAAGGCGGAAACACTTTACGTGTGGAATTATCCATGCCTTTTGCCTGGAACACCGCGTTTGCCGAATTAAAAGATGCGTTAACCGCACCATTAAAAGCCGCGGCAGAAGTGGAAAATATCAAATGGCAGCTTAGCTATCAAATCGCTACTCTTAAACGCGCCAACAACCATCCTGCGGTGAAAGGCGTTAAAAATATTATTGCGGTGAGCTCCGGTAAAGGCGGCGTGGGTAAATCTACCGTTTCTGTGAACCTTGCCATCGCGTTACACCAACAAGGCGCCCGCGTGGGGATTTTGGATGCGGATATTTACGGGCCATCGATTCCACACATGCTCGGCGCACCGCATCAACGCCCAACATCGCCTGATAATCAACACATCACGCCAATCGAAGCGCACGGCTTGTATGCTAACTCCATCGGCTTCTTAATGGACGAAGACAACGCCACCATTTGGCGTGGTCCAATGGCAAGCAGCGCATTAAGCCAGCTATTACAAGAAACCCTCTGGCCTGACTTGGATTATCTTGTGATCGATATGCCTCCGGGCACCGGTGACATTCAACTTACCCTGTCCCAACAAATTCCGGTGACAGGCGCAGTGGTTGTCACAACGCCACAAGACATCGCGTTATTGGATGCGGTAAAAGGGATTTCCATGTTTGAGCGCGTTTCCGTGCCGGTGTTAGGTATTGTGGAAAACATGTCCATGCACATTTGCAGCAACTGTGGTCACCAAGAAGCGATTTTCGGTACCGGTGGTGCAGAGCGCATTGCAGACAAATACAACATCAAAGTATTAGGTCAACAACCGTTACACATTCGCCTTCGTCAAGATTTGGATCGCGGCGAACCAACCGTAGTTGCCGCGCCGGACAGCGAAATTGCACAAGGTTTCTTAAAATTAGCGGAAAAAGTTGCGACCGAACTTTACTGGCAGGGCTCTGTAATTCCGAGCGAAATTATGTTCCGCGAAGTGAAGTAACGGCATTACTTAAATTATCCTGTATAAAATAGAAGTGCGGTGGATTTCCAAGATGTTTTAAAACATCCGAAAAATCCACCGCACTTTTTGCTTATCGTAATAAAAAAGCCACGTTGTTTTGACAAAATGGCTTTTTGTTTAAATCGCAATCTTAATAATCGCAAATCTCATCATCAACGAAGAAATAAGCAATTTCACGTTCCGCACTTTCCGGGCTATCGGAACCATGCACGGAGTTTTCCCGTTGACTTAATGCAAAATCACGACGAATCGTGCCTTCTGCCGCCGTTTCAGGATTCGTCGTGCCAATTAAAGTGCGGTAGTCTTGCACCGCATTTTCTTTTTCTAACACACTCACGAATACCGGTGCAGAAATCATATATTCCACCAAAGGTGCAAAAAAGGGTTTGCCTTGGTGTTCCGCATAAAAACCTTCCGCTTGTTCTTGGGTAAAGTGCACCATCTTAGCGGCAATCACTTTGAAGCCTTGTTGCTCAAAGCGTGCCAAAATCGCGCCGATTAAATGACGCTTTACGGCATCTGGTTTAATAATAGATAACGTTCGTTGTAAGCTCATTTCACATCCTCTTACTGTTGTTTCGCTTTAGCTAATAATAAATTGGCAAGGGTTTGCACACCGATACCGGTCGCGCCGGTCGCCCATAAGTCGCTTGGGGTTTTGCGATACGTGGCGGAACAATCAATGTGTAACCAATGTTGTTGATAATTTTTGACGAAATAAGATAAAAACGCGGTTGCCGTGCTGGCACCTGCGCCCACAGGAACCGTACCGGTATTGGCAATATCAGCGAACGCCGTTTTAATTTGTCCGCGATGTAATTCCGCGAAAGGCAAGCGCCAAAATGGCTCTTGTTCTTGCTCAGCTGAATGGAATAAATCGGCGACCAACTGTTCATCCATGGATAGCACGCTATGATAATCATTGCCCACCGCCACTTTTGCCGCACCGGTTAAGGTCGCACAATCCACGATAAATTGAGGCTGTTGTGCATCTGCATCAATTAAACCATCCGCCAACACTAAGCGCCCTTCGGCATCCGTATTAAGAATTTCTACGCTGACACCGTTACGATATTGGATAATGTCACCCAATTTAAAGGCGCGACTACTTACCAAGTTTTCTGCGCAGCAAAGGAATAATTTCACCCGTTGATTTAAACCACGCAAAATCGCCAAGCCTAACGCCCCCGTCAATAATGCTGCGCCGCCCATATCAGTGCGCATGGTGCTCATGCCATCGCTCGGTTTAATGCTGTAGCCACCACTGTCAAACGTAATGCCTTTGCCCACCAAACAGGCCAACACCGGAGCTTCCGAATTGCCTGTCGGGTTGAAATCCAACTGCAACATGGCGGGCAGATTTTGCGAGCCTTTCCCCACCTGCCATAAACCGTGGTAACCACGTTCTAGCAATGCTTCTCGAGAAACGATGGAAAAACTGACCGCACTTTGTTTAGCAGCTTGTTCTGCCATTTGCCCGATAAACTTCGCGGCACGTTGGGCAAGCTCTTCCGGCGTTAAAATGGCTGCCGGCAGATTAATGATTTCACGCACGAAATCGCCACATTGAATTCGGTGATTCAGTTCCTGTTGTTGCTCCGCAGATAACGTCGGAAACTGCAGTTTAAACTGCTTTTTCGCATTGTAAAAACCTTGATAAAACGCCCAACAACTTTCCAACTTCCAGCCTTCCCCGCTTAGCGCAACATCAGAAATCCCTTGATTTTGTAACTTGCGTGCCGCTTTTTGTATGGAAGTGCGGTCGGAAAAATCAGTTAAATGAAGGGTCGCTTTATCTTCATTAAAACTGATGAGTGCCTTTTCACCCCAAACCGCCGAGGCCGGTTGGTTTGAAAGCAGAACCTGCATAGACATAATTTCTCCTTTAAATATTGAGAATAACGGCTTGTAATATATCAGTTTTATTGGGCTTTCTCATCATGAATCCAATAAAAAAGCGCTTCCTACGGGCATCTGCGTTAAAAAACTTTCTTGCCACCAACAAAAACGGTATAATCCGCACCGACTTTTTGTATGAGATTCCGCCCAAAGTAGCCGGCGGAAAAACCGATTAATTATTTTAGAGGATCAAATGGCAAAAGAAGATTCCATTGAAATGCAAGGCACTATCTTAGAAACCTTGCCAAACACCATGTTTCGCGTTGAGTTGGAAAACGGCCACGTGGTAATTGCACACATTTCCGGCAAAATGCGTAAAAACTACATTCGTATTTTAACCGGCGACAAAGTAACCGTAGAAATGACACCATACGATTTAAGCAAAGGCCGCATCGTATTCCGTAGCCGTTAATTTCGCTTTATGACATAAACAAAAACACCGGATAATCTCCGGTGTTTTTGTTTTTCGCGTCAATCTTTTCTTACCCGTTTCAAGATCAGGCGCTGAAGCCACATGCCCAACAAATGCAACAAGAAAAACACCGCACTTAAGACATATAACGGCATATCGCCAAAGACGCTGTAAGGGGTTTTACCTTGTGTCGGCGCAATACGATGCGTCAACACGGTTTCCACAAATTGCGGGGCTTGCGCCACAATTTTACCTTGCGCATCAATAAATGCCGTCACGCCTGTATTCGTTGCCCGAATCACCGGTTTACCGAGTTCCAACGCGCGCATTTGTGCCATTTGTAAATGCTGCCATGGGCCGATGGAATGACCGAACCAGGCATCATTAGAAACCGTGAGAATAAAATCGCTATTTGCCGTGAGATTTTTCTGCAACTGAGCACCGAGAATAATTTCATAACAAATTGCCGCGGTGAAATTCAGGTTCTTGGCTTGTAATGCTTGCTGTACAGGCGCTCCGCTTTGAAAAGCCGACATAGGTAAATTAAACACCGAGCCAAGCGGGCGTAAAATACTCTCTAACGGAACATATTCACCAAACGGCACCAAATGATGTTTATTATAACGGTTCGCTGTTTCCATATGGTAAGGGGCTGTTTGATTCCCCACCACCACAATAGAATTGAACAATTTGCCTAAGGTTTCATCTTGATAAATCGTACCGACCATCACTTCCGTATTGGCTTTTTCCGCCAAGGATTGCAACATTTGAAAAAACGGTTGAATGCTATTTTCATAGGTAGGAAACGCCGCTTCCGGCAAAATGATTAAATCCGTTTTACCTAAATTATCACCAATTAATCGCCCGTAATTTTCCATGGTTTGATATAGATAATTTGGATCCCATTTCAAATTTTGTTCAATATTGCCCTGCACTAAAGAAACATTCAGCGCTTTTTCAGGATTTTCTTTCACATAATTGATCTGCGATGTGTAACTTGCCGCCCCACCGATAGCCACTAAAATGAGACTATTTGCCAAGATAACATTCCATTTTTTCGGTGAATTCCATAACGCAGAAACGATGTTAAAAGCGACCGCACTTAAGAACATAGCCAAGAAGGTTAAACCGGTAACGCCAAAAATCGGCGCAATTCCGGCAAACGGACTATCAATTTGCGTATAACCGAATTGTAACCAAGGAAAACCGGTAAAAACCCAACCGCGCAGGAATTCGGTAAACGTCCACAATACCGGATACATGACGGCTCGCTGCACCTGTAAACGGCGTACCAAATACGCAAATAAGAGCGGATACAACGACAAGTATGCCGCCAACAACACCACTAAGAAATAACTCACCGCTAAAGGCGCATCTCCAAATTGATGAATACTGACATGTAGCCAGTTCACTCCAAACGTAAAGAAACTCAAGCCCCATAAAAAAGCAGATAAAAGAGCGGTGGATTTTTGCGGTGTTTTTACCACCCAAATCAAGCCAAATAAAGAGACATAGGACAAGGCCCAGTAATGAAAAGGCGCAAAGGCGAATACACCAATGCCACCCGAAATAAGCGCAATAAGGTAAGTTAAATATTTGTTCATCATAAAATAGTGAAGCAGGCAAAATGCCTGCTTTTTATCCTTTTAATCTATTGGTCTTCCATTTCGCACCTTGCCAAGACAAGCAATTGACGGTTTTAAATGGAAAAACTACTCAGCCATGTTCTCAACGTTCTCCATTTCCGGCAAATATTCGTCCGGCACGGTAACGCGAAGTTGAATAATACGGCGGCTATCTGCAGAGGTCACTTTAAAATGCAGATTTTCCAGTGTAATTTCTTCACCACGTTTTGGTAAATAACCGAATGCCTGCATAATCAAACCACCAACAGTGTCCACCTCTTCGTCATTAAATTGAGTGTTAAATTGTTGATTAAAATCTTTAATATCCGTTAAGGCACGCACCGCGTAAGCATGGCGGGAAAGTTGGCGAATATCCGCCACATCCTCTTCATCAAATTCGTCTTCAATGTCTCCGACGATTTGCTCCAACACATCTTCAATAGTCACCAAACCGGACACAGCACCAAATTCATCTACCACAATCGCCATGTGGAAGCGCTCGGAACGGAAATCTTTTAGCATTCTGTCCACACGTTTACTTTCCGGCACAATCATGGTCGGACGAATCATATGTAACAGATTAAATTCTTCCGCATTCGCACGTAGGTATTTCAGCAAATCCTTCGCATGCAAAATCCCTACGATATTGTCGCGATCATCCGCATCAGCAATTACCGGGAAACGGGAGTGGGCAGATTCAATGATGGTATCTAAACAAGAATCTAAATCCTGATCAGTTTCAATGAAAACGATTTGAGAACGCGGAATCATAATATCGCGTACACGCAATTCAGCGATTTCCATCACGCCCTCAATCATTTCACGGGTATTTTGGTCGATGAGATCGTTTTGTTCAGAATCTCGGATCACTTCCACTAACTCATCGCGATTTTTAAGTTCACCTTGAAAGAAACGTCCGAAAAGAGATTGGAAAAAAGATTTTTTAGTAACTTCAGATTGGTTGGTCGAGTGTTCTTCGTTCATAAAAATAAAAAAAGTTGCCGTCGGATTGACAGCGGAGAAAGTACCATATTTGCCACGAAAGCGCAAAAGGAAGAACGAAAGTGCGGTCTGTTTTTCCCTTAAATTTTGTGACATATCACAAAATTATTAATCGCTTAATGAAGTACCATGAGATATTTCAAACAAAAAAATGCGGCAAATTCTCACCGCACTTTTAGTTTAATCATTCCCTTTAAAACGATATTCCGTCCATTGGTAATACGCTTCACCGGCTTTCACAATGCCACCATAATTTTGCCATTCTGGATGGTTTGGCGTGTCCGGAAGACATTGCGATTCCAACGCAATGCCACTGTAATCCGCGTATTGCGTGCCATGTCGAGTTGGTGTACCGCCGAGGAAATTGCCGGTGTAAACCTGCAATGCCGCTTGTGAGGTAAGCACTTCCAAATGCAAATCATCATTTGGTGAACTCAACAAAACACAAGGTTTTTGCCAGGCTTTATTAACGACAAAAGAATGATCGTAGCCTTTGGTGGCAAGCTGTTCGCCTTGCATAAAATCCTGTTGAATCGGCTTGGCAAAACGAAAATCAAAACTTGTGCCGACAACGTGTTTTAACGGCGAATTTGGAATGCCTTCGCTATCTACCGGCAAATAGAAATCTGCATTCAGGCGTAAACGGTGATGGCGAACATCTGTCCCCAGCTCAGCGTTTTCTAAATTGAAATAAGCGTGGTTAGTTAAATTCAATGCCGTATCCTGATCGCTTTTACCGGCATACTCGATTTTTACTGAATTCTCTTCCGTTAAAGTGTAAGTTACCGTCACATCCACATTGCCTGGAAAACCTTGATCACCGTTGGCAGAATGCAAGGAAAAACACACGAAATTTTCACCGCACTTTTCTAATGCCCAACGGCGTTTATCAAAGCCTTTTACACCGCCGTGAAGTTGGTGCTTTCCTTGGTTGGCGGTTAAAGTCACAGTTTTATCATTAAGCGTAAATTGCGCATTCGCAATGCGGTTAGCATAACGCCCGACACTCGTACCCAAGTAGGCTTGCTGAACCGGATACTCTTCCAACTTGCAACCCAGCAAGACTTCACGCAATTCTCCGTTGACCGGCACACAGCAAGACGTCCAAGTTGCGCCCCAATCCGTAAATTGCACACGCATACCTTGCGTATTTTGCAAAGTAAAAAGCTGAAACGGCAAACCGTCCGGCGCAGTGCCTTGGGCTAGTTGTTCTAGCATACACGCACTCCTTGTGAAGCCGTGCAAACATAGAAGTCTTCTTTCAAGCCTGTTTGTTTTTCGTAATTGTCTGCCACGATTTTGCGTACAGCTTCTACTTTATCGTGTGGCGCAAGAGCAACGATACAACCACCGAAACCACCTCCGGTCATGCGTGCCCCGCCCTGTTTACCGATGACCAACTGTGCCAATTCCACTAAGTAGTCAATTTGTGGCACGGTGATTTCAAAATCATCGCGCATAGAATCATGTGACTGCCCCATTAATTCGCCAAGACGGGTTAAGTCATTATGTTTCAAGGCATCTACCGCATCTAACACCCGTTGATTTTCTGTGATCACATGGCGGGCGCGTTTTGCCACCAGCGGATCAAGTGCGGTCAATTCTGCTTCTTTTTCTTTAAATTGTGCCACAGACACATCACGCAAGGCTTTCACACCGAAAAATTCTGCCGCACGTTCACATTGCTGACGACGTGTGTTGTATTCGCCGGTAACCAAATCATGCGGCACATTAGAGTTCACAATAATCACCGCCACATCCTGCGGTACGGGCGTTGGTTGGGTCTCAAGACTGCGGCAGTCAATCATCAATAAATGATCTTGTTGGCCGAGCGCAGAAATCAGCTGATCCATATTGCCACAGTTGGCACCAACAAATTTGTTTTCCGCTTTTTGTCCGATAAGCGCAATCTCCGTATGGCTTAAAGGCAAATCGCTCAGTTGCTGGCAAAATTTTCCTGTTGCCACTTCTAACGCAGCAGAAGAACTCAAGCCGGAAGAATGCGGCACGTTACCGGAAATCACCAAATCCGCCCCTTGTTTAAAATCAGGGCAACGCTCCTGAATGAATTTCACCACGCCACGCACATAATTTGCCCATTTTTGTTCACTTTGAGGGATTTCTTTATCTAGCGAAAACTCATCAGACAGATCCAAATCGGCAGCATACACATTCCAAACATGATCGTTGCGTTTCGTTCCAGCAATCGCCGTGCCATAGTTAATCGCACATGGCATCACAAAGCCGTCGTTGTAATCGGTATGTTCGCCGATGATATTGACTCGACCCGGCGCATACACGGTCAACTCAGGTTGTTTGTTGTATTTTTGGCTGAAAATGTGTTGGGATTTTTGGATTGGGGTCATGTTATTTCCTTCTGAATTTCTCATAAATTTGGCTCTAAATGCGTAGGGACAGGCTTTATGCCTGTCCTATCGAAACCTAGATGTTCTAATATTGGACAGGCATAAAGCCTGTCCCTACAAAAACACCATAAAATTTCACCGCACTTTATAATGTACTTCACTCAACGCACGCAGTCTTTCTGCTGCTTGTTCCGCCGTCAAATCACGTTGGCTTTCGCCGAGCATTTCGTAGCCCACCATAAACTTGCGCACAGTGGCGGAACGTAAAAGCGGTGGATAGAAATGAGCGTGCAATTGCCAATGGTCGTTTTCCTCGCCGTTAAATGGTGCAGCGTGGAACCCCATGGAATACGGGAAAGAGGTTTCAAATAAGTTGTCATATTTGGTCGTGAGTTTTTTCAATATCACCGCCAAATCTTTGGCTTGCGCATCACTTAATTCCGTCAAACGTTTAACGTGCACTTTTGGTAACAACAACGTTTCAAACGGCCAAACTGCCCAATACGGCACCACAGCAACCCAATGTTCTGTCTCCACAACGATGCGTTCTTTGCGTTCCAATTCTTGTTGAGCATAATCCACCAACAGCACAGAACCATATTTTTCATAATATTGACGTTGTGCTTTATCTTCTCTCGCCACTTCATTCGGTAAAAAGCTGTTTGCCCAGATTTGTCCGTGTGGATGTGGGTTAGAACAGCCCATCGCTGCGCCTTTGTTTTCAAAGATTTGTACCCATTGGTATTTTTGACCGAGCTCACGGAGCTGTTCCTGCCAGACTTTAATGACTTCTTCGATCTCAAGTGCGGTCAATAATGGCAACGTTTTACTGTGGTCGGGTGAAAAACAAATCACGCGACTTTCACCACGGGCTTGTGAACTTTGGAATAACGGATTGTCATTCTGCTGTGGTGCCGGTGTGTCTTCTAACAGCGCGGAGAAGTCGTTTTTAAACACATAAGGTTTGTGATAATCGGGATTCGGTTCACCGGTAATGCGTTTATTACGCGGGCAAAGGTAACAATTCGGATCATGACTTGGCTTTTGCTCTTCATTGACCTTCTCTTGTTGTCCTTGCCATGGACGTTTAGCGCGATGAGGAGAAACTAAAACCCATTGGTCGGTTAACGGATTATATCTGCGGTGCGGATGATCGGTAGGTTCAAAAACAGTTGTCATAATGTACCTCTGTTCGGTTGTATTTAATTTATGAAAACGATTACAAAAATATGGCATAAAATAGCATATTTAACAAATTAAACTGTTATCAAGATCACAAAAATGAATTTCTATTTATTTGAGCTATAAAGCGATCAGAAAAACTGTGACAGAAACGACACTTTTAAAAGTAAGCGTTTCCAAAAAGTCTTTTTTCCGATTATGATTCCTTAGGTTTTAGTCACACATAATGAAGGGATATCTATGGTTACTATTCGAGATGTTGCTAAACAGGCTGGCGTTTCTGTCGCGACAGTATCTAGGGTGTTAAATAATCACCCTTGTGCGAAAGAACACACCCGTGCCGCTGTATTGAACGCCATTGAACAATTAGGCTACCGTCCGAATGCCAATGCGCAAGCTTTGGCTTCGCAAAGTTCTGATACATTAGGCGTCGTGGTGACCGATGTAACAGACGCTTTTTTTGCAATTTTAGTGAAAGCGATTGATCACGTTGCCATGGAACATGGAAAAAATATTTTGATCGGCATGGGATACCATCAGGCAGAAAAAGAAAAAGAAGCCATTAATACCCTACTGCGTAAACGTTGTAATTGTTTGGTCGTGCATTCCAAAGCGTTAGATGATCAAACTTTAGCGGATTATTTAGAAAGCGTACCGGGAATGGTGATTATCAACCGTTGTATTAAAGGTTATGAATCCCGCTGTGTCGGATTGGATAACCAAAAAGGCACTTATATTGCTACCAATACGCTGATTAATGCAGGACATCGCCATATCGGTTATATCGGCTCAAACCATAGAATTAACGACGAAGCTGAGCGCAAACAAGGTTATTTGAATGCGCTTACAGAACATGGTATCCCCGTTGTCGAAAATGCCATCGTACATAGCACACCGGATTTCGAAGGCGGTGAAGAAGCCATGATTAACCTATTGAGTTATAACGATAATTTAACAGCCGTTGTTGCCTACAATGATTCTATGGCGGCAGGCGCGTTATCCGTACTCAATGAAAACAATATCAAAGTACCGAAACAGTTCTCTATTATTGGTTTTGACGATATGCCAATTGCCCGTTATTTGGTCCCTAAACTTACAACAATTCGTTATCCTATTGATCTTATGGCAAATTATGCCGCAAAACTGGCACTAAGCTTGGTTGATAAAAGCCTTTCTTTACCTATTAATCCGCAATTTAATCCGACATTAGTCAGACGTTTTTCAGTGGAAAGCGTCTATCCAAAGGAGGAAAAACGTTAAAATTGCATTATTTTTGAGCGAGAGATGTAATCGTTTTCATAAATGTGAATATGATCACATTCTTTCCCCAAAAAACAAGGTATCCTTACCACCAATTACCCGAGTAGCGATTGCAGTGTAAAAAGGTAAGATTTTGATAATAATGCTTTAATGAATTATCACTGAAATAACCCCCTCTTTATTCTTTATATGAACAATTAATGGAGAACATGCATTATGAAAAAAACAGTATTAAGTGCAGTTGCTTTAGCAGTAGCTTTCGGTGCCGGCATCAGTGCAGCACAAGCAGAAACCCGTATCGGTGTGACAATCTATAAATATGACGACAACTTTATGTCTTTGATGCGTAAAGAAATCCAAAAAGACGCAGATCAATTAAAAGACGTGAAATTATTAATGAATGACTCTCAAAACGCACAGTCTATTCAAAACGACCAAGTTGACGTATTACTTTCAAAAGGCGTAAAAGCGTTAGCGATCAACTTAGTTGACCCATCTGCGGCACCAACCATCATCGGTAAAGCAAAACCGGACAATATTCCTGTTGTGTTCTTCAATAAAGACCCGGGTGCAAAAGCAATCGCTTCTTATGATAACGCTTACTTTGTAGGTACCGATCCGAAAGAATCAGGCATTATCCAAGGTGACTTAATTGCAAAACAATGGAAAGCAATGCCTGCATTAGACTTAAACAAAGACGGTAAAATCCAATTTGTTTTATTAAAAGGTGAACCGGGTCACCCAGATGCTGAAGCACGTACAAAATATGTAGTAGAACAACTACATGCTCAAGGTATTCAAACTGAACAACTCTTCATTGATACCGGTATGTGGGATGCTGCATTAGCAAAAGACAAAGTAGATGCATGGTTATCCAGTTCTAAAGCAAATGACATCGAAGTGATCATTTCTAACAATGACGGTATGGCATTAGGTGCATTAGAAGCAACCAAAGCACACGGTAAAAAATTACCAATCTTCGGTGTTGACGCCCTACCTGAAGCATTACAACTGATCAAAAAAGGTGAACTTGCAGGTACCGTGTTAAATGACGGTGTAAACCAAGGTAAAGCGGTTGTTGAGTTATCTAATAACTTAGCAAATGGCAAACCGGCTACCGAAGGCACTAAATGGGAACTTAAAGATCGTGTTGTACGCGTTCCTTATGTTGGTGTAGATAAAGATAACTTATCTGAATTCTTAAAATAAATTTGTTTTATTAATGTAAGGGGAAGCGTAGGACAACACTTATGTCCCTTCCCCTTTATTTATGAGGTTGGATATGACAGAGCAAATTCAAAGTCAAAGCGGAAGCCAAAATGGCGAAGTCCTGCTTACCATGACTAATGTCAGCAAGTCCTTTCCGGGCGTAAAAGCCTTAGATCACGCAAACTTAAGCGTCCGTTCGCATTCTGTACACGCATTGATGGGGGAAAACGGTGCGGGTAAATCCACGTTGTTAAAATGCTTGTTCGGCATTTACGTTAAAGACGAAGGTGAAATCTTGTTTTTAGGCAAACCCGTGAATTTTAAAACCTCAAAAGAAGCCTTAGAAAACGGCATTTCCATGGTGCACCAAGAACTTAACCTTGTGCGTCAAACCAGCGTAATGGATAACCTGTGGCTAGGTCGTTACCCACTTAAAGGGCCTTTTGTGGATCACGCGAAAATGTACCGTGATACCAAAGCTATTTTTGATGAATTGGACATTGATGTTGATCCAAAAGAAAAAGTAGCCAAACTTTCCGTTTCACAAATGCAGATGATCGAAATTGCGAAAGCGTTTTCTTATAACGCAAAAATTGTGATTATGGATGAACCGACATCCTCACTTTCTGAAAAAGAAGTGGAACATCTGTTTAAAATTATTCAAAAATTAAAAGATCGCGGTTGCGGTATTATTTATATTTCTCACAAAATGGACGAAATCTTCAAAATTTGTGATGAAATCACCATTCTGCGCGATGGCAAATGGATCAATACCGTGCCGGTAAAAACCTCCTCCATGGAAGAAATCGTCTCCATGATGGTAGGGCGTGAACTCACCCAACGTTTCCCGGAAAAAACTAACGTACCAAAAGAAGTCATCTTAGAAGTGGAAAACCTTACTGCGTTAAACCAACCTTCTATTCAAGATGTATCTTTCAATTTGCGTAAAGGGGAAATTTTAGGGATCGCAGGTCTCGTCGGCGCGAAACGTACAGATATTGTTGAAGCCATTTTCGGCGTGCGCGAACTGAAAAGCGGCACCATTAAACTCAATGGAAAAACAGTAAAAAATCACACCGCACTTGAGGCAATTAACCACGGTTTTGCGCTCGTGACCGAAGAACGTCGTTCAACGGGGATTTATTCTAACTTAAGCATTGAGTTCAACTCTCTGATTTCCAACATGAAATCCTATTTAACCCCTTGGAAATTGCTCAGTAATAAGAAAATGAGCAGTGACACACAATGGGTTATTGATTCCATGAATGTCAAAACGCCATCGCACAAAACAACGATTGGCTCACTTTCCGGCGGTAACCAACAAAAAGTCATCATCGGTCGTTGGTTATTAACCCAACCGGAGATTCTGATGTTGGATGAACCGACCCGCGGGATCGATATCGGTGCAAAATTTGAAATTTACCAATTAATTCAGGAACTGGCGAAAAAAGATAAAGGCATCATCATGATTTCTTCCGAAATGCCTGAGCTCCTTGGGGTAACCGATCGCATTCTCGTCATGAGTAACGGTAAAGTTGCCGGTATCGTTGAAACTGCAAAAACCTCTCAAGAAGAAATTTTGCAACTTGCCGCAAAATATTTATAAATAACAAAGGAACAAATTATGAGTGCCTTAGAAAAAAATAAATCATTCGATTTCCTAAAACAAAATGCGATTTATTTTGTGTTGTTGATTTTACTTGGCATCATCATCGCACAAGATCCGACATTTCTTAACTTGGTTAACTTCAGTAACATTCTGACCCAATCCTCCGTGCGTTTAATCATCGCTCTTGGGGTTGCCGGCTTATTGGTGACACAAGGTACCGACTTGTCCGCCGGTCGTCAGGTTGGTCTCGCCGCGGTAATCTCTGCAACCATGTTGCAATCCATGGAAAACATGAACCGTGTTTTCCCTGACCTCGGTGAAATTCCAATTCCGGTAGTTATCCTTGCCGTTTGTGCTGTAGGTGCAGTCATCGGTTTAGTCAATGGTTTGGTTATTGCTTACTTAAACGTAACGCCGTTTATCGCCACCATGGGTACTATGATTATCGTTTACGGTTTCAACTCCCTTTATTACGATGCTGTAGGCGGCTCCCCTATTGCCGGTTTCAGCGAAAACTTCTCTGTTTTTGCTCAAGGCTTCATCCGTCTAGGTTCGTTTAAGCTCTCCTATATCACTATTTATGCCGCTATTTGTGCTTTCTGTGTATGGGTAATGTGGAATAAAACACGCTTTGGTAAAAACATTTTTGCTATCGGTGGTAACCCTGAAGCGGCAAAAGTTTCCGGGGTAAACGTTGCTCGTAACCTTGTTGTGATCTACATGATTGCCGGTATGTTCTATGCATTCGGTGGTATGTTAGAGGCCGGTCGTATCGGTTCTGCAACCAATAACCTCGGTTTCATGTATGAATTGGATGCTATCGCAGCCTGCGTGGTGGGTGGCGTGTCTTTCGCCGGTGGTGTAGGTACCGTTATCGGTGTTATTACCGGGGTAATCATCTTCACCGTCATTAACTATGGTTTGACTTATATCGGTGTAAACCCTTACTGGCAATACATCATCAAAGGTAGCATCATCATCCTCGCGGTAGCTATCGACTCCTTGAAATACGCGAAGAAAAAATAATCTTCCGATTCATGAAACATTGAAAAATGCCATAAAAAACGACCGCACTTACCAATGTGCGGTCGTTATTTTTTGTATTTTAACTACATATCACTGAGCCACTGACGTAATTTATTAACATCTAACTGCCACTCTTGCACCAAGATATCCACCCAATGCGCAATATTCTCCTGCCAATTTTCCGCGTCACCGTTCTGTGCCAACGCAGCAATTTGTTGCAAGCGTTTTAACCCCACCGATGCTAAAGCGCCTTTTATTTTATGCGAGGTTGAAAGCAGCTCAGCTTGCTGTTCCGGCGCCTTCTTATACGCTTGGTAGGCCTGTTGCAATTCAATCACATAACCGCTCATTGCCTGTTCAAATAAAGTGATATTATCCTGCACAAACTTCACACCCAACATTTCAATTAACTCACCCAGCATTTTCGTGTCAAAGTCTGTAGATTCCTGCAATGGTTTCTTTTCCATTACATCAAAATGTTTGATCTCTTCGCCAAAATAATCCAATAAACATTGATTTAATTCATCGAGCGATAACGGCTTATGAATGACATCGTCCATGCCTTGTTCCAAATACGCTTCTTTCTTTTGCACCACATTCGCCGTCAACGCAATCAATGGCGGAAGAAAATCATAAATGCCATTTTCATAATTTTCACGCAGATGATGGGCAATATCAAAACCTGACATATCCGGTAACTGAATATCCAAGAAGACGAGGTCGTAATAATTCTCCTCAAATTTTTGAATCGCTTCTGCCCCAGTCATAGCCACATCAATTTGGTAACCGAGTTTTTGCAGCATAGATTTTGCGACAACGATATTCACTTCAATGTCTTCCACCAACAAAATGCGCAATTTTAACGGCACTTTATTGCCACTTTCTACCGGCTGTTGGGCCTCTTTTGCTTTAAAGGTTAGTAAGAAAGTTGAACCTTTTCCTAATTCACTACTTACCGTCAAATCGCCGTCCATTAGCTGTGCAATGGTTTTAGAAATGGATAAGCCAATCCCACTGCCCAAAGATTTGTAGTGATGAGAATCTACTTGATAATACAGTTCAAAGACTTTTTCTAAATCCGCTTCCGCAATACCGATGCCGGTATCCGTCACACGAATAGCAAATTCATCTTCAGCAGTTTGCTCAATAGATAAGGTCACACTCCCCTGCGGAGTAAATTTCACCGCATTCGTAATCAAATTCCATAAAATCTGGCTTAATCGTACCCCATCCAACATCAACCAATTCGGTAATGTCGGCGGGCAAATTAAACGAAATTCTAAGTGTTTTTCTCCTGCAATGAGCACCGCAAAATTACTGATATCATTCAGCAACGCATACAAATCCGTTTCTTTACGATTTAACTCAATACGACGCGCATCAATTTTTTCTAAATCGATAATATCGCTGAAGATATGAGAAAGGGAAATTGCACTGCTGTTGATGGTTCGTAAATAACTACTCTGGCGTGCTGTCGGCTGTTCTTCCAATAAAATGCGACTTAACCCGATAATGCCGTTTAACGGTGTGCGTAATTCATGGCTAATTGTGGTCATTAATGTGGTTTTATCTCGGCTGATTTTTTCCACTTTATCCAATGCCGCCGATAAGCGTTTTTCCGCTAACAGTCGCTCTTGCACTTCATTTTGTAGTTTCACCACCGAACGAGACAATGCTTGGCGAGAACGTTCTAATTTTTCCACCAATAAGGTAAAGAAATAAATCACAAAAGGCGCAGAAATCATCCCGAATACAATGGAACGTAAAAGATCTTGCCAATAGATTGTGCCGACAAAAATCAGGCTTAATACCATTTGTGTACATAACGCCAAGATGGCCAGAATTAACACACCTAAAATAGAAAAACGGATTTTCCCCAGGCGGACGACCCAATCCACATAGCGACGAGCAAAACTACCGAACTGTTTAATATTCTTCATAGGATTCCATGGAAAGAGAGAAATAATAAATATTGTACCTTAACTGTACAAAGGATGTTGAGGCGTTTTAAAGACAAAAAAGTGCGGTCGAAAAACACATTGAATTTCGACCGCACTTCTAAGAGAAATTAACCCGAAGGATTAACCGTTGTAACGTTTAAAGACTAAAGTCGCGTTCGTACCACCAAAACCAAAGCTATTTGACATTACAGTTTGTAAACCGGCATTTTCTTTGATTTCTGTTACGATGTTGCAACCTACCGCTTGTTCGTCCAAGGTTTCAATGTTAATGCTTGGTGCGATGAAATCGTTATCTAACATTAACAAGGTGTAAATGGCTTCGTGCGCACCGGCAGCCCCTAAAGAGTGACCTGTCATAGATTTGGTGGAAGAAATCGCCGGGATTTTATCGCCAAATACGTTTTTAATCGCACCCAATTCTTTCACATCACCGACTGGCGTTGATGTACCGTGCACGTTGATGTAGTCGATTGGTGTGTCAATGTTTGCCATGGCTTGTTTCATGCAACGTTCTGCACCTTCACCACTTGGCGCCACCATGTCATAACCGTCAGAGGTTGCGCCATAACCCACGATTTCTGCGTAAATTTTCGCACCACGGGCAAGCGCGTGTTCCAATTCTTCCACAACCACCACGGCACCACCACCGGCAATGACAAAACCATCACGGTTTGCATCATAAGCACGAGATGCTTTGGTTGGAGTTTCATTGTACTTGGTAGAAACCGCGCCCATTGCATCAAATTCAGTCGCGCATTCCCAAGATAACTCTTCTGCGCCACCGGCGAAAACGATGTCTTGTTTACCTAATTGAATGAGTTCTAATGCGTTACCAATACAGTGTGCTGAAGTGGCGCAAGCGGAACTGATACTGTAACTCACCCCCTTGATTTTGTATGGAGTCGCTAAACAAGCGGATACGCTGGATGCCATAGTTTTCGTGACGGCATAAGGGCCGATGGCTTTCACACCGCGCGGACCACGCACAGCATCACAAGCCACCAACTGGTTGTGAGCAGAGCCTGTGCCGGCACCGATAACCAAGCCGGTACTTTCGTTAGACACTTGTTCTTCGGTTAAACCCGCATCTTCAATCGCTTCTTTCATAGAAAGATAAGCGTATGCCGCCGCATCGCCCATGAAACGATATACTTTACGATCGATTAACTCGCTTGGGTTTAATTTAACGGTACCTGCTACATGGCTGCGCATTTTCATTTCAATAAATTCAGGTACGATTTCAATACCGGATTTACCGGCTTTTAATGAAGCCAATACTTCTTCTTTGTTGTTACCAATACTGGAAATAATACCAAATCCGGTGATTACTGCTCTTTTCATTCGTTCTTCCTTATGAGTTGGGAAAATCATTTCGACTTACATTTGTTAGCTGAGCGCAATTTACTATGAAACCAAAATATTGCAAGCATTAATTATAACGTTCGACCAGTTAGGCCAAATCAGCGTATGATATAGCCCAAACGAAATTAGCCAAGGAATTAAACCAATGCGCGTTATTAGCCATGCCGACATCTGTTTTAACCAAGAAAACACGCCTGTTTCCAATCAATTTGACGACGTTTATTTTTCTAACCAAGACGGTTTGGAAGAAAGTCGCTACGTTTTTCAACAAGGCAATCAACTGTGGCAACGCTGGCAGCAACATCAACAAAGGCACTTCGTCATTGCAGAAACCGGCTTTGGCACAGGGCTAAATTTTTTGGCTGTCGCCACGCTGTTTCGTGAGTTCCGCCAACAATTTCCACAAGCAACACTACATCGCCTGTTTTTTATTTCCTTTGAAAAATACCCATTAACATTAGACGCGTTAAAACTTGCCCATCAACATCACCCACAATTTACCGCCCTTACGGAACAATTACAGGCGCATTGGGTGGAGCCTATTGAAGGTTGCTATCGTTTTCATTTTGAGGAAACCACGCTCGATCTTTGGTTTGGCGACATTCACGACAATTTGCCACAGCTCGGCGATTATATGCGCAACAAAATCGATGCGTGGTTTTTAGATGGGTTTGCCCCCAGCAAAAATCCTGATATATGGAATGATGCGCTTTATACGCAAATGTACCGTTACACCAAACCGCAAGGCTCATTCGCCACTTTTACTGCCGCAAGTGCGGTGCGCAAAGGCTTAGAAAATGCCGGTTTCAGTGTGCAAAAGCGCAAAGGTTACGGCAAAAAACGGGAGTGTTTGGTTGGCGAAAAAACACTTGAAAAACCGACCGCACTTTTCACCCCATGGTACCTACCACAATCCGCCCAATTTGAAGGTGTGGCGGATGTTGCCATTGTGGGGGGCGGCATAGCCTCCTTATTTACCGCATTCGCCTTAATACAACGTGGCGCGAACGTCACCCTTTATTGTGAAGATCCACAGCCAGCGATGAACGCCTCCGGCAACAAACAAGGTGCGTTTTATCCGCAACTGAGCGACGATGACGAACGCAACATTCGCTTTTACATACACGCGTTTGCTTACGGCTTACAACAATTACGCAACGCCGAAAACTTCATTGAATTTGAACATGAATTTTGTGGTGTGGCACTGTGCGGATATAACGAAAAAAGTGCGGTTAAATTACAGAAAGTTTCGCAACTTCAGCTGTCTGAAAGCCTTTATCAAAGCCTAAGCCAAGCAGAATTAAGTAACAAAGTCGGTCTCCCGCTGCCTTGTGGTGGCGGATTTATTCCACAGGGTGGATGGCTTGCGCCACAACAATTTGTGCAGAATCTGTTTGCTTATTTACAGCTGCGCGGGCTCATCATAAAAACATCGCAAAAAGTGACCGCACTTTCCGCACAAGAAAATGGCTGGCTGGTGACAAATGCTGAAAACGACAGGTTCCATCATCAAATCGTCGTCCTCGCCAACGGTCATCAACTGCATGAATTTCCTCAAACGCAGTCGCTACCGCTTTATGCCGTGCGTGGGCAAGTCAGCCAGATTCCCACGTCAGAACATCTGCTGAAACTGAAATCCGTGCTCTGTTATGATGGCTACCTCACGCCTGCTGATCAGGCTAAAACCAGCCATTGCATTGGCGCCAGCCATGTGCGTGATTGCGCTGACCGCACCTTTAGCGAACAGGAACAACGGGAAAATCAGGAAAAAATCCAAAAGAACCTAGAGGGTATGCCTTGGGTGAAAGAGGTGGATATCTCTGCCAATCTGGCGCGAATCGGTGTACGTTGCGCCGTGCGGGATCGCACCCCAATGGTAGGTAATGTGCCGAATTTTGAACAGCAATGCGTGGATTATAAAAATCTGTTTAACTTACGCCGTCGCAAACAACCTATTCCGCCGGCTGCCGTATTTCCAAATTTATATCTCATCGGCGCCCTCGGCTCACGCGGTTTAACGTCAGCCCCAATACTGGGCGAAACTTTGGCTTCGCTTATCTATAACGAACCGTTGCCGCTGAGCGAAGACTTAATTCATCACCTGTCCGCAAGCCGAAGTTGGATAAGAAAATTGTTGAAAGGGACTTCTGTCGCAGATCTTTAAGTCCACCTTCCCAAGACCTATTTGAAAAAATAGGTCTTTTTTTCATCAATCCGAAAAATGAAATGTGATGTATATCAAAAAAATTAAAAACAATTTGTTTTTAATACTTTGCGCAAAATAAATGCCATAATATAATAACGCAAATTATTATTATTTACTTAAATCCTATTTTTAATTTACCTGGAGCCATAAATTTATGCGTAAATTTAAACCAAGCTATCTTTCCCTTTCTATTCTCACTGCATTAAGTGTGTCTTCTATTACTTCTGCAGAAACAAGCAATCAACCGACAGAACAATTAAATGAAATCGTGGTTTCAGGCGATTCAAATGGTAACGGAAATGCTACAGACAAAACCCCACCTAAAATTGCGGAAACCGTTAAAACAGCAAAAAAATTAGAAAAAGAACAAGCCCAAGATGTGAAAGATCTTGTGCGTTATGACACCGGTATCACCGTTGTTGAAGCTGGTCGATTTGGGAACAGTGGCTTTGCTGTTCGCGGTGTAGAAGAAAACCGAGTTGCTATTCAAATTGATGGATTAGCCCAAGCACAAACAATTTCATCACAAGGCTTCAAAGAACTGTTTGAAGGCTATGGCAATTTTAATAACACACGTAATAGCGCAGAAATAGAAACACTTAAACAAGCAACGATTCGTAAAGGTGCAGATTCTCTTAAATCCGGTAGCGGTGCATTGGGTGGCTCAGTCAGTTTTGAAACCAAAGACGCCCGCGATTATCTCATGGAGAAAAATTATTATGCCTCTTACAAGCGCGGTTACAACACAGCAGATAATCAAAACCTGAATACATTAACATTAGCAGGGCGTTACAAATGGTTTGATGCCATTGTTGTGGCTACATCGCGTAAAGGGAATGAGCTCGAAAACTTTGGCTACAAAGATTTTAAAGACAATATTCAAGGTAAAGAAAGAGAAAAAGCAGACCCTTATCGTCGTACGCTAGACAGTACATTAATGAAATTCGCTTTCCAACCGACGGATAATCATCGTTTCTCGGTAATGGCCGATTTATATAAACAAACCTCTAAAGGCCACGACTTCTCTTATACGTTGAAACCAAATACACAGTATCAAAGTTATGATGAAGTCGAGTTACGTCATACAGACGATAAAGTCGAACGTAAAAATGTTGCCTTTACGTATGAAAACTTTTCCTCAACACCGCTTTGGGACACATTAAAAATCACTTACTCCCAACAAAAAATCACCACTCGTGCGAGAACTGATGACTATTGTGATGGAAATGACAAATGTGCCTTGGCCGGTAACCCACTTGGGATGAAATATAACGACGAAAACAAACTTGTCGGTAAAGATGGTAAATTAGCGTCTTATTACAATAAACCGGCGATGTCTCAACCTGATTCAGATACAACAGTTGATCTGCCAGTAGAACCATATAATGGAAAAACCAAAAAATACAAATGGCAACGAGTTAACTGGGATAAACTTCCTAGTGGCTATGAAGATTATTATGTAAAACCAGGCAATAAGTCTTGTGATAATGATTTCAGCTCTTGGGACTCACCAAAAGTGGGAGATGTATCAACCTGTAAAGCTACACTATCCAAAAAAGGAAGCACTACCCCAGCAGAAAGCAAGTTAAATATAAATGGCAAAAGCTATGATCTCTTGGGTGCCGATAAAGGTTTAATCGGCGATGAACAGCTTGTTCCAACCAATGTTTCTCATATCTTTAGCTGTGAGGCATTTAATTGTAATAAACCAAACATTACCGGCTTTAAAAAAGATGGAACACCTGTTGATATTCCTATTGAGGTCTTCGAAAAAGATGGCAAAAAATATGCCAAAACAGCCATCATGAGTAATAACCAATTGAGCGGGCCTATGTTTTTCATGCCAAATAAAAAAGGCTATCAAGACAATTTATGGTCACAACGCGATCTAGTCAGCAAAACCAAACAAGTTAATCTCGATCTGACCAAACATATCGACTTAGGTAAGACTCAACACGAGCTATCCTATGGTGCATTGTGGGCAGAGATGGAAAAATCCATGGTAAATACGTCAGGGGCCAGCCCGCGTAACCTGAAATGGTGGGCAGAATATCCTGCAAACTGCGATACATTCTTGAGCCCGACAAAATTAAATCCGGACAGATCACATACTCTCTGTAACAAACAAAATGTATTTTCTTTCTTAATTCCGGTTAAAACCAAAAGTGGCGCATTGTATTTTATTGATGACTTCCGTGTGAACGATTATTTTGCCTTCAATGCGGGCTATCGTTATGACCGCGTAAAATATCAACCTGAATACATTCCGGGTGTCACACCGAAAATCCCTGATGATATGGTGACAAACCTCTATATCACAGAGCCTAAGTTTGATCCTGATCGCGCCGATACGGATATGACGGAATTAGCTAAGAAAGAAGCCAACGCAATTGCCAATATTAAAGAAATTGCGCAACCTAAAAAATTCTCAGCAAGTTCTTATTCCTTTGGCACAACAATTGATCCGTTAGACTGGTTACGCCTACAAGTTAAATACAGTAAGGCATTCCGTGCACCGACAAGTGATGAAATTTATTTCACCTTTAAACATCCGGATTTTTCTATTTTACCAAATAAAAATCTTCAACCGGAAACAGCAAAAACAAAAGAACTCTCTTTAACTTTCCATAATGACATGGGGTACATCACAGGGTCTGTTTTTGATACCAGATATCATAACTTTATTGATTTATCCTATAAAGGAAATTACAACTTTAAAGGGCATTCTAAATTATTGCCATTTAGCGTTTATCAAAATATAAATCGACCAAATGCGAAAGTAACCGGTTTTGAAATCTCATCTCATCTGGAATTAAGCCATCTTGCTAAATTCTTCAATGGATTTAGCCTGAGTTATAAATATAGCCAGCAAAAAGGAAGAATGGATGGCAATATTCCAATGAATGCGATTCAACCCAAAACAGCAATCTATGGTGTCAGTTATGCTCATCCTGATGAGAAATTTGGATTAGATTTATATGTTTCTCACGTATCTGCTAAAAATGCAGAAGATACTTATAATATGTATCACAAAGAAGAAGGTAAAAAAGAAACAACGATCAAATGGAGAAGTGACGCTTATACGACCATCGATTTATTGGGCTATATTAAACCAATTAAAAATCTCACATTAAGAGCCGGTGTCTATAACCTAACCAATCGTAAATACATCACTTGGGATTCGGCGAGATCAATACGTCCATTTGGAACAAGTAATATGATCAATCAAAATACCGGATTAGGTATTAACCGCTTCTATGCACCGGGTAGAAACTATCGACTCTCTATGCAATTAGAATTCTAACCAACAAAAAAGGAGAGGTTTCAAACTTCTCCTTTTTCTTTCTTCTAAAGTGCGGTCGCTTTTTATCACAAATTTTATCCATGTTTCCTATGAGCTAAATTCTTTCTTAGCGACCTATTTTACATAAGGTTACAAACAGAAAAAATTTGGTGATATACATCAAATAAATCACAAAATTCTCATACACCTATTTTACGTCCATCCCTTTCTTTGTATAATAATAAAAATTATTTTTATTTGTATAAATTATATTTTTATTTACCAGGAGCCATAAATTTATGCATAAATTTAAACCAAGCTATCTCACCTATTCCATTCTCGCTACTCTCACTATGTCTACTGCCTATGCTGAAAACAGTACGACTCAAGATCAGCTCAATGAAATTGTCGTTTCAGGCAATGCCTCCGAGCCCAATGTACAAGAGAAAAAAGTGGGTGAAACACAAATTACTTCTCATAAACTAAGTAAACGACAAGCTGCGGATAGCCGAGATTTAGTTCGTTACGAAACAGGTATCACTGTTGTTGAAACAGGAAGAACCGGTTCAAGTGGCTATGCCGTGCGAGGTGTTGATGAAAACCGTGTGGGCATTATGGTTGATGGCCTTCGCCAAGCTGAAACATTAAGCTCTCAAGGATTTAAAGAACTCTTTGAAGGTTATGGTAACTTTAATAACACCAGAAATGATGTTGAAATAGAAAACGTTAAAATGGCGACCATCACTAAAGGCGCTGATTCCATGAAATCCGGTAGCGGGGCGTTAGGTGGTTCTGTAGCCTTTGAAACAAAAGATGCGCGTGATTTTTTGCTGAATAAAAATTATCACATTGGTATTAAACGTGGTTATCAAACCATGAATAATCAAAACCTAACTTCCGTCACTCTCGCCGGAAAATATAAATGGTTTGATGTGCTATTCATTAATACCGAACGAAAAGGTCATGAAATAGAAAACTATTATTATGATATTTATCCAAATGAGGAAGCCGATCACGCCGCAGTTGGACGTACTCGAGAAAAAGCAGATCCCTACCGTATTACCCGTAACAGCAATTTGATCAAAATTGGCTTTCAACCAAACGATGAACATCGTTTCAGCGTTGCATTAGATGATTCCAAATTAAAATCCAAAGGCGCTGACCTGTCTTATAGCTTAAGAGCACACTCCAGAACAGATACTGAACGCTATGGAGAACGTTTAACCAACGATAAATCCCAACGTAAAAATACCCAATTTACCTATGAAAACTTTACCCAAACACCACTTTGGGATCATTTTAAGGTTTCCTATTCCTCACAAAAAATTACAAATAACGCAAGAACAGATGAGTATTGTTATACGTCAAAATGTATTCAAGTCGAAAATAAACAAGGATTGCATTTAGAAGAATCAAATGGCGTTTATCGGGTCGTTGATAAGACAGGCGGAGAAATCACAGGAAAAGGTATTGAAAGCGGTTGGAGCACAGAAAGTGAATATCGAAACGCCAAAGGTGAAAAACTCTCTGGGTTTGATTATAAAGAACAATCTGTGGAATCGACATTGATTGACTGTGAAAAATTAGATTGCTCTAAAAAATACAGAGTATTTGTTAAAAACAATGAGGAGTATGAAAGTAAATACCATTTTGAAGATCGTCAAATCGAAACCAAAACATTACCAAATGGAAAAAAATATGGTTATATCCCATTAAAATCTATCAAAAATGCTTGGGGAGGATTACAAGAGGAAGAACTGTCTTATTTATTCCCACACTCCGCAGGCTATAGCCGTAATGACTATAACGATCGTGATTTAAATACAGATACCAACCAAATCAATTTAGATTTTGATAAAGAATTTGATCTTGGAAAAACTAGTCATAGTTTGAAATATGGCGGGTTATATTCAAAAACTGAAAAAAGCATGGTTAACAAAGACGGCTATCAGGGTGGAAACGTGCAATGGTGGGCTGATAATTTCTTCTGTAATGAACCGATTGAGGGAACCTATCCGGTTGAACGCAAACCTGCGCCCGATAAATGGCCTTCCGGTACATGTACAGGTAATTACCGAGCTAAAACCGGAAACTTATCCAGCTACTTAATCCCAGTCACCACTAAAAACCATGCTTTTTATTTTGGGGATAACATTAAATTTACTGATTGGGTGGGGCTTGATTTAAATTATCGCTATGACCAGATCAAACATCTCCCAAGTTATAATCCCAATATTCCTGTACCGAAAGGCCTTATTGCCGGGATTTTTGTTCCTTTCCCTGACGGCGCGGTTCCTTACGGCCCTGGTGCCAACTGCGGTTATAACACAGACTGTATGAACAAAAATTTTGCTCAAAATCTAGAGCAACTCTTGCGTACTACATCCTATAAACACCATTCTTATAACATTGGACTCAACTTAGATCCACTTGATTGGATGCGGGTACAATTCAAGTATTCCAACGGGTTCCGTGCGCCAACCTCAGATGAAGTGTATATGACCTTTAAGCATCCAAGCTTTTCAATTACCCCAAACACCAAGTTGAAAGCAGAAATTGCTAAAACTAAGGAAGTCGCGTTTACATTTTATAAAGATCGTAGTTATTTCACGCTCAGTGCATTTAGAACCGATTATGATCACTTTATTGATTTAGTCTTTATGGGAGAAAGAGCCATTGAGCAAGGCAGCGCATTAACTTATCCGTTCTATCAAAACCAGAACCGTGACGGCGCAAAAGTAACCGGTGTTGAAGTAAATTCACATGTTGAACTAGGCGATCTAACACCAATTTTACAAGGATTTAGAATAGGCTATAAGTTGACTCACCAAAAAGGTAAAGTTAACGGCAATATTCCAATGAATGCTATTCAGCCAACCACATCTGTATATAATCTCGGCTACTCTACTGAAGGTGATCAATATGGGATCGATTTATTTATCACGGATGTTGCACCGAAAAAACGCAGCGATACCTACAATATGTATTGGAAAACACAAAGTGAAGACCCAAATAGACTCGTTCAAGGTAAACGGGTTACTGACAGTACATTAGCTTGGCGAAGTGGACACTACACTATCTTAGATGCCATCGTTTATGCTCGACCAATTAAGAATCTCACCTTAACCGCGGGTGTATATAACATCACTGATCGCAAATACATCACTTGGGATTCTGCCCGTTCTATTCGCGCCATCGGAACGCTTAACTTAATCGATCAAAATACCGGCGCTGGAATCAAGCGCTTCTATGCACCAGGTAGAAACTTCCGCTTAAATGCAGAACTTACCTTTTAACCCAACAAAAAGGAGAAGTTTCAAACTTCTCCTTTTTCTTTCTTCTAAAGTGCAGTCGGATTTCAAAACGTTTTAAAAACTGACCGCTCTTTTATCTGTAATTAACTTACGCCGCGACCATCACCATTGCCGGGCGAATCACGCGACCGTTAAGCAAGTAGCCTTTTTGTAACACAGTGGTAATTTGGTTACTTTCAAAACCATCTGTCGGTTGCATAGAAATGGCTTGGTGTAGATCCGGATTGAAAATCTCACCGACAACGCCTACAGGCTCAACGCCGAAACGGGCAACCGTTGCCAATAATTCTTTTAACGTTAACTCTACGCCGTTAAATAAAGCTTTAACGGATTCGTCTTCTATGTTTGCCGGCGTGGCTAGAGCGCGTTCTAAGTTATCAATCGTGTTCAAAATGTCTTTGGCAAATTTTTCTAACGCAAATTTATGCGCTTTTTCAACATCTTGTTCTGTACGACGACGAATATTGTCGATTTCAGCACGAGTACGTAACAATAAATCTTGTTCTTTTTTTTCAGTTTCCGCTAATTGCGCTTCTAATTCTTGTACACGTGCAATCGCTTCTTCCAAAGGGTCTTCCACTTGTTTTTGTTCTTCAATATCGACTTCTTGCGATTGAAGATCTTTTTCTAATTCTTCGTTTTGTTCTTGTTTTTGTTCGTCTGCCATTGTCATTCTCCGATTAATAAAAGTTGGGCGATTATAACAAAAAATGCCG
This sequence comes from Aggregatibacter segnis, assembly GCF_003130075.1. GTDB lineage: Bacteria > Pseudomonadota > Gammaproteobacteria > Enterobacterales > Pasteurellaceae > Aggregatibacter > Aggregatibacter segnis_A. Next base: position 69,996 of record NZ_NRCW01000004.1, on the reverse strand, counting down.
CATTTACCACTTGAGTAAAAGGCTTTCTGTTGTAATATAGTGCCCAATTCATTGAATTCAAGTTAGTGTAAAAACAATATGGACACGTTAAATTCGGCAAAACCGCAAACGTTGCATATCTCGTTTCAAACCATTGCATTAGTCGGTAAACCGAGAAATGATATCAACCTACAAATGCATAAAAACCTGTTTTTTTGGTTAATTGAACGCGGTTATCACGTGTTGGTTGAGCAAGATATCGGTAAAAAAATTGACCTTCCACCAAAACATTTAGCCAGTTTAGAGGAAATCGGCAAATCCGCCCAACTTGCCATTGTGATTGGTGGCGATGGCAATATGTTGGGGCGTGCCCGCATTTTAGCCGAATATCATATTCCGCTTATTGGCATCAACCGTGGCAATTTAGGTTTTTTAACCGATATTGACCCGAAAAATGCCTATTCCCAATTACAAGCTTGCTTGGAAAACGGCGAGTTTTTTGTGGAAGAACGCTTCCTCTTGAAAGCCTGCGTGGAACGCGACAATGAAATCATTGCCAGTAGTATTGCCGTCAACGAGGCGGTGATTCACCCGGCAAAAATTGCGCATATGATTGATTTTCATGTGCATATCAACGATCAATTTGCGTTTTCCCAACGTTCCGATGGTTTAATTATTTCAACACCTACCGGTTCAACCGCCTACTCTCTTTCCGCCGGCGGCCCAATTTTAACCCCGCAATTAAATGCCATCGCATTGGTGCCGATGTTTCCGCACACCTTGTCTTCACGCCCACTCGTAGTAGATGGCAACAGTAAAATTTCTATTCGGTTTGCAGAATACAACACCTCTCAATTAGAGTTAGGTTGTGACAGTCAAGTTGCGCTCCAATTCGGACCTGATGATATTATCCACATTCAAAAATGTGACTATCCTCTCCGTTTACTGCACCTCAAAAGCTACAATTATTACAAAGTATTAAGCTCCAAATTAGGTTGGTTGCGCAACTTTTCTTAAAGATTAACAAACCCTCTTTACTGTATATTAAAACAGTAATATACTGACAAACATACAGTAAAGAGGATTTGCTTATGTTGACCCAACTCACCATTAATAATTTTGCTATCGTTCGTCAGTTAAATATTGAATTATCGCAAGGAATGTCCGTCATCACCGGGGAAACCGGCGCGGGAAAATCCATTGCCATTGATGCACTAGGTGTTTGTCTCGGACAACGAACAGAAGCCTCAATGCTACGAGAAGGTCAAGAACGCGCTGATATTTGCGCGACGTTTCATCTAAACAGTAACAACCCGGCTCTCCAATTTCTACAAGAAAACGAATTGCAGGATCCTGACAATCCTGAAGACTGCATTTTACGCCGCATTATTAATCATGACGGACGCTCTAAAGCCTTCATTAATGGCATTCCGGTGTCGGCCGCCCAATTAAAAGAGATCGGGCAACATCTCATTCAAATTAATGGACAACACGCCTCGCAACGTTTACTGAAAAACGACTACCAACTGCAGTTAGTCGATAATTTCTGTCAACATACCGCACTTTTACAACAAATGAGCCTTGATTATCAAACATGGCGCAATTTGCAACATCAAGTTAAAACCTTCCAACAGAAATGTGCGGAAAATGAAGCGAGAAAACAGCTTTTACAGTATCAAGTAAGTGAACTGGATGAGTTTAATTTAAAAGAAAATGAATACGAGGAATTAGAAGCGGATCATCTTCGTCTCTCCAATAGTGAAGAATTAACGCAGCTTTCCCAATCAGTTTTGCAATTATTAAGCGAAAATGAAACGGTCAGCGCAGATTCTCTACTTTATCGCGCCGTGCAACATTTAAGTGAACTCTGCGAGTTAGATAATCGTTATACTGATGTGCAAAATCTATTAAATGAAGCATTGATTCAAGTGCAAGAAGCCACCAATGAAATTCAATCGTTAAGCAGCAATATTGAGCAAGATCCGGCGTTATTGGCTGACATTGAACAACGCCTAGGACAAACCGTGCAATTAGCGCGCAAGCACAATGTAAAACCACAAGATTTAGTGGCATTACACCGTCGCCTCAAAGCGGAATTGAATGAATTGGAAGATTTTTCCGGCAGTGAAGAAATGCTCATTCAACAAGAGCAAGCGGCTCACGAAAAAATACTTGCCACCGCGACCGCACTTCATCAAAGCCGTCTATTAGGCGCACAAAAACTGGCACAGCAAGTGACCAAATCCATTAAACAATTAGCGATGGAACACGCAGAATTTTTTATTGAATTGCATAGTGACTATGACAAGATAAGTTCAAACGGGGCAGATAGTGCGATTTTCACCCTACAAAGTAACTTAGGTCAAAGTGCTCAACCGCTCGCCAAAATTGCTTCCGGCGGGGAACTTTCCCGCATTGCATTGGCCATTCAGGTACAAGCATCTAACCAAACCGCTATCCCAACATTAATTTTTGATGAAATTGATGTCGGTATTAGCGGTGCCACTGCAAATGTGATCGGTAAATTATTAAGAAAACTCAGCGAAAAATGCCAAGTCATTTGTGTTACCCACTTGCCGCAAGTCGCCTGCCATGGAATACATCATTTCTCTGTTGAGAAATCGACCGTCGATCAAAAAACAGAAACAAAAATGACCGCACTTTCTCCTCAGCAACGCGTCAAGGCATTAGCAAAATTGTTAGGCGGAAGCAAAATTACGGATGCCGTCTTAGCCAATGCACAAGAAATGCTAGATGCTGCAGCATAAGTGAAGAAGACAAAAAAATTGGGCGCCGTTTTCGCCCAATTTAGTTATATGTTAGAAGGAAATTAGAAACGATACGCCAAACCGGTAAAGAACACGATTGGATCTAATTTCACTTTCACTTCATGTTCTTTATTTAGGGCTTTAAATTTCGCTGTGGTTTTAATTTTGGTGTACCACATTGCCGTATTTAAATATAAATTATCGGTCAATTTAATATCGATACCCGCGTTTAATACCGGGCCAAATGAATGTTTTTTCACATCAAGATCTGTCACTGCATCCACCATCGGTTTTGCATTGAAGAATCGAGTATAGTTAATACCTGCCCCGACATAAGGACGGGAACCCGCATTTTTATCCAAGAAATAATATTGAACATACAGGCTCGGTGGCAATTGTTTCAATTTAACCACATCCCCTAAACCTAACTTGAGCGCAGGCACCGTGGCACTAATTTTATGAGAAAAAGGCGTTGCGCCTAACAATTCAACACCTAAATTGTCCGTTAACATATAAGTGCCAGTTAAACCTAATTGGGCATTATCACCCACATCCAAATTGACATCGATCGCGGTTTGAGTAGTTGAACTTGAATTAGCAGAAACGAAAACCCCACCGCCACGGACAATCAAGTTACCCGCTTCATGGGCATTCACTGCGCCCATAGCTAAAACAGAGGCTAAACCTAAAATAATTTTGTGCTTTTGCATAATGAACTCCTAAAGATTACTGCAATACTATTTCTAATTAAGAATGTGATGATTAAGAGTGGCGCAATATACCACTTTTAAGGTATGCAAATATGTGATCTCTATCAAGCTTTTTGAAATTAGTAGAATAATTAAAACAAATCTATGTCATTTTTTCTTTAATAACAGCTACGCCATACATTGTTTTAGATCATCACAGAGTTTTTTTATGTTTTTATCCTGAAAGGTCAGTATAATTAGACTCTTTTCTTTCACTCTTAATTAAGTAAATGAAATGCCAATAAACTTTACCCAAATTATTAAAGATAGCTTTCATTTCATGCAAAATGAAAAGCGAAACATCATTGTCTTGTGCGCCCTCTACTTTTTTGCCGACATCATCATGGTGTTGTTGCAATCAGCGATGTTGCCAAATGAAATCGTTGTTTCTCTGTCAAACAACCAAATTTCTTCCGCTATCTCGGAAGAACAAGGCATCAATTTGGTGACATTCTTTTTTCTTAAACAGTTTATTTATATTTTTATCAGTGCATGGTGTTTAGTCACCATTCATCAAATTAGCTTGCGACAATTCAGTACCGTTCTGCAGAGTTTCGTATCAACATTGAAGCGTATTTGGGGCGCCCTTTTACTAAGCTTCTTAATTTTTATCCCAATTCTTGTGGGACTCACAGAAGCAATGATCGCCATTCAACAAAAAGTACAGCCTTCCATTATTTCGTTATTTGCGATTATTATCGGTATCGGCTTATATATTCGTCTTTGTTTGGCGCCGGTGCATTATTTATTAACTGATGCCGGCATAAGTGCTTCCGCCAAAATTACCTGGCGCGCTGCGATGAGTCGAGCGACGGTGTTATTTATCTTCTGTTTACTGATTTATGTTCTCGTGCCGTTGGCTGAAAGTTTTCTAATCAGCTTGTCAAGCAATGCCATCATGGCGGTCATTACCGGCATTATTGCGGCATTAATCAACGTGTTTGCATTAATTGTCACTTACCGTTTTTATACTTTATTTATTGTAAAGGCATAACATCAATATGAAACAATTACTTGAGTTTATTCCCTTAGTTCTTTTCTTTGCAGTATATAAATTAGTTGGGATTCGTGAAGCGGCAATGACATTGGTCATTGCCACCATCGTGCAATTTATTATTTTGAAAGTAAAATACGGCAAAATTGAAACTCAACAAAAAGTTGTTGCAGGTGCAGTCATTTTCTTTGGCTCGTTAACCGCCTATTTTAACGATCTTGAGTTTTTAAAATGGAAAGTGACGATTATTTATGCGCTCTTTGCGTTGGTTTTGCTTATTGCTCAATTTGGTTTCAAAAAACTGTTGATTAAACAACTCCTTGGAAAAGAAATCCAATTGCCGGAACATGTTTGGAAAAACTTAAATCTGGGTTGGAGCGGCTTTTTTATTTTATGTATGTTAATCAACATTTATATCAGCCAATATTTATCCGATGATATTTGGGTCGATTTTAAATCCTTCGGCATCATCGGCATGACCTTTGCCGCCACGCTCATTACCGGAATTTATATTTATCGCTATTTACCTCAAACACAACAAGAAAAAAACAAGGAATAATCAATGTCACCTCAATTAATTGATAGCAAAACCGGACAACAATCTCACGGCACCCTTCTGCTCAGAACGTTAGCGATGCCCTCAAACACTAACGCTAACGGCGATATTTTCGGTGGTTGGATTATGTCTCAAATGGACATTGGCGGTGCAATCTTAGCAAAAGAAATCGCTCACGGACGCGTTGTGACTGTTGCCGTTGAAAGCATGAATTTCATTCAACCGGTTTCTGTTGGAGATGTAGTTTGTTGTTATGGACAATGTTTACACGTTGGACGTAGCTCAATTAAAATCAAAGTGGAAGTGTGGGTTAAAAAAGTTGCAAGCGAACCTATCGGTGAACGCTATTGCGTGACAGAAGCGCAATTTACGTTTGTTGCTGTCGATCAGGAAGGCAAACCTCGTGCTATTCCACGCGAAAATAATCACGAACTAGATGCCGCTTTGGCACACATTAAAACGCCATAAACTAACAAGAGGACTCAAAATGTACTACGTCATTTTTGCTCAAGACAAACCAAACACGTTGGCTCAACGCTTAGCAGTGCGTGAACAACACCTTGCTCGTTTGAAACAACTCCAAGCGGAAGATCGTTTATTAACCGCAGGCCCAAACCCTGCAATTGATGATGAAAATCCGGGTGAAGCCGGTTTCACCGGTTCGACCGTCATTGCCAAGTTTGATAGCTTGCAAGCAGCAAAAGACTGGGCAGCTCAAGATCCTTATGTAGAAGCCGGCGTGTATGGCGATGTCATTATTAAGCCGTTTAAAAAAGTCTTCTAATTTTCAAACGGTCATCACGGAAACATGTTGAACTAATGATAACAAAGGCGGATCTAAGTATCCGCCTTTGATTTATGACTAATGGAAAATAGCCATGCGATATTTGCAACGAACCTCAATTCCTCTGTTAATTTTAACCGCACTTTCTTTCTCTGCCTTGGCAACCAGAACCGAAGCCCCCGTAACCCACGAAATCAATTTAGCGCAAGAACAAGCAAAGTGGGCACAACAGCAACACGAGTCAGAATTGCTTTTGATTAAGCAGCGTTCAACGTTCCTTCAATTAGAAAGTCTGCTTAAAAGTGCGGTGAAAAATAACAACGTTTCTGATAATGCTGAGTTATATCTTAACCTCATTGAGTCTTTAAAAGACTATCCATTGAAAATGGATGCGACAACCACCTACATTGATGCCCGCATTAAAAGCGTTAGTAAAGATACGCTACCTGAAGAAGTAAAAGCATTAAAACACGAAATTGAACAAGTTATCGCGCAAAACCCTACGCATTTTTTACGTAATCGATGGGAACAAGGCATTTTCACACTATTAATAAATGCTGATGATACGGAAGGATTAGTCCATTATGCGCAACGCGTTAAGCCAAGTTCCTTGGAGATGCAAATAGCCGTATTAAATGCCGAACTTCAGCTTGAACGCACAAAAAACGAAACAAATAAAAAACAAAACTCAAACAGCGACTCAAACATTATTTCCCGCTATGAACAACTTTGGTTAACCAACAGCAAACTGCCTAATGATGCTCAACTTTGGGCAAAATGGTATTCCGATGGCAATCGGACACAAGATAAAATCTACCAAAAAGCCGAGGAACTCTTTGTCCAAAATGATGCGAACGGGATGGCGTTGCTATCATCGGAATTAAATAAAATTGATAGCGCAAAAGAAGACGAAATGGTTCTGGCGAATTTAAAACGCTTTGAGTCCTTATTAAAAAATCCGGCAACCCTGCCTGAATTGGCCGATAGACTACCACTCATTGAAGAAAATAATAAAATCGTCACAAAATTTGCAGTAGTGCAGACCTTTCCTCGTTATTTACGCACTCTATCGGAAACAATGAAAGAGCCTAACTTTGCCCTCTATCAACAATGGGCAAAAAATTGGCAATTAACAGATGCGCAAATTCGTGAGTGGGAAATTGCTTTTCTTGGTCGTTTTTTTGACAATGAAAGCCAGAATTTCCAACAATGGCGGGATGCGGAAATTCTCAAATTAAAAGCAGATAACCTTACCGAACGCCGTTTGCGTATGGCCATTTGGCAAAAAACCGATTTAACTCCATGGCTCAACGCACTTTCAGCAGAAGGTCAGCAAAAACAGGAATGGCGTTATTGGCAAGCCAAAACAATAGCAAAACGCGATAGCAAAAAAACAAAAGAAATATTGACCGCACTTTCTGACGAACGCGGTTTTTATCCAATGTTGGCAGCCGCCAAATTACATCCGAAAACCCGTGGCAACGGTTATGATTTCGGCCAACCAGAATTACTTATTGCCCCGAGTATCTCCGATCCTTATTGGGCTGATGAATTCAAAAAAGTAAAACCGGCATTGGAAGAAATTGCCGAACTACGTCAACTCGAAAGATTTGGCCCGGCTAAACAGCGTTGGCGTTTCTTGTTGGAAAATCTGTCCGGTGATGCCAAAAAAGAGAAACAAATGGCGCTTAGTCAATATGCCAACCAACAAAACTGGTTTGATTTAGGTGTGGATGGCTCCATTATTGCTAAAGCGTTTGATTACATTCAGTTGCGCTTACCAATTGCTTATAGCGATTATTATGATATTGCACTCAAAAGCCGCCCGGCGTTAAGCAAAACCAAACCGCAAGCCGCGCTAAATACCAATGTCAGTAAAAGTTTCGCCATGGCGATTTCTCGTCAGGAAAGCGCCTGGAACCCACAAGCACAATCTTCCGCCAATGCGCGGGGATTAATGCAATTGCTACCAACTACTGCCAAAGCAACAGCAGACAATGCCAAATTGCCTTATGCGGGTGAGGCAGATTTATTTAAACCGCTCAATAATATTTTGTTAGGCACGGCACATTTAGCAGAGCTAAACGCCAAATATCCGAACAACCGTATTTTGATTGCTTCCGCTTATAATGCGGGCGCTCATCGCGTGGAAAAATGGTTAGCACGCGCCAATGGTAAGTTGGAAATGGATGAATTCGTGGCATCAATTCCCTTTTATGAAACCCGTGGCTACGTACAAAATGTGTTGAGCTATGATTTTTACTACCAGATTTTGCAAAAACAACAAAATCCACAAACGTTTAGCAAAGAAGAATTTGATCGGCTATACTAGCCGGACTAGTTTAATAGTATAGGATTGTTGATATGTATATTAGTCGCAATTTAGAACAATGGAATGCCTTCCTCAATATGTTGCAAACCGCCTTTGAACAAGGCAAGGCTCAAGAGGTATTAACCTTATTGCTTACTCCCGATGAGCGTGATGCATTAGGGCTTCGCCTACAAATTATCGCCCAATTACTTAATAAAGAGCTGCCACAACGGGAGATCCAACAAAATCTGAACACCAGTGCGGCGACCATCACTCGGGGATCTAACATGTTAAAAACCATGGATCCTGTTTTTATTGATTGGATAAAAACGCAACTCAATGCGCAAGAAAAAAACCATTAAATTTCCATTCAAGCTAGCCAATCTGCGCAATCTATCCTTGCGCAGATTACGGCTTTTTAGGAAATTCCCCACTCAAAGTGCGGTACGTTTTTTATATCGTTTTTTACTTGCTACTTTAGTAGTCACGTTTGCCTTTCGTTTTATTCCCATTCCCTATTCCAGTTATATGCTGGAACAAAAAGTATCTCATATTTTGTCCGGTGATTTTACTTATCAAACACGCTACGATTGGGTGAGCTTAGAGGATATTTCTTGGCAAATGCAATTGGCGGTGATTGCGGCGGAAGATCAGAATTTTCCCGAACACTACGGCTTTGATTTCACCGCGATTAAACGGGCTTTTCTGCATAATCAAAAAAGCAATCGAATCCGTGGTGCCTCCACCATTTCCCAACAAACCGCCAAAAATCTCTATTTATGGCATGGACAAAGTTGGTTACGCAAAGCAATCGAAGTGCCGACAACCTTAATGTTAGAAACCTTGTGGTCCAAAAAGCGTATTCTCGAAGTGTATTTAAACATCGCGGAATTTGGCGAAGGCATTTATGGCGTAGAGGCTGCCAGCCGTTTTTACTTCAAAAAACCGGCCAAAAATTTATCGCAAAATGAAGCCGCACTTTTAGCCGCCACGCTGCCCAATCCGATCATTTATAAAGCCAATGCCCCGAGTGCTTATACCAAGCGCAGACAACTTTGGATTCAACGTCAAATGGAACAATTGGGTAAATCCTACTTAGAAACGCTCAATTAGTTCCAATTTATTTCAAAACTCAAAATAAATAAATTATTCAAAAACCTTAATTAAACAATCTTTAATTAATAAATTCGCCATTTTCTTGAAAAAAACATCAAATTAAGGTAACTTCCTTGCTCCTTATCTATATTTTATTTTTTAATTATTTATCTATTTTGGGGAGTATTCACATTGATTAGGCGTATTCAAACATTTTTCCAATCAGAAGCAGCAGGCGGCATACTATTATTACTTTTTGCCTCAATGGCTATCCTGCTTGCCAACACCTCTTTTAATCAACATTACTTCGGTTTCCTCGATACACCGGTCAGCGTTCAATTTGGTGCTTTCAGCATTGCTAAACCTTTATTAATGTGGGTCAACGATGGCTTTATGGCAGTCTTTTTCGTTTTGGTTGGTATGGAAGTCAAACGTGAAATGTTGGAAGGTTCACTATCAAGCTATCAACAAGCGATTTTCCCTGCTATTGCGGCAATTGGTGGGATGGTGGTTCCGGCCTTAATCTATTTTATGGTTGCCCAAGGTACACCTGAAATTTACTCTGGCTGGGCAATTCCCATGGCCACAGACATTGCCTTTGCCATTGGCATCGTTGCTCTTTTAGGTAAGCGCGTCCCTTTACCACTCAAAGTATTTTTATTGGCACTTGCCATTATTGATGACCTTGGCGCCATTATCGTCATTGCGATCTTTTACTCACATGAACTCAGCACGCCGGCACTGATTATCGCCATGGTGACCATCAGTATTTTAGTCACTATGAATCGCTTTAAAGTCAGCGCACTCTGCGCCTATATGGTCGTTGGCTTAATTTTATGGGCATCCGTATTAAAATCCGGCGTACACGCGACTCTCGCTGGCGTCATTATTGGCTTTTGCATTCCAATGCGAGGTCGCAACGGTTCAAGCCCATTACACCAATTTGAACATATTCTAGCGCCTTGGTGCTCTTATTTAATTCTACCGTTATTTGCTTTTTCCAACGCGGGAGTTCCTTTAGAAAACGTGGGCTTATCCAGCCTTAATTCGCCTCTTACTCTTGGTATCGCACTCGGATTAATCGTCGGAAAACCATTAGGCGTATTTGTGTTCAGCTACTTATCGGTCAAATTACGTCTTGCCCAGTTACCACAAGGGGTTAATTTCGCTCAAATTTTTGCTATTGCAATACTCTGCGGCATCGGTTTTACCATGTCGATGTTCTTAGCAGGTCTGGCTTTCGGCGAAACAACATATAACAGCTTTGATACGCTATCTCGATTAGGGATTTTATTGGGATCAGGGGTATCCGCTGTTGTTGGCTATATTTTATTAAGAAAAACAACAGCTCAACCTTAAGCTGCAAAAAGAAAGCCTTGCTAATCAGCAAGGCCTTTTTATATCGACGAACTATCTACGACAAACATTTTCACAAGGAACTCCATCATTATCCCGATCAAGACGCCCCTCACCACAGACATTAAAGTGGTATTTCGCTTCAGCACAAGAACGCATTTCTTTGCAATACTTCCGCTCATCACAACTGAACTCCTCATGATGATTCGATTTCGCAACGGCAAACTGCACCAGACCAAGTACAACAAAAATGAAAAATATCTTCTGCATAATAAATTCCTTTATTAGGATTTTGAGATGAAATCAGAATACAGACTCAATTAAAATCAGTGACTGCAAGCACAATTATAGGTAAATCACTTCAGAAAGGAAATTTTAGAAAAGGAGAAAAGGAGAAAAAAGAAAACCTAGCATTTCTGCTAGGTTTTATTATTGGTGCTCTGAGCGAGACTTGAACTCGCACGACCTACGGTCACTACCCCCTCAAGATAGCGTGTCTACCAATTCCACCACCAGAGCTTAATTCGATAAATTTTATTGCTGAGGAATATCGCTATTTTTTGTTTCTAACACAGCCGGTGCTTTTTGCTGTTGTTGCTGAATTTGTTCAGCTGTGCCGGATAAATCATCAAATGCGCCTTGTTTTGCATTGTTTTTGTGCGAATTGATGTTGCCAATAACGATACTAATAATAAAGAAGATAATCGCTAAAACAGCTGTTGTTCTAGAAAGGAAGTTACCTGCACCGGCAGAACCAAAAACGGTACCGGATGCGCCACCACCAAAAGATGCACCAGCATCTGCACCTTTACCTTGTTGTAACAGGATAAAAGCGATAAGGGCAATGGAAACGACCAAATAAATGATTAACAAAGCTGAGTACATTTTATCTTCTCTGATTTAGCAAATTCTAATTAAAAATAACGGCGCAGATATTAGCGGATATCTTGATGCTCCGCAAGTTGTTTTATGTATTTTTACGCTGTTTGGTGCAAATTCGATCAGTAAAAAAACATTTTGAAAAACGACCGCACTTTTAACCCTCATTCACTTTTCTTTGTTCTCGGCGCAGCCTTTTTCACGCTTTGATTATACCGGCTTAACTCGCGTAAAGCGGAAAAATTAATGTAGTGCAATAATTCAGGCAAAAGCTGGGTGAGGTTTTGCATAAATTGCTGATAACTCGCCTGTTTACGGCTAATACCATCAAGCTGTGACTCCCAATGAGCCGTCATGTCAGGCTGTGTTGCCACATCCGGCAACGCATTAATTAAGATTCGTCCCGCCTCTGTGCTGTGAATATTACGCCCTTTTTTATATAGAAAACCACGCTTAAACAACAATTCAATAATGCCCGCACGCGTCGCTTCCGTGCCTAACCCATCCGTTTCACGCAAAATTTTTTTCAATTCTTTGTCTTGCACGAAACGAGCAATGCCCGTCATGGCAGAAAGCAAGGTCGCATCTGTAAAAGGTTTTGGCGGTTGCGTTTTTTTACTGATAATTTCACCCTTTTCACAATGCAACATTTGCCCTTTTTTGACGACCGGCAACAGCGCATCTTGCTGTTCATCATCGCTGTCTTCTTTGCCCCAAAGCTGTTTCCAACCGGCAATTTGCAAATTGCGAGCCTGCGCCACAAAAGTCCCACCGGCAATATTCAAAGTAATTTTACATTTACGGTATTCTGCATCCGGGCAGAACTGCATCAAATATTGGCGGGCAATTAGAAAATAAATATGTTGTTCCGCCGGACTCAAACTCACCGGGCGGTTCTTTGCTGTCGGGATGATGGCATGGTGCGCTTCGACTTTTTTATCATTCCAACAACGATTTTTTTGTTCAGGATCAATAATTTCCGGCAAAGGTTGAAATTGCGTTAAATGGGTAGAAATGGCATTCATCACCGCCATTCGATCAGCAAAATGTTCTTTTGGCAAATAACGACAATCAGAACGTGGGTACGTAATTAATTTATGGGTTTCATACAAACGTTGACAGGTGTCCAGCACTTCCTGTGCGGACATCCCGAACCGCTTGGCTGCATCAATTTGCAACGCTGACAAAGAATAGGGCAACGGTGCCGTTTCTTTTTCCCGTTTATCCGAATAATCCGTCACTTCCGCCGGTTGGTCGGTAATGCGTTTCACCACATTTTCCGCCAACGCATGAGATAATACGCGCCCATCCTCGTCCTGATAATCTTCACAGGCTTTGCTCGGCTGCCATAACGCAGAAAAAAGTGCGGTCGATTTCTTCGGTGTTTCTTCCTCTTTTGGGTCACGCAACCAAGCCAACACCTCAAAGAAATCTTTTGGTTGGAAATGTTCAATTTCCAAATCACGGCGTACGATAAGGCCAAGTACGGGCGTTTGCACTCGCCCAACAGAAAGCACACCGTTATACCCTGCTTGTCTGCCGCGAATGGTGTAAGCACGGGTCATGTTAATACCATAGAGCCAATCGGCGCGCGCACGTGCCAATGCGGAGGTAGCAAGAGGCACAAAATCACGATTCTGTTGTAATTTTTTAATGGCTTTTTCTACCGCACTTGGGTTCAGGTCGCTGATTAAACAACGCTGAATGGCATTGCGTTTTTCCGGTGGTAAATTGAGATAACTGAACACTTCGTCCACCAGTAATTGCCCTTCACGATCCGGGTCGCCTGCGTTGACGAGAATATCTGCTTGCTGCACCAATTTTTCAACGGTTTTCAGCTGTTTATAGGTTTCTTTTTTCGGAATCAACTGCCACTTTTGCGGGACGATAGGCAAGTCATCTAAACGCCATTGTTTAAAGCGAGCATCATAAGCATCGGGTTCTGCCTGTTCCAGCAAATGCCCTACGCACCAAGTTACGCAGTCATTATCGCCACATTTGATAAAGCCATCACCGCGTTGATGCGGTTTCGGCAAAACATCCGCAATCGCACGCCCAAGGCTTGGTTTTTCTGCTATAAAAAGTCGCATAAACAAGAAAACGCAGAGGAGAGAAAAGATTAGCCGATTTCGCGGCGGCCTAAGAAAGAATGGGTCAGCGTGGTGCCATCCACCATTTCCAATTCACCGCCCACCGGAATGCCGTGGGCAATGCGGCTGACTTTGACGTTTTGTTGCAAACACAATTCCGCAATGTAATTCGCCGTGGCATCGCCTTCGACAGTGGGATTTGTCGCCAAAATCACTTCCTTGAAGGATTCTGTTTGTAAACGTTTTTGCAATAAATCCAAGCCGATCTCTCGTGGACCAATGCCGTCCAATGGCGATAAATGCCCCATAAGCACAAAATAACGCCCAGAAAATTGCCCGGTTTGCTCAATGGCAAGAATATCTGCCGGCATTTCCACCACACAAAGCAACCCCGAATTTTGACGGCGAGGGTTGTTGCAAATATGACAAACCTCTTCTTCCGTGAAAGTACGACAATGCTCACAATGCCCAATTTTTGACATGGCTTCAGTCAGCCCTTGTGCTAAACGCATACCGCCACTACGGTTACGTTGCAATAAATGATACGCCATGCGTTGTGCGGATTTAGGGCCAACGCCCGGTAATACACGTAAGCTTTCGATCAAATTTTCTAACAAGGGACTGGTTTGCATAAGGTTCTCGGTGAATTGACTGAAAAAAAATAAACCGCACTTTAGTCATAAAGTGCGGTAAGTTTTACGGACGTTTTTTTAGAATGGCATTTTGAAGCCCGGCGGCAATGGCATGCCGGCGGTGACAGACGCCATTTTTTCTTTTTGTAACTCTTCAGCACGGCGTACTGCATCATTAAATGCAGCGGCGATTAAGTCTTCCAGCATTTCTTTGTCGTCTTCCATTAAAGAAGGATCAATGTCAATACGACGGCAGTTATGCGCACCGTTAATCGTGATTTTCACTAGTCCTGCGCCTGATTCGCCGGTCACTTCTAATTGTGCAATTTCTTCTTGCATTTTTTGCATACGATCTTGCATTTGCTGGGCTTGTTTCATCAAGTTGCCCAAACCGCCTTTTCCGAACATAAATTTTCTTCCGTTATTAAAAAGTTGAGTAAAAAAATGTGGGCATTTTAGCGAAAAAATTGCCGATTGGGAACGATCAATTTACCGTGCCGTTGCGCAGCGCCTTTATCCATATTATTATCCGAGCCCTCCTCTCTTCTGATAAAAAAGCACTGCTTTTGGAAGATAAACGCATAATAAAACAACCGCACTTTTAACAGAAAAATGATGGAAACCCGACACTACATCACCATGGCCATTGCCGTGCTGGCCTTACAACTCATGCTATTCGGTTTTAGTCGTACACTCGGCTGGCTTTTTAATCTCAACCCCAAAACACGCACTAAGCTGACCATCACCCTCTTTTTGCTATTCAATATTTTGGTTTCTACTGCGCCATTGCGTCTTTATACCGAAAGTTTTCGAGTAAGCGCCTTGCTTCTCACTCTATTGTTGTTTTCAACATTTAGCAGCCTGATTGTGGCTTTTCTTTACCTGCTTCGCAAACAATGGCGTAATCAAATAAAATGGCTTTATCCTGTGATTTTTCTCAGTTTCATCGCCACCACCTGTTACAACGCTTATGTGCCGACCATTCGCCATTTTCAAGTGAAATTAGATAAACCTATACAACCTTTACGCATTGGTATGGCAAGCGATTTGCATTTAGGGCGTTTGTTTGGTTCAACACAGTTAGATACCTTGGCTGACATCATGCGACAGGAAAAGGTAGATATTATTTTGCTCCCCGGTGACATTATGGATGATAACGTCAACGCCTATTTAGCGGAGAAAATGCAACCGCACTTTGCCAACCTACAAGCCCCACTTGGCGTGTATGCCACCCTGGGAAACCATGACTTCTTTGGCGATCAACAACGCATTGAAGCGGAAATGCGCAAAGCAGGGATCATTCCCGTGATGGATGAAAGTGTCGTGATTGATGGACGTTTTACCCTCATTGGTCGCAATGACGACCTTGTTAAAAACAGACCAACAGCGGCGCAATTACTAAAAGGTGTCAATACGGCATTACCAGTGATTTTAATGGATCATCGTCCAACAGAGATTGAACAACACGCCAATTTGCCCATTGATATTCAGCTTTCCGGGCACGCTCATAATGGACAAATTTTCCCGGCAAATTTTGTTGTAAAACTGATTTATCGCTTAAGTTACGGCTATGAAAAAATCAATCAAGGACACTTTTTTGTCACGTCAGGTTATGGCTTTTGGGGCGTGCCGATGCGTTTGGGCTCACAATCGGAAGTGATGATCATTGACGTGGTCGGACGTTAAAAAAGAATTATTCTCAATACCGAGTCCTGTGTATAATATAACCTCTTACGCTTATGTTTTTATGATGATAGAGGACTCGGAAATGAAAAAATTCGTCAAAGCAACCCTTACTTCTCTTTTCCTTATGGCTTCTGTGACGGCAAGTGCTGTGACCGTCACCGATGCTAAAGGTGAATTCACTATTGATCAAACCCCAAGTCGCATTGTCGCGTTAGAATATTCTTTCGTTGATGCCCTTGCTCAAGTCGGTGTTAGCCCGGTTGGCGTTGCCGATGACAACGATAAAACCCGTATTTTGCAGGAAGTGCGCGATAAGATTCAACCTTGGCAATCTGTCGGTACCCGTTCACAACCAAGTCTTGAAGCCATTGCCGCATTAAAACCCGATTTAATTATCGCTGATCCTTCCCGTCACACAGCAGTGTATGAAGAATTGAAAAAAATCGCTCCGACCATGATGTTTGATTCCCGTCATGAGAGCTATCAGGAGAATCTTGATACGGCACAAAAAATCGGGGATGTTGTCGGCAAAGGCGGTGAAATGAAATTGCAAATTGATAAACACAATAAAATTATCGAAAGCATTGCGCAAAATATCAATGTGAAAGGCAAAAAAGCAATTTTCGGCACATCCCGCGAAGACAAATTCAATTTACAAAATGACAGTGGTTATGTCGCCAGCTTCCTTGGTGTTCTAGGTTTTAACTCGCCAAAATTACCAAACGCCACTCAAGCCTTTGCTGAAATCAATCTTGAGCAATTAGTGATGGAAAAACCGGACTATATGTTTATCGCCCACTATCGCCAAGAAAGTATCGTCCGCAAATGGGAAGCTGAACCTTTATGGCAAGCCATTCCTGCCGTAAAAGCCAAACGTGTATTTAGCGTCAATGCCGATATGTGGGCACGCGGACGCGGCATTACGGCCAGTGAGATCATGGCAAAACAAGTTGAACAATTCGTTAATCAAAAATAATGTTTGGCACAGCTTTTCGTTGGGGCTTGCCCCTACTAGGACTGGCTTTCCTGTTATGGGGAAGCCTGTTTTTATACTACCCTATTGAAATTTCACCATTAGATGCGCTAAACGCCTTTTTCCCCAATGGCGATGAATTGGCCAAGATCACCGTGGTCGATTTACGCTTTCCGCGGGCGTTAGTGGCGATCGCATTAGGCGCCAATTTGGCGGTAGCCGGGGCATTATTACAGACCATCACCCGCAACCCACTAGCCTCACCAACGCTACTAAGCGTCAATTCCGGCGCAAGTTTGTCCATGGTAACGGCGAGTGCCATTAGCCCGGCCTTATTATCAGGTTATAGCATTGCCTTAGTGGCAAGTATCGGCGGTGGAATCAGCTGGTTGGTTGTAATGTTGATCAGCAACGCGTGGAAAGACAGTAGCGGCGATCGCAGTCGCGTTATTTTAGCGGGGATTGCCGTGTCGTTATTGTGTACTGCCCTCACCAAATTAGTGTTAATTATGTCGGAAGATCACGCCTTTGGGGTAATGAGTTGGCTTGCCGGCGGCATTTCTCACGCCCGTTGGAACGAATGGCACGCTATTTGGCCGTTTGTGCTATCGAGCGCTCTCTTTTGCCTCTTCTTTGCCAGCCGCTTAAATTTACTCAATTTGAGCGACGAATCCGCTCAATCCTTGGGAATTAATCTGTTCCGTCTGCGTTGGTATGCCAATATCATGGCATTATTAATTGTAGGTTCAGCCGTTAGCGTAGCCGGCCCAGTCGCCTTTATCGGTTTGTTAATTCCACACTTAGCACGTTATTGGATCGGCTATGATCTACGAAAATCATTACCCATGTCCATGTTATTAGGCGCCATTTTAATGTTGGCGGCTGATACCGTTGCCCGTGCTGTTGATTTCCCAAGTGAAGTGCCTGCCGGCGCCATTTTGGCCTTAATCGGTGCGCCAATCTTTGTATTATTTGCCAGAGGAAAACACTAATGCGCCGTTCTCATTCAGGATTCCGTGCAATCGGCTTTTACTTATCGGCACTCTGTACGGTCGCGCTATTATTTGTATTAAGCATTCGTTACGGCACTTACACGCTATCCTTTGACGAAATTAGCCTGGCCTTTCACCCTGACGATAAAAACTATTTCACTTTAATGGAATACCGTCTGCCACGCGCGCTACTCGCCATTATTATCGGCGGCGCATTGGCCATTTCCGGGGTGTTGGTGCAAAGTGTCGTGCGTAATCCGTTGGCCTCTCCTGATATTTTAGGAATCAATAACGCCGCCGGTTTAGTTGCCGTTACCGTATTAATCTTCCTACCGAATTTAGCCTTTTACTGGCTACCGATTTTCGCCTTTATCGGCGGTGTCCTGTCTTTCATTTTGTTATGGATGATATGTGGTTTTAACTTCCGCCCGATCAAAATGGCCATTATCGGCGTAGCGCTTTCTGCCCTATGGGCGGCAATCAGCCATTATTTAATGCTAACTAATCCGGTAGAAATCAACACGGCTATGCTTTGGCTAACCGGAAGTTTGTGGGGCAGAAGTTGGGCTTATGTCAATGTTGTTTTGCCTTGGTTGTTGGTGTTATTGCCGTTACCGTTTATTTTCTGCCGAGATTTGGACACTTTAGGTTTAGGTGAAAACAAAGCGGCCACCTTGGGAGTAAGCGTAAATAAAACGCAAATCTTGGTATTAGTGCTGGCTGTTGCGCTTTCCACCACAGCCGTCGCCATTTGCGGTCCCATCGCATTTCTCGGCTTAGTTGCACCGCACTTAGCACGCAAATTGGTCGGTGGACGTCACCGCACATTATTGCCGGCGGCCATGCTAGTCGGCACGTTGTTGTTACAAATTTCCGATATTTTAGCGCGGGTTATCGATCCGCCGACAGAACTGCCCGCCGGTATTCTCACCGCCATTATCGGCGCCCCTTACTTCTTCTATTTATTGATGAGAACGAAATAATGAGCATTGAGATCAATAAGTTACAATTAGGCTATCAAGATAAAACTATCGTACGGGATTTATCTCTCAGCTTTCCTAGCAACCAAATCATAGCCTTAATTGGCCCGAACGGGTGTGGCAAATCCACAACACTGAAAGCAGTGGCCCGTTTGCTCAAGCCTCGCCTAGGCACAATTACTCACAAAGGCAAAGATATTTGGCAAAGCACCCCGAAAGAATACGCCAAACAATTAGCGTTCTTGCCACAACAACATTTGGTGCCTGAAGGCATTAAAGTACGTGAATTAATTGCTTACGGCCGTTCGCCTTATTTGAATTTGTGGGGCAAATTAAGTGATAAAGATGAGCAATTAGTGGCTTGGGCTATGGAACAAACCCACACCACAGAATTAGCGGAACATTTGGTATCGGATTTATCCGGCGGGCAACAACAACGGGTTTTCTTAGCCATGACATTAGCGCAAGATGCAGAGCTTGTTCTGTTAGATGAACCCACAACTTATTTGGATCTCAACCGACAGGCGGAACTCATGGGTATGATGCGTCAAATGCAACAAAACGGCAAAACCGTCATTACAGTACTCCATGATTTAAATCAGGCTTGTCGTTATTGTGATTATTTAATCGTTCTCAAAGACGGCAACCTTATGGCCCAAGGGACGCCTGACGAAGTGATGACAGAGGGCCTGTTAAAAGAGGTGTTTGATTTAGAGGTGGTGATTCACCGCGATCCGATTAGCCAAACACCAATGTTTATTTTGAAGTAAATAAAGTGCGGTCATAAAAAACATTTTATTTTTCGACCGCACTTTTAACATTTAAAAAAACATCGCCATTGATGACCGAACTTTTAAGCATTGTCTATCGCAAAGGAAATCACCTCTTTAATACTCTCCGCGCCCATGGCAATCATGAGCAAGCGATCCACACCGAGAGCGACGCCTGAACAATCCGGAATTCCGGCTTGTAACGCCCCCAACAAACGTTTATCAATATTACGCACCGGCAGACCGGCTTTTTCCCGTTGACGATTATCCAACTCGAAGCGATGTAATTGTTCCCGCACATCCGCCAATTCATGGAAACCATTAGCAAGCTCTAGCCCTTTGTAATAAAACTCAAAACGCTCTGCAACACGCAGATCCTCCGAGCTAATTTGCGCCAACGCCGCTTGGCTTGCGGGGAAATGATATACCACGACCGGGCAGTCATGTCCTATTTGTGGTTCCACCACCGTACTGAAAAGAAATTGCAACAACGTATCGCGATTCTCTTTTTCTGCATCCACCAACTGATATTTTTTCGCTTTTGCCACAAGTTCGGATAATTCCGCCGACAACGGATCCAATCCGACATATTGTTGAAAAGCGAATTGATAGCTCATGCTTTCTGCCGGCGGACACTCCAATATTTGTTGTAATAAATCATCTACTTCATTAATTAAACGGTACATATCAAAGTGTGGTCGATACCATTCCAGCATCGTAAATTCCGGATTATGGCGATTACCCGCTTCTTCATTACGAAACACTTTGCCAATTTGAAATATCGGACCACTGCCGGCGGCCAACAAACGCTTCATGTGATATTCCGGACTGGTGGAAAGCCACAATGTTTTAGATTGCTCTCCGAAAGGAGAAACAAATTCAGTGCTGAATGTGGCAAGATGAAGATCTGTCACGCCAAATTCGCTTAATACCGGTGTTTCTACTTCCAACAAACCGCGATCAGTAAAAAATCGACGAATTTCTGCAATTAATTTTGCACGGTCAAGTAAGTTTTTGATGGATGCCGTTGGTTGCCATGCTTCTTGTTCAAACATAAATATCCCTTTGCTGAAGATAATTTGAAAAATTTGCGACTTATTCTAAAACAAGTGAATCAAAATTCATAAATGAATCCTTTTTCCACCGCACTTTTATGCACTTTTTAGTTAACTCAACGTTAATAACTTGTTAACAATAAGACAAAATGTAAACAACTGGTTCTGTTTGTTAACTTTTTTGAGGTAGATCACGAAATCGCGACAAAGTTTGAGAAAAAAGGTTCTAATCACAAAAAATAATGGCAAAATGACTTCACCCTAACAGTACCAAAAATCTATTTGGTGTTTTTATTATCATCCCTTTACTTGGAGGAATATCGTGCAAACTGTTAACGTCGATATCGCCATTGTTGGCGCAGGTGGCGGTGGTTTACGTGCGGCGATTGCTGCAGCCCAAGCTAATCCAAATCTTAAAATTGCTTTAGTATCAAAAGTTTACCCAATGCGCAGTCATACTGTTGCGGCTGAAGGTGGTGCTGCGGCAGTGATTAAAGAAGAAGACTCCTACGATAAACACTTCCACGATACCGTTGCCGGTGGCGACTGGTTGTGTGAGCAAGATGTCGTGGAATATTTCGTGGAACACTCTCCGGTGGAAATGACTCAACTTGAACGCTGGGGCTGCCCTTGGAGCCGTAAAACCGATGGTGATGTAAACGTACGCCGTTTCGGTGGGATGAAAATCGAACGTACTTGGTTCGCTGCTGATAAAACCGGTTTCCATTTACTTCACACGTTATTCCAAACCTCCATTCAATACCCACAAATCATTCGTTTCGATGAACACTTTGTATTAGACATTTTAGTGGATGACGGTCATGCACGTGGTATGGTAGCCATGAACATGATGGAAGGTTCTTTAGTACAAATTAATGCTAACGCCGTTGTTATCGCCACAGGTGGTGGTTGCCGAGCATTCCGTTTCAACACTAACGGCGGTATTGTTACCGGTGACGGCTTATCAATGGCTTATCGCCATGGCGTACCATTGCGTGACATGGAATTCGTTCAATATCACCCTACCGGCTTACCAAATACCGGTATCTTAATGACCGAAGGTTGTCGTGGTGAAGGTGGTATCTTAGTTAATAAAGACGGCTATCGCTATTTACAAGACTACGGTTTGGGACCAGAAACACCAATCGGCAAACCGGAAAACAAATACATGGAATTAGGCCCTCGTGACAAAGTATCTCAAGCGTTCTGGCAAGAATGGCGTAAAGGTAACACCTTAAAAACAGCTAAAGGCGTTGATGTGGTGCACTTAGATTTACGTCACCTTGGTGAAAAATACTTACACGAACGTTTACCATTCATTTGTGAATTAGCGAAAGCTTATGAAGGTGTCGATCCGGCACAAGCGCCAATTCCTGTACGCCCGGTAGTTCACTACACCATGGGTGGTATCGAAGTTGACTTCAACAGCGAAACCCGCATTAAAGGTTTATTTGCGGTGGGTGAATGTGCCTCTTCCGGTTTACACGGCGCGAATCGTTTAGGTTCCAACTCCTTGGCTGAATTAGTGGTATTAGGTCGTGTTGCGGGTGAATATGCTGCACAACGCGCAATTGAAGCCACACCGGCGAACCAAGCAACACTTGATGCACAAGCACAAGACATTGTAAAACGTTTGACTGATCTCTATAACCAGGAAGGTACTGAGTCTTGGTCTGAAATTCGTGACGAAATGGGTCAGGCCATGGAAGAAGGTTGCGGTATCTATCGTACCCAAGAAAGTATGCAACAAGCTGTTAATAAAATTGCAGAACTCAAAGAACGTTACAAACACATTCGTATTACTGACCGTTCTAGCGTATTTAATACAAACTTATTGTATACCGTTGAATTGGGTTACATTTTGGACGTGGCACAATCTATTGCGAACTCTGCGATTGAACGTAAAGAGTCTCGTGGTGCGCACCAACGTTTGGATTACACCGAACGTGATGATGTGAACTACTTGAAACATACCTTGGCGTTCTATAACGAAAACGGTGCACCACGCATTGAATACAGCCCGGTGAAAATCACTAAATCACAACCGGCAAAACGTGTTTACGGTGCAGAAGCAGAAGCAGCAGAAGCAGCCGCCAAAGCAAAAGAACAAGCTCAAGCGGGTAAGGAGTAATAATATGGCCGAACAATCAATCATGAACGTTGAAGTTCTACGTTATAATCCTGAAGTTGATAAGGAACCGCACTTAAAAACCTATCAAGTGCCTTATGACAGCCAAACATCCTTACTTGATGCTTTAGGTTACATTAAAGATAAACTTGAACCGGAACTTTCTTATCGCTGGTCATGCCGTATGGCGATCTGTGGTTCTTGCGGCATGATGGTAAATAACATTCCAAAATTGGCATGTAAAACCTTCTTGCGTGACTACAGTGGTCATATGCGTATTGAAGCCTTAGCAAACTTCCCGATTGAACGCGATTTAATCGTTGACTTAAGTCACTTCATCGAAAGCTTAGAAGCCATCAAACCTTATGTGATTGGTAACAAAGCGCCTGAGTTAGATGGTAAACCACATCCATCGAAAGAATTAGCGAAAAGCCGTACTAAACAAACTCCGGCTCAATTGGAAAAATATCGCCAATTCTCCATGTGTATCAACTGTGGTTTATGTTATGCCGCCTGTCCACAATTCGGTTTAAACCCGGAATTCGTTGGTCCAGCCGTATTAACCTTAGGTCATCGTTATAACTTAGATAACCGCGACCATGGTAAAGCAGAACGGATGAAAATCATGAATGGTGAAAATGGCGTTTGGTCTTGTACCTTCGTAGGCGCCTGTTCCGAAGTGTGTCCAAAACATGTAGGCCCGGCAACCGCCATTAACCAAGGCAAATTAGAAAGTGCCAAAGATTACCTCATTTCCATGCTTAAACCGAAGGCGTAAGGGGAAAGATTATGACTACAACAGTAAGTAAACGTAAAAAATACGTTCGTGAAATCACCCCGACTTGGTGGAAAAGTTGGGATTTCTACAAATTCTACATGCTACGTGAAGCGACTGCCGTGCCAACCGTTTGGTTCAGCTTAGTATTGCTTTACGGTGTGATTTGTTTAGGCAAAGCAGATGGATTTGTCATGAATTTCATTCCATTCTTACAAAATCCACTTGTTGTGATTCTTAACATCATTTCATTGGCCGCTTTATTGCTCCATGCTGTCACCTTATTTGATATGACAGGCGAAGTGATGTCAGGTACCACCGGTTTGCCGGCAAAACTCATTAAAAATGCTTTACGTGGCGCGTTTGTCGCCGTTACCGTATTGGCTTTAGTGTTAGTATTTATCTAGGGGGAAGTCATGGTTAATCAAAATCCAAAACGTTCAAACGAACCACCTGTCTGGTTAATGTTCAGTGCGGGTGGCATGGTAAGTGCTTTGGCTTTCCCCGTGTTAATTCTTATTCTCGGCTTCCTATTGCCTTTCAGTATCATTAGTCCGGAGAATATCATTGCCTTTGCACACCATTGGCTAGGGAAATTAGTTATTCTCGTTCTCACAATTTTCCCAATGTGGGGAGGCTTACACCGCGTTCATCACGGTATGCATGATATTAAAGTTCATGTACCGGCCGGCGGATTTATTTTCTACGGTTTGGCAACACTTTATAGCATCATCGTGTTATTTGCCGTGTTCAATCTATAATCTCTCATCCTAAATAAAAAACTCCCTCAATGTAGGGAGTTTTTTATTTCCAGCTTCTCTTTCAGTATATAAAACACTTAATTCGTACATATTACGAACAACAAAACCTCATTTTTTATGTGACTTCAATCACAGATCACCAAAAAAGTCATTTACTAATAAACATACCACCTATACTTTGTTAACAATTATATAACAAAAGGAGGTTTTCTCATGCAATTCACACTATCAAAACAATATAGCCCTATTCGCCAAGCGATCACCGCAAATTATCGTTTAGATGAGAAAAGTGCGGTCGATTCTTTAGTGAAAACATTAGATTTTTCTCCAGAACAAGAACAACGCATCACTGACAATGCTATTAAGTTAATTAAAAAATTACGCCAACTAAAACAAAAACAATATGGCGCAGATGCCTTAATGCAAGAGTTTTCATTAAGCAGTGAAGAGGGAGTGGCGTTAATGTGTTTGGCAGAAGCCTTATTACGCATTCCTGATGCACAAACCCGCGATGACTTAATTTATGAGAAATTGCAAGAAGGGAACTGGAAATCTCACATTGGCAATTCCAATTCGTTCTTCATCAACGCTGCAAGTTATGGCCTACTCTTTGGCAAAAAAATCAGTGAAACGCTTGATGAAAACAGTTTATCGAATGCGCTCACCCGTAGTTTCTCCCGTTTGTCTGCGCCTATTATGCGTATGGCAATTATCAAATCTATGCAGATTTTGGGTAAACAGTTCGTTACCGGCGTGACTATGCAAGAGGCGCTACAAAACATCAAACCACGTTACGAAAAAGGTTTTACGTTTTCTTTTGATATGTTGGGCGAAGCTGCCATGACAGAAGCCGATGCACAACGCTATTTCAATGACTATTTACACGCCATTGAAGAAGTGGGTAAAGACGCAGCCGGCAGAACCATTTATAACGGTAACAGTGTTTCCGTTAAACTTTCTGCGATTCACCCGAAATATAGCCGTTCCAAATATGATCGTACCATCAATGAGCTTTACCCTCGCTTAAAAGAACTCTTCTTATTAGCGAAAAAATACAACATCAGTATCAATATTGATGCGGAAGAGGCCAACCGTTTAGAGCTTTCCCTCGATCTTGTGGAAAAATTATTAGATGAACCGGAATTACAAGGCTACAAAGGCATTGGTTTCGTGGTGCAGGCATACTCCAAACGTTGTCCATTTGTGTTGGATTATTTGATTAATTTAGCCAGAGAAAAACAAGGCTATTTGATGATTCGTCTTGTTAAAGGCGCTTATTGGGACAGCGAAATCAAATGGGCGCAAGCAGACGGTTTGGACGGTTTCCCACTTTACACACGTAAAAATCACACCGATATTTCTTATATTGCTTGTGCGAAAAAATTATTTGCCGCGCAAGATGTCATTTATCCGCAATTTGCCACCCATAACGTGCAAACCATGTGCACGATTCACGAATTAGGCCAAGGTAAAAACTTTGAATTCCAATGCCTACACGGCATGGGGGAATCTCTTTATGACAATATTGTGGGGAAAGACAATCTGAATCGACAAGTGCGTGTCTATGCACCGGTGGGGACACACGCTACCTTGTTAGCCTATTTAGTCCGCCGTCTCTTAGAAAACGGTGCAAACTCCTCTTTCGTTCACCAGCTAGTTGATGAAAACATTCCGGTCGAACAACTTGTTACACCACCATGGAAACTTTATGCCAAATCTCATGGCGAGCCGAATAAGTCGGTTCTTAAACCGTTAGAATTATTTAAAAACCGTAAAAACTCCGCCGGTTTCGATCTGAGCAATGAATTGGAATTAGCAAGATTAGAACAAGCGCTGAATGCGGCAACCATTGAAAACGCTACCTCTTTAGTCGCATTTGACAATGCTGAAAATGTACCGGCACATCAAGTCACCAATCCGGCCAATCTCAATGAAACTGTCGCAGAAGTCGCCTTTTTAGCCGTAAATCAAGCGGAAAAAGCGTTTACCGCTACCGACAATACGCAATGGAAAGCTAAAAGTGCGGTGGAAAAAGCCAATGTTTTACGCAATGCTGCCGACTTATATGAAGAACATTTCGGTTTATTGATGAAACTCGCAGTGGTTGAAGCGGGCAAAACCTTGCCAAACGCCATTGCCGAATTGCGTGAAGCCGTGGATTTCTTACGTTATTACGCCGTTCAATTAGAACAACTGGCAACACAAAATCACCTTGCCGAGCCCCGTGGAAAAGTACTTTGTATTTCTCCATGGAACTTCCCATTAGCCATCTTTACCGGCCAAATTGCCGCCTCTTTAGCGGCTGGCAATGCAGTGATTGCAAAACCGGCTGAACAAACCTCATTAATTGCGTATGCCGCCGTAAAACTCTTATACCAAGCCGGCATCCCGAAAGAAACCCTACAACTGGTGTTAGGTGCCGGAGATTTAGGAGCAGCGTTAGTCCAACAAGCTTTTGATGGCGTCGTATTTACCGGTTCAACCGAAGTGGCCAAACTCATTGAGCAACGTCTAGCATTGGCAGATAACGATCCTGTGTTGATTGCGGAAACTGGCGGTCAAAACGTCCTTGTCGTTGACTCTTCAGCCTTACCGGAACAAGTCGTTGCCGATGTTCTTAGCTCCGCCTTTGACTCGGCAGGTCAACGTTGTTCCGCATTACGCATCTTATTATTACAAGAAGATGTGGCAGATCATTATTACAAAATGATCACGGAAGCCATTAAAGAATTAAGTTTAGGCGACCCACGTCTATTGGCTACCGATATCGGTCCTGTGATTGATGAAGAAGCTAAACAAAATCTAGAAAACCACAAGGCAGCCATGCGTAAAGTCGCCCGCGCTTATGCGGAAATCGACACACCAACCCAAGGGTATTTCGTGGCGCCAAGTGTGTATCTGTTGGATAACCTCGATCAAGTGCAGCGTGAAGTCTTCGGTCCGATTCTACACATCGTACGTTATAAAAAAGATAACTTACTCAATGTCCTTAAAATGGTAAATGAAAAAGGTTATGCGCTGACCGGCGGTTGCCATACCCGTATTCGCAAACAGATGGATATGGTGGAACGCCACTTAAACTGCGGTAACTTCTATATCAACCGTAATATTGTAGGCGCGGTGGTTGGTGTTCAACCGTTTGGCGGACACGGATTGTCCGGTACGGGGCCGAAAGCCGGCGGTGAGTTCTATTTGCAACGCTTAACCCGCACGCCTCGCTACTACAGCCAATTTGGCGATGAAAATACGCTAGGCACAACCAAACCGGTATTAGAAAGTATCACCGGTGAACACAACTCCCTAGCTTATCTGCCTTGTGAAGTAGCCATTCTCAACGGCGACTTAGCGGCAGCAGAAAAAGCGGCAGAAAAATTGCTTGCCAAAGGTTTTAGCATTTTGGTGGAACCACAGCATCCATTAGCCGCCAAAGCCAAACCGGATATTCGTGTTGATACGAAGTTAGGTCATTGTCAAAAAGGCATTTATTTGACCGCACTTGATAAAGCTAAACGTCAATGGTTGGCTGAAAACAGTCAAGCTATTTTCAAATGTTACGACTGGCAAGATACCCAAGATTTACTGCCATTGTATGATGAGTTTTCTCGCAGTTATAACACCACTGCGGCAGGTGGAAACACCTCATTAATGTCCTCTCAAGAAGAATAAAAGGAGTGTTTTATGCAAATCTACATCACCTTTGGCCTCTATTTGGCAATTATTTTAGGCATTGGGTTATACGCCTATCGTTCCACCAAAAACTTTGATGATTACATTTTGGGTGGCCGAAAAATGGGAAGTTTCGTGACCGCCATGTCGGCCGGTGCTTCCGATATGTCCGGTTGGCTATTAATGGGGTTACCCGGCGCGATTTTCTTATCAGGTCTTTCCGAAGCATGGATTGCTGTCGGCTTAACCGTTGGCGCCTATCTGAACTATCGCGTTGTAGCGGGTCGTTTGCGGATTTTCACTGAGAAATATAGCAATGCGCTGACCTTACCGGAATTTTTTGCACAACGTTTTCCGCGTCAGAAAAAAGCATTAAAGATTATTTCTTCAGGCATTATTCTCTTCTTCTTCACCATTTACTGCGCTTCCGGCGTAGTAGCGGGAGCGAAGTTATTCCAAAGCTTATTGGGCTTGGAATATTCCACTGCACTTTGGTTAGGGGCATTAGCGACCATTACGTATACCTTTATCGGTGGCTATTTAGCGGTTTCATGGAGCGACACCATCCAAGCCTCATTAATGATTTTCGCCTTGATTTTGGCACCGGTCATGGTATTGCTCAACATCAGCTGGGATGAAATCACGATGTCTTTGGAAGCGAAATCTGCTGTCACCGGCATTCCTTACAGCAACTGGCTGCACAATGTTTCCGGTATCGGTGTTATCTCTGCATTGGCTTGGGGCTTGGGTTATTTCGGACAGCCACACATTCTTGCCCGTTTCATGGCGGCAGACTCTGTGGCCTCTCTCGAAAAAGCCCGTCGAATCGGAATTTCTTGGATGTTCCTCTGCCTTGGCGGTGCCGTTGCTGTGGGCTATTTTGGATTGGCCTATTTCACCACCCAAAATATTGAACTATACAATGCAGAAGCGGTTTTCATTGAGTTAAGTAAAGCAATGTTTAACCCTTGGATTGTCGGCATAGTATTATCCGCGATCTTAGCGGCGGTAATGAGTACCTTGTCCGCCCAATTATTAATGTGTTCCGCAGCAATTACAGAAGATTTCTATAAAGGCTTCTTCCGCAAAGGCGCTTCCAGCCTTGAATTAGTCTGGGTCGGGCGCTTAATGGTATTGTTAATCTCGGTGGTTGCCATCGCTATCGCACAAGATCCAAACTCCAAAGTAATGGGCTTGGTTTCTTATGCGTGGGCTGGTTTTGGTGCCGCTTTCGGCCCGGTGGTGATTCTTTCTTTGTTCAACCGCAATATTAGCTCCAAAGCGGCATTATGGGGAATGTTATCCGGCGCTATCACCGTGGTGGTCTGGAGTCCATTAATGAAATACTTAGGCTGGGAAGATTTATCTCACCTCTATGAAATCATTCCGGGCTTCTTGGTGTGTTCTTTCATCACGATTACGTCCTCCGTGTTCGCACCGGTTCATCCTAAAGTGATGGAACAATTCGATGAAGCTTTAGCTGAATTTGAAGCACGACGCTAAAAAGTGCGGTCATTTTTAAACATAAAAAATAGGGCGGAATTTCCGCCCTTATCTTTTTCTATTCTCTTTAGGTTATTCCTATCTAAATAACATTGCTTAATTTATAGCCATCATTTTCCCCTTTATATTTACTCACTATTAGGTAATATACCGCCTCTTTAAATCCGATATAATTAGTCAGGTATTTTACTTTCAATCGTAAAATCTGAATGTGTCTGACACAAATAATTAAGTTATCTACCTCTAATTTTCTCAAGGAGTGATCAAATGGGACAATATAAGAAGTTCTGGTACCTATTAGTCGCCGTCTTAGTGGGAGCCTTCTCTCTTCTCGGCTACTATGGCTTTGAAATCTATCGTGAAGCTCCGCCGATTCCGAAACAATATGTGACGGAAAAAGGCGAACCGGTTATCACACACGACAATATTTTACACGGTCAAACCGCTTGGCAAACTACCGGTGGTATGCAGTTAGGTTCCGTCTGGGGCCATGGCGCATATCAAGCACCGGACTGGACCGCCGACTGGTTACACCGCGAATTAACCAACTGGTTAGACATTGTTGCAAATCAAGAATACGGCAAAAACTTCGTCGATTTAAATGATGACCAACAAACCATCTTAAAAAGCCGTTTAACCAAAGAATACCGCGGCAGTAAAGTTGATGAAAACGGCACCGTAGTGCTTTCCGCCAACCGTTTAGCGGCAATCGATAAAACAGCACAATACTATATTTCTTTATATGGTGATGATCCTGCGAGCAAAGCAACGCGTGAACACTTCGCCATGAAAGACAATACCTTGCCGAGCTTAGAAGCCCGCCAAGATTTAGCGAAATTCTTCTTCTGGACAGCATGGACTGCTTCAGCAGAGCGTCCGAATACCCATGCCACTTACACCAACAACTGGCCGCATGAACCGTTAATCAATAACGTGCCGACACCGGAAAACGTCATGTGGTCTATCGCCAGTATCGTCTTCCTTATTGCCGGTATTGGTTTCGTGGTGTGGATTTGGTCATTTAAACGTCGTGAAGATGAAAAAGACCCGATTTCCCCGGAAGTTGACCCGCTAACCAAATTGCAATTAACACCATCACAAAAAGCCTTAGGTAAATATTTATTTACCGTACTTGCGCTTTTCTTCGTGCAAGTGAACTTAGGTGCCGTTGTGGCGCACTACACGGTTGAAGGTCAGGAATTTTATGGTTTGGATATTTCCCAATATCTTCCATATTCTTTAGTACGTACTTGGCACATTCAAGCGGCGTTATTCTGGATCGCTATGGCATTCTTGGCCGGAGGTTTATTCCTTGCACCGATTATCAACGGTGGTAAAGATCCCAAATACCAAAAACTTGGCGTAGATGTTCTCTTCTGGGCGTTAGTCGTCTTGGTTGTTGGCTCCTTCACCGGTAGCTATTTGGCCATCGCGCATATCATCCCTGAAGAATGGAGCTTCTTGTTCGGTCACCAAGGTTATGAATTCATCGACTTAGGTCGTTTCTGGCAAGCTGTGAAATTCGCCGGTATCTTGTTCTGGTTGGTATTAATGCTACGTGGCACCATAAATGCGTTCAAACAACCGGGCGATAAAAACTTACTTGCCTTGTTCTTTGCCTCCGTTATCGCTATCGGCTTATTCTATGGCCCGGCATTATTCTACGGCGAACACACACACTTATCCGTGATGGAGTACTGGCGTTGGTGGGTAGTTCACCTTTGGGTAGAAGGCTTCTTTGAAGTATTCTCCGTAGCGGCACTGTCCTTCATCTTCGTAAGTTTAGGTTTAGTTTCCCGTCGCACAGCGACTGTGGCAACCATCACCGAAGCGGCATTGTTCTTAATCGGCGGTATTCCAGGAACCTTCCACCACTTATACTTCGCCGGTGCGACAACCCCAATTATCGCTGTGGGCGCTTCCTTCTCCGCGCTTGAAGTTGTCCCATTAGTTTTACTTGGCCACGAAGCCTGGGAACACTGGGAAATGAAACAAAAAGCACCATGGATGGATCGCTTAAAATGGCCTATCTACTGCTTCGTTGCCGTTGCCTTCTGGAATATGTTGGGTGCGGGTGTGTTTGGTTTCTTAATCAACCCTCCGATTTCCCTCTACTACATCCAAGGTTTAAACACCACCGCAGTACACGCCCACGCGGCATTGTTCGGGGTATATGGTTTCTTGGCATTAGGTTTCGTGTTCTTAATCGCACGTTACTTGCGTCCAAACACACCATTCAACGACAAATTGATGAAATGGGGCTTCTGGTTGCTTAACGGCGGGTTGGTCTTAATGATCGTCTCCAGCCTATTACCAATCGGTATCATTCAAGGTTACGCGAGTATCTCTGAAGGCTTATGGTATGCCCGTAGCGAAGAATTCATGCAACAACCGTTATTCGACACCTTACGCTGGGTGCGTTTAGTGGGTGACGTTGTATTCATCTTTGGTGCGCTTGCATTCTTCTGGCAAATTTTCACCATGGTTTTCTTCAAACCAAAACATATTGCCAATTAAGTAAATTGAGTAAAAAACAAAGCTGCTGATTTTAAATCAGCAGCTTTTCATATAAAGACATACAAAAACAGGGCGGAATTTCCGCCCTATTTTGTTTTCTTATTTCAACGTCACCAGCCAACAATTATGAATTTGCTTATTGCGTTCAAAATCCAACGGCAAGGTTTTGTGAGAAATTTCCACCGCACTCAAACCTAATGCTTCCAACTTAGTAAAATCCATTTTGAAACCGCGTTTGTTGTTAGAGAACACAATGGTGCCGTTCGGGCGTAGAATGCGTTTTAAATTCGTCATTAACTTAATATGATCCCGTTGCACATCCCAACTGTCTTCCATGCGTTTGGAGTTAGAAAATGTCGGCGGATCAACAAAAATCAAATCAAACTGCCGATCGCATTTTTCTAGCCACTGAAGGCAATCTGCTTGAATCAGTTTATGTTGTTTGCCTTCAATGTCGTTCAACAACAAATTCTGTTCCGCCCAGTTGAGATAGGTATTTGACATATCCACGGTAGTGGTCGATTTTGCCTTGCCGAGCGCCGCATGTACCGTTGCCGAACCGGTGTACGCAAACAAATTGAGGAAATCCTTGCCTTGCGACATTTCGCCCAACATTTTACGGGTCAGGCGGTGATCCAAAAACAAGCCGGTATCCAAATAATCTGTTAAGTTCACCCACAACTTCGCGCCGTATTCGTTCACATAAAAATACTCGCCTTTGTTTGCTAATTTTTCATATTGATTGGTGCCTTTTTGTTTTTGGCGCACTTTCAGAATCAACTTATTGGTTTCAATGCCGGTCACTTGCAAGGTAGCATTCACCGCATCCAACAACCGTTGGCGTGCTTTGTTTTCATCAATATTTTTCGGCGCAGCATATTCCTGCACCACAATATGATCAGCATAACGATCCACCGCCAAATTGTATTCCGGTAAATCCGCATCATATAAGCGATAAGCGTCTAGCCCTTGCTGCTTCGCCCATTTTTCAATTTTTTTGATATTTTTTTGCAGGCGATTAGCGAAATCCACCGCGACTTCAGAAGAAACCGAAGAAGTGCGGTCAAATTCTACGGTGTTTTCTACCGCACTTTGCTCTGCGCGCTCGGCTATTTGATAATTTTTCTGTACGCAATCTAACGGGCCGTTTTTCGCTTTAAACTGACGATGAGAACGTAAACGCAAGCAATCCAATAGACTTGGCTCACCACTGAAAATAGAGGCGTTCCAGCCGGCAAATTGTTGTTTCAAGCGTTGCCCAAACACAGAATATAAGGCAATCAGCGCCGGCGTTGTGCCTAAACGTTCGCCGTACGGCGGGTTACAAATCACCGTGCCCGCCACATTCGGGCTTGGATTTTTTATCGCTGCCACATCGCCCTGTTGCCATTGCATTAAATGCGCCACGCCGGCATTTTTGGCGTTTTGTTTGGCTTTTTGCAATACACGATGATCCAAATCGAAACCATAAAAGTGCGGTGGGTTTTCACGTTGTTTTTCGGCTTCCGCCAAGGCTAAAGCCTCTTCTTTCACCTTTTCCCACGCTGCCTGATTATGCCCTTGCCAAAAATCAAAGCCCCAATGCAGACGATATAATTGCGGTGCGATTTGCGCTTCCATTTGTGCCGCTTCAATCAATAGCGTACCGGAGCCACACATCGGATCCACCAACGGCGTGCCTTTTTGCCAACCGGAACGCAACACAATCGCGGCAGCCAAGGTTTCACGCAACGGCGCTTTGCCCGTGTCTTCACGATAACCTCGCATGTGCAACGCATCGCCGCTCAAATCAAGCGACAGCACCACATCATCACGATTCAAATACGCATGAATACGAATATCCGGTTGCTCTTTATCCACGTTAGGACGGGCGCGACCGTGGCGCTCAAAATAATCCACAATGCCGTCTTTCACACGCATTGCGCCAAATTGGGTATGACGAATTTCTTGGTTCGTGCCATTGAAATCGACAAAAAAATGCACTTTTTCATCAAAATAATCCAACCAATTCACCCCCACCACAGCGGAATATAAATCCAAATCGCTAAAGACTTTGGCTTGCACGATAGGCAATAAAATGCGTGAACTCAAACGACTCCAAAGCAAAGTGCGATACAGGGTTTCATCATCCGCCCAGTAATGCACGCCGCCTTGCGCGACTTTAGCATCCTGTGCGCCTAATTCGGTCAATTCGGATTTCAAAAGCTCTTCAAACCCACGGGCTGTGGTGGCAAAAAGTTGTTTCATAAGGTCTCAATGGTTGGAAAAAATTGGCGGGGATTATAGCAGTTTTAAGCGACTAAGTACGTTGAAGTGCGGTGGATTCTAATAAAAAATAAAGAGGATTAAAAATCCCCTTTAAAAAATGACCGCACTTTTAACAATCAATAACCTTCAACCTGCATATTCGGTAAAAAGGATACCTGTTGAATGCGTTTTACACGGGTTTCAATATGCCCGTCAGCATGTAAATCTATTTCGCGCCAGCCGGGCTGAGCAACATCCAGTGCAAAAGTGTTGCTGTCCGCTTTAAATTGAATACACGTAGAAGGCGTTGCCATCACTTGATAACCAAGCCATTCACTATCCACTTGTTGGTGAATGTGTCCGTATAGTAGGGCTTTGACATGCTTAAATGGCGCTAAGACTTCCGCCAATTCATTGGCATTACGTAAGTTATGTTGATCCAACCAAGCAGAACCGGTGGAAAGAAGATGATGATGCAATACGACCAAAGAATAGCGTTCAGGATATTCTTGTAATTTTAGCTTTAACCAATCCAGCTCTTCCGCTTCTAATTGCCCGTGTGGCACGCCTTGCACTTGGCTATCTAAAAGCAAAATTTGCCACTTATCCCCTAACAAAATATGCTTTTTCGCACTCACGCTATCTTCTTTTAGGATTTCAAACATTTTCGGCTGAAAATCATGATTTCCAGGGATCCAAAAGACCATTTTGTTGTTCAGCGCTTTCACCTCTTGACGAAAACGCAAATAGCCTTCATCACTATTATCCTGTACTAAATCGCCTGTTGCTAACACAAGATCATAGTCGTATTGCTGTTGTTGAATTTCACTTAAAACTTGGGAAAAACTTGCTTGCGTATTGATGCCCAACAATTCACCGTTAGTGTCTTGAAAAAGATGCGGATCCGTAATTTGAATTATACGGAACACATCTTGTTGGGTGTTATATTGATAGGTATTTAACAAAGTAAACTCCTACTACTTAATATTAAACTTAGTCTAAATTACCTATGTCGTCAGATAATAAAATGCTTACAGCCATTGCTCTTTCAATTTTCGGTAATTTAACTCTAGCCATTGTAATCCGATTACCGCAATGCCATTATCAATCTTACCCTCACAAAGCCATTGATATGCTGTTTCCCTACTCACGACATGAACACGAATATCTTCATTCTCTTCTGCTAAACCGTGTAATCCGCCGACTGTGGTGCTATCCACTTTACCGACAAAAACGTGAATACGCTCAAGCACGCCACCGGGGCTATCCCATACGCTCAAACAATGTTGCATATGAGAAATCTTCACGCCGGCTTCTTCTTCACTTTCTCGTAATGCCACGGATTCCGGTGTTTCACCTTCCTCAACCATCCCGGCAATGAGTTCTAACAGCCAAGGAGATTGGGTTGATTTCGGGTCGTAAGCCCCGATACGCACCTGCTCTACCAACACCACGTTATCTAACACTGGGTCGTAGGCAACCATAGCAGATGCAGCCCCTTTGACGAGCAATTCACGGGTCACCGTGCCGCTCCAACCGCCGGCAAAAAGTTTATGTTTGAATTGAACTTTATTTAGCTTAAAAAAACCCTGATAAATCGTTTCATCCTTCAAAATTTCAATATCTTTTTGAGTAAACTGCTGAAACTGATACATCTTTATCTCCCTAAATTACAGCTAGCGAGTAGGATACTTTCATTCAGTGCAAAAAAAAATGTAATTCTTTGTAAAATTTCCGGATTTTTGAAGTAGCTCACAAAAGTCTAAGAGAAGAAAAGAGATGTGATAGAAATGTAACAACACATAAATCAAAAAAAGTGCGGTGTGTTTTTTAACGTATTTTTCACTGCTGAAAAGTTCACTAAAAACACACCGCACTTTTTAATCAATCTATACAAAATACTGTTCAAAAATTTGAGGAAAATGCTGCTGTAATGTAGCCTTGCCAGCAATTTCTTCTTTTTCCCATGCCTGTAGCAACACCTCCGCAGAAAAAAGTTGTTTTGCTTTCTCCGCCAATGGCATGTAACTAATATGCCAAGGCTCACGCCCGATTTTTTTCTCTGCCGGCATTTGCATAAAAGGCAAACTAAAATCAAAGTGCGGTAGGTTTTCGGTGAGAAATTCACTCAGTTCAAAGAAATAACCGCCTTTTTCATATTCCCAAGGCTCAAGCTGCAAGGATTGGCCTTCCGGCAAAAGATCAGGATCGAAAATATCAATTTCAGTGCCCCAATGATGCCGACTCGCCCCCGGTAGCGCTGACCAACGTAAAATAGCTTGGGCTTTTTGCCAATCGTCCAATTGGGTCAAATCCAACGCATTGCCTGCATCATCGTGCACTTTACGTTCACCGTTAAATTTACCGTTCCAAATAAGTTGTTGGCGCGCAAAATCACGAAAGCTACTGGCAGGTTGTAAATTAAAGCCATTTTTGACCGCACTTTGTTGCAGCCCTTGAAAGGCTTTCATTGCCTGCGCCTGCAAAAAATGATGAGTCGAATGCGGTGTCGGCAAATGCACCAAATGTTCTCGCGATTTGCCGGTCAACATGTCAGGGGTTAATTTCATCTTATTTATCCAATAAATTGACTAACATTTGATGATAAATCTGACCGCACTTGGCGAGATCCTCTACGTTCACACACTCATTGACTTTATGAATGGTCGCATTAAGCGGCCCAAATTCCACCACTTCTGCGCCCATCAACGCAATAAAGCGACCGTCAGAGGTGCCACCACCGGTTTCCGTTTCTGGCGTAATGCCTGTGGTTTGCTCGATAGCTGCGGTTAACGCATCTAATAATTTACCCGGTTTGGTTAAAAACGGTTTGCCGGAAAGATTCCACTCAATGCGGTATTTCAATCCATGCTTTTCTAGCATTTCAGCGACTTTCTGTTTGATGATTTCATCGGTCACTTCCGTGCAATAACGCAAATTAAATTGCACGTAAAGCTCGCCCGGAATCACGTTATTACTGCCCGTACCGGCATGAATATTGGCGATTTGCAAACTGGTCGGCGGGAAAAACTCATTGCCGTTGTCCCACTGATAGGTTGTCAATTCCTGTAGGAAAGGCGCGGCTTTATGAATCGGATTTTCTGCTAAATGGGGATATGCCACATGGCCTTGAATGCCTTGAATATAGAGGTTGCCTGTAATCGAACCGCGACGACCATTTTTGACCACATCACCCAAGGTTTTCGAGCTAGACGGCTCGCCCACCATGCAATACGTGATTTTCTCACCGCGCGCCATTAAGCTTTCTACTACACGCACCGTGCCATCTTTCGCTGCAGCCTCCTCATCGGAGGTAATCAATAAGGCAATCGTACCGTCGTGATTTGGATTGGCTTTCACATATTCTTCCGCTGCCACAATCATCGCTGCCAGCGATCCTTTCATATCGGCAGCACCGCGACCATAAAGCATATCATCTACAATTTCTGCAGAAAACGGCGGATAAGTCCATTGGCTTTCATCCCCTGTTGGCACCACATCCGTATGCCCGGCAAAGACAATCACAGGCTCATCAGAACCATGCTTTGCCCACAAGTTTAAGGTGTCGTTAAAAGGCATCCATTCAATGTGGAAACCTAATTTTTCTAAACGTTCGGCAATGAGTTGCTGACAGCCTTCGTCATTCGGGCT
The DNA here is from genome assembly GCF_003130075.1 of Aggregatibacter segnis. Classification (GTDB taxonomy): domain Bacteria; phylum Pseudomonadota; class Gammaproteobacteria; order Enterobacterales; family Pasteurellaceae; genus Aggregatibacter; species Aggregatibacter segnis_A. The sequence goes on along the minus strand of NZ_NRCW01000004.1, from coordinate 32,099 downwards.
GATCGAGGGTCGGCGGATAAGCGATTGAGATAATTGAATAATATGGTGTTTCATAGCATTGAGGAAATTGGCTGAATAAGTAAAAGTGCGGTGTAATTTAACAAAATTTCTTTTTTATTGAAATCTTATTGAACAAAAAATGGATAGCTAAACTATCCATTTTTTATTTTCTCGACATCAAAATTGAACTTGTAGCCGCATCCAATATTGACGGCCCGGTTCATTCACCCGTGTGGTTTGCACTCCGGCAGAAGGATCGGCGCCTTTGCTGACGAATTCGGCATAGGATTTATCAAAGAGATTATCAATACCGCCCTGTAAGGTCACATATTTGTTAATCTTCCATCCTGCGTTTAAGGACAATGTGCCAAATCCGGCTGATGGGCCAATATCTTGCCCGACAATATTACCTTGCTCTTTGGCATAACGTTTTTGGGCAGAAACCAAGCGCCATAACAAACCTGCGCTCAAGGTATCGTTATCCCAAGTTAATGAGTTTTTCCATTCTAACGGAGGCGTTTGAGCCAGCGGGCGATCATCGGTACGATTTTTACCGTATGTGTAAGCAAGGCTACTGCCGATTTCCCAATGTTCGGCAAATTTCCATTTACCCTCAACCTCACCACCTAAACGGGTCGCTTTCACATTGCGGGCTGTCGTATTGTTATTTATGCTTTCTAACATAATAAAATTATGCACATCACTGCCAAAAAACGAGAGGGAAAGATCAAAAACATCATTTTTCCAAATCAGTCCCGTATCAATTTGACGGTTCTGTTCTTTATTCAACACTTGGCTTACTCGGCGCTCCCAATAATCCGGCGCACGCTCGGCAACACCTAGACCGGCATAATATTTAATGCCATTGATTTCTTCTTCCCAACGGAAGAAACCCGCGTGTAAATCATAGGTGCGTTTTTTATTCGGATGATTTGCCATTAAGGTGTCGTATTCCGCCTTCACTTCATCATAACGATAACCTGCTATGAACTTACGGCTATCATTAACCGTCCATGCCCCTTCTGCAAATCCGCCCCATTGGGTGAAGTTTTGTTGCGGCTGATAAGGTTTATGCGTATAGCCTTCACCGCGCATTTCCATACGAGCAAGGTGTTTGTCACGCATATAATCAATTCCGGTCTGCAAATTAATATCCGCCCAATCAAAGGTCGCTTTTAGGTGTCCGGTGTCTGTTTCACGTTTTGGATTCATTGCTTTTTTGACTTGATTTCCCATCATACGCAAATAGCGCAGGCTATAAGTATCCATCACATGATCGATCTTGCTTTGACCGTAGCGCAACTCAAGCTCGGTAAACCATGGCGCAATATTACGTTGTACAAAACGCACATTCCATGCATCGCGGTCAAATTTACTGCCGTCCATCATACGATCCGCATAAGCAGCTTCACCTCGGCTACGCTCATAGGTTCCTGTCAGCAATGTATTTTCTGTCGGAGTAAGACCAAGTTGTAACATTTGGTTACGGCGTTCAAACGAAGAATGAATGCGATTACCGTCGCCATCTTTGTAATTGCCTGCTTCATTATGTGACACACTGGTACGTAAATAACCATATTTGCCACCGGCCATCGCATCAAAATAAGCATCATGACGTTTATTTCCGCCAAGCGTTAGGCTGCCGTTTAAATACGTGTTTTGTGTATCAAATTCAGGCTCTTTTCGCACAAAACGCACCGCGCCGGCAACCAACCCCGTACCTTGCGTCACCGTTTGTGGTCCTTTAGTCACCACCACTTCATCGTAAGCCGATGGGAAAATATATGCTGTAGGTGGATCCATTCGGTTGCTACAACCGCCATGAATAAATTGATCATCCGCCTGAATACTCAAACGGGAGCCACCCAATCCACGAAATAAAGGATCACCTGAACTCCCGCCTTTACGAATCACACTCATATTTGCAACGGATTGCAATAAATCTGCCCCATCACCTGCCGGCAACGGTTGAAGCGTCGTTTTAGGGTTAAGTTTTACCGTATTCGCACTCTTTTGCGACACGCCGGTCACTACAATCGGGGCAAGTGAGGTGGTAGATTGAGGCTCCTCCGCAAACGCATTGGATAAAAAGAACGGAAGCGGAAGAAGGGCAAAATAAGATTTGTTATTCATAAGCAATCCTTTGTTTCTTTAATTCACGGGAATGGATTACAAAATCCAAGCATATTAAATATTCCAAACAACTAAGCCACATGAAACATTTATCACACCAGTAATTAATATTTGCAACAATATGATAACAAATCTTATTCCCATTAATAACAAAAAGCAAGATGATAAAACGCCTGCAAAAATAACCGCACTTTCGGCCAAGCAAATCCCTGCCACAAAAAAGTGAGCGACAATGCCACAATCAAAGTAATAATTACAACAGCTATAAACGGTTAAAAATAGATTTTCTTCGGCTCACATTATTTAAACGCAGCTTCATACTCTTTTGCATCAAAACCAATTAACGTTTTGCCGTCCTGTAAAATAATCGGGCGTTTAATCAATGTAGGATTCTCGGCAAGCACAGAAAGTGCGGTCGTTTTTGATAATGAATTTTTCACGCTTTCATCTAAATTACGCCAAGTCGTGCTACGTTTATTGACCAAGTTTTCCCAACCGAATTGCGCTTCCGCTTGCTGTAAAAAAGCATTATCTAAACCGTCCACTCGATAATCATGAAGTTTATGTTCGATGTTGTGATCCGCAAGCCATTTCAAGGCTTTTTTCACGGTGTCACAGTTTTTAATGCCGTAAACGGTAATCATATTTTCACCTCAAAAAAATAAAAAATCCTCAATCTTATTCAGACTGAGGATTTTAACCATTACATTAATCAATCACAAATAGATTAACCCAATAACTTATTGATGCGCTTAATAAATGCTGCCGGATTTTCTAACGAACCGCGCTCAGCAAGCATGGCTTGCTCTAGCAACAATTCCACCCAATCGGCAAATTCCGCTTCATCGGCAATGTCAGCCACTTTTTTCACCAAATGATGTTCCGGATTTAATTCAAACGTGTATTTCACTTCCGGTACGGGTTGGCCTACCGCAGCAAAAAGTTTTGCCATTTGCGTGGTCATTTGGTCGTTACCGGTAGAAACCACTGCTGGCGTGTCTGTTAAACGGTGAGTTAAGCGTACTTCTTTCACGCGTTCGCCCAGCAACGTTTTTACGCGTTCAATAAAACTATCAAAGGCTTTGTCTTGTTCTTTTTGCGCTTCGTTTTCTTCTTTATCCGCCAAATCGCCTAAATCCAAATCCGCTTTCGTAATAGTTTGGAGCGCTTTGCCATCAAACTCGGTTAAGTAACTTAACATCCATTCATCAATACGATCGGAAAGCAATAAGACTTCAATGCCTTTTTTATTGAACAATTCCAAGTGTGGGCTATTTTTCGCCGCCACATAGCTGTCTGCCGTGATGTAATAGATGGCTTTTTGCCCTTCTTTCATGCGGGCAACATAGTCTTCTAATGACACGGTTTGTTCACTGCTGTCGTTGTGTGTAGAAGCAAAACGCAATAATTTCGCAATGGCTTCTTTATTGCCAAAATCTTCTGCCGGACCTTCTTTTAACACTAAGCCAAATTCTTTCCAGAACTGCTGATATTTGTCGGCATCCTCTTTCGCCAATTTCTCTAACATTTGCAACGAACGTTTGGTTAAAGCTTTACGTAACGCCGCCGTGGTTTTGTTGTCCTGTAAAATTTCACGGGACACATTTAACGGCAAGTCATTGCTGTCGATTAAACCACGCATAAAACGAAGATAATTCGGCATGAATTGCTCCGCATCATCCATGATAAACACGCGTTGTACATAGAGTTTCAAGCCGTGTTTGTGTTCACGGTTGAATAAATCCCAAGGCGCTTTCGAGGGCACATACAGCAAACTGGTGTACTCTTGGTTACCTTCCACTTTGTTATGCGCCCACAATAACGGATCCGCAAAATCATGGCTTAAATGTTTATAAAACTCTTTGTATTCCTCATCAGAAATGTCGTTTTTAGAACGTGTCCAAAGGGCATCCGATTTATTGATTTTTTCCCATTTTTCACCGATTTCTTTGCCTTCATCATCATATTCTTTGGTAAGCATTTCCACCGGCAGACCAATATGATCGGAATATTTACCGATAATTTCACGCAAACGCCATTCGTTTAAGAATTCTTTTTCGTCCTCACGTAAATGTAAAATCACGTCAGTGCCACGGGATTTTTTCTCAATATCCGCCACGGAATACTCGCCTTCCCCGGCAGATTCCCAAAGCACGCCTTTATCAGTCGCCTCACCTGCCGCACGGGTTTTCACCGTCACTTTATCGGCAACGATAAACGCCGAATAGAAGCCCACACCGAATTGACCGATGAGCTGACTGTCTTTCGCTTGATCTTGTCCAAGTGCGGTCAAAAATTCTTTTGTTCCGGATTTGGCAATCGTACCTAAATGATCGATCACTTGTTCACGGGTCATCCCAATCCCGTTATCGCTGATGGTGAGGGTGCCTTTATCCGCATCAAAACTGACGCGCACACGCAATTCGCCGTCACCTTCATATAAAGCCGGATTAGAAAGCGCTTTGAAACGCAATTTATCCGCCGCATCGGAGGCATTTGAAATCAGCTCGCGCAAGAAAATTTCTTTATTGGAATATAAAGAATGAATCATTAATTGGAGAAGTTGTTTGACTTCCGATTGGAAGCCACGGGTTTCTTGATTTGTACTCATATTCTTCCTACTTATGTTGAATAAATTGAAAACGTTATGGATATAAGTGCGGAAGGTGAAATTTCAAGAGTAGGAAAGAAGAAAAGTGCGGTGGAAAATTTATCTGTATTTCCACCGCACTTTCTTTAGATATTTATTTCGGCAAAGCTGTTGGCTTCACAATTTCGCTGGGGTAACAGCCAAGAATTTTGAGATAGTGACTAAATTGTTTTAATTCTTCCAACGCCGATTGCGTATCAGGATGATGAATATTGGCTTCAATTTCCAAATAAAACATCTCCTCCCAAGGCTTGCCATAAATCGGACGTGACTCCAATTTTGTCATGTTGATATGGTGTTTTTTAAATACCAACAACGCATCGACCAAAGCGCCCGCCTGTTGCCCCGTACTCATTAACAATAGGGTTTTTGTATGGATTTGCGGTGAAACACTGTGCGGCTTTTTGGCAATGACAATAAAGCGTGTAATATTATTGTCCTGATTGGCAACATTACGCTTCAGCACGTTCAAACCATATAACTTGCCACCATCCTCATTGCCCAAAGCGGCAATATTTGGTTTGTTCAAACCTGCGACCAATTGCATGGCATGCGAGCTACTTTCACAATATTCAATATGCACACGTTCTAAGCCGTGAATAAAGTGACTGCATTGCTGAATCACTTGGGGATGACTGTATAACGTATCGATTTTGCTTAAATCATCTTGCCCATTCACCAAGACACAATGTTGAATGAGGTAAGCCAATTCACCTACCAAAAACAAATCGGTGTGCTGCAATAGGTCATAAACTTCGTTTATAGCACCGGATGTCGTGTTTTCCAACGGAAGAACTCCATAATCGGCTTCACCATTTTGTACTTTAGCAAAAACCTCATCAAAACTGGCACAACTTATTTCTACTAATTCTTCTTGATATCGAGTAGCATAATTACGCGCTGCTAAATGAGAATAAGATCCTCGCTTACCTAAAAAGGCGATATGAATATTCTGTTCACGTTGCACATTCAGTTTTTTCTGCAAATACACTTGCTGCGTCAGCACCGAATCTTCAATAATTTTTTGGAAAATTGAAGTGATGTATTGTGGTTCTAATTGGTAATTTTCATTTTCGGCAAATTGCACCAACTCTTGTAGCAATTGCTCCTCACGCACAGCATCACGCAACGGTTTCTGGGTAAGTTCCTTGCTACGAACAACATCAAACGCTAAACGATGACGCTCAGAAAGGAGCTTTAATAAACTGCGATCAATTTGGGTAATTTGTTGTCGAATTTCACTTAAATCCAATGACATAAGCTTTCCTTTATTTAAATACTAGGGCATCTTTCTGTTCAAATTTAACGATACCAATAAAGCCATCTTGATTCATAAACGACTTATTTAGTCTAATAATGCCACAGAAAACATTGCGATTTCTAACCGCACTTTGATAAACCGAGATTACAAGACATCTTTTAAGCAATAAAAAAAGCTATATTTCAAACGAAATATAGCTTTTAAGATAGAATTGATTAAATCAAAACTTGAGCAGGAGCGACATAACCTTCTGGGACTTGTTGTTTGTCTTCAAAGGTGACAAATTCCCAAGCTTCTTGATTATCTAATACCGCTCTTAACAATTTATTATTTAAACCATGGCCTGATTTATATGCTTTGAAATCACCGATGATGTTATAACCGCACATATATAAATCGCCGATAGCATCTAACATTTTGTGACGAACCAATTCATCTTTAAAACGTAAACCGTCTTCATTCAAAATGCGGTAATCATCAAGCACGATGGCATTATCTAAACTTCCGCCCAACGCCAAACCTTGTGATTGAAGATATTCGATATCTTTCATGAAACCAAAGGTTCTAGCACGACTAATTTGTTGAACAAAAGCCTGCGCAGAAAAATCCATCACATAGTTACGTACATTTTTACTAATTGCCGGATGGTTGAAATCAATAGTGAAATCTAAACGGAAACCGTTATAAGGGGAGAACTCAGCCCATTTATCACCGTCTTCTACACGCACTTTTTGCTTAATACGAATGAATTTCTTCGGTGCATTCTGTTCTTCAATGCCGGCATCAAGCAATAAATAAATAAATGGACTTGCACTACCATCCATAATTGGAACTTCAGGTGCATCAACCTCAATAATCACATTATCAATACCCAAACCCGCTAATGCCGCGTTTAGGTGTTCAACTGTTGAAATGCGCACACCTTGTTCATTCACTAAGCAAGTGCAAAGCATAGTATCGCGCACCGAATTAGCATTCGCAGGGAATGTAACTGGCGGATTCAAATCAGTACGGCAATAAACAACACCAGTATTTGGCATTGCAGGGCGTAAAATCAATGTCACCTTATTGCCGCTGTGTAATCCCACACCTGTTACTTTTATGCTTTGTTTTAAGGTTCTTTGCTTAATCATAATCTGTCTCTTAACGTATTGTTACACAACAAAATAATTGTCGTTATTTGTCGTTATTACGCATAAATCCTTGAACGTTAAATAAATTCGTATCTTTCAAGCGTTCAGTAATTGGGGTATCTAAATCATCTCTACGATGATTTTGAACATTCTGTTGATGATTTTCATCTTGGGAGTTTTGACTATAACTTTGCGGTCGAGTTCCTAAACCACCAAAAGAAATATTTACCGGTTGAAGTCCTGGTTGTGAATTTTGTGCAACTTGTGGTCGAGGTGAAATTTGAATTTCAGGTGCGTCAGGCTCACCAATACCAGTTGCTACAATAGTTACGCGAATTTCATCAACCATGTCTGGTACAAGTGTCGTACCAATAACAACCGTCGCCTCTTCAGATGCAAACGCTTTAACAGTATCACCAACCGCGTAAAACTCAGATAATCCTAAATCCATTCCGGCAGTAATATTGACTAACACACCTTTTGCTCCGGACAAGTCAACGCGTTCTAATAAATCACTTTTCACAGCAATCTTAGCCGCATCCTCTGCACGACCTTCTCCAGGCGCACTTTGGGCGGAGCCAAAACCGATCATGGCTTGCCCCATCTCAGACATGACAGTGCGCACGTCAGCAAAGTCCACGTTAATTAACCCCGGAGAGGTAATCATATCTGAAATACCGGTAACAGAATTGCGCAGAACATCATTTGCTGCAGAAAAGGCTTGCATGAGCGTTGCATTTTTAGGCATAACCTTGGCTAACTGCTCATTCGGAATGATAATCAAGGAGTCTACATGTTTCGATAATTCTTTGATCCCCATTTCAGCGAACATCATTCGTTTTTTACCTTCAAAGGAAAACGGTTTTGTTACAACTGCAACAGTAAGAATACCTAATTCTTTTGCAATTTGAGCAACAATTGGAGCGGCACCAGTACCTGTCCCCCCCCCCATACCGGCAGCGATAAATACCATGTCGGCACCCTCTAGCATCTTACGAATAGCATCCTGGTCATCTTCAGCCGCTTTACGTCCAACATTAGGGTTTGCACCTGCCCCCAACCCTTTTGTCGTTTCTGCTCCAATCTGAACTGTTTGCTGGGCTTGGCTTTTACGAAGAGCTTGAGCATCAGTATTTACTGAATAAAATTCAATCTTGCCATGTTCATCCGTATTTATGATGGATTCATCAATTAGAGTACCGCCAACTTCTTTTTCTAAAACACTGGCGACCATGTGGTTAATAGCATTACCACCGCCACCACCAACACCGACAACTTTAATCAGCGCGCCACTCATTTCACCAAGATCGTACTCTACTGGCTCAAACATAATTATCTATTCTCCGTTAATGCCGACATACCATCAGCATAAATTAAAGCCCAAATTTTGCATATTGTAGATGAAAAATCAAAATTCTCAAAATTCTGACCGCACTTTATTAAAGATTTTTTTCAGTACATTACCGCAGGAATTTAGGAAATTACTTCCAGAATTTTCCTCATGAATCAATCCATCATCTTCATTGCTATGTTCATACTGAAGCAAACCAATAACAGTTGAATATTGCGGTTTATTTACATAATCCGTCAAACCGGTAATATTTAACGGACTACCTATTCTTACTTGATGATTAGAACCAAAAACCTCTTCGGCACATTCTTTTAAGTCTTCAATTTGAGCACCACCACCAGTAATAACAACTCCTGCGATAAGCTCACATTTCATATTTTTGGATTCTAAATCTGCTTTTAAACGCAACCATTCATTTTTAACTAAACCAAGCAATTCTTTATAACGCGCTGATGTTACAAATGACAGTTGTTCTTTTGTTAATACGCGAGGCCCGCGACCACCAATGCCTGAAACTTCAATTTTCTTATCTGCATGATATTTTGGCGGCATTAATGCACTACCATGGTTAACTTTAATACTTTCCGCTTCCATTCTGGAAGCAGCACAAGCATAGGCAATATCATCGGTAACGCGGTTTCCGGCGTAAGGAATCACCTTACTAAAGCGCAAAGCACCATTGATATACACCATAATATCCATCGTGCCGGCACCAAAATCGACTAAACAAACCCCTAAATCTTTTTCATCTTCCGTTAATACGGAATAGCTCGAAGCCAAACCTGAGAATACAATTTTATCGACTTTTAATTTACAGCGTTCTACCGCTTTTTTCAGGTTATTCAACCAATCCTGATGACAAGCAATCAAATGAGTTTGTGCTTTCAAACGAACACCTTGTAATCCCAATGGATTTTTAATATTCATTTGTTTATCAACGGCAAATTCTTGCGGAATAATATGCAACAAAGACAACCCTTCCGGCATTTTAACCGAACTTGCCGTATGAATCGCAGAATCAATTTCATCTTGCGTCACTTCACCTTCTGCAATAGGCACGAAACCATTCTCATTAAGACTCTGAATATGCTCCCCGGTAATGGCTAACGTCACGCTCATGATGCGACAGTCAGCGACTGACTCTGCTGCTTCAATTGCACGCTGGATAGAGGTGACGACCGCATTTAAATCGGTAATACTTCCTTTATCAATCCCCTTTGAAGGACAACTGCCGACGCCAAGGACATTTACCACACCGTCAGGCAATACTTCACCGACAACAGCAACAACTTTAGACGTCCCAACTTCTAAACCGACAATGGTCTTTGATTCCACAATTTTAGACATATTCTAACTTCGCACTTAATAATTAATTTAAATCAACCATACCCACTGTAGCACCAGAAGCATAACGCAAATCGACATAGGATATTTTCTTATTTTCAGGCACTTCAATTTGGGGATAAATTGTGACAAAACGATCCAGTTTTGTTTTCCATTCTCCACGTCCTAGCTTCAGTACCACATCATTATCCAGCACGACTTGCCAAGCACCACGTGCATCAATGGCTACCGCTTTAAGCGTTAAACCTTTCTGTTTTAAATCGGCATAAATTCTATTCCATGCATCCAACACTTTTTCACTTTGGAAGTCAGGGCCGGCTAAACGAGGTAAATGAGTTTCTTTTAACTTACTCATTGGCAATTGGAAAACTGCACCATCCTCGGACAAAAAGTCACTTTCATTCCAAATAGCAATCGGTTTATATTCCGTTACCCAAATGCTCAATCTGTTCGGCCACATTTTGCGAACAACCGCCCCTTTTACCCAAGGCATTGTTTCAATTTGTTCACGAATGGCATCAATATCTTGACCAAAAAAGCCTTTTAAATCGCCCATTTTTAATAAAGCATCACGCACATCAGCATCTGTCGTGAAATTGGGCGAGCCAACCAACGCAAAAGCACTGATAGGCTTACTATCTAATTTTTCTAGGAAATTTTGCCAATTTGAATAAGAATAGAACAATATGCCAACGCATAATAGCACAAGTAATAATTTAATTTGCACAAAAACTTTGGGTTTCGGCTCACCATATCTTATATTTTGTGTGGTTTTGCGTTTTAGTAAATTCATTCCGCACTCAACTCTAAAATTCTCTCAACCAACTGTCCAAAAGAGTAACCGACCGTTGCCGCTGATTTTGGGAATAAACTATGGCTAGTCATGCCTGGATTCGTGTTGACTTCCACTAAACGAAATTTTCCTTCCGCATCCGCAATCACATCAATACGGCTCCAACCACGGCACCCCACTACATCATAGGCCTGCTTAACTAAATGGCGAAGCTCCTGCTCACGTTCATCACTTAACCCAGCCGGACAAAAATACTGTGTATTATCAGAAATGTATTTTGCATCATAATCATAGAACTCACCTTCCGGCACGATTTTAATGGAAGGTAACACTTCGTTATCCAGTACCGGCACAGTGAATTCATCACCGGCGAGCCATTCTTCAATGAGTACGGTGCGATCAAATTTAAGTGCAAAATCCACCGCACTTTCCAACTCATCAATCGCTTTCACTTTGGTTAACCCCACACTAGACCCTTCTAAAGAGGGTTTCACCATCAACGGTAAGCCGAGTTTTTTGACCACTGACTCAGGGGTTAAGTTTGCTCTATTTTCCACGGTAACGATTTCCATTTCAGCAACCGGCAACCCAAAGGCTTTCCACAACATTTTGGTACGCATTTTGTCCATAGTAAGCGCAGAGGTCATCACGCCACAGCCGGTATAAGGAATACCGATTTGCTCCAACAACCCTTGCATCGTGCCGTCTTCACCACCGCGGCCATGCAAAATGTTAAAGACACGATCAAACCCTTGCTCTTTTAATGTCGCCACCGGAAATTCTTTCGGATCAATTGGGTGAGCGTCATACCCTTGTTTGCGCAACGCATTTAATACTGCGGTTCCTGAATTTAAAGACACCTCACGCTCAGCTGAGGTTCCGCCCAATAATACGGCGATTTTTTCTTGTTTTAATGTTTTACTCATCTTGCTATCCACTTATTCTTTTGTCCAACGTTCGACTAACTGGCGTGAAAGCTTACTCACGCTACCGGCGCCTTGCGCCAAAATTAAATCCCCATCTTGAATGACATGATCAAGCACCTCACCTAATTGCGCTGTATCAGACACCAAAACCGGGTCCACTTTACCAAGATTGCGAATAGAACGGCATAACGCTTTACTATCAGCGCCCACAATCGGTGCCTCGCCGGCGGGATACACATCCAACATAATCAAGGCATCGACCTGAGATAAGACTTGCACAAAGTCATCAAATAAATCGCGGGTGCGGGAATAACGGTGCGGTTGGAAAATCATCACAATCCGTTTATTTTCCCAACCTTGACGCGCCGCTTGAATGGTAACGCCCACTTCCGTCGGATGGTGTCCATAATCGTCCACCAACATCACTTTACCGTTCGGGCGAATAAATTGTCCTAACTGATCGAAACGACGCCCTGCACCTTGGAAGTCGGCTAACGCCGCTAAAATCGCTTCTTTTTTAATGCCTTCTTCTTTGGCAACAACCAATGCTGCCGTTGCATTTAAGGCATTATGGCGTCCCGGCACATTCAGCAATACATCAATACGTTCACCGTTCGGGCAAATCACCGTGTAATGTCCTTGGAAACCGGTTTGCTGATAATCTTCAATACGATAATCGGCATTCTCACTGAAACCGTAAGTAATCACCTGACGCCCAACTTGTGGCGCTAAACTCATCAAATCAGCATCATCAGCACATAACACGGCTAGACCATAAAATGGCAAGTTATGTAAGAAATTCACATAGGTTTGCTTCATTTCATCAAAATCACCGTGATAGGTATCCATGTGATCCGGCTCAATATTGGTCACGATAGAAATCATCGGTTGCAAATGCAAGAAAGAGGCATCACTTTCATCAGCCTCAGCAATCAAATAACGACTACGCCCTAAATGTGCATTCGTCCCAGCCGATTTCACCAAACCACCATTCACAAAAGTCGGATCCAAACCTGCTTCCGCATAAATCATAGAAACCATCGCGGTGGTCGTCGTTTTACCGTGCGTACCGGCAACCGCAATGCCATGACGAAAACGCATTAATTCCGCCAACATTTGCGCACGTTGAATCACCGGAATACGCGCTTCTTTTGCCGCCACCACTTCAGGGTTATCATCACGAATCGCAGAAGAAATCACCACCACACTGGCACCGGTAATATTTTCTGCTTTGTGTCCAATAAAAACTGTTGCGCCTGCACAAGTTAAACGCTGAGTCACCGCACTTTCCGCAATATCAGAACCGGAAATATGATATCCCTCATTCAATAAAATTTCGGCAATACCACACATCCCCGCGCCACCGATACCGATAAAATGAATTTGCTTCACTCGGCGCATTTCCGGAATGATGTCTCTAATCTGTTGATGATAGTTATCCATGAATATGTCCTTTTTACCCGATCGCTCAAAACAGTTGAAAAAACGACCGCACTTTTAATTTAATTTGCCACGTCTTCAATCACGTCAGCGACCCGCTTAGCCGCTAACGGTGTTGCCTTACTTTTTGCCTTTAACGCCATGGCTAATAATGTTTCACGATCTGCCAACAGCGGGGTTAACGCATTCAAGAGACGCTCTTCGGTAAATTCCGGTTGCTCAATGATCAGCGCAGCCCCCGCATCCGCTAAATATTTGGCATTCAAAAATTGCTGACGGTCTTTATGTTGGAAAGGCACGAAAATAGCCGGTACACCTACTGCCGCCAATTCGCACACCGTCAATGCCCCCGAACGACAAATAACGATATCCGCCCAAGCATAAGCTTCTGCCATATCATCGATAAATTCAGTCGCCACGCCATTTTGATTTGCCTGATAGATTTCCTCAATGCCTGCTAAATTGCCCTTGCCGACCTGGTGACGCACATAAATCTCCAAACCTTGCGCACTGAGTTTCTCTGCGACTTTTGGCACAGTTTGATTTAACACGCGCGCCCCTTGGCTACCGCCGACCACTAAAATACGTAACCTATGATCACGCGCAGCAAAACGTGTTTCTGGGGCTTCTGTTTGGAATAAATCACGGCGTACGGGATTTCCCACCACTTCAGCATGAGGAAAGGCATTTGGGAAGGCTTGCAATACTCGAGCAGCAATTTTGGATAACCAATTGTTAGTTAATCCTGCTATAGCATTTTGTTCATGCAATACTACCGGCACACCGCAAAGTTTTGCCGCAATACCGCCCGGGCCCGAAACATAGCCCCCCATACCTAATACCGCGTTAGGTTGGTATTGTTGAATAATTTTACGCGCCTGACACACCGCGCGCAAAATAGCAAAAGGCGCCAATAATAAACTCTTGATGCCCTTGCCGCGTAAACCTGAAATTTGGATAAATTCAATGGGAATGCCATGTTTTGGTACGAGTTGGGCTTCCATACGATCTTTGGTGCCCAGCCAGCGAATTTCCCAACCTTGCTGTTGTAATTCTTGTGCAACGGCAATGGCAGGAAAAACATGTCCGCCTGTTCCACCTGCCATCACTAATAATTTTTTACCCATATCTTTTCTCTAAAAACACTCAAAAAAATGACCGCACTTTAGGCTTTAATCGTCTCGCAATCTTGCTTGACCACCGCGCATGAGGCGGTTTTCGTGGTCAATGCGCAATAATATGCCGACAGTGACCGACATAATGATAATACTGGAGCCACCGTAACTGATCAGTGGGAAGGTTAAGCCTTTCGTTGGCAACATGCCGAGAGCCATACCAAGGTTTACAAAACCTTGGAAGAAAATCCAAAAGCTGATACCGAAAGCCAAAAAGCCTTTAAAACGTTGCTCTAATATTAGAGATTCTCGTCCAATTTTCATGGCGCGGAAAACCAATAAACCAAGCAAAATAATAATCACTAAAATGCCGAAAAAGCCAAATTCTTCACCCACGATTGCCATAACAAAGTCAGTGTGCGCTTCCGGTAAATATTCTAGTTTCAGTACGGAATTGCCTAACCCTTCACCGAAAAATCCGCCTCGACCGAATGCCATTAAAGAGTTGGATAATTGGAAACCGGTGCCGTAAGGGTCTTTGAAGGGGTCCATAAAGCCGGTGATACGTTTAAGACGATAAGCAGAAGAAAGTACCAGCCACACGAACATCAATGCAGCAAAACCAAATAAAAGAAGGAATTGTCCAAATTTTGCACCGATAATAAATAGCAAACCGAAGGTAATGACAAATAAAACGACGGTGCTACCTAAGTCTGGCTGCATCAATAAGAAACAACCTAACAATCCCATGACCAAAAATGGCTTAACCGCACTTAACTTGCGACTACGCACCTCATCATAACGACGGGTAAAATAACTGGCGAGGAAACAAGTTAAGGCTAACTTGGCAAATTCCGCCGGTTGAAAATTGAATAAAACCATTGGGATCCAACGACGGGCACCATTCACCTCTCGCCCAATACCAGGGATCATCACAAGGAAAAGCAAAACCAACGCAATGCCAAACAATCTAACATGCCATTTTTCCCATTTATCCATGGAAATTTGCAAAGTGAAATAACAGGTTACGCAGGAAAGAAAAATATAAATCATATCCCGCTTGGCAAAATAAAACGGATCGCCATGTAAGCGTGTTCCTACCGGAATGGAAGCGGAAGACACCGCCAGTAAACCAATAAGCAATAGCACGAGATACAACCACAATAACGCACGATCATATAGTAAACTCGCCGGCGTAATCGTCGTCGTTTGTTGCCAAGTTGTTTTCAGTTTAGCCCAAAATTCCATGAATAAAATCCGTCTTTAACTTAAACGAGCCAAACGTGTGAACTCATCGCCACGAGCTTCAAAACAAGGGTATTGGTCCAAGCTTGCACAGGCCGGGGATAACAACACCATATCTCCCGCTTGTAACTGCGGACGAATTGCTGCAATGGCCTGCTCCATAGTGTCGAATAATTGACTTTGTGACGAAAGTGCAGCTAACTGTTTACCATCCTGTCCAAAACAATAACAAAAAATGTGTGGTTGATTAATTAATGTCGCCAATTCAGAAAAATCTGCGCCTTTGCCATCACCACCGAGTAATAAATAGAGTTTCCCGGCGACCTGTAAACCGGTTAATGCAGCAACTGTACTACCGACATTTGTTGCCTTGGAATCATTGATCCAACGCACTCCGTTCGCCATATGCGCCACTTGGAAACGATGTTCCAAGCCACCGAACTCGCGAAGTGCGGTCTGAATTCCCGGCAAATTAATACCGGCGGCTTGTGCCAAGGCAATTGCGGCCAAGGCATTCATGTAATTATGGCGACCCGTTAATTTCATTTCATCACAAGCTAAAATCACCTCATCACGCGCCATTAAATAGGTTTTCCGATTTTCATTTTTCAGCCAATAATCCGCATGATGTTCCGCAAAACTGACTTGTTTTTCCGGGTGTTGAGTGGTTGGCAAGGTAAGCGGGTCTTCTCCGTTTACAACCGCCGTTTGGCAATTGTCGTAGATTTTTAATTTCGCATGGCGATAATCCTGCAAATCCACGTAACGATTCATATGATCTTCGGTAACGTTCAACACCGTTGCAGCCACGGTTTTTAGCGAATAAGTGGTTTCTAACTGGAAGCTGGAAAGCTCCAAAACGTAAATATCATGTGATTGATTTAATAGAGAAAGCGCAGGAATGCCGATATTCCCCCCCATACCAACGCTTAATCCGGCAGCTTTTGCCATTTCTGCAACCAATGTGGTTACTGTACTTTTCCCATTAGAACCGGTAATCGCCACAATCGGTTTATCCGCTTCACGACAAAATAATTCGATATCGCCGATGACTTCGACACCGGCTTGAAGTGCGGTCTGAATTTCTGGCGTTTTTACCGCAAGCCCCGGGCTAATCACGATCAAATCGCTTTCTAAGAGCCATTGCTGGTTTAAACTGCCGGTGTGCAGAGGAATAGCTTTATCAAGTTGTTCTGCTCCTGCCGGTGCATTGCGCGTATCAATAACACGAACATCAGCATGTTTAGCGCGCAGAAAATCAACACAGGACAACCCTGTTTTACCAAGTCCGATAACAGTGACTTTTTTATCTTGATATTGCATGAAATTCTCTCTCAAAAATGACCGCTCTTTTGGGGTGATTAACGTAGTTTTAAGGTCACTAAACCAATTAATACCAGCATTAAGGAAATGATCCAAAAACGCACAATAACACGTGGCTCCGGCCAGCCTTTTTTCTCGAAATGATGATGAATCGGTGCCATCAGGAAAATGCGTTGTTTGTTACGTAATTTGTAAGAACCCACTTGTAAAATCACGGACAGCGTTTCCATGACGAACACACCGCCCATGATCAGTAATAGAAACTCTTGGCGCACCAATACGGCAATCACGCCTAACGCGCCACCCAACGCTAATGAGCCGACATCGCCCATAAACACTTGCGCAGGGTAAGTGTTAAACCACAAGAACCCAAGACCTGCACCGACAATCGCGGTACAGAACACGGTCAGTTCCGCGCTGAATTTCAGGTATGGAATGTGCAAGTATTCCGCAAAATTGATGTTACCTGTCGCCCAAGCCACCAATGCAAATGCGCCTGCCACCATCACGGTCGGTACAATCGCTAGACCATCTAGCCCATCCGTTAAATTCACGGCATTGCTGGAACCGACAATAACAAAGTAAGCCAATACAATATAAAAAATGCCCAATTGCGGCATAAATTCTTTAAAGAATGGCACAACCAAGCGGGTTGCATCGGTGTCTTTACCGATCGCATACATACCGAAAATCGCTACTAAGGCAATAACGGAAAGCCAAAAATATTTCCAGCGGGCAATTAAACCGTCTGTGCTTTTACGCGTAATTTTGCGGTAATCGTCCACGAAGCCAACAGCGCCGTAGCCGAATAAAACGAACAAGCTAAACCAAACATATGGATTGGTTAAATCCGCCCATAATAATGTGCTTACACCGATGGCGAAAAGAATCATGACACCGCCCATCGTCGGTGTACCTTTTTTGGCAAAATGACTTTCCGGACCGTCATTACGCACCACCTGACCAAACTTCAACAGTTGTAAGCGACGAATGACTTTCGGACCAATCCATAAGGACAACCAAAGTGCTGTTAACAGAGCCAAAATAGCGCGCACTGTAATGTAGGAAATTACATGGAAATCAGAATTGTATTTGGTTAAAAACTCAGCTACCCAAACTAACATAAAAAATTACCTTTTAATAAATCGATCACGTCTTCCATTTTCATACTGCGTGACCCCTTCACCAAAACAACGACTTTTTGTTGTGTTAATTGTTGTTTAATAATTGGCGTTAAATAAGCGACAAGTTCTGTTTTATCAGTAAAATGGCGCCCCAAATTGACCGCACTTATAACGGAGCTGGAACCTCCAAAAGAAATCACCAAATCCAATTTTGCCGCCTGAGCAAACTCGCCCACTTCTTGGTGACAAA
The DNA here is from genome assembly GCF_003130075.1 of Aggregatibacter segnis. GTDB lineage: Bacteria > Pseudomonadota > Gammaproteobacteria > Enterobacterales > Pasteurellaceae > Aggregatibacter > Aggregatibacter segnis_A. Next base: position 14,011 of record NZ_NRCW01000004.1, on the reverse strand, counting down.
GCGGTGTATTATCGCCTAATTCGCCCATATCACCAACAACAAAGACGCGAAAAGCCGGATATTTTTGCAACACGGAAATCGCTGATTTCATGGAACCTACATTGGCGTTATAAGTGTCGTCTAATAATAAAAGATTGTCACAAGGATGAATCGGGAATAAACGCCCTTTCACTAAGGATGGCGTTTCCAATCCTTTTTTTACCTGCGCTAACGTTGCGCCCACATTCATTGCCAGCGCGGTCGCGGCTAAGGCATTAGATACGTTATGTTCGCCTAAATACGGTGAATCAATCTGCACATTGCCTTGTGGCGTGTGCAATACAAAAGACGCCCCTTCTTCAGAGAAGTGAATAGCATCCGCATAAAAATCAGCTTGAGGATTGTCATAGGCAAAATATTGAACGGCATGTTGCCCAATCTCTTTTTGCCATTTTTGTTGATAGTTATGCGCTTCGTTGATGATGGCAACGCCATGATGAGTTAACCCGCGGAAAATTTCGCCTTTCGCTGTTGCAACGCCGTCAAGAGAACCAAAACCTTCTAAATGTGCGGCCATGACATTATTGACTAACGCTACATCAGGCTGCGCCAAGGCCGTCGTATAGGCAATTTCACCAATATGATTGGCGCCAAGTTCAATCACTGCAAATTTATGTTTTTCGGTTAAACGTAATAACGTCAGCGGAACACCGATGTCGTTATTAAAATTGCCTTGGGTAAATAAAACGTCGTCAAAATCGACCGCACTTTGTTGCAAGATAGAGGCCGTCATTTCTTTTACCGTGGTTTTGCCCGAAGACCCCGTCATCGCCACCACTTTCGGATTAATTTTCTCACGCAACCATTTGGCAAGCTGCCCTAAGGCAAGACGGCTGTCTTTCACAATTAATTGGGCAATATTGCCCTCTGTCGGATGTTCAACGACAGAGGCGACACAACCTTGCTCAGCCGCTTTAACAACATAATCATGTGCATCAAAATTTTCGCCTTTCAACGCAAAAAACAACCCATTGTTGACGGCTTTACGGCTGTCTGTACTCACGTTTTCGACAGTCACGTTGCCATCACCGATAAGTTGTGCCTCTAAAATGGAGGCGATTTGAGAGAGAGATAATGTAATCATAATTTTTATTACTGAGATAAATAATGACGGGCAACTTCCTGATCGGAAAAATGATGCTTCGTTTTACCAATAATTTGATAGTCTTCATGCCCTTTGCCGGCAATTAAAATAACGTCATTTTCCACCGCACTTTGAATCGCAGTGGCAATGGCCTCTTCACGTTGGTGTATCACTTGCACGGCTTGCGGATGAATAAACCCTTTTAAAATATCCGCCATAATTTGCGTATGATCTTCTGTACGGGGATTATCATCCGTAGCAATGACCTTATCCGCCAACTGTTCGGCAATTTTCGCCATAAGTGGACGTTTACCACTATCGCGATCACCACCGCAGCCGAAAATACACCAAAGCTTACCCTGGCAATGTAACCGTGCTGCATGTAACGCTTTTTCCAGCGCGTCCGGTGTATGAGCGTAATCGACGATAACGGTCGGTTTATGCGGAGCATGCAGCATTTCCATCCGACCGCATACGCCGGTTAATTTATGTGCACTACGAATAAGTTCGGCTAAGTCATAACCAAGTGCCAACAAGGTTGCCATGACCAACAATAAATTACTGACGTTGAATGCGCCAATAAGTGCGCTTTGTAATTCACCGTTGCCCCAAGAGGATTCAAATTGAATACTGGCGCCTTTGTGATTAAAGGAGACATTTACCGCTTTCAACCATTTGGCTTGTTGTGGAGCAAAATCTGCGTTGGTACTTACTGCAACTGCTTCCGGCATGTCGGCTAACCATGCAACTCCAACAAGATCATCCGCATCAATAATGTGATGGCGGCTATCCAATTCGCTGAATAAACGTTTTTTTGCTGCGGCATAATTTTCCATCGTGTGATGGTAATCAAGGTGATCACGGCTTAAATTAGTGAACACCGCGGCACTGAAATGCACAGACTCTACACGATGTTGTACCAAACCGTGAGATGATACTTCAATCGCCGCAAAATCTGCGCCTTGTGCGACAAACTCCGCCAGTGATGCCTGGATTTCCACCGCAGAACCTGTGGTATTCGTTGCTTCTTTGACTCGGCCAAATAAACCGTTACCAATGGTGCCCATCACGGCGCTGGTATGCCCTAAAATCTGTGTCCACTGTGCCAATAATTGCGCGGTTGTTGTTTTGCCATTCGTACCGGTAACCCCAACCAAGGTTAAACGTTTGGAAGGGTGCTCATAAAACACATCGGCAAGATGTGATAGATGTTCGCTTAAGCGGTAAAAAGCAATCAGCGGAACCTGTTGTTCGTAGCGCACCTGAAGATGTTGCGCCTCAGAATCAGCCTCAAAAATGACCGCACTTGCGCCATTTTGCAACGCTTGCGGAATATATTGACGACCGTCGGTTTGATGTCCTTTAATTGCAACAAAAAGACAGCCGGCCTTTGCAGTTCGACTGTCTAATGTCATTTCGGTGAGATTCACATTTTCTGCTATGTGAATCCCGAGAAGATGAGTTAATCGATACATAATGTTTTCTCAATGAATGAGTGAAAAACGCTTTATTTACGCACCGCACTTTATGTCTAATTTAGTTGACTTCACTTGACTTTTTACTACTCAAACGAACAGTGCGTTTTGTTGTTTTATCCGTTTCAACGCCATCCGGCGGTACATTATTGCTACGCAACGCATAGCTCATGATGCTGGAAAATACCGGTGCGGAAATTGCCCCACCATAGTACTGCCCTGCTTTCGGATCATTAATCAGCACCACCAAAGCATAACGAGGGTCGGTAATTGGTGCGATACCAGCGGTATAAGCCACATATTTATCTACATAGCGACCATTTTCCAATTTCTTCGCCGTACCGGTTTTGATGCCGACACGATAGCCTTCGACCATCGCACGACCATTTTTAATCGCAACTTTTTCCATCATGTTGACAACTTCACGCGTGATTTTTTCAGAGAACACACGTTGTCCCACGACCGGCGGATCCACTTTAGTAATAGAAAGCGGGCGATAAATACCAAAGCTACCCAAAGTGACATAAGCACGAGCAATTTGTAATGGCGTTGCATTCAAACCGTAACCATAAGCGACGTTAGCACGCTCAATATCAGACCAACGAGCACGGTTAGCATTCAACAAACCGGATTGCTCCCCAATCAAACCTAAATCTGTCGGTTTGCCTAAACCGGCATTTTGATAGGTTTCCATTAAGGCACTCGGTGGCATACGTAGCGCTAAACGGCTCACACCGCGGTTACTGGAGTTTTCTAAAATGCCATCTAAACTTAACTGATCACGTGGTGCAACGTCTTTTACTTCATGGCCGTTCAAGATGAGCGGGCCAGTATTAATAATTTCATCACGACGTACTGCCCCACGTTGAAGTGCGGTCAAAACCACGAACGGTTTTACAGTAGAACCCGGCTCAAAGGTATCGGTAATCGCGCGATTACGCATTAACTCGGATTTAACCCCCACACGATTATTTGGGTTATAAGAAGGAGCATTGGCCATTGCTAATACTTCACCGGTACGCACATCCACCAATACGGCCGTGCCGGATTCCGCTTTATTCTCAGCAACCGCTTTCTTAATTTCGCGGTAAACCATGGATTGTAGTTTTTCATCAATGCTCAATGTCACGTCTTGTGCATCATATTTCTTCACATCAGAAATATTTTCGACAATGTTACCGAATCGGTCTTTACGATATGTCATGGAACCGGATTTACCCACTAACATGGAATCAAAGCTTTTTTCAATGCCTTCAATACCTGCGCCATCAATATTGGTATAACCAATCAAATGGGCTGTTTCTTCCACGCGAGGATAAAAGCGGCGCGCTTCCATTTTTAGGATAATGCCGGTAATTTTTAATTCTTTAACATACTGTGCAAGCGTTGGTGAAATTTGACGAGATAAATAGACAAAACGGGATTTCGGATCTTTTTCAACGCGCTTAACCAAATTGCTATAAGAAATCCCTAACGCTTCCGCCAATTTTTGCCAACGTTCTTTGTCTTTTAACGAATTTTCATCAAAAATAAATTTTGGATCCGCTACCACAGAATACATCGGCACACTCACCGATAACAGTTGGCCATTACGATCTAGAATAGAGCCGCGAACAAATTGAATTTCTTGGGTGCGTAGAGAACGTTTATCCGCCTCCCCCATCAAAGAGTCAGCATTGATAATTTGCATATAAGCCGCTTGAGCAACCAATGCCATCAAGCCCAAGAAAACACTGGTTAACGCCCACAAATAACGCCCTTTTAAGAAACTTCTTTCATAAACCATTTTAGGCTTATTCGGTTTTACCGAAGAGGTATTTTGTGCCGACAGTTTAGGGTTATTCTTTTTCGCTTGTATCGGCTTAATTGACTTATTAAATTTAACCATATTTGTGATTTCCGCGTTTATTCGAGAATAACAACTTCTTGTTCTGGGGTTGCTCGTTGCATGCCGAATTGCTTGGCAATAGCTTCTATGCGTGTATTATCGCTGAGGGTTGCTTCTTCTAATCTTAAATTAAGATATTCATTTTCAAGCGCTTGATGTTGTAAAACCAAATCACCTTTCTCTGCCACTAATCCACGCGTTTGATGAGTAAGCCAAACCGTTCCTAATGCACTTAGCGTAATCGCCAGTAATAAAATCAACACCAATTTATTCGACGTAAATAAATCTTCAAGAATAATGTTTCGCAAAGGGAATCTATCGTTATTTTCTAACATTAGCTTAATCTCTCCGCAATTCTTAAGACGGCACTACGTGCTCTTGGGTTTTGGGCAATTTCCTCATCACTTGGCATAATCGCTTTGCCAATCACTTTTAAGGTTTGATTACGTTGAATTTGGTCTTCGCGCAGTGGCAAACCTTTCGGAATATCTTCGCCTTGGCTTTGTTTACGCATAAAATGCTTCACCATGCGATCTTCCAATGAATGGAAACTAATAATCGATAAACGCCCGCCCGGGGCTAACACAGTTAATGCGGACTGCAAGACTTTTTCCAGCTCATCTAACTCTGAATTAATAAAAATACGAATGGCCTGAAAGCTTCGAGTAGCAGGATGTTTATGTTTATCTTTGAATGGCACAGTCTGCGCAATTAATTCGGCAAGCTGTAATGTACGCGTTAAACATTCAGTACCATTTTGCACCGCACTTTTATTGTAATTTACAATGGCTGAGGCAATTTTCTTGGCAAAACGCTCTTCACCAAACGTTTTTAAGACCCACGCTAAATCTTGTTCGGAAACGTGCTGCAGCCACTCTGCTGCGGACATGCCCTTACTGTCGTCCATTCGCATATCCAACGGGCCGTCTTTCATAAAACTAAAACCACGTTCAGCATCATCCAATTGCGGAGATGACACACCAAGATCAAGCAAAATGCCATCAATCTTGCCGACTAAATTTAACTTCTCACAAATAGGTAAAATATCTGAAAATGCGCTGTGTTCGATATGAAATCGTGAATCTTGAATTTTTTGGGCTTCAGCTACAGCTTTAGGGTCTCGGTCAATGGCAATTAATCTACCGTTAGCCGATAACTTAGAAAGGATTAATCGGGAATGCCCCCCTCGACCAAACGTACCGTCAATATAAATGCCGTTTTCTTTTAAAGCCAAGCCATCAACGGTTTCATGTAATAAAACCGTTACATGTTCAGCTGATGAAAACGCATCTAAATGACTCATAAATTATTACCGGTGATATGTAAAAATAAAAATATAATTTAAAGATAAGATAGAGCGGCATAATTGCCGCTTATCTTTTGCTAGTGCCGCTGTTCGGTGAGTTTTACTCTTATAATGACAGCGTTTTTAATTCTTCTGACAGTGCAAAGCTATCTGTTGCACCTAATGCCATGTCTTTTTCAATTTGAGCCTGCCACTCGGCCTCGCTCCAAATTTCAAATTTATTTAATTGTCCAACAAGCATGATGGATTTTTCTAATTTAGCGTGCTGGCGTAAAGGACCACTAATTAAAATTCGTCCAGCACTGTCCAATTCACACTCAGTGGCATAACCCAGCATCACTCGTTGTAAGGTACGTTGTAATGGATCAAAATTAGAAAGCCCGAGCAATTTTTGCTCAATAATTTCCCATTCTTTTAACGGATAAAGCAATAAACAAGGTTGACGAATATCTACGGTACAAACCATTTGTCCCTGGTTCTGTTCTAAAAGCTCGGCACGATAACGGGTAGGAATAGAAATTCTTCCCTTCACATCCAAATTAATCGTTGCCGCACCACGAAACATTTTTTCTCACCTTAGTTGTTCTGTTTATTTCAATTCGGGAGTTCAACCCCAAAATTTTCCACAAAAAAACACTTTTTACCACTTTTGATTAATTTTATTATTTGTGTGTATAAGTTGCAAGCAATTTAATGAGATGCATCAGGAAAGTTTTATCTATTTTTAAGTTGAATATGCATTTAGATATGAAGGAATCATCAGATAAAAAATACCCTGTTAATCTTCATCAACAGGGTATTTTATTTTAGTTTTTACCGCTAAAAGTGCGGTCAATATTTTTGCTATTTCGCAAGGCTATCTACTAAAGATTCTGGGTCAGCTTCATTAGAACGTTTAACTAAAGCGAAGAACAACACGACACAAACAATTGTTGTTGCAAAGCCTAGGTAAACTGACAATTGATAGTCTAAACCGAAACCGATTTTGTTGTAATACAAATAGGTTGCACAGACAGTGGTAATAAACCATGCAGGGATAGATGCCACCCAGTGGAATTTATGATAGCGGTATAAATAAGCTGCCGCTGTCCATAACATCACCATTGCAGTCATTTGGTTTGCCCAAGTGAAGTAACGCCATAACACGCTGAAGTCGATGGTTGAAACAAAATAACCTAATACGAACAATGGCACTGCAATTAATAAACGTTTAGGAAGTGAACGTTGATCAATTTTGAAAATTTCCGCTAATTGTAAACGTGCTGCACGGAATGCCGTATCTCCAGAAGTAATTGGAAGTACAACAACACCTAATACCGCAAAGATACCACCAACGAAACCTAAGAAGTGTAATGAGCTGTCATATACTACTTTAGATGGTGAACCTGCGGCGATCGCATCTTGTAACGCTTGCGGGTTCTCATAGAATGCAAGACCTACCATGCACCATACTAATGCAATAATACCTTCAGCAATCATCGCTCCGTAGAAAATGAAACGACCTTCTTTTTCATTTTCAGCACAACGTGCCATTAATGGAGTTTGTGTTGCGTGGAAACCGGATAATGCGCCACAAGAAATAGTTAAGAACAATAATGGCCAAATTGGTACATCACCCTTCACTTGGAAATTTTGTGTGAATTTCTCTAATGTTAAACCTTGACCATCTGCATCAATCGTACGGAAGAATTCGATAGGATCTACCGCACTGAAATGCGCGGATACTAAACCGTACACCATACCTACAGACATAAAGAGTAATAACGCACCAAAGAGTGGGTAAATACGGCCAATAATTTTGTCAATTGGTAACAAGGTTGCAAGAATATAGTAAGCAAAAATAATCGCAGTCCATACAGAAACCACTGTTGCTTTATCCATTCCCCATACGGTTAAACCACCGGCTTCAACAGCCTTATGAACCGCTTCGGCATCACCTAATTGCAATGCACCTTGAGATGCGCCCATGACGTCCATGGTGATCGTACCCATTAATTGAGCCGGGCTTGCAACGAAGACAACGCCAACTAATAAAAGAAGAACAAGCGCTAAAACGTTGATAAAGACTTTTACCGGACGGCCTAAGAATTTACCAGCTAAGTAAGGCATGGTTGCCCCACCATGACGAATACTTAACATACCGCAGAAATAGTCATGTACCGCACCGGCAAAAATACAACCAACAACGATCCACAACATAGCGACAGGCCCGTATAACGCACCAAGAATCGGACCAAAAATCGGACCGGTACCTGCAATGTTTAATAATTGGATTAGCCAAATTTTGGTTTTAGACATCGGCATATAGTCGACGCCATCATTGACTTGGTAGGCAGGTGTTTGACGTTTAGGGTTAATGACAAAGATTTTTTCAATAATTTTGCCATAAACTGCATAACCTAAAATCAACACCAGAACACAGAAGAAGAACCACAACATATGAAAATCCTATGGAAAGAACACATAACGTGTTCGGGTTAATATTTAACTATTACTCCTATATGAGTAAAGCCGCGCTATTTTAGGCTTCTGTTACAATGAAGTAAATAAACGGCAATCTATCGATTCAGAATATCTTTGCAAAATGTGATATCAGTCACGTTTTTAAATTGAACTAAAAAGTGCGGTATAAATTTCTTGTATTTTAAACAAAAATCGCTACATTGTGTTTTTCTTGAAAATTGATCTCACCGGAGAAGTCATGTTACACCGTTGCCCGGAATGCCGTAAAAAAATCAGCGAAAGTGCAGAATACTGCCCTAACTGTGGTTTTTCCTTTAAACCGGAGAATCTTGAAGCCTATAAACAAAAACTGGAAGAGCGTCGTTTACAGAATGAGGAAATTAATCGTAAGAGCGTTAAACTCCACTTAGTTTGGGCAGCAATTTTTGCTTTAGTGTTGATCGTGGCAAGTTGGATAACAAACAACGCATAAAAAATAAATGGGCAACATCTTGCCCATTTTTCACTTAATGATTACTTTACCATCCATTTATCATAAATTTTCTGATATTCGCCATTCGCTTTAATCGCGGACAACCCTTTATTCAGGCTTTCCTGTAAGGCTTTGTTGGATTTATGAACTGCAATCCCCGTACCATTACCAAAATATTTTGGATTGACTACTTTCTCACCAACAAACTGAAGCTCCGGTTCTTTTTTCATCATATCTGCCAATAATGCGGTATCGCTCAATACAATATCAATTCGTCCATTCTTCAAATCCAAAATAGCATCCTGCAAATTCACATAAGCTTTCGCCGCATATTGTTTGGTTTCAGCTAAAGTATATTGCTGAAAAGTTGAACCGTTCTGCACACCAATATTTTTTGCTGTCGCTAAATCCATTTTCCCTTTCAAAGCAACATAACTGGCTGAATTATCATAATAAGAATCCGTAAACAGTACTTGCTTAGCACGCGCTTCTGTAATATCGATGGCAGACATTGCAGCATCAAAATGTTTGGCTTTCAAACTAGGAATTAATGCATCAAAAGGCTGCGTTCTAAATTGACAAGTGACTTGAATTTCTTTGCAAATGGCTTGTGCAATATCAATATCAAACCCAACAAGCTCACCTTTTTCATTAGTCAGCTCAAAAGGCGGATAACTGGGTTCCGTACCAAAAATTAAATTTTGTGCATTCGTTACCATTGCTGTCCCTATTAGCAAACTACCGAGTAATAATGTTTTCATCTTAATGCTCCTCTAAGTTGGTGATGTGGTGGATAATTAGACTTACATCGTTCAAAACTCACTCTATAATGAAAATATATTATATTTTTATGCATAATTATGCAATCTTAAAATATAAAAAATCCCAAATAAATTTGGGATTTAAAAACATTCGAAAAAATAACCGCACTTAATTCTAGCTGCGCATATCCAACCGTTCAAAAGCAAGCACTTTGTTTTCCAGTTTACGCAATAACAACGTCGCAATACCGGTAATCACGAGATAAATACCACCTGCAATGCCATAAATGGTGAGCGCATCATATTCTGTGCCATAAAGCTGGCGAGCGTAACCCATGATGTCCATAATAGTAATCGTGGAAGCGAGGGCCGTTCCTTTAAACACTAAAATGATCTCATTAGAGTACGAAGGCAAGGCCCGTTTTAATGCATATGGAAGTAAAATTTTCAAGGTTTGCAAACGGCTTAGCCCAAGTGCTTCACAACTTTCCCATTGGCCTTTAGAAATTGCTTTCACTGCGCCATGGAATAATTGGGTAGAATAGGCCGCACTATTTAACGCCAATGCTAACGCAGCACAAAACCAAGCATTAGAAAACAGTAGCCACAACGGGCTGTTCACAATCCATTGAAATTGCCCCGGCCCTGCATAAATCAGGAAAAACTGTGCTAATAAAGGCGTGCCGGTAAATAAAGTAAGATATAAATTGACCGCACTTTTCACCACTTTATTACCAATAGAAAGTAGTATGGTAAACAACAAAGCCAGACTAAAGGCAATCAACAATGACACAACAGTTAATAGCAAACTGGTAGGAATACCTTGTGCAATCACGCTTAAATATTCTTGAAACATAATTACACTTCCCTTTCAAAACGAGTAAAACGCAGTTCTAATTTACGAATACCAACTTGACTCACTAATGTTACTAAAAGATAAATCAACGCGGCAATACCATACCAAGTGAAAGGTTGGTGTGTATTCGTATTAATCAGCTGTGCTTGACGCATCAGATCATCTACACCAATTAAAGAAATCAACGCTGTGTCTTTCAATAACACCAACCATTGATTACTCAACCCCGGCAATGCATGACGCCACACTTGTGGCATGATAATATGAAGGAAAGTGTAGCCTTTACTCAATCCCAACGCTGTTCCTGACTCCCACTGCCCTTTAACAATCGCCTGAATAGCACCACGCAATGTTTGTGAAGCATAGGCTGCAAAAATTAAGGACAGCGCGAATACACCACAACCGAATGCACCGAACTCAATGTATTCGCCGGTAAGCAATTCCACTAATTCGCTAGAACCAAAATAAACCAGCAATACGACCAGAATTTCCGGTAAGCCTCGCAATAAGGCAACAAGCACCGCGGTGGGTTTACCAACGAAACGATTAGCTTCTAACACGGCAAATAGCATGCCTAAAAAAAGCCCTAACACTAACGAACAAACCGCAAGCCCTAAGGTCATCAGGGCCGCGGTCAACATTAAAGAAAAATAATCAGAAAACATGGGATTATTTGGTCATCCATTTATCGTAGATTTTTTGATATTCGCCATTGGCTTTAATTGCTGCTAAACCTTTATTGAAGCTTTCTGCTAATTCTTTGTTAGATTTATTCAATGCAATACCAAAGCCATTACCAAAATATTTTTTATTATTCACCTTATCGCCAACAAACTGGACGTTATCTTCTTTGGAAATCATATCTGCAAGTACTGCGGTATCACCGAAGATAATATCAATACGCCCATTTTTTAGATCCAGTACCGCATCTTGCAAGCTGGCATAAGATTTCACGCTATATTGTTTTGTTTCTGCCACTGTATATTGCTGATAGGTCGTCCCATTTTGCACACCAACATTTTTCGCATTTTCTAAAGTGGTTTTGCCTTTCAAGGCTACGTAGCTGGCTGTACTGTCGTAGTATGGGTCAGAGAATAATACTTGTTTACCACGAGCCTCGGTAATATCCATCGCAGAAATAACCGCATCAAAACGTTTTGATCTTAAATTAGTAATCAAAGAATCAAATGCCTCGCCTTTAAAATGGCAGGTAGCTTGAATTTCTTTACAGATAGCGTTGGCAATATCCACATCAAAACCGATAATTTCACCTTTTTCATTAGTAGACTCAAACGGTGGGTAACTTGGTTCCATAGCAAAAGTTAAATCCTGCGCGTGGGCCGCTACTGCAGAGCCTAATAAAATTGCACTTAATAATAATTTTTTCATAATATTCTCCTTCAAGATTAGATATTGTGTGATAAATATTGTTTAAACTGCTCCGTCTGAGGGTTCTCAAAACAAGTCTTATCGCCCATTTCGATGATACGCCCCTGTTCCATATAAACCACTTTAGTTGCTACTTTTTTCGCTACATTTACTTCATGAGTAACAATAACTTGCGTAATTCCGGTTTGTTGCAATTCTTCAATAATAGAAACGATCTGAGCCGTAATTTCCGGATCTAATGCAGCGGTTGGTTCATCAAATAACAATACTTGCGGTTTCATCATTAAAGCTCGTGCAATCGCCACCCGCTGCTGTTGACCACCAGACAAATGCAACGGAAATCTATCAGCAAACTCCTCTAAACGTAAACGTTGCAACAATTCCAATGCTTGTTGTTTAGCCTCTAGCTCACTTACACCAAGAATTTTCATCGGTGCTTCAATAAGATTCTGTAATACGGTCATATGCGGCCATAAATTATATTGCTGAAATACCATACCTACATCACGACGTAACTGACGAAGTTGTTTCGGGTCATTATCTGAAGACAAATCAAACTGATTATTGGCAATACTCAATTTACCCGATTGTGGCACTTCTAATAAATTTAATGTTCGAATCAATGTACTTTTGCCTGCACCACTAGGCCCCAGTAATACCACTACATCACCATCATCAGCAGCTAAGTTAATATCAAACAAGGCCTGGCTTGAGCCATAAAAAAAATTTAAATTTTTAACACTAATTGTCATTGTTTACTGAGTCTCTGTATCAATCATCATAAAATTGAAAATATATTATTATTTTATGAATAATTATGCAACATTAAGATATAAAAAATCCCAAAAAATTTGGGATTCAAAAAACATATGAAAAAACGACCGCACTTTATTAATTTGTTTTTGCCATTTCAAATTCAATTAACATCATCAAAATATGAATAACTTTAATGTGAATTTCCTGAATGCGATCTGCATAACCAAAATGAGGCACTCGAATTTCTACATCTGCAATTCCTGCAATTTTACCGCCATCTTTACCTGTCATGGCAATGACTTTCATTCCTTTCGCTTTTGCTGCTTCAATAGCATTAAGCACGTTTTTGGAATTTCCTGAAGTAGACAAACCGAATAAAACATCACCTTTTTGTCCTACCGCTTCCACATAACGCGAAAATACATAATCATAGCCAAAATCATTACTCACGCAGCTTAAATGGCTAACATCGGAAATAGCAATTGCTGGGTAACCAGGGCGATTTTCACGATAACGCCCTGTTAATTCTTCAGCAAAATGCATCGCATCACAATGAGAACCGCCATTACCACAAGACAGCACTTTACCCCCTTGTTTAAAACTCTCTGAAATCAATAATGCTGCTTTTTGGATTAATTTGATATTATTCTCGTCGGCTAAAAATTTATTTAATACATCTGCTGCTTCAGTAAGTTCAGCTTTAATGTTATCAAAGTACATCTGCATCTCCTTTAAAGTAAAATTCGTTAGATTGTATGAAAAAACACAAGATCTCTCAACATAAATAACAATCCGCACGTAAAACGTGCGGTTTTTAGACTCCCCTATAAGGGCCTATACTTCACAAGCCCCTCAAGGGGCTTGTGAAAACTGACAACCGTGTCTAATTACTTCCTTGCTCCCCCTTAAAGGGGTCAATATGTTCTTTCGTTGATAAATTATCTTGAACCATGTCTTCTTTTTCTTGATTCCTTTATATAGTCCTCCACAACTTTTGTATTTAAGCCCACTGTGCTGACAAAAAATCCTTTAGCCCAGAAAGGTCTATTTCCATACATATATTTTAGGTGGGATCTTTAAGAGCATATGGATATGATCCGGGATTGCATAATGCTTATATTATCTCGACATTTTTATAGTTACATAACTGTCTCAATATTTGCCCTATATCTGCTCTTAACTTTCCATAAATTGCTTTTCTTCTGTACTTCGGGATAAATACAATGTGATACTTACAGTTCCATTTTGTGTGTGATAGACTTGAATCATCATTGGTTTTACTTACCATGATAATCCTCCTATATGTTGAATTTCGGTTGTCAGCCCTGTTCATTATATAGTGAGGATTTTTTTCTGTTCATCGCTTAAGCTATTTGGTTCCATACGCATAGCGTATGGTTTTTATAGCTAGACTTTGGCTGGCTATAACAAAAACCCCCGATGCACTCACATCAGGGGTTCATATTAGGCTTGGCGGTGACCTACTCTCACATGGGGATGCCCCACACTACCATCGGCATTA
>NZ_NRCW01000003.1 GCF_003130075.1 Aggregatibacter segnis | reverse complement strand
TTCGGCATATAAGGTTGAGCTAATGCGTTAATCTCTTGTGACAAACACTGCATTTGCACCGTCAGCTCATCTTGCTTCTCTTTTAGCTTTAATAGGCGTTCCACTAACTCGTGTTTCAGCAACTTTTGTGCCATAATAAAATCCCTATTGAGTTAAAATTTCAATAGGGATCTTAAGGTTTTTAATCGGTTAAATCTTTGTGCAACTGCTACATAATACCGAAGTTTTGAAAAACGCACCGCACTTTTATATTTTATCTCAATAAGATAACTATAATTTTCTCAAGTAATCCAACACCACCCGATGATGTTCTGTTGTTTTAAATTTATCAAAAACTTGCGCAATTTTACCGTTTTCATCAATAAGAAAACTGATTCGGTGAATACCATCAAAAGTGCGTCCCATAAATTTCTTTTCCCCCCACACGTCAAATTGCTGGGCGACTTGATGATCTTCGTCTGATAACAACGTGAAATTCAGCGCTTTCTTTTCGATAAACTGCGCTAATTTTTTCGGGCTATCCGGGCTAATTCCTAAAATCACCACGCCTAAGTTTTCCAATTCCGATTTGCTATCCCGTAAACCGCAGGCTTGTGTCGTGCAGCCAGGGGTTAACGCTTTTGGGTAAAAATAAACCAACACTTTTTTACCTTTAAACTGTTCCAAAGAAACTAATTCGCCATTTTGATTCAGTAAAGAAAAGTGCGGTGCGTTTTCGCCAACTTTTAATGTATTCATTTAAAAATCCTCTTAAAAAAATAAAAAATTTCTTGCAAATTCAGGGTATTTTAGCGATCTTAAATAACCATTAGCAAGCAAACACAACTCTTTTTTCCGGCAATGTAATTTCTTATTTAAACCGGAATCCAATAACAAAAAATGGAGGCTTTTATGTCAAATCATCCTTTATTTCAGGGAAGCATAGTTGCATTAGTGACACCAATGGATAGCCATGGCGAAGTAGATTTTGAAAATTTGAAAAAGCTGGTTGAATTTCACATTAATGCCGGCACGGATGCGATTGTTTCTGTTGGGACAACCGGTGAATCCGCCACCCTCAGCATTGATGAAAATGTAAAAGCCATCTTAAAGACCGTTGAGTTTGCCGCCGGCAGAATCCCGGTTATTGCCGGTACCGGCGCCAATGCCACCAGCGAAGCCATTACCATGACAAAATTATTAAATAATAGTGGTATTTCCGGTTGTTTATCCGTTGTCCCTTATTACAACAAACCTACTCAAGAAGGCATGTATCAACACTTTAAAGCCATTGCAGAATGCACCGATATTCCGCAAATTTTGTATAATGTACCGGGGCGTACCGGAAGCGATTTACAACCGGAAACGGTTGGTCGTTTAGCTAAAATCAAAAATATCGTGGGTATTAAAGAAGCCACCGGTGATGTTTCCCGAGTGCAAAAAATCAAACAACTTGCCGGCGATGATTTCATTGTATTAAGTGGCGATGATGCAACCAGTTTAGAGGCAATGAAACTGGGTGCGGAAGGCGTGATTTCGGTCACAAATAACATTGCGCCTGTAGAGATGGCGAAAATGTGCCATTTAGCTCGTGAAGGTAAATTTGAAGAGGCCGAAAAAATTAACCAACGTTTAATGCCGTTACACAAAAATCTCTTTATCGAATCCAACCCAATCCCCGTGAAATGGGCCTGCTATAAGCTCGGACTTATTCAAGAGCCGACTCTTCGTTTGCCTCTTACAGTACTCAGTGAAAAAGCACAACCGTCTGTATTAGAAGCCCTAAAACTTGCCGGACTACTTTAATGTCACATCGGGATCTCTACGTAGATCCCGAACTTTTCCCTTTCTCTTCTGTCGAAAGCAGACTTTCTCACTCTTGATTACACGCCAAAAGGATATGTTATGAAAAAATGGTTACTAACTGCAGCAATGGTTGCCCTATTAAGTGCCTGTTCTGCCAGCAATGAAAGTAAACAACAAGCGGGCGATAACTACCAAAAATCAAATCCCGAATTGCCATTTTTCGCTCCACTCGCAAGTGGCGGTGTCAATTTACCGACACAAAGCGCGGAATATCAATTACCTCAAGTCAAAATTGCGAAAACAGAAAACGTGGATATTCGTCCTCCATCAATTCCATTAGCCATTATCAACGGTTCTATCACCCAATTTGATGGTGAACGCGCATTAATTGTTTATGAATCCAATAAAAAACAGGTGTATAACCTAAAACAAATTGAACGTTTACTGAAAGAACAAGAGATCGGTTATCACTTAGAAGGTAAGAAATTAGTGACTGATTGGACAGAGACCGGGCGCGTGGATGACTTAAAAAATACCCAAATACGCTATCAAATTGAAGAAGTGAATGCCCGACAAGCCAATGCATTAACGGTTTCTGTGCTGCAAATGAAACGCGATGACACGGTTTTCACGCCAAACCTTGCGGATAAACAACGTTATGCATCTGACCGATTAAATCAATTCGTTGGAGAGCTTAACAGCACATATCAAAAACAACAGCAAGAATTAAGAGGGGTACAATCCTCACCAATTCAATCCGCCATTGCAACGGATTCTAATGGTCGTATCGCTTTGGTTTTAAATGCACCGTTTGAAAAAGCATGGCACCGCTTGGCTTCTGCATTACCAACTTTAGGATTTGAAATCGGCGAAGAACAAGGCGCACGAGGCATTCGGGAATTGGCTTATAAACCGTTATCTCAGGAAGAATGGTTGCGAATCGGTACACAACTTCCTGAATTAGAAAAAGGGGATTACCAAATGCAACTTGCCGCTGCCGGCAAACAAAGTGCGGTGGTTATTTCAGATGAAAAGAAAACCGCACTTTCCGGAAAACAAGCGCAGATTATTTATCAAGCGTTACAAAACGTCTTAGCAAAATAATTAACTACCCCATACAAAACGCCACGTTCAATTGAATGTGGCGTTTTGCTTTCCTTTAAAATAAAAAACGCGGCCAAAAACGACCGCACTTTTATGCAAATTACACTCGCTTCCCGAAAATCGCGGTACCTACACGCACCATCGTAGAACCGCATTTAATGGCGCTTTGCATATCATCGGTCATACCCATGGATAAAGTATCAATTTGGGCATGAGGCAGCGCCTGTTGCAAGGTTTCAAACAAGGTTCGCATTTGACGAAACGTTTGTTCCTGTTGCACCACATCATCGGTAGGTTCAGGAATCACCATTAAACCGCGTAAACGTAAGTGCGGTAGATTTTCCACGTGTTTTGCTAAAGGCAAAATATCATCGGGTTGTACGCCGGATTTACTGGCTTCATTGCTGATATTAACTTGAATTAACACATTTAATGGTGCCTTGTGCGGTGGGCGTTGTTCATTTAAACGGTCAGCGATTTTTGCACGCTCAAGGGTTTGCATCCAGTCAAAATATTCCGCCACCAAGCGGGTTTTGTTAGATTGTAATGGTCCAATAAAATGCCATTCCAATTCAATCTGATGTTGTTGGCAAAATTGAATTTTTTCAACGCCCTCTTGCACATAGTTTTCGCCAAATACCCTTTGACCCGCTTCGTACGCGGTTAAAATATCTTCAATCGGTTTGGTTTTAGAAACGGCAAGTAATTTGACCGCACTTTGAGTCTCAGAATGGCATTCGCATTGTGTAATTTGTTCCCGAATATGTGCAAGATTTTGCGCAATCATAAGGCGTCCTTGTAATAAAAATGGTGATTTATTTTACACCAACTAAAAAAGTTAGAAAATAATGCAAAATTCTCCGATTTCCGTTTGACAAGGATATGAAATTTCGGTATTTCTATATCCGATTTTTCACCATGTAAAATAAATTATGCCTCAACTTAACCGCACTATTATTATGTCAACCACCATGATTACCATTACGATGATTAATGGGGCGGGCTAGTGCGTTAAGAATAAGATTAATGAACCCGCTTCCTCTATAAAGCGGGTTTTTTTATGCAACTATTTTAAAGATCATACTCAGGAGAATATCATGCGCGTATTAAAATTTGGCGGCACATCATTAGCCAACCCGGAACGTTTTTTACGAGCGGCTGGGCTTATCGAAAAAGCTCATTTGGAAGAACAAGCCGCAGGTGTTTTATCCGCACCGGCTAAAATCACCAATCACCTTGTCGCCCTTTCTGAAAAAGCCAGTTTAAACCAACCTACCGATTCCCATTTCAACGAAGCATTAGATATTTTCTATACCATCATTAACGGCTTACATGCCAAAAACAATAAGTTTGATCTTGCCGGCACCAAACAACTTATCGATCAAGAATTCCAACAAATTGCTTCTTTATTAGACCAAATTCGTCAAGCTGGTAAAGTAGAAGATGCGGTAAAAGCCACCATTGATTGCCGAGGTGAAAAACTCTCTATTGCGATGATGAAAGCCTGGTTTGAAGCCAACGGTTATCGCGTACATGTGATCGATCCGGTGAAACAATTATTAGCGCAAGGCAGTTATTTAGAATCCTCCGTAGATATTGAAGAATCCACCAAACGTGTGAATGCCAAAGCTATTGAAAAAGATTGTGTAGTGTTAATGGCAGGCTTTACAGCTTGTAATAGTAAAGGCGAATTGGTTTTATTGGGCCGTAATGGTTCTGACTACTCCGCCGCTTGTTTAGCCGCCTGTTTAGGTGCCAGCGTCTGCGAAATTTGGACAGACGTTGACGGCGTTTATACCTGTGACCCACGTTTAGTGCCGGATGCGCGTTTATTGCCAAGCCTGTCTTATCGCGAAGCCATGGAGCTGTCTTATTTTGGTGCTAAAGTGATTCACCCACGCACGATTGGTCCGTTGGTGCGTCCGAACATTCCATGCTTAATTAAAAACACCGGCAACCCAACCGCGCCGGGTTCCATTATTGCCGGCAATATCAAATCCGAAGAGTTGCAAGTTAAAGGCATCACTAATTTAGATAATGTTGCTATGTTCAACATCTCCGGCCCGGGCATGCAAGGCATGGTTGGTATGGCGGCGCGTGTCTTTTCTGCGATGTCACAAGCCAATGTGTCAGTGATCTTAATTACGCAATCCTCTTCCGAATACAGCATCAGTTTCTGTGTACCGATTAAATCGGTGGATGTGGCATTGAAAGTATTAGAAAACGAATTTGCGCAAGAATTAGCGGCACACCAATTAGATAAAATTGATGTGATTAAAGATCTTTCCATTATTTCTGTGGTTGGAGACGGTATGCGAAAAGCCAAAGGCATTGCCGCACGGTTCTTCTCTGCCTTAGCCCAAGCAAATATCAGTATTAATGCCATTGCGCAAGGCTCTTCCGAGCGTTCCATCTCCGCTGTGGTACCACAAAATAAAGCCATTGAAGCCGTAAAAGCGACCCACCAAGCGTTATTTAATAATAAAAAAATCGTGGAAGTATTTCTCGTTGGCGTCGGCGGTGTCGGCGGCGAATTAATCGAGCAAATCAAACAGCAAAAAGAGTATTTAGCAAAGAAGGACATTGAAATCCGTGTCTGTGCATTAGCCAACTCCAATAAAATGTTGCTGAATGAAAACGGTTTAAGCTTAGACCATTGGCAAACCGATTTGGAAAATGCCACACAGCCATCGGATTTTGACGTGTTGTTATCTTTCATTAAATTACATCACGTTGTGAACCCGGTATTTGTAGATTGTACATCGGCTGAATCCTTAGCGAGTTTGTATGAACGTGCATTGGCAGAAGGTTTCCATGTGGTAACCCCAAATAAAAAAGCCAATACCCGTGACTTAACTTACTACCACAAACTGCGTGAACTGGCCCATAAAAACCAACGTAAATTCTTATACGAAACCAACGTCGGTGCAGGCTTACCAGTCATTGAAAACTTACAAAACTTATTAGCCGCCGGCGATGAAGTGGAACGTTTTGACGGGATTTTATCCGGTTCTCTTTCTTTTATTTTCGGCAAATTGGAAGAAGATTTAAGCCTTTCCCAAGCGACCGCACTTGCCCGCGAAAAAGGCTTCACCGAACCGGATCCGCGTGATGACTTATCCGGTCAGGACGTTGCCCGCAAATTGTTAATTCTTGCTCGAGAAAGCGGCTTAGAACTGGAATTGTCAGATGTCGAAGTCGAAGGCGTTCTTCCAAAAGGTTTTGCCGAGGGCAAATCTACTGAAGAATTTATGGCGATGTTGCCGCAATTGGATACTGAATTTGCTGCACGTGTCGAAAAAGCCGAAGTGGAAGAAAAAGTTTTACGTTATGTTGGACAAATTGAAAACGGCAAATGCAAAGTGTCTATTGTTGCCGTAGGCAAAGATGATCCGCTATACAAGGTGAAAAACGGTGAGAATGCGCTGGCATTTTACACTCGTTATTACCAGCCGATTCCGCTATTATTACGCGGTTACGGTGCGGGCAATGCTGTCACTGCTGCCGGCATTTTTGCCGATATTTTAAGAACCTTAAAGCATTAAACGGAGAATGTTATGCTAAGAGTCTATGCGCCGGCCTCCAGTGCCAATATCAGCGTCGGTTTTGATACCTTAGGTGCGGCAATTTCCCCAATTAACGGTTCATTATTAGGCGATGTGGTGCAAATCGAACCTATCGCCGCCGGCTTTGAGTTAGAAAGTGCGGGTTATTTTGTGCGTAAATTGCCAAAGGAGCCGCAAAAGAATATCGTTTATCAAGCCTATGTGTTATTCAGCGAACAGCTCAAATTACGTAACACAAAAGTCAAACCGCTACGCTTAACCTTAGAGAAAAATATGCCTATCGGTTCAGGCTTGGGCTCCAGTGCCTGCTCTATTGTTGCCGCCTTGGTCGCGCTGAATAAATTCCATGACGAACCTTTTTCTAAAATGGAATTGTTAGAAATGATGGGCGAGTTGGAAGGACGCATTTCCGGCTCCATTCATTACGATAATGTGGCGCCTTGCTACTTGGGTGGCGTGCAGTTTATGGTGCAATCACTCGGCAACATTTGCCAAACCTTGCCGTTTTTTGATCATTGGTATTGGGTCTTGGCGTACCCGGGAATTGAGGTGTCCACTGCGGAAGCCCGAGCAATTTTACCGAAAAGCTACACACGTCAAGATGTTATTGCACATGGTCGCCATCTGGGTGGTTTCGTGCATGCTTGCCACACACAACAGGAAAATTTAGCCGCCATGATGATGAAAGATGTCATTGCCGAACCTTATCGCGAAGCCTTGTTGCCTAACTTTGCCGAAGTGAAACAAGCGACGCGTGATTTAGGTGCGTTAGCCACCGGAATTTCAGGGTCCGGCCCGACGATCTTTTCCATCGCACCGGACTTGCATATTGCCGGCAAACTTGCCACTTACCTTGAAAATCATTATTTACAAAACAACGAAGGCTTTGTGCACATTTGCAAAGTCGATAATGCCGGTGCAAGAGAGCTTGATTAAAACACCGGAAAAAAATCACCGCACTTTTGTCTTAAAGGTGCCAAACAAAAGAACAGGTTTCACATGAATTTATACAACATCAAACACCCCGAAGAACAGGTCAATTTTGCCCAAGCCGTACGCCAAGGGTTAGGCAAAGATCAGGGCTTATTTTTCCCTGAAAACATACCGAACTTAAGCAATATCGATGAACTGTTGGCATTGCCACTGGTTGAACGCAGCCAAAAAATCCTTGGTGCCTTAATCGGTGAGGAAATCCCTCAAGCCCAGCTTGAACAAATGGTACGCAACGCCTTCACCTTCCCTGCACCGGTTGCCAACGTGGAAGACAATATTTATGCATTGGAATTGTTCCACGGCCCAACCCTTGCCTTTAAAGACTTCGGCGGACGCTTTATGGCACAAGCCCTTGCGACCGTACGCGGTGACGGCAAAATCACGATTTTAACCGCGACATCCGGGGACACTGGTGCGGCAGTTGCCCATGCGTTCTATGGTTTAGAAAATATCGAGGTGGTGATTTTATACCCGAAAGGCAAAATCAGCCCGTTACAAGAAAAATTATTCTGTACCCTCGGCGGCAATATTCGTACCATCGCAATCAATGCCGATTTCGATGCCTGCCAAGCTTTAGTAAAACAAGCCTTTGATGATGCAGAACTACGCCAAGCCATCGGTTTAAACTCGGCGAACTCCATCAATATCAGCCGTTTATTGGCGCAGGTGTGCTATTACTTTGAAGCGGCAGCACAATTACCAAAAGCACAACGTGAAAACTTGGTGGTTTCCGTGCCAAGCGGCAACTTCGGCAACCTCACAGCCGGATTAATCGCTAAAACCCTCGGCTTACCGATTAAACGTTTTATCGCAGCCACCAACGCCAACGACACAGTGCCGCGTTATTTACACAGCGGAAACTGGTTACCAAATGCAACCGTGGCCACCCTTTCCAACGCTATGGACGTTTCTCGTCCGAACAACTGGCCTCGCGTGGAAGAATTGTTCAAACGTAATGGTTGGGCATTGACCGAGTTACATTCGGCTGCAATTTCCGATGCACAAACAGAAGATACCTTACGCGCCATGAATCAACTGGGTTATTTATGCGAACCGCATGGCGCTGTGGCCTATGAAGTGTTAAAACAGGATTTACAACCAGGCGAAACCGGCTTATTCCTGTGCACTGCGCATCCGGCAAAATTTAAAGAATCCGTCGAACGTATTCTGGATTTAACGCTACCGTTACCGGAAGCGTTGGATAAACACAACAAACTGCCGTTGTTATCCGATGAAATGGAAAACGATTTTGCGCAGTTAAGAGCTTATTTATTGAAATAAGGTGAAAAAGTGCGGTGACAAAATTCAACGGATTTTGACCGCACTTTTCTTATCACGATGACAACGCTAATCGCTTGGGGAAATATTCACACCCCCTTCCCTTTTCATGACATCCCAGCCGACCTGATTCCGGCTAATTTGCTGACGTTAAGCCACGGCAACCCGCGTATGCAACAACGTTGGCAATGTCGTCGTTTAGCGCATTTCTTGCTGTGGCAATTACTCAAAACAGCAGAAAAACCGACCGCACTTTTAGGTCAAATTTCGCGTACAGAAACTGACCGACCGCAATTTCCCTTTTCTGATTTTGATTTTAATATCAGCCATTCCGGTGATTGGGTGGCAGTGATTTTGCACATCAGCCAACCAGGTGAAAAAAGTGCGGTAGGAATCGACATTGAATCGCCTAGCAAAGAACGTCCTTATTTAGCCCTGTTGGAACATTTTGCAAGCACGGAAGAAATCGACTGGTTTCAACAACAAACTGAATCCCAATCCGCTTTTTATCGTATTTGGTGTTTACGCGAAGCCGTGTTGAAATCCCAAGGCGTGGGCATCGCAAAATTATCAGAAGTGACACATCATCCCGAAACCTTACACATTTTCTCGGCCCACTGCCCCCGTGGACAGCTGTGTTTTACCGATGAACTGCCTTTTTATCTCGCCTATTTTGTTAACCAAACAGCTATAAAATCGCCCTATTTTTGGACTTGGGATGGCGAGCATCTTCAACCTCAAAGGCTTGTGCATAAAATTCACTACAACGTGAATAATTAACCCTTTAAAATCGATAGACTTTCCCATTAATCGTTAGACTTAACACGCGATTTTGTTTAGACTTGCAACAATTTTTTGACAAATGGAGAAAGCAATGTCTTTAAATGGTTCAGATCAAGATCCTTGGGGCAAACCAAAGCAAAACGGGCAATCCTCTGGAAATCAGGGTTCCGATAAAAACGAAGGTCAGTCTAACTGGGATCATTCTTCCAACTCACAAAAAAAGAACGAACAATCACCACCGGACTTAGAAGAGATTTTCAATAACTTATTGAAAAAAATGGGTGGTAAAGGGGCTAAAAACAATCATTCCGGTGCGTCTAACCTGCCTTCCGGCTTAGGTAAATTATTACCGATTGCGATTACAGCCGGCGTGATTATGTGGGGCGCCAGTGGTTTCTATACCATCAAAGAAGCAGAACGTGGCGTCGTGCTACGTTTAGGACAATTCCATTCCATTCAACAACCTGGCTTAAACTGGAAACCGACTTTTATTGATCGAGTGATTCCGGTCAACGTTGAGCGTGTACTTGAATTAAGAACACAAGGTTCCATGCTCACCCAAGATGAAAACATGGTGAAAGTGGAAATGACCGTGCAGTATCGTGTCCAAAATCCTGAAAAATACCTGTTTAGTGCAATCAATGCCAACGATAGTTTGAATCAGGCTACCGACAGTGCATTACGCTATGTTATCGGCCATATGACAATGAACGATATTTTGACGACAGGTCGTTCCGTCGTACGTGAAAATACTTGGAAAGCGTTAAATCAAATTATTGAACCATATGATATGGGTTTAGAAGTGATTGATGTGAACTTCCAATCTGCACGTCCACCGGAAGAAGTCAAAGAAGCCTTTGATGATGCGATTAAAGCACAAGAAGACGAACAACGTTATATTCGTGAAGCAGAAGCCTATGCGCGTGAGAAAGAGCCGATTGCTCGTGGTAATGCACAACGCATTTTAGAAGAAGCGACAGCCTATAAAGACCGCGTGGTGCTAGATGCTAAAGGGGAAGTGGAACGTTTCCAACCGCTCTTACCTGAGTTTAAAGCAGCACCAACCGTCTTCCGCGAACGCTTATATATTCAATCCATGGAAAAAGTCATGGCAAATACACCAAAAGTCATGTTGGATTCCGGCAATGGAAATAACTTAACCGTATTGCCTTTAGAACAATTGTTAAAAGGTAAAAAATCCACTGGCTCGAACGGTAGTACCAATGTAAGTGAATCCAATGAAACACAACAAAGTGCGGTAACTTCTGCGCCTGTTTCACGCACGCATGAGCAAACAGCACCACTTAGACCAATGGAATCGCGTACCGACAATGGTCGCCAAGGGAGAATTAACTAATGCGTAAATTTTTATTACCTGTTATTTTCGTGCTTATCGCGGTGCTTTATTCCAGCATTGTGGTTGTCAGTGAAGGTACGCGTGGCATTATGTTACGCTTTGGCAAAGTGCAACGCGATGCCGATAATAAAGTGGCAATTTATACGCCGGGATTACATTTCAAAATCCCTTTTATTGATAATTTGAAAGCGCTGGATGCCCGTATTCAAACTCTAGATGGACAAGCAGATCGTTTTGTGACCGTAGAGAAAAAAGACCTTTTGGTGGATTCCTACGTGAAATGGCGTATTAACGATTTCGGTCGTTTCTTTACCACCACCGGTGGTGGCGACTACGCCCAAGCAGCCAATTTATTACGCCGTAAAGTTAACGACCGTTTGCGTTCTGAAATAGGTTCCCGCACCATTAAAGACATCGTTTCAGGTACACGTGGTGAACTCATGGCGGGGGCTAAAAATGCGCTCAATAGTGGACAAGACAGCACTGCTGAATTGGGAATTGAAGTACTAGACGTACGTATCAAGCAAATTAACTTGCCGGATGAAGTGTCTTCTTCTATTTACCAACGTATGCGTGCAGAACGTGATGCAGTTGCTCGCGAACACCGTTCACAAGGTAAAGAAAAAGCAGCCTTTATCCAAGCTGATGTAGATCGTAAAGTCACATTGATCATTGCCAATGCAGAAAAAACGGCGCAAGAATTACGCGGTGAGGGCGATGCCACTGCAGCGAAGATCTTTGCTGATGCCTTTGGTAAAGAACCGGAATTTTATAGCTTCATTCGTAGTCTTAAAGCCTATGAAAGCAGCTTCTCTAATTCGGATAACTTGTTGATTTTAAAACCGGACAGTGATTTCTTCCGTTTCATGCAATCACCAAGTAAGTAATGTTCTAATAGAAAAAAGGGTATCTGAAGATACCCTTTTTTGTTGCCTAACAAAATCTCATGGTGATATTTACAACGCAAAAAAATACCCCGATTTTCATCGAGGTATTTAACTAAAAAACACTTAAAAGATTAACCGCACTTCGCGGAGAATCATTAAGCTTGTGGATTCATGATCTCATCGAAAGTCGCCGCTTTTTCGGTCACTTGTGCTTTCGCTAACACGGCATCAACCGCTTGCTCTTCTAATACTACGTTACGAATGTTATTCATTAATTCGTTGTTTTTGCTGTAGTATTCAACCACTTCCGCCGGTTGTTCATAAGCAGACGCGATTTCTTCGATCATCGCTTTAGCGCGTTCTTCATCTGCTTTTAATTCGTTAGAAGAGATAACTTGCGCTAACAATAGACCAACTAATACGCGACGTTTAGCTTGTTCTTCAAATAATTCGCGTGGTAATTGTGCTGCTTGTTGTGCATTGCCACCAAAACGTTGTGCTGCTTGTTGACGCAATACGTCAATTTCTTGTTCAACTGCAGAACTTGGCACATCAATTTGGTTTTGTTCTACTAAACCGTCAATCACTTGAGTTTTCACACGAGTGGTTAACGCGTTTTTCAATTCACGTTGCATGTTTTTACGAATTTCATTGCGTAAATCTGCAACGGATTTGGTATTTGGACCAAATTTTGCAACAAACTCATCGGTTAATTCCGGTAATACCATCACTTCAACTTTCTTCAACGTAATGTCAAATTTCGCCGCTTTACCTTTTAAGTTTTCAGCGTGATATTCTTCCGGGAAAGTCACATCAATAGTGAATTTGTCGCCCGCTTTGTGGCCAACGATGCCCTCTTCAAAACCTGGGATCATACGACCTTGACCCATGAATAAAACGAAATCGGATGCTTTGCCGCCTTCAAATTCTTCGCCGTCAACAGAACCCACGAAGTCAATAGTTACGCGATCTTCTGCTTTCGCTGCGTCTTGACTTTCAGTCCAAGTTGCTTGTTGTTTACGCAATACTTCAACCATCTTGTCAACATCTGCTTCAGAGATTTCAACAACCGGTTTTTCCACTTTGATATTTTCTAAGCCTTTTAACTCAACTTCAGGGTACACTTCAAAAGTTGCGCTGAATTTTAATTCTTTACCTTCTTCAAATTGTTCCACAGTAAAACTTGGACGACCTGCTAGGTTAACTTTGTTTTCGATAACCGCTTGGAAGAAATGGTTTTGTAATAAATCGCCTAAAATGTCTTGACGAACAGAGGCGCCGAAACGTTTTTCAATAATGTGTGGAGGGACTTTGCCTTTACGGAAACCGTCAACACGCGCGTTTTTAGCAACGCGTTTTAATTCTTCGCGGATAGCTTGAACAACGGTTTCAGCCGGAACGGTGATGGTTACACGACGCTCTAAACCTTGAGTCGTTTCAATATTTAATGACATTATGATGTTACCTCAAATTGATGCACTCGGCGAATGCTCACACCGAACACGTTATTAATAGAAAATAAGACGATGAATTATAACGAGACAAAGGCTTTCCGTCGAGGAAATGCACGATAAAAGCGCATAATTGATTAAAAAACACTCGATTTATCTATCCAAAATTAACCTCGCGGATGATAGCGTTCGTGCAAACGTTTCAAGCGTTCTTTCGCCACATGGGTATAAATTTGTGTCGTTGATAAATCACTGTGGCCCAACAACATTTGCACCACACGCAAATCCGCACCGTGATTTACCAAATGCGTCGCAAAAGCGTGACGCAAAACGTGTGGCGACAACATGTTGCTATCAATTTCCGCCAGCACCGCATAATGTTTAATCCGATGCCAAAATGTTTGGCGTGTCATTTGTGTACCGCGACGGCTTGGAAATAGCACATCAGAACTTTGTCCATCCAATAAAATCGGGCGGGCAAACAGCATAAATTGTTTCACCCAATGGGTGGCCTCCTCTCCCATCGGCACAATACGTTCTTTATTGCCTTTGCCGATGACCCGCACGACGCCTTGATTTAAATTGATGCTATCGGTATGTAATGAAATTAATTCCGTGACCCGCAACCCCGTGGCATACAACAGCTCCAACATCGCTTTATCGCGTAGTTCAATCGGCTGATCCAAACGTTGCACATTCAACAAATCCGTGACTTGTTGCTCGGTTAAATACTTCGGTAAACGGCTGGGTAATTTAGGCGAACTCAGCACCGCACTGGGATCATCAGTGCGGTATTTTTCTTGATACAAATATTGGAAAAGCTTTCGAATAGCACTCAATAATCGCGCCGTGCTGGTGGCTTTATAGCCCTGTTCTACCCGCTCACCGAGAAAGGTTTGAAGATCGACCGAATCCAAGCCGAGCAACGACAACTTGCGCTCACTAAGCCAATCACAAAGTGCGGTGAGATCCAAGCGATAAGATTGCACGGTATTGGGTGACAAGCCTTTGCCTATCCATAATTCATTTAGAAATAAATCGAGCAAGGTAAGATCATTCATGTTTAGCCCCGATGCAGTAAAAAGGCTTCCACTTTACGTGGCGTCACCACGAACGCCAATGCCGCAATGATGGCCATTAAGATAAAGGTCATTGAGGGGGAATACGGATAAATCACACCGCTCAATGCAGTCAAAATCGCCACCATGGCGCTGTTTGAAATACCGTTATACAACGCTTGTAATTTAGAAATGTGCGACTGCGGTTGCGTGGTGATGTAACGCACCATGCCGTAATGCGCCACCGCGTATGTTAAGCTGTGAAGTAATTGCAAAAGCCCGATGAGCCAAATCTCACTTGTGGCGGCAAGCCCCATCCAACGTACAATACACGCCAAGGTCGCCAAATGAAAAAGAGTGCTGACCTTCCAGTTTTGCAGTAAACGGCGAGAAAAGAAAAACAGCAAAATTTCGGCAATCACACCTAAGCCCCATAGCAAGCTGGTTTGCGAAACGGAAATCCCCAGACTTGTCCAATATAACACACTATAAACATAATAGGCGGCATGTGAGCCCTGAATTAAAGAGGAAGCCAACAAAACCCGTAATGTCGTGTTGTTTTTTAATAAATCCCAATAACCTACATTCGTGGTTGCCTGTTCCGAGAGTTCATCTTGTGGGGGAATCGTGGGTGTCACGCATTGCATCACCGAATACGCCAATAAAAGTGCGGTCAAAATCCAGACAATATTTTGCTCACCGAAAAAGCCAATCACATTGCCAAATAAGGTTACGCCAACCACAAAGGCAAGGGAGCCAATGAGCCGAGCCTTACCGTAATCCAACTGAATTTGCCGCTGCCAAGTAGTAGCCAAGGAATCCGTAATCGGCATACCTGCCGCATTGACCATGGCAAATAAGCCAATAGCAGAAAACAGCAACCAAAAATTCTCCGCAACAACACTTAACCCGGCCATAATCAACGCTCCGGCAAGCGCCAACACACGCAAAGAATTGATCAACTGTGAAGCGCGTTTAATTAAACCGGAAAAAAACAAACCGCCGACAAAGCGAAAGACATAAGCACTTGCCAACACCATGCCGATCAGTTCTTCGCCATACTGTTGTGATTTCAACCAAACCGGGAAAAACGGCACGAATACACCATAGGCGCAGTAGTAGCCGAAAAAGCTCAAGGCGAGCCAAGTAAAAGGACGAACAAGCATTAGAATAAGGTTTCCATTTCTTTAGAACGTGCGACACAAGCTTGCATGGCTTGTTGCACGATGCCATTAAATTGATGTTGATTTAACACATTCAGCGCCGCTGCGGTAGTGC
The DNA here is from genome assembly GCF_003130075.1 of Aggregatibacter segnis. Classification (GTDB taxonomy): domain Bacteria; phylum Pseudomonadota; class Gammaproteobacteria; order Enterobacterales; family Pasteurellaceae; genus Aggregatibacter; species Aggregatibacter segnis_A. The sequence goes on along the minus strand of NZ_NRCW01000003.1, from coordinate 296,198 downwards.
CGCCTTTGGACGTTACATTTTGGCGCAATGTCGATAAATCTATCTGAGGATTTTCCACCACCATTTTGGCCGAGCCTAACATTGCCTGTTGCACTAATTCTCGCGCGTTTTCAGCGGATAACCCCATTTCAATTAAGCCTTGTTGCATGGCTTCCAAAAATTGAAAGAAATACGCCGGACTACTGCCAGACGCGGCTGTGACGGCATGCATCTGTTCTTCCGACGCCACCCAAAGAGTTTTGCCTACGGCGGACAATAAATCCTGCGCAAAAGTGCGGTCGTTTTCTGAGGTGTTTTTTGCTGCAAATAATCCTGCCATGCCCTCGCCCACTAAGGCCGGCGTATTTGGCATCACACGCACAACAGCGTGAGCGGTCGGTAAAAGCGCAATTAATCTTGCCACGGAAATACCTGCCGCAATCGAAATCAGTAATTTATCGGAAAAATCCACCGCACTTAAAGGCGTACAAACGTCGGCAAGTACTTGCGGTTTGACGGCTAACAATACGACCTCTGCCTGTGCGACGGCGGCGATATTATCCGTTGAGGTGCGTACACCTTTTTGCGCAAATAAATCACGCTTTTCTTGATTCGGATCGCACACGATAATTTTATCGGCAGGATAAGCTTGTTTTAATAAACCAAACACAATAGCTTGGGCCATATTGCCGCCACCGATAAAGCACACCAATTTATGTTGCATATTTCACCTTCAAGTAAGTTACAATAGCGCACATTTTACCTGAATAAGCATAAGGATCTACCATGTTTTGGTTCAAAAACGCCATGATTTACCGTCTGACTAAATCCCTTGATTGGTCGGCACAGCCTCTCTCCACCGCCCTTGGAAACAATCAATACCACCCTTGCCACCAATCGGAACAAAGCAAATTTGGTTGGTCTGAACCGCTCAAAGGCAGCGAACTTTTATATTTTGCTGTTGGAAAGCAGATTTTATTGTTGGCGCAAAAAGAAGAGAAAATTTTACCCTCTCATGTGGTAAAACGTGAATTAGACGCCCGTGTGGAAAAACTCGAACAGGCGGAAAATCGCAAGCTGAAAAAAGTAGAAAAACAAACCTTAAAAGACGATGTAATTGCAACCTTATTACCTCGCGCATTCAGTAAATATCAACAAACCGCGATTTGGATTGATACAGAAAATAATTTGATTTATGTGGACGCTGCCTCAGCAAAACGTGCAGAAGAGGTGCTGGCGCTGTTACGTAAATCATTGGGTTCGCTGCCTGTGGTGCCACTGACTTTCGCCAATGAGCCGGCACTTATCATGCAAAACTGGATCGCCCAAGAAAATACGCCGGAATGGCTTGTGCCATTGGAAGAAGCCGAATTACGCGATAGCCAAACGAACGCTGTGATTCGTTGCAAACAACAAGCGTTAGATAGTGAAGAGATTCTCTCTTTAGTCCATTCGAAGTTCGTCACCAAACTGGCACTGGAATGGGAAGCGCGTCTGTCATTTGTATTAAACGAAGATTGCAGCCTGAAACGCTTAAAATTTGCCGATCAGATTCGAGAGAAAAATGACGATATTTTGAAAGAAGACTATGCCCAACGTTTCGATGCGGATTTTGTATTAATGACCGGCATTTTGAGTCAACTCACAGAAAATCTATTGCACGATTTCGGCGGAGAAAAAGAGCGGTTGTAATTTACAGAGAATTGACTCGCTGATTGCAGAAATTACAGAATCAAAAAGGGCAAGTTAAAATAGCCCTTTATTTTTATCAAACGATTTCTGCCGTGTAATTTAATTTATGTGTACATCGACGGAATACTGAATGTCTTTCGGTGGCATGTAGTTATCCAAAGCGCCTTTTACCATCGGTTCGCGATCTTTGGTTTCAATCACCATGGTCACTTTCAAATCACGTTTTTGCGCGTCTTTATCCCATGTAGTAAACAAGGTTTTCGCACCGTATTTGTTGTTTTCTGTCACATAGGCATCCAAATAATTGCCTTCAAATTGAATGGATTTGACTTGTTGATACTCTCCGTTAAATGGTAACGGCGCCCACAAATTTGCTTGACCTTGTGAACCTTTCGGCGCAATTAAGTCGTAAGTTTGGGTGAATTCATACAGATGAGAATCAGTATTGTAATTAGGTAAAGAGGTGTTGGCATAAGCCATTGCGCTGCAAGAAAACACCGCAGTTGCGATAAGATGCTTCATCCAGAAGACTTCTTAAATTAGATTGGAAGTTAAACTTAACATAAATCCACCGAAGTGAACGAAAGCTATACTAATGAATTTCAGGAAGAAGCTCAATGCAATCTAAGATTATTTTTGATGAGAAAAATGAGGTGAAAATTTATCTATGAATAAACATTCAAACCTGTTCAGAAACGCTGATGATAAATGTTGTGAAATTCAAAAACATTGTTTTTATAACCGCACTTTAGAGGACAAAACCTTATTTTGCCGCAATCCCCTGCGCACAAGCATAAGCAGAACTCCATGCCCATTGGAAGTTGTAGCCGCCAAGCCAGCCGGCAACGTCCAACACTTCCCCGATAAAATACAAGCCTTGTACTTTATTGCTTTCCATGGTTTTGGACGAAATTTCATGGGTATCCACGCCGCCCATAGTCACTTCTGCGGTGCGATACCCTTCCGTGCCATTCGGCACAAACTGCCAGTGGTGGATTAAATTCACTAAATTTTCTAACCGCACTTTGCTTAATTGGGCAATGGCTTCATCTTGTATAAAGCCTTTTTCAAGCCATAACTCCACTAATTTTTTAGGTAATAAACGGCTTAATACGGTTTTTAACTGTAATTTCGGTGAAGATTGACGCAGTTCCTTTAAATGATGACGAATATCGTTATAAGGCAATAAATCAAGATGAATGCTTTCGCCCGGTTGCCAATAGTTGGAAATTTGCAAAATCGCCGGTCCGGATAAACCACGATGGGTAAAAAGCATTTGGTGGGTAAAGGTTTTGTGGTGATTAGTCGCCGCCACATCTAAGGAAATGCCAGATAACGCGGCATAAAACTTATCGCACTCACGCCAAGTAAAAGGCACCAAACTTGCCCGAGGTGCAATGACACGAATGCCGAATTGCTCGGCAATTTGATAACCGAAAGGCGTTGCGCCCAAGCCCGGCATAGATAAACCGCCGGTAGCAACGACTAAATGAGTACAATACAATGTCTCACCATTTGCCACGACAGAAAATCCGTTTTCCGTTTTTTCCACAGCAGAAATGCTTTGTCTTAAGGCAATCTCCACGCCATATTTTTTACATTCTGCCAACAACATGTTGACGATATCTTCTGCGCCGTTATCACAAAACAGCTGACCAAGCTCTTTTTCGTGATAAGGAATGCCGTACTCTGCCACTAAACCGATAAAATCCCATTGGGTAAAGCGTTTTAAGGCGGATTTCACAAAATGCGGATTTTGGCTGAGATAACGACCTGAAGAAAGCTCCATATTGGTGAAATTACAAAAACCACCGCCGGACATTAAAATTTTCCGCCCGACTTTTTTGCCGTTATCTAAAATTCTGACTTTGCCACCGCACTTTGCCAATTGCGACGCACAAAATAAGCCTGCCGCCCCGGCACCGATAATGAGTGTTTCAATGGCATGGTGGCTCACTGCAACTCTCCCTTTTGCATGAAATCGACCATTTTCATTTTCTGAATCGTAGCGCGACGATCCACCGCGGAGTTACCTGAATCCAAGATTTGCTGCCAATAGTCAAGTGCGGTGGAATAATCCCGTGTTTTTAAAGCTTCTGCCGCCAACAAAGATAACGCGGAGACCTCTTTAGGATCTTGCGTCAACGCTTCATTCAATAATTGTTGTACTTGCGGCGTAATCTGTTGATGTGCCTGGAGATACAATGCCATCGCCATTAGTCCCTGCGTAGTCGGCTTACGACCATCAATTTTTTCAGCATTACCATAACAAACAAGGGCACTGTCAAAGTCATCATTTTGCATATAAGCATCACCCAACTTAACCCAGTTTTCCGCGCTATTCGGATCTTGGCGTAATTTATCCTGAATTTTGCCGATAATTGCCTCGGTTTTATTTTCTTCTGGTGTTTCAAGTTGCTGATTGTGTTGTGCGATTTGCTCCTGCTCACCTTGCTGTGCGCGGGAAAAACGTTCCAAAGAAAAATAATAGACTAAAGGAATAACAAGCAATAAAGCAAAAACCAAGAGCGTCGATTTAAGCTCAAATTTGACCGCACTTTTCTCTTGTAGGGAGTGAAAGTGCGGTCGATTTTCCACCTGTTTTTCTGGTTCAAGCGGTGATGAGCTGCGACTGGAATACCAAATCAACCCAAATGCTGCGAGCAACAAGCCTATCGGCAATAACCAAAGCAATGCGGTATTCCATTGGAACGGTGGCTTATAATTGACGAAGTTACCGAAACGCGATGTCATGGAATCAATAATTTGCTGATTGGTTTTACCTTCATTCACCATGTTATACACCTCGATGCGCAAATCGTAGGCAATCGGTGAATTAGACTCGACTAAATTCTGATTTTGACATTGTGGGCAACGTAAAGATTTCGCCAATTCCACGGCGCGAGTACGATCCGCCTGGTTATGAAATTCAAAGGTATCCACCATTTCAGCAATGGCATTGACACTGATAAATAAAAAAATTAACGCGAAAAATCGTTTCATGGTTGTAATAGCTGGTTAAGTTGAGGCACGAAAGTTTTTTGCCAAGTTTCCCGATCTAATAAGCCGGAATGACGATAACGAATAATGCCGTTGGCATCCACTAAATAGGTTTCAGGCGCGCCGTCCACGCCAAGTTTTAACGCCAATTCGCCACGGCTGTCATCAATCACTAAGGTGTAAGGATTGCCCATATGTTGCAGCATCGCAATGCCATTTTGCGGTTTGTCACGATAGTCCACGCCCACGATGGGAATCTCTTTTGCCAACTCAAGCAATAATGGGTGTTCTTGCTGACAATAACCGCACCAGCTTCCCCAAATATTGATCAAAAATGGGCGTTTCGGAAAATCTTTCGGGCTGAGTGTTTGACGATTATCCAATAAACTCGCCTGATAAAACTCAGGTACAGGCTTATCAATTAACGCAGAAGCGATTTTTTTAGGATCTTGATTCAATCCCGCCAACAATAAAACGCATACGCCAAGTAACAATGCTAATGGCAGGAAGAAAATCACTTTTCTATTCATCACGCTTTCCTCTTCGCTTCGTCATCAGTACAGAACACAATGCACCAAATGCCATCAATACACCACCGAACCACAACCAACGAATCAACGGTTTGTAATGAAGTCTGAACGTAAACTCTCCCTTACCGAGCGGATCGCCCATAACAATATATAAATCGCCCCAAAAACCACCGGACAACCCTACTTCACTCATGGTCATGGTACGCACATCATAATAACGACGTTCCGGCTGCAATTCGGCATACGGCTTGCCCTTTTCTGTCACGCTAAACGTTGCCACTTCAGCGGTAAAATTCGGGCCGATTTCATTGGAAAATCGTTCATAGTGAAAATTAAATGCGCCAAGTTGTTGGCTTTGTTGTGGCGATAAACGTACACCAATTTCACTACCGAAATAACTGCTCATGACGGCGCCCATCGTTGCAATGGCAACACCGCTATGAGCAAAAATCATCGCATAGTGGGAAAGAGCTAACTTACGCCAGTTTTGCCATAATGTTGCCAATAATAACCAAATCGCTAAGGTTAGTAGGAAATAGGCTGTCCATTTAAACTGTAACGCACCGTCATTTTGCATAAAGTGGTGAATGGCCAAATAGGAAAGCAACAAAGACGGCAACAATAACACGGCACGGTTTAATAAAATGCGTTTATCCGCTTTTGCCCAATGCAAGCCGAGCGAAATCACCATGGCAATTAACACTAACGCAATCAGCGGAAGGAAAATACTGTTGAAGTAAGGCGCACCAACAGAAATAGAGCCCCAATTCATGGCTTGGAATAACATTGGATAGAAAGTGCCGAGAAACGTGCTGACGGTAGCGATGCTCAATAAAACATTCAAAAAAAGCACCGCACTTTCTTTAGAAAGTAACTTTAATTTCACAGATTGTTGCTGCATATTCGCTTTGAAAGCAAACAAACCGAGCGCCCCAACAGTCAATAGGAAGAAAATCACAAGCAATGCAGTGCCTCGCTGGCTATCCACTGCGAAAGCATGTACAGACGTCAATGCGCCTGAGCGTACAATAAAGGTGCCGAGTACACTGAAAGCGAACGCTAACAGTGAGAAAAGCGTTGTCCAATAATTAAAGATGCCCCGTTTTTCACTGACAATTAAACTATGTAACAGTGCCAAACCTAATAACCAAGGCATTAATGATGCGTTTTCTACCGGGTCCCAGAACCACCAGCCGCCCCAGCCAAGTTCGTAATACGCCCACCATGCACCTAGCACGATGCCTAACGTTAAAAACAACCAAGAGACCAATACCCAAACCCGCATCACGCGGGCAATTTGGCTTTCTAAATGTTGATGCAATAATGCAGTAATACTCAACGCAAAATTTACGGCAAAGCCAACATAACCGAGATACAACAAAGGCGGATGAAAAATCAGCCCCACATCCTGCAACATCGGATTCAAATCGCGACCTTCCAATGGTGCAGGGAATAGGCGTCCATACGGATTAGAGAAAAAGACGATAAAAACGGCAAAGCTAAAACAAATTAAGCCTAAAATCACCAAACTCTGCGCCACAAAAGTGCGGTCATTTTTTCGATTAAATAATGCAAACAGCACAACCCAAACAGAAAGTGAAAATAGCCAGAACAACATCGAGCCTTCATGCCCCCCCCAAGTTGCCGCAATTTTGAAGAAAGTTGGCAATTGAGAATTCGAATGGGCCGCGACATATTCCAACGTAAAATCATCCACCGCAAAGGAATACGCCAAAATAGAAATGGCGGCTAACGTAAATAAGCCAAAGCAATAGCTTAATCCCCAAGCTAATTGGGTCAGTGCCGGCTTACGCAGCCAAAGCCCAAGTTGTGGAACAACGGCGAGCAACAACGCGCTCATCGTAGCAAGAAGAAGAGAAAGAAAGCCTAGTTCGGGGAGCATAAAATAATCTCGTGTTTTAGATTGTCATGTTGGTTTTGTGGTTGATCACTTCAGGTTTCGCCTGCATTTTATACTGCCTCTTTAATAAAGAAGAGGTTAGGAGGAATTTTAACGATATTAAACAACCCATAAGGTTGAAATCACTTCTGCCAAATCTCCCCTTCCCCTCTTTGCTAAAGAGGGGAAAGTTAGATAAAAACGTTTAAAATTTTAACCGCACTTTACTCGTAGAAAAAACAAATCAGATTTCCTTCTTTGAGCCGTCTTTCTTTTTTATTTTTCTTTGCCAAAGAAAATAACGCCAAACAAAAAGGCGTATTTTACTACGCCTTTTGATACAAACAAAAACCTTATCATGCGGTAGTAAGCTGTCCTGCGTACAGAATAAAGTAACGCAAGCATAACACCCCGATCAAGTCGAAAATCGACACTAGGATGATAAAGTTCTTGTTGAATTTCCAACGATCGCTAACAAACATATTAGCAACTAATGGGATTAAGATACCAATAAAGAATACCCCAATCCAGAACACTGCACCCCAGAAGCCAGATAATGCATTTTCCAATGCAACGACTTTTTGACCGCCACCGAAGTAAAGTCCAACGAAGAAACATACTAATAAACCAAACTCGGTAACCATAATCGGCACTTCAAATTTATGAATGAAGTGAGATTCATGGGAATCACCTTTTAATTTACCTGCAATAAGGATAAATAAGAAGGTGGCTGCGATACCTGATGATGTACCTGAGGCTAGGAATAGCGCCGGTAATACCGGGTTATTCAGCATCGGGTAGCTAATCAACGCGGAAAGTAAGAAGCCGGTATAAGCCCCTAACACGGCAGCTAAAACGAATAGGATAACTTCACATGGACCAACCACGCGTTCAATTGCATTAATCCATTTCACTAAGAAACCCAGTTTTGGCATGAAACGATTAATCAAGGCAGCGATCTCATCTTTAAAAATCACTGCACACCATAACACGAGGAAGAGCATATACACTTGGAATAACATTACCCCCATAGACATTACAGAGTTGAATTGATAGTTAAACATCAATTTCCAGAATGTCCAAGGACGTGCCAAGTGGAAAATTAACAGGGTTAAACCAATTAATGTTGGCACAGAACCTAAAACGGCGGCCGCTCGGATAATCCAGTTTTTGCTAGGATTTTCTAATTTGTGACTCCGTTTATAAGCAATCGCTAATTGTACCGCACCGGAAGAAATACCAAGTAAGAATAAATAGATAGCGATTGTTGAATCCCACACCAAATTAGGTGTGTGAAACGGAACAGGATAATCTAATGTCATCTTCTTGGCTCCCCGTGTTGGAATGGAATATGGTAAAGATTTGGTTGAGTACCTAATTCCACTTTCGTGCGATAAACCGGATTTTCTTTCACTTTGCGGGAAACTGCACTGCTTGGATCATTCATATCGCCAAAGGTTAATGCTTTGGTTGGACAAGCTTCTACACAAGCAGGTTGTTTGCCAGCTGCTAAGTTTGTATCGCGACAGAAGTTACATTTATCCGCAGTACGGTGTACTGGGTGAATGAAACGTACGCGGTAAGGACAAACTGCAACACAGTATTGGCAACCTACACAAAGATCTTTATGCACATCGACGATACCTGTTTCAGGATCAATAAATGATGCACCGGTCGGACAAACTGCCACGCAAGGGGCGTTTGTACAGTGTTGGCAAGATTGACGGAAAAACTCGTATTCTTGATTTGGGAATTCGCCGTAAGGTTCACTACGGAGAATTTCCAAACGTGAAACGCCTTCAGGAACGTGGTTTGTTTCACGACAAGCATCCATACAAGCGGTACAGCCGATACAAGCTGTTTCGTCGTGTACCATTGCATAGCGTTTCGGTTTATCCGCCTTTTCCTCTTTCGCTAAAGAGGTCACTGATGTTCCCGTCATAAGGATTAATGCCCCCATGCCGGAAACAAAGTTTCGGCGTGAACAAGCTGTCATTATTTATCCTTTTGTTCGGTTGATTGCGTTTGTGATTGTGTGTCTTTTGCCGCTTTGCGTTTTTGTTGTTCGCCGTGGCAATCTACACAAAGTTTCACACGATTTTTCGGTTCAATACCTTTCATCGCATCATCTTTCGGGTGTAATGTGTGGCAGCTTGCACAAGGCAATTTCATTGCGTGAACATCGTGCGCCCAAAGTTTTTCACGAAGTTTTGCAGGTTGGTGACAAGCAAAACAAACTTGGTTTTGTTCTTGCGCGGTATACATTGGTTTTTTATCACCAAAGATATCGCCATCAAAACGCATCACATCTTTTGCACCACGACGGTGATCTTCCGAAATATTACCGTGACAGTTTACACAGTTAATCGGTTTACCTGTGTTAGGGCTTTTTTGATTTAAGTGTGCGCCGTGAAATTTACCAAAATGCAATTCACCACCGGATTGATCTAAAGTTTGACTTTTATCGGCTTTGTCAAATTTGTGACATTTCGCACAATATTGGTTTGGATCACGTTGATTATCCAATTGTGGCTCATAAGTGAGTTGAGAGGCTGGTGTTTTTACCATCTCTTCCGCACTTGCAGCCATTGGCATTGCCACAAGCATTGCAAGCAATGCGAGGGATTTTGCCGATTTGCTGATTAAAGAAGTTAAATTCATTCTGATTACCTCAAATATATGGTTAAAAATGACCGCACTTCGACACTTTAGTTACAAAGTGCGGTTCTTTTTTTATTGTTTTGTTGCGGTATCTTCAGCTAATTTGCCATTGGCTTTCGCTTCTTTTACCCATTGAGGTACAACAGTTTCTAAGAATTCTTTTTTCGCTTTACGTTCTTTCTCGATATCGATACCCATTACTTTCCATGCTTTATCAGCTGTAGAAATATCTGGTACTTCAACCGGAGTTTTCACGCCATGTTTAGTTAAGATTGCTGCGAGTTTAGCGCGAGCATCCGCTGCTTTGTCTAAACCGGAACCTAATACGCGAAGCATTACATCAGGTGCGTGCATGTGGCCACCGTGGCTTGCTGCAGAGTAGTCCCAACGCCATTGAGCGTGACGGATATCCATTAAAGCAGGTTCCATTTCTTCTTTAGTTGCACCTGCATCCCATGCCGCTTTCGCTTCAAAGTGAGCACGAACAACTTGATCTTCTAAACGACCCATTACATCTTTCACTTCTTTTTTACGTGAAGCAACGATGTCTTTAAGTTTTTCTTTGCTTTGATCGTGACAGTTTGCACAAGTGGTATCAAATGCATCGAATGGGTTTTGGATTTGGTGGTCGGTGTAAACTTTACCGTCTTTACCTTGTACTTTAGGCATGTGACAGTCGATACAAGTTACGCCGTTTTTACCGTGCATACCTAAAGACCAAATTTCAAAGTCAGGGTGTTGCGCTTTTAACATTTGTGCTTTAGAAAGAGAGTGAGTCCAGTCACTGAAGCCGATATCATCGTAGTATTTTTCGATATCATCAACAGTTTGACCGTTGTTCCACGGGAAGGTTACTTGTTTTAAGTCGCCCGCGAAGTAGTATTCAACGTGACAGTTTGCACAGATTTCAGCACGTTTTTCAGTGCGAGCAGCTGTGTTAAAGCTTAAGTTAGCTTGTTCTTTACCTTCAGCTTTTGCTTTTGCTTGAAGTGCATTATTTAAGTGATCTAATGCACGAAGAACGTGTGGACGAGCAATACGTAATGCTGGTTTGCCTTCGGCAAAGTCTTTTGATGTAGTATCGTGACAGTCTGCACAACCGATCGAGTTGACCACTTCTGGTCCACCTTTAGCCCATTTGGCACCAAAGTAACCATCTTCACCCCATTCCGCGATTAAACGTGGAACGTCTGGACCTTTACAAGTCCAACATGCCATTGGTTGTGGGCCATCATTTGCATTTTTGGGCGCACCAGTACGTAAAATATTACGTAAATCTTCTACTGCATAAACGTGACCACGAGGTGCGTTATATTCTTTTGCGAAAGAATAGCCCCCCCATAACACGATTAAACGAGGGTCTTGTTCATCAGCATAGATGATTTTGTCGCCTTTTTCAGTCGCTTTCCACGAATTGAATTGGCTAGGATATTTTTCAGCAAATTTCTCATTCACTGCTTCAATTTTTACGTTCGGGTTAGGTGCTTCGACAGGTTGCTCAACCGGTTTGTACACTAATTCCGCCATCGCCGAATTACATACGCCGAAAGCTGCAAAAGAAGCTGCTACGAGTAGGCTTTTTCTCAATGCGTTCACGATAATCACTCCAATAAGGTTATTAAATGGCTTCTATTAAAATTAATAGAAGGTTACAAAAACATCTGTTATCAGCTCATTAGTAATGAGAATTTTTATCATTAATAACAATATGATAGAAGACATAACGACTTAAAATCAGCGGTAAAATAGCGAAATAATCATGTTTTTTCTATGGATATTTGCACTTTTCTTGTTCTTGATCAATTTTTAAAATTTAGGACTTAATTTTGTTTATTTTTGTAGCATCATTATCGATATATCCAAACCTCAAAGATACTTATTTATAGGTATTCAATCAAATGCCCACTCTAAAACCGCCACTTCACATATAACTATAAAGAGGTATTAAATTTAATACCCTATGCTACATTTACTTGAACGAAACAAAAAGGCTAAATTCCGAAAAGAATTTAGCCTTTTAAAAAATAAGTGCGGTCAAAAACAGCGCTATTTTTTCTAAAAATTAAATCAATTTAATTTTCCTTATTTGGTGTCACTTGCTGATGTTTCTCTTTTTCCTGACCTTCTAACGCATCACGCGCAGAACGAATGCTACGCTCAATAATTGGTGCTCTAGGGTCATCTTTCGGTAACAGTTTTAACATCATTGCCCATGTGACGGCCGCCATTTTGTAATCTTCCGTTTCAAAATAACTAAACGCCAACAAGCTTAAGGCTTCAATATTGCTATGATCCTCACGAATCACTTCGCGTAATAAATTATTGCCTTTTAACTTGTCCGTCGTGTCTTCAGAAAACATTAAAACACGAGCATACCCGAGCTTATACTGGTTATTATCAGGTTCTAACTTATTCGCACGAGCAAAACTATCCAACGCCATTCTTGGTTGTTGCAAATTCATACCAAGTTGCCCTAATAACCACCAATTTTTCGCGTTGTTTGGATTTTTCTGTAAATCAACTCGAAGTGCGGTCGCAAATTGTTGCATTTCTGCTTCATCTAGCGGGTTGGTGCTCTCACTTTTTATGCGCTCATAAAAGTACGGTAGTTTTTCTGCCGTTTTTTCTAACATGATTTCTGATTGCCAAGAACCCACTGCAAAATATGCGGCACCGGACAAAATTGCTAATGCTAAGAAACCTGAGACAAACCATAACTTGCCGTAATTTTTCTCACTGAGAAAAGTACTTTCAGCCTGCTGAGGAATATCCTCCAAAAGGGATTGTTGTAATTCTAATTTAAGCTGTTCGGTATTTTCTAATAAGCCTTGATTTTCATCTCGTTCCAGCTCTTTTAAACGCTCGAAATAAAAGGCTTTATTGAGATCATCGCGTTTTACTGACGTACTTTTTTTGGCTTTTAATAACAACGGGAAAAAACAAATTAACGCTGCCACCAACGTTAAGATGAGAATGCTTAACCATAAATTCATCTATCATTCTCCTTGTTTAATAACGTATTCAAACGGTTTTGTTGTTCTTCGGTTAACACATTGTTGGCGTTTTCCGCTGTCTGACTTACTCTCCCACCTTGCGAATGTTTGCGACGGAAAAGCACCAAAACGCCAAGTAAAATGAAAAGAATCGGCGCACACCAAAGAATCATCGTAACGGGTGTTAACGGCGGATCATAAGTGACAAAATTACCGTAGCGATCCACCATGTACTGCACAACATCTTGTTTGGATTTGCCTTCTTGCAATAACTCAAACACTTTGCCACGCATATCCACCGCGATCACTGCGTTGGAATCGGCAATGTTGTTATTCTGACATTGCGGACAGCGTAATTCCTGCGTTAACGCGTGATAATCATCTTCCTGTTGCGGTGAACTGAAATTCAATGCATCAATCGCTGCAGAAGCACTAACGCTAAACAAAAGTGCGGTAGAAAATAAAAGTGTTTTTATCATTACTCTTTCCCTCCGCCTAATTTTTGATAAATCGGCTGCAAGGTTTCCTGCCAAACTTTTTCGTTTACATCACCGGCATAGCGATAATGAATCACGCCATTGCCATCAACAATAAAGGTTTCCGGCGCACCATACACCCCTAAATCTAAAGCAAAAGACCCTTTTTCATCTTTCAACACGACCTGATAAGGATTACCAAGATCCTTCAGCCATTTCATCGCTTTCTCGTTGTTATCTTTATAGTCCAAACCAATGATCGTCACCCCTTGTTTCGCCAATTGGTTCAGATATTGGTGTTCGGCATAACAAGTAGGACACCAGGTCGCCCATACATTGAGTAAAACGGGTTTGCCTTGCTTAAACAAGGATTCATCATAGGTTTTATCTGAAAGCAAATTCGGTAACGTTTTTGCCGGAACAGGTTTACCCACTAGCGCAGATTCTAATGTTTTCGGATCATCGCCTTGTGAATTGCGTTGCAACTGCACCAGAAATGCCGTCGCTAAACCTAAAAAAATGATTAAAGGTAAATATAATTTTTTATTCATTATCAATACTCTATTACGCCAATGAAGATTTATTGCGCATTTTCACTGCTTAAAATTTTGCTAAAGCGATAACGACGGTCAAACATACACAATAAACCGCCCAGCGCCATAAACAATCCACCTAGCCAAATCCAACGAATAAACGGTTTATAATATAAGCGTAATGCCCAGGCGTTATTCTCTAATTTTTCACCTAATGCCACATATAAATCACGGGTAAAGCCCCAGTCAATAGCCGCTTCAGTCATCGGCATTTTGCTTACGGTATAAAGACGTTTTTCAGCAAATAATGTCGCTTCCGGTTTACCATGATAGGTGATATCAATTTGTGCTTTTCCACCGATATAGTTAGGCCCGTTAGCATCGCTAATGCCTTTGAAGGTGAAATCATAATCAGCAATTTGTACGGTATCTCCCACACTCATGCGGACATCACGTTCAACACTGTAGTTTTGACTGAACGCAATTCCCCAAACGGTCATCGCCACCCCTAAATGCGCCAATACCATGCCCCAGTGGGAACGGGATAATTTTCTAACCCCTTTCAAGAAACTTTCTCGATGGGTAGCCCGTTGATGCATTTCATAAAGACTAAGCAATACGATAATCACTGCCATCATGGTGCCTAATACAGCACTGACGGTGAGTTTGTCTTGCAATAAATAAGGCAGTGCAAAACCGGCAATAAGCATGATAATCAAGCTGACAATCACCGGCGTGCGAATTGCAGAGAATTGGTCACGACGCCACTTCACAAGCGGACCAATACCTAACAGCAAAGCAAACGGTGTCATAATAATCAGGAACATTTGATCAAAGAACGGCGCACCAATAGAAATGGAGCCTAAACCTAATTGTTTATGTACAAGAGGCAACAATGTTCCCAACAATACGACACAAAGTGCGGTCATTAATAAAATATTATTTAACAACAACAGGCTTTCACGGGAATAACGCTCCGCATTGTCACGTGAACGAATTTGGCTTCCTTTGTAAGCATATAAGGTCAGTGAGCCACCAATCACCACGATTAAATAAGCTAAGACATATAAACCACGGGTTGGATCAGAGGCAAAGGCATGCACAGAAACCAAAATACCGGAACGAACCAAGAATGTGCCAAGCAAACACAAGGAGAACGCAGAAATTGCAAGTAACACGGTCCAGGCTTTAAAAGAACCGCGTTTTTCCGTTACTGCTAAAGAATGCAATAACGCCGTTCCCGCCAACCAAGGCATGAAGGAGGCATTTTCTACCGGATCCCAGAACCACCAGCCGCCCCAACCGAGTTCATAATATGCCCACCAAGAACCAAGCACGATACCTAGTGTTAAGAACACCCAAGCGGCCATCGTCCAAGGACGTGACCAACGAGCCCAAGCGGTATCAAGTTTACCGGTCATCAACGATGCGATGGCGAAAGCAAAGGCGACAGAAAAGCCTACATATCCCATGTATAACAATGGCGGATGGAAAATCAATCCTACATCCTGCAATAACGGGTTAAGTTCTTTGCCATCCACCGGAAATTCAGGGAAAGTGCGGTTAAATGGATTAGAGGTAAATAACACGAAAAGCAAGAAACCGATACTGATAATCCCCATAATACCAAGCACGCGAGCGGTGGCTTCTTGTGGTAAGTGTTTGCTAAATAACGCGACCGCTGCGCTCCATAAAGACAGCAACCAAATCCATAATAATAACGAGCCTTCGTGGGAACCCCATACCGCAGATAAACGATAGTAAATCGGCAATGTCGTGTTGGAGTTATTCACCACATATTGCACGCTGAAATCGTTAACAGCGAACAAATAAAATAAGGCCCCAAAAGAAAAAGTTAACACGACAAACAAACCATATGTCATTGGACGCGCCAAAGACATCATTTGTACACTCCCTTTTTCAGCACCCCATAAAGGGAAAATCGCCAATAAAATGGCGATTGCTAAGCTTAGCGCTAAAGCATAATTTCCTAATTCTGCAATCATTACTGACCTTCTTTCATTTTTTCTTGACGATCGCGCTCACTCTCACCTTTCAGATCAGAAACACCCATCGGCTTATGAACTTTTTGCATTTGTTTTTCTAAATCCGGCGGCACATAATTTTCATCATGTTTCGCTAACACTTCACTCGCCTCTAACAGGGTTGGCTCTTTTAAGATGCCTTGTGCAACAATGCCTTGACCTTCACGGAATAAATCAGGCAGGATACCTTCATATTCAACGCTGATAGATGGACCAATATCATTCAAATCAAAACGGACTTTTAAGCTTTTTGGATCACGTTCTACCGTACCGGCAACAACCATGCCACCGACACGAATACGTTGTCCAACTTCCGGTTTTTGATCGGCATTATCATTTTTACCGTAAACCACTTCTGATGGTGTATAGAACAGGTCGATATTTTGGCGTAACGCGTATAACACTAAAGCAGAAGCCACCGCAACACCTAACAGTACGAATAAGACCACGGATAAACGAGATTTACGTCTCGGGTTCATAGCGTATCTCCTTTTTGTTGTTTCATTTGTTGTAAACGGGCTTCACGTTGTTGTTCACGTTTGATAGATTTTAGCACCGCACTTTTGCCTGCAAGGCTTTGCACGATAAGCACCACAATCGCCAATAAACTCAGACCATAAGAAAGCCACACATAAAAACCGTAGCCTCCCATATTCAGTAATTCACTCCAAGATTCAAAAAACATAATTCCCCCAATTCAACCTAAAATTTTTCAGCCAATGCTTTTACCCACGGGCGTTTAGCATCTTCTTTCAATAATTCGTTGCGGTAACGCACCAACGTCAACCAAATGGATAACGTCATGAAACCAAAGATACATAAAATCAACGGCAGCAACATTGGTGTAGCAATAGATGGTCGTTCTAATTTTGTGATACTTGCACCTTGATGTAAGGTATTCCACCATTCCACCGAAAAGTGAATGATCGGCAAATTCACCACACCAACAAGGCACAAGACAGAAGCGGCTTTTGCGCCGACATTGCGATCTTGAAAAGCGGAATACAATGCCAACACGCCTAAATATAAGAAAAACAGAATTAATTCAGCGGTTAAACGGGCATCCCATACCCACCAAGCACCCCACATTGGTTTTCCCCAAATGGCACCTGTCACCAACGCCAAGAAAGTAAATAATGCCCCAATAGGCGCCATAGCAATCATTGCCAATTGTGCCTGCTTAATTTGCCACACAAGTGCAACTAATGCCGCAACCGCCATGGAGCCATAAACCCCCATGGACCAAATTGCTGTCGGCACATGTACATACATGATGCGGAAGCTATTGCCCTGTTGATAATCCGCAGGCGCAAATGCGATACCCCACACGATACCGACGACTAATAACAGCGCCGTCAGACCCGCAAAATAAGGACTAAACTTACCGCATAATTGATATTGAGTTTCCGATTTTGCATAAGGATGCAACCACTTCCACATAAACTATCCTCTATTGATCTAAACTAATCCGTAATGCCGTTGCAATGGCAAAAGGAGATAATGTTACTACAGCGGCTAAAATCGCACCAAGAATGGCTAATTGCCCGCCGTAAGGTAAATTTAATCCGGCGGCATCTAACACCGACGCGGAAAAAATAAGCACTGGAATAAACAGCGGCACAACCAACAAACTCAACAGCACACCGCCCTTACGCAACCCCACCGTAAGCGCCACACCAATAGCACCAAGACAGCTCAACACCGGTGTGCCTAATAATAGTGTCAGAACTAGGGCCCACCAAATTGATATTTCCAATGACAGCAATAATGCTGCAATAGGCGACAATAAAATTAATGGCAAACCTGTTAACAACCAATGCGCCAGCACTTTCGCCAACGCGGTTAATACCAATGGCTGAGACGTCAACATGACCTGTTCTAAGGAACCGTCAATAAAATCATCACGAAACAAACGTTCAAACGACAACAACGCAGACAACAACGCCGCCACCCAAGCCACACCGGGCGCGATACGGGAAAGCAGTTTCGGATCAGGCCCAATCACCAATGGAAACAAAGTAATTACAATAAGAAAAAACCACAACGGATTAAGAATCTCCGCCTGTTTGCGCATGGCAATTTGTAATTCGCGTTTAATAATATTCCAAAAGATCATGCCGTCACTCTGTACACTTAAACTGTTCTAAATTGATTTTTTTCAACCGAGCACTCGGCACTTCCTGATGGCTGGTTAAGATCACAATACCGCCATTTTGTGCGTGTTGCTCAAAAAGTGCAGTTAAAACCGCCACCCCTTTTTTATCGATAGCGTTAAATGGCTCATCTAAAATCCATAACGGCGCTTTTGATAACCACAAACGAGCCAACGCAATACGTTTTTGCTGTCCGGCAGAAAGTTGTGCAGCAGGAATATCTTCTCGACCGAGCAAACCGACCGTTTGTAATACCTCCCACAACAAATCATCCCCCTGACGGCAATGCCCGATTTGCTGATAAAAGCGCAAATTTTCCCAAGCAGTCAATTCAGGCTTAATGCCGCTCTGATGCCCCAAATACAACAAATCATAATGGAAAACTTCACGCTGTTTAGTAATCTCTTCAGAATTCCACCGCACTTTTCCTTCCAGTGGTGAAGCAAGGCCTGCAACAATGCGTAGCAAACTGGTTTTACCAATGCCGTTATGCCCTTCAATTTGCACAAAATCTCCTGCCTGAATTTGTAAATTCAAGTGTTGAAAAAGGACTTTATCGCCACGTTGGCAAGCGAGATTTTCGAGAATTAATTGATTTACCATAACAGATTGTTTCACAGACTTATTTTTGCGGGGCATTCTATCATAAGGAAATTAAATGGCAGGGTTAAATAACATAACCATTTAGTGGTAGTTTAACCACTTTTTGACTTAGAACAAGTTTACGTCTTTATCAAGAATGAGAATAGGTATCATCAATGAATTTAAGCCACATTCGACCGAATGTGGCCGGGTGATTATTTAAGGTTTTTCGCCGTTAAAAAAATATAGAAAAGAACGGATACAAGCGAACAGGCGCCCATCGTTAATAACATGGGCAATGCACTGTCTGTAGGCATTAACGCAATTAACGAGCCAATACCGGCGCCAATACCAAAACGAACGCTGCCCACCATCGAATTTGCCGAACCTGCCGCATTAGGGAATTTTTCTAAAATAGACGCCATGGAATTAGAAGAGATCAACGGGTTTTGCCCAACAAATACGGCAATACCTAATGCCATTGGCCAAAACCCTAAATCAAATAGGATGACACCCATCAACCAAACACCGGCGAAAAATTGAACACCAAGCCCATAACGCAACATGGTTTCCGCCCCGAATTTACCAACTAAACGCCCGTTCAGAAAGGAACTGAATGTCATAATGCCAATATTCAGCATGAAAAAATAACCAAAATTTTCCGGTTTAATACCATAAATGCCGATATAGACAATGGAGCCTGCTGTCACGAAAGCAAACAAACCACCGAAAGCAAAAGAGGTGGCAAACATGTAACCCAATACTTGTTTTTGTTTCCACAATGCCATGAAGTTTCGAGCAATGACATTCAAGCGTAAAGGAATACGTTTATCGTGATGATGTGTTTCGGGAATCACGAAGAAAACCAATAAAATGCTCAAAAAACCCATAAAGGCAATAACATAAAAAATGGCATGCCAGTGGAAAAAGTACACAATATAACCGCCAATAATCGGTGCTAATAATGGCGCAACCATAAATACCAAGCTGATGGTTGACATCATTTTGGATAATTCATTTTTATCAAATAAATCCCGTAATAAGGCGCCCACCAACACGACCGGTGCGGCACCAAAGAACCCCTGCACGAAACGAAGTGCGGTGAAATTTCCAATCGAATGTATTTGAGTCAGAATTAAGGCGGCAACAGCGGCAACCGCCACGCCTAACAAAATAATCGGCTTTCGCCCGAAACTATCACCGAACGGACCCCAGAATAATTGCCCAAGCGCTAAACCATAAGCAAAAGACGTTAACGTATGTTGCACTTGATCATTGGTCACACCAAAATCTTGCGCAATAGTTAAAAATGCCGGCAAATACATGTCTACGCCCAACGGCGGCAACATAGATAAAATGCCTAAAGCAACAACGAAAATAAAATTTGTTTTAACGACTTTGCTTGAACTCAAACTATACCTCTCCTATAAAATAAGCGATTTCTTCCTCAGTGAGATGACGAAATTCCCCTTCGCCTAAATCATCATCTAGCGTCAAATTGCCGATTTTCCAGCGATGCAACCCGACGACCTTATTTCCCAAGGCGGCAAACATCCGTTTTACTTGATGATAACGGCCTTCGCTGATCGTCAAATTGACATTGTAATCATCTAAAATTTCTAACTCAGCCGGTTTGGTCGGGTCCTTTTCCCCACGCAATAAAATGCCCTCGGCACAAGCCTGCGCATAATTCGCTTCAACGGGATCTGCCAAGGTCACCAAATAGGTTTTCGGGTAATGGTGTTTTGGTGATGTAATACGGTGAGACCACTGTCCATCATCTGTCAACAGCACCAAACCTGTGGTATCCACATCCAGCCGCCCGGCACTGTGCAAACGGGTAGATAAAGGATAATCAAAAAATTGATAAATCGTCGGATGATCGCCATCTTCATGGGAGCAAATGTAACCTTGTGGTTTGTGCAACATAATGTATTGCCCATTTTCCACCCAAGTTAAACGCTCACCATCATAATAAATTTCATCATCAGAGCTCACTTTCGCCGCCCCGCTCTTTTCAATTTTACCGTTAATCGTGACCGCACTTTGACGCAACACTTTTGCCGCCTGTGAACGGGTTAAACCGGTTGTTTCCGCTAAAAATTTATCTAAGCGCATAGAAATTCCTTATAAAAATCCTCGCGCATTATAGCGCTAATTTTCGCCCTTCGCCCATGGAAAAACACGACAAGAAATAACCGCACTTTATTAAAACACCATAGACCAACATTTCATACTTCCGACAAATTGTTAATAATGTGTGAAATGTCACAGAATTCTTTTCTATTTTAATTATAATGCGGGGTACTTTTTTCTAACTGAATTTATTCAAAAGAGGATATTTTTATGGATGAACAACTTAAAAAAGCGGCATTAGATTTCCACAAATTCCCAATTCCGGGAAAAATTGAAGTGACACCAACCAAATCGCTTGCCACCCAACGCGACTTAGCCTTGGCTTATTCCCCCGGTGTTGCGGCACCTTGTTTAGCCATTCAGGCAGATCCGGCGGACTCCTATAAATATACCTCTCGTGGCAACTTGGTGGCGGTAATTTCGAACGGTACGGCAGTGCTTGGTTTAGGGAATATTGGGGCTTTAGCAGGTAAACCTGTGATGGAAGGGAAAGGCGTATTGTTTAAAAAATTCGCCGGTGTCAACGTATTCGATATTGAAGTAAATGAACACGACCCAGACAAACTCATCGATATTATTGCGTCTCTTGAACCCACCTTCGGCGGCATTAACTTAGAAGACATTAAAGCACCGGAGTGTTTTTATATTGAACGTAAATTACGTGAAAGAATGAAAATCCCTGTCTTCCACGATGACCAACACGGCACCGCAATTATTTCTGCCGCCGCAGTGCTCAACGGCTTACGCATTGTTGATAAAAAAATTGAAAATGTGAAACTGGTTGCCTCCGGTGCCGGTGCGGCATCGATTGCGTGCTTAAACTTATTAGTTTCCCTCGGTATGAAACAAGAAAATATCACCGTGTGTGACTCCAAAGGCGTAATCTATAAAAACCGTGATGATCGCATGGATGAAACCAAAAAACTGTATGCGATTGACGATAACGGCAAGCGTACGTTAGCGGAAGTCATTCCGAACGCGGATATTTTCTTAGGCTGTTCTGCTGCCGGCACGTTAACGCAAGAAATGGTTAAAACCATGGCGGCACATCCGTTGATTTTGGCACTCGCCAACCCTGAACCGGAAATTCTGCCACCATTGGCAAAAGAAGCCCGCCCGGATGCCATTGTATGTACCGGTCGTTCCGACTACCCAAACCAAGTCAACAACGTACTTTGCTTCCCGTTCATTTTCCGTGGTGCATTGGATGTCAGCGCCACCACCATTAACGAAGAAATGAAACTTGCCGCGGTCCGTGCTATTGCTGATTTAGCCTTGGCAGAGCAAAGCGATGTCGTTACCTCCGCTTACGGTGACAGCGAATTGTCTTTCGGTCCGGAATACATTATTCCAAAACCATTCGATCCGCGTTTAATCGTGCGTATCGCACCAGCCGTGGCAAAAGCCGCGATGGATTCCGGTGTCGCAACCCGTCCAATTAAAGATTTTGATGCTTACATCGAGCAACTCACCCAGTTCGTTTATAAAACCAACTTGTTTATGAAACCGGTATTTGCGCAAGCAAAACAAAACAAGAAACGTGTGTTATTAACCGACGGTGAAGAAACCCGAATTTTACACGCAGTTCAAGAAATCTCGACCTTAGGCATCGCTTATCCGATTTTACTCGGTCGCCCAAGCGTGATTGAACAACGCATTAAAAAACTCGGTTTGCATATTCAGGCAGGGCGTGATTTCGAGCTAATTAACATCGAAAATGACGCACGTTATCAAGAATGCTGTAAAACTTACTATGACATGCTCAAACGCTCTGGCGTCACACCAAGTATTGCCAAACGTGAAATGTTTAACAACCCAACCGCCATCGGTGCCGTATTGTTACATTTAGGTCATGCCGACGCCATGTTGTGTGGTTTAGTAGGACATTATGCTGATCATTTAAAAACCCTCAAAAACGTCATTGGTTTGCAAGAAGGCGTCCATACGGCCGCTACCGTTAACGGTTTGGTGCTACCGGCAGGCAACTTATTTCTTGCCGATACCTTCGTGAACAACGATCCGACAGCGGAAGAATTGGCAGAAATTACGCTCATGACAGCGAAAGAAGTCAGCCTGTTTGGTATCGAACCGCAAATTGCCTTAATTTCACATTCCAATTACGGTAGCAATAACACCCCAAGTGCGGTCAAAATGCGTAACGTTTTACGTTTAGTGAAAGAAAGAGCGCCGGAACTCTCCATTGACGGCGAAATGCACTGTGACGTTGCCTTATCACAACAGCTCCGTGATGACGTGATGCCGGACAGCCCACTCAAAGGCGCGGCAAACGTGCTAGTGATGCCAAATATGGAAGCTGCGCGTATCAGCTTAAATCTATTACAAGGCACGGCAACACCGACAACCGTTGGACCAATCTTAATGGGCTTGAAAAAATCAGCGCATATTTTAACGTCAGTCGCTTCTGTTCGCCGTATTATTAATATGGTGGCAATTGCTGCGGTAAAAGCACAATAATGGCCTAACAAAAAATAAAGAAGATGGCTAGTTGCCATCTTCTTTTTTATGCATCAACCCTAGCATTTAATGATCTTAATCAATTTTTGTGCTATCATTTTCCCGTTTTTTAAACATGAATTTACTCTAACAAAAGGAAAAAATTATGGCTTATACTTTACCTGAATTAGGTTATGCCTATGACGCATTAGAACCCCATTTCGATGCGCAAACCATGGAAATCCACCATACTAAACATCACCAAGCCTATGTTAACAACGCGAACGCTGTGTTAGAAAACTCCCCAGAATTACAAGAGCTTGCCGGCGGTTGCCCAGGTAAATTATTGGCGCACTTACATGAAGTTGCACCTGAAAAACGCCCGGCGTTACGCAACAATGCAGGCGGTCACTTAAACCACAGCTTATTCTGGAAAAGTTTGAAAAAAGGTACTACTTTACAAGGCGCACTAAAAGATGCCATCGAACGTGACTTTGGTTCTGTCGAAAACTTCAAAGCGGAATTTGAAAAAGCAGCAGCGACCCGTTTCGGTTCCGGTTGGGCATGGCTAGTATTGGAAAACGGTAAACTTGCCGTGGTTTCTACAGCAAACCAAGACAACCCAGTTATGGGTAAAGAATTTGCCGGCTGTTCAGGCACACCAATCTTCGGTTTAGACGTTTGGGAGCACGCTTACTATTTGAAATTCCAAAACCGCCGTCCGGACTACATCAAAGAATTCTGGAATGTCTTGAACTGGGATTTTGCTAACGAACGTTTTGAAAAAGCATTAGCCGGTGCTCACCACTAATTAAGGCTTATAAAAAGAAAAAGTGCGGTCAAAAATGACCGCACTTTTTTATTCTTGGTTTTCACTGCTACTTTTTAAACTTATTCCACATTTTATCTTCTTCTCCGCGCCATAAACGTTGAATGTTCTCATGGTGACGGTAAATGAGAAGACAACAAACTAAAGCAACAGGGAAGGTAAACTCCGGTTTAAACCACCAAACATAGAGTGGCACCAACAATGCGCTAATTACTGCGCTAAGGGAGGAATAACCGCTAATGAGGAAGACGAAAACCCAAGTTCCCAATGTAGAAAATAATACCCCCCAACCAATTGGTGCAATGGCTCCGAAAGCTGTTGCTACTCCCTTTCCTCCTTTAAACTTGAAGAAAATAGGAAAAATATGCCCTAAACATGCCCCTAACGCCACCATGCCTAATTCAAATTGGGTTAAGCCTAAAGAGTAACCGAGCCAAACCGGCAACATACCTTTTAAGATGTCACAAATTAAAACTCCAAGCGCAATCCAACGTCCACCAATACGCAATACATTTGTTGCGCCAGGATTATTCGATCCTGCCTTTCTTGGATCCGGTAAGCCGGCAATACGGCATAATAAAATCGCGCTAGAAATAGAACCAAGTAAATAGCTCAATAACATGTAGAAAAGGGCGAAAAGGCTCATAGGACTTCCTTGGAGTGGAAAAATTGTTCGTCTATTGTACCCAAAGTTGATAGTATAAGCCCACAAAAATTTAAGCGATAACGATAGGAACATCATGAAAGATCTCATTTTTATTGAAGGATTGAGTGTATTTGCGCAAATTGGCGTTTATGATTGGGAACAACAAATTAAACAAAAACTGATCTTTGATGTCGAAATGGCTTGGGATACGCATCAGGCTGCACTCACTGATGATGTTCAATACACGTTAAATTATGCCGAAATCAGCCAATTTATCATTGATTACGTGCAATCCAAGCCATTCTTTTTAATCGAACGGGTTGCTAATGAAGTGGCTGATCAATTACAACGTCAATTTAACATTAGTCGACTTCGACTCAAATTGAGTAAACCAAAAGCTGTTGCACAAGCCAATAACGTTGGTGTCATTATTGAGCGGAATCGCTAATATTTTTTAGAGAAAGAGATCATTTGAAAGGTTTATTTTTACGCATTATTGCAGGCGTATGCTTGCTCTTATGGGCGTTAGATATGGTATTTCCATGGCGACAAATCATGTCTTCGGAAGAAAATCCTTATCACGCCATTCAAAGTCGTGGCAAATTAATTGTAGGAACCATTAACAATCCTATTTCTTACTTTATCAATGCAGAAGGGCAATCCGGTTTAGAATACGAACTCAGTAAAGCGTTTGCGGATTATTTGAAGGTTGAGTTAGAAATCAAACCGTTAAACAACAGTGAAGAACTTTTCACCGCCTTAAATGATCATGCTATTGATATTGCGGCGGCCAATCTTTTTTATCAGCCCAATAAAGTTGAACATTTCCAATTAGGACCGTCATATTATTCTGCTTCTTGGCAAATTGCTTATCGAAAAGGTGAAAATCGGCCACGTTCGCTAGCGCAAATTAATAGCCAACTCGTCATTCCGGATAATGCAGAATTGGAACACATCCTGAAAGAGGCCAAACTAAAAAATTCCCATCTAACCTGGGTGGTAGATAAAAAACAAACGCAAGAAGAACTGTTGTTACAAGTTGCTGATGGCAAAATTGACTATACAGTTGCCAATTCTTTAGATATTTCAGCTGCACAACATATTAAGCCACAAATTGCTGTGGCTTTTGACTTAACCGATGAAATGAGCGTGCATTGGTATTTAGCGAATAACGCATCCAATGAATTGCAATCAGCTTTATTAGATTTCATGAATGGCGCTATAGATTCCGGCTTAATTGCCAATATTGAAGAAAAATATTTTAGCCATTTTCGCGACTTTGACTATGTTGACGCAAAATCTTATTTAAATGCAATAGAAACAATTCTTCCAAAATTTGAACCGCTCTTTACTAAGCATAAAGGTGATTTGGACTGGCGCTTATTAGCGGCAATCGCCTATCAGGAATCCCATTGGAACCCAGATGCCACCTCACCAACAGGTGTTAGAGGCATCATGATGCTGACGAAAGATACCGCTGAACATATGAAAATTCAGGATCGAACCGATCCCGAGCAAAGTATCAAAGCCGGTTCAGAATATTTACATTGGCTGCTTGAACAGATACCAACTAGCATCAATGAGGAAGAAAGAATTTGGTTTGCGCTGGCAGCGTATAACATGGGGTTAGGTCATTTACTGGATGCTCGTCGCCTCACTAAAAACTTGGGTGGAAATCCGGATAACTGGCTTGATGTCAAAAAGAATTTACCTTTATTAGCCGAAAAACGTTACTATTCAAACCTTAAATACGGCTATGCAAGAGGCTATGAAGCATTTCAATACATCGAAAATATTCGTCGTTACATGAATAGCATTGTGAATTATTATCGCGTTCAGCAAAATCAAAGTGAGAAATTAACGCAAGAATCTGATAATGAGATCAAAAATGCAGAGAAAGACCATTCTGATTTGAATGAAAATAAACAACATGAAAATCGACAAACAGAGGAAAACATCCATGCACAAGAAAAGATTTCTCAAACCAACTAAGAAAAAATTCATTCATCAACAACAAGCACGTACTTTGCGTTTAAAGCATTTAAAACAACGTAAAGCGAAATTGTTTGCCCGCCATGCGTTACAATTCGTGGTGCAAGATATATGAAATAAAAAAATGGTGTTGTTTTATACAACACCATTTTTTACATCTATTCAATAGAAAACGTTACTTGAATAAACGTCTTCTCCCTCTCGTATCAAGACGCTTGAATTGGCTAATTAAAACAACTAACAACACAAGCAAATAAATGGCAAACATGACTACAATCCATTGCGCCATTGAAAAGCCAAGGAATGACCAAGCCACATCCTCACAAGAGCCAGTAGGTTGAAATAGCACTGGAAACCATTTATCCAACGGTAGAGTTTGTGGAAATTCCGGCAAATAAGAACACTGGTTCCAAGGCGCCGGATGAAGTTGGTAGTCTACATGTTTGAGAGAAAGCAACAGCCCTTTAACCACGCTGACAAAACCAATTAATAGCGCCAATAAACGAACGATTAAAAAACGTGGTGCGATTAAACCGAAAAGTCCTGCAAAGGCTACTCCAAATAACGCCACTCTTTCATAAACGCACATTACGCAAGGTTGTAATTCCATGCCATATTGGAAATAAAGTGCAATCCCTTCCAACACTAATGCTGAGATCATCAATAACAACCAACCGCTACGTTGTACGGAAAGTGTTTTGAAAAATTTTAGCATAGCACTCTTTCTCCCTAAAAAATGTTAAATCGGCATGATTAGGCCTAAATTCGCCAACCAAATTGTCATTGGCGGCAAAATATATTCCACAGCCAAGAAACCTACCAACGATAACACAATGGTGTAAGGTAATGCCATGTAAACCATTCTACCGTAGGAGAGGTTAATAAGTGGCGCAAGCGATGATGTTAATAAGAATAAGAAAGCCGCTTGTCCGTTTGGTGTTGCGACGGAAGGCAAGTTAGTTCCCGTATTAATCGCCACAGCTAATAATTCAAACTGATGCGGTGGAATAATATTCGCTGCCAACGCATTTTTTGCTTCGTTAATATAGACTGTTGCCACAAATACGTTATCGGAAATAGCAGAAAGGATACCGTTGAAAGCATAGAATAATGTGAGTTGAGTACTTTCTTCCGCAGACAAAACATAATGCACGATCGGTGCAAAAAGTTTTTGGTCGATAATCACTGCAACAATCGTAAAGAACACCACTAAAAGTGCGGTAAATGGCAAAGACTCTTGGAAAGCCTTACCTAAGGTATGCTCACTTGTGATACCACAAAATGCAGTACATAAAATGATAATACTTAACCCGATCAACCCTACGGAAGCTAAATGAAATGCTAAACCGATAATCAACCAAATACCGACTATTGCCTGCACGATGAGTTTCAGACGTTCTTGTTTACTCATTTTTTTCATATTGGCGCGATCAAAATCAGCCAATACTTCCCATACCTTTTGCGGTAATTTTGCACCGTACCCAAACAAATGAAATTTCTCTAACGCAACACAAGTTAGCAAGCCAAAAATAAATACAGGAACAGTCACCGGCGCCATACGAAGGAAAAACTCAACAAAATTCCAACCAGCTTGGTCTGCGATAATCAAATTCTGCGGTTCACCAACCATCGTCATAACACCACCCAATGCAGTACCAACCCCGGCATGCATCATTAAGCTACGTAAAAAGGCGCGGAATTCTTCTAAGGTTTCATGGTGAGAACCGATTTTCTCGTCATTCGTAATATCGGTAGAATCATAGAATGTGCCACCGGAAGCGACTTTGTGGTATACGCCATAAAATCCCATTGCAACGCTGATGATTACCGCAACCACAGTTAACGCATCCAAAAATGCCGATAAAAAAGCTGCACTGAAGCAAAACGCCAAGGAAAGCACTAATTTAGAATGGATGTTAAGAAGCAGTTTAGTGAACACAAACAACAATAACTGCTTCATGAAGTAAATACCTGCCACCATAAACATCAATAGCAAAATCACTTCAAAGTTAGCCAACACTTCTGCTTTAATGTGCTCTGGTGTTGTCATACCAATAAAAATCGCTTCAATAGCAAGTAACCCGCCGGGTTGTAACGGATAGCATTTTAGTGCCATCGCCAAGGTGAAAATAAATTCAATGACTAATAACCACCCAGCCCAGAAAGGCGAAATTGAAAATAAGATAGGGTTAATAACAAGAAAGGCGACAATCGTTATTTTGTACCAGTCCGGACTCGAGCCCAAAAAGTTTTTTAGAAACGCCTGTTGATAATTGTCCATACAAATTGACCTTAATTCTTTTAATTAACAATATTTTAACCTACGCTATTGGAGGCAATTCCGCGTTCAACTCTGTCAAAAATCGCAAATATTGTCAATGAATTTAAAAAATAATTATCTAATTGTAATGTATAGGCGTTTCTACGATAATAACGGCGAATTTACCCTCTATTTATACTGAACAATTATGCATAATGACTCGACTCTTCTGAAGGCACAAAGTCCTGCCGCTTTAGCTGAAGAATATATTGTAAAAAGCATTTGGAATAATTATTTTCCCCCAGGTTCTGATTTACCTGCCGAACGTGAACTTGCCGATAAAATCGGTGTTACCAGAACAACGTTGCGTGAAGTATTACAACGCTTAGCTCGTGATGGTTGGCTCAGCATCCAACATGGTAAACCAACAAAAGTCAATGATATTTGGGAAACCTCCGGTCTTAATATTCTAGAGACCATGATTCAGCTCGATGGCACAAGATTGCCTTCGCTTATTGCCAACATGCGCTCAGCGCGTACTGACATTTCAATGATTTACATTCCCAAAGCCTTTAAACGCGCGCGGGAACAATCACTCGGTATTTTGCAACCGCTCAATAACTTGCAAGATACGGCTGAAGATTACACAAAGTTTGACTACGATGTATTCCGCAATTTGGCATTTGCCTCAGACAATCCAGTTTATGGCTTAATTTTAAATAGCTTCAAAAGCTTATATTCCCGCATCGGCTTATTTTATTTCCAAAATCCGGAAGCTCGCGCACTTGCCAAACGCTTTTACACTAAACTTCAAGATATTTGCCAACGCGAGGCTATTGATGAAGTAGCCCCTTGCGTGTTGCAATACGGAAAAGAAAGTGGTGTCATGTGGTCCAATATGCAGGCATTTTTACCGGAAAATTTTAGTGAATAATACTGAATTAAAAATCTTCCGAAAAAATGACCGCACTTTATGCTAAACAAAAAGCCCCGAATGGATATTCGGGGCTTTTTCTTCGGGAAGTCATTACTGATGGTAATGCGACAAGAACCGCGCAAATTTGCCCAAAGCTTCTTCAATTTGATGAACATACGGCAATGTTACAATGCGGAAGTGATCCGGTGAATGCCAGTTAAAACCGCGACCGTGCACCAATAACACTTTTTCCTGCGCCAATAAATCAAACACCATTTTTTCATCGTCATACATATTAAATTTTTTGATGTCGATTTTCGGGAACATATACAACGCCCCCATCGGCTTCGTACAACTAATTCCCGGAATTTGGTTGAGTAATTCATAGGCTTTATTGCGTTGTTCCAACAAGCGTCCGCCTGGCAAAATGAATTCGTTAATGCTTTGATAGCCACCAAGTGCGGTCTGAATCGCATGTTGCATCGGCACGTTGGCACACAAACGCATAGACGCCAACATATCTAAGCCTTCAATGTAACCTTTGGCGTGTTTTTTGGGCCCATTTAAAATCATCCAACCTTGGCGGAAACCAGCTACACGATAAGCTTTGGATAAGCCGTTAAATGTGACCGTTAATAAATCAGGCGCTAATGCGGCGATATGGTGGTGTACCGCACCATCGTATAAAATTTTGTCGTAAATCTCATCGGCAAAAATAATTAAATTATTCTGACGTGCCACTTCAACGATATCTAACAGCAATTCTTTGCTGTAAACCGCCCCCGTCGGGTTATTCGGATTAATAATCACAATCGCTTTCGTACGTGAGGTGACTTTGCTTTTAATGTCTTCTACATCCGGGAACCAATCTGCCTGTTCATCACACAAATAATGCACCGCTTTACCGCCCGCCAACGTTGCCGCGGCAGTCCATAATGGATAATCCGGCATAGGGATTAACACTTCATCACCGTCATTCAACAGTGCTTGCATCGCCATCGTAATCAACTCTGACACACCGTTTCCGATGTAAACATCATTTACTGTGACGCTACGAATATCTTTCGATTGATAATATTGCACAATGGCTTTGCGGGCAGAATAAAGCCCTTTGGAATCACAATAACCTTGGGCTGAAGGCAGATTACGTAAGACATCAACGAGAATTTCATCAGGCGCTTCAAAACCAAAAGGCGCGGGGTTACCGATATTCAGTTTTAAAATTTTATGCCCTTCTTCTTCAAGGCGTAGTGCCTCTTTGTGCACGGGTCCGCGAATATCGTAACAAACGTGCTCTAATTTATCTGATTTGGGAAAGCGTTCCATAGTTTTGACCTTGAGTAATTAAGAAATGAAATATTTTGTGAAAAATTCCCGTAAAGTGCGGTAGAATTGCGGTTCATTTTTAACTTATTTTCCTGTTAAAGACAATGCTTTTTCAAAATGGATAGTTTGCAATCACTTAAAACGCAATTAATCAATCAAATTAATGCATTACAATTAAATCAACCTCATCACATTGCGGCCTGTTCAGCACAAGCCGAATGCGATGTTGATTTATTAAGTTGGCTAAAAGCACAACCGCACTATCCGCAATTCTATTTTCAATTACAGCAAACAACACAATGCTTTGCCACGCTTGGCGTCGTTCGTACATTTCAACACTTAGATGCAGCGCAAGATTTCGTGAATCAACACAATTTGCCTCTTTTCGGCGGCATTCAATTTTACGGGCAAACCACCTTTTTTCTGCCACAGTTAGTGTTAGAACAGCGCGACAATCAGATTCAAGTCACCGTTTTTATTGACCTAGATGATTTTATTCACCATAAAGACAAGGCGTTGCAAGTTTTAAAAACATTTGAAAAAACGACCGCACTTTTACCGCTTCAAACCCACGCTGATTTGATTGAACAACAAGCAAATCCAACACAATGGGCAAATTGGGTAGAAAAGGCTCTGGCGCAAATTCATGAAAAATCGGTCACCAAATTAGTGTTGGCCAATAAAAGCACCTTTACCCTCAATCAACCGCTCAATGCCAAGGATTTTTTAGCGCAAAGTGAAATTTACAATAAAGGCTGCTACCACTTTCTTTTCGCGCAAGATGACAAAAGCAGTTTCCTTGGTTCTTCGCCGGAACGGTTGTATGCACGTCATGAGCGCCATTTAAAAACAGAAGCCCTCGCAGGCACCGCGCCCATGAGCGAGGATCATGAAACCAATCGTAAACAAGCCGATTGGTTACTTAACGACAAGAAAAACATTCATGAAAACCAATTGGTGGCGGATGGGATTTGTGCCAATTTAGCCCCTTTTACTCAACACATTGAAGTAGGCAACCTCGGCATCAAACAACTTCGTCAAGTACAACATTTACGCCGAGAAATCACCGCACTTTTAACCGATAACTGTACCGACTTAAACTGCTTGCAAGCAATTCATCCAACGGCCGCAGTTGCCGGATTACCACAACAAAAAGCCAAAGCATTGTTACAACAAATTGAACATTACGATCGCAGTTGGTATGCCGGCACATTAGGCTTTTTTAATCAACAACAAGCCGAGTTTTGTGTGGCGATTCGTTCTGCCTTTGTTGAAGCAGACAAAATTCATGTGTTTGCCGGTGCCGGTATTGTTGAGGGCTCAGTTCCCTTGCTAGAATGGCAAGAAATCGAGCGTAAAGCCGCGGGATTAATCTCATTATTAAAAATAACGAAATCTGAAAACGGAGAGCAAAAATGTCAGTAAGCGTCTTTAATCGTTGTTGGTCGAAAGTGATCTTGGAAACCCTTGTGCGTCAAGGCGTAACCCACTTTTGTATCGCGCCCGGTTCGCGTTCGACCCCACTGACATTGGAAGCCGTGCGTTTACAAAATGCCAATCGTGCCCTTTGCCATACACATTTTGATGAACGCGGTTTAGGTTTTTTTGCCCTTGGCATCGCAAAATCCACCAAAAAACCTGTTGCCGTTATCGTGACGTCCGGCACGGCTGCCGCCAATTTATACCCGGCAATCATTGAAGCCCGTCAAAGCCATGTCAATCTGATTGCGCTGACTGCGGATCGCCCACCTGAACTCTTAGAGTGTGGTGCGAATCAGGCGATTTTGCAAGAAAATATGTTTGCCGATTATCCGCTTGCCAATTTGAATCTTCCGCGTCCAAGTCAAGATTATGCCGCAAGTTGGTTGATTTCAAAAATTGAGCACGCCTGTCATAAACAAGCGGAAGAAGCCGGTGTAATACACATTAATGTGCCTTTCGCCGAGCCTTTATATGATGCTAATGCAGAAGAAATTGATGTTCATCCTTGGTTAGCGCCCGTTCAACGTTGGCTAAGCCAAAATAAAAGTTGGACGACCTACCCTGCGCCACATCAAGAAGTATTGATTCACGAACACTGGGATCAATGGCGCACCAAACGCGGAATTATTGTGGCGGGCAGAATGCCGGCAGAACAAGCCATGGGCATTGCTTCTTGGGCAAATACCATGGGCTGGGTGTTGCTGACCGATATTCAATCCGGCGTGGAAGCCAGTTTGCCTTATGCGGATATTTGGCTTGCAAATCAAACGGTGAAACAAAAAATGTTGCAGGCAGATATTGTCATTCAGCTTGGCAACCGTTTTATCAGTAAACGCATTAACCAGTTTTTAGCCGAATTTAAAAATGAATATTGGATTGTGGATGAAAACCCACAAGCGGTGGATCCTTACCATCATTCCCACACCCGTTTTGTTGCCAAAATTCATCATTGGTTACGCGCCCATCCACCGTTAAGACAAAAACCGTGGTTACTGGAAGCCTTGGCGTTATCCAAATTCTGTGCCACCTTTATTGAGCAGCAAGTGGGTGGCAATTTAAATGAAGCTTCCTTAGCCCACCACATTGAACGTTTACTGCCGAACAATGGCACCCTTTTCCTCGGTAACAGCTTATTTGTGCGTTTAGTGGATGCGCTCACCAAATTGCCGGAAGGCTACCCGATTCATACTAATCGTGGCGCAAGCGGTATTGACGGTTTACTTGCCACCATTGCCGGCATCGGTATCGGTTCTAATCAACCGGTCGTTGCCTTAGTGGGTGATACCTCTGCGCTTTATGATTTAAACTCGTTGGCATTGTTCAAAAAACTTACCCAACCAACGATTTTATTTATCATCAACAACAACGGTGGGGCGATTTTTGATATGTTGCCGGTGGATGCTGAAGTGAAAGATAAGTTCTATCGCATGCCGCACCACACCGAGTTTTCCCAAGTGGCGTCCATGTTCGATTTAAAATATGCCCGTCCTTATACCTGGGCGGATTTAAGCTCCGTGCTAAAACAAGCCTATTCACGCCGCGAAGCCACTATCATCGAAATTAAAGTGGCACCGAATGATGGTAGCACCATTTACAAACGCCTCATCGACCAAATCAGTTATGCGGTTGTCGGTGAATAAACGGAAAGATCAAAAGCAAACTATCTCACGTTAGTTTGCTTTTTTCATGTGATGAAACCTTACCTCATTTTTTTACACGGCTTACTCGGCACCCAAGCCGACTGGCAAAAACTCACGGAAAATCTACCGCACTTTCATTGCGTTGCCTTGGATTTGCCTTTCCACGGCGGCGCGAAAAATCACCCTGTACAGGATTTTGATGATACCTGCGCTTACGTGGCACAACACATCCAAAGTGCGGTAGGAAATCACCCGTATTTTTTAGTGGGCTATTCCCTCGGTGGCAGAATTGCGCTGTATTACGCCCTTTGCAGTCAACAAGACAAATACAACCTACAAGGGCTGATTATTGAAGGCGGCAATCTTGGATTGACGAATGATGCGGACAAAAAAGTACGGTGGGAAAATGATGTATTTTGGGCGCAACGTTTTCGCCATGAAACCGCGACTTCCGTGCTGAATGATTGGTATCAACAGCCCGTCTTCGCCCATTTAATGGAAGAGCAACGCAAGGCGTTGATCGAAAAACGCCAAGCCAACTGTGGCGATAATATCGCCCAAATGCTGTTGGCGACCTCCCTTGCTAAACAACCGGATTTACGTCCTTACCTCAAAAACAGTCCTTATCCGCTCTATTATTTCTGCGGCGAACGGGATCATAAATTCAAACAAATAGCATTAGACAATCAGTTGAACCTGACACTGATTCCACAGGCAGGACATAATGCGCATCAAGAAAATCCAACAGCATTTGCAACCCAATTAAATACGTTATTACAAGATAAATTCGTTGCTTTTTCGGCGCGCAATGGCTAAAATCTGCACTCCTTTGTCGTCGCTGAATTAGAGATCGGCGAACGATGTATCATTAACCACTTCATATTAGGAGTTATTATGTCTCTAAGTACTGAACAAAAAGCAAAAATCGTTGCTGAATTTGGTCGCGATGGTAAAGACACCGGTTCTTCCGAAGTTCAAATCGCTTTATTAACCGCACAAATCAACCACTTACAAGCACACTTTGCTGAACACAAAAAAGACCACCACGGTCGCCGCGGTTTATTACGCATGGTTTCCCGTCGTCGTAAACTTTTAGATTACTTAAAACGTACTAATCTTGAACTTTACAGCAGCTTAATCGCTCGTTTAGGTTTACGTCGCTAATCTTTTTAGTTGTGTTAATCGAAAACCCTCAGCGTTTGTTGAGGGTTTTTTCTTTTTTACCGATGCCGTTATTAATAGCAAATAGACAAAATCCCTTTGACAAGTTGCATTTTTAGCCTAAAAGCGTATTATAGCCGTCCAGATGGAAATACTTCCAAATAACCTTACATTTATTCTGTATAAAATTATGCCGGAGAAACAATGAGCCAATATTTATTTACATCCGAATCCGTTTCTGAAGGACATCCGGATAAAATCGCCGATCAAATTTCTGATGCGGTATTAGATGAAATTCTTAAACAAGACCCAAAAGCCCGCGTTGCCTGTGAAACCTATGTGAAAACCGGGATGGCATTGGTGGGTGGCGAAATCACCACCTCTGCTTGGGTCGATATTGAAAATTTAGCCCGTGAAGTCATTTGCGACATCGGTTACACCAGCTCTGAAATGGGCTTTGACGGCCATTCTTGCGCCGTGTTAAACGCCATCGGCAAACAATCTGCCGACATCAACCAAGGCGTGGATCGGGAAAATCCGTTAGATCAAGGCGCGGGCGACCAAGGCATTATGTTCGGTTACGCCACCAATGAAACCGATGTATTCATGCCGGCTGCCATCACTTATGCCCACCGTTTGATGGAACGCCAAGCGCAAGTGCGTAAAAGCGGCAAATTAGACTGGTTGCGTCCGGATGCAAAAAGCCAATTAACCTTCAAATATGAAGATCATAAAATTGTCGGCATTGATGCCGTGGTGCTTTCCACCCAACACGCTGAAACCGTCAGCCAAAAAGATTTGCATGAAGGCGTGATGGAAGAAATCATCAAACCGGTATTGCCAGCACACTGGTTATCCAAAGACACCAAATATTTCATCAACCCAACCGGCCGTTTCGTTATCGGTGGCCCAATGGGGGACTGTGGTTTAACCGGCCGTAAAATTATCGTGGATACTTACGGCGGCGCAGCCCGTCACGGTGGCGGTGCATTCTCCGGTAAAGACCCATCAAAAGTTGACCGTTCTGCCGCCTACGCTGCCCGTTATGTGGCGAAAAATATCGTTGCCGCCGGCCTTGCTGATCGTTGTGAAATCCAACTTTCCTACGCTATCGGCGTTGCCGAACCGACATCCATCATGATCGAAACCTTCGGCACAGGCAAAGTAGCCAATGAATTGTTGGTCAGCCTCGTGCGTGAATTCTTTGATTTGCGTCCGTACGGCTTAATTAAAATGTTAGATTTAATCCAACCGATTTACCGCCAAACCGCGGCTTACGGCCACTTCGGTCGCGAACAATTCCCTTGGGAAAAAATCGACCGCGCCGCAGAGTTACGCGCAGCAGCAGGATTAAAATAAGCTTAAATGGAAATGAAAAGAGGATAAGTCGAAAGGCTTATCCTTTTTTGTTTAACTAGAAACAAAGAAATTTTTGACCGCACTTTTAGCTAAGAACATCAATGTCTAAAACAGGATCAACCGCCTGCCAATAATTTTTCGCACAGCTATATTTCCAATCCTGCGGCTCAGACACAAACCCACTCACCACCGGATTTTGATGAATATAATCTAGCTTTTCGTCAAAAAATTTATCGGAATGAATTTCGATGGGTTGGTTGTGGTGTTGCCAGAATTGGTATTGCTTTACATGACTATACTTTTTAGCTGCTCGCCGGAACATCCACAGTAGCCATTCTTTGCGGCTTTCTTGAGGATTTTCTGCAATTTGTTTCAGTAGTGCTTTAGAGGTAAATGTTTTTAAATCTCGAATGACATCAGAAGGATTTTTCTCTTCTATCTGAAATAATAAATGTACATGACTTGGCATAATACAGTAACCATAGATCTTCATCTCCTTATTTTCACGACAATAATTCAATGCACTCATCATTGTTTCAAAATAACAATCACGAATAAAGACATCAACCCAATATACGGTTGCAAAGCTAATAAAATAAACGCCATTCTTATCATTAAATTTATACTTTCTACTCATCTTCCTACCTTCTGAAACTATCCAATAAGCAAAATAGTAGGCATGACTAAATTCACTCTAAATTTAACTCAGATTTTTGAAGAAGATCGCAAAAAAATAAATTACTGAAGCAAAAAATCAAAAAGCTATTGAGCTATGATGACATTATGATGGAATTACAATTAGATTACGATGGCATTACAGATGGAGCTACGATGGCGCAAGCGTCCACGCTTGTGCCTGTAACTAAAATGAAAAAAGCACAAGCGTGGACGCTTGCGCTATCATGGGGGCTATCTTTGAGCTAATAACTCACTAATATCTCGATTAGAATTAGTATTTTTTTCATCTATAAAGGATGATATTTTTTCTAAAATAGATCTTGAATTAACAATAAGTTCTTCATATAAATAATTAATGAGATTCTTATACGCAATATCTGATAATTTATTGCATAACTCTTTTAATGTTCCTAAGAATTCAATTTTATCATCTAATATATAACAACCATCAAAAATATCATTAATCTCATTACTAGTTAGTATTAGCATAGAATTTATCAAATAATGAACTTCCCTTTTAGAAGGGGATATTTCCTCATAATAGAAATCCCATATTTTTTTATTAAAACCACTATTATTATATCCATCCTCTGTAGATTTGCAGTTATACATAAGGTAATATTTACCAGGTTCAGAACTACTTTCTTTTATAAAAACGATATTAATAACCCTTTCAATTTTATTCTTCTTATCTTCATACTCATTAATATTTACAGATAATAACTCTCTAATCTTTTCCTTTATCCAGTAATTTTCAACCAAATAAGGATTCATATCATATAATATATTAATTACCTTATTTTCGTTTGCCATAGCAACCTGATTAAAAATAGCATATCTATAATCACTATTATTATAGTTCAGAAGGTATAAAGCACAAAAATACTCTTGAAATGACCTATGAGTGAATACAAAATCTAATCCATCTCGCTGAATTAAACATAAGTTATGCATTAAGTCTGATAAGAAATCCTCAGGCTTTATATTAATACCATAATGGTGTATGCTTTTCTCAATAATATCAATAATATTCCTTTCATTTAAGACTGATTCTTGCTTTACATGCGTATATAAACAAAAATAAGAAGATATCTTAGAAAACTCACTAATATCTAATTTTGTTTTTGAATCTCTTTTGAATAAGCTTTTTAATGCATCATGTCTATGATATAAAGTTCTAAATGCGTGCTCATAAAAAAGATGTATTCTATTTGGAATTTCAGCATATTCCTCAAAAGTTAAAAACATCATTGTTAATAATAAAGGATTTATAACAAAACTTTCATGAAGATCATAAAAATCTGATCTTAATTTGGAAATAAACTTTTTCTTTATATCCTCATCATATTCTAATTTACTTATTAATTTTATAGCTAATTTTCTATTTAATCCCCCCATAGACATCTCTATAAAATTATTCCATGACTTAAAAGAAATGTCTGGTCTGCTAGAAACTAATATTTTAAGATTCTTATATTTATCAGATAGAAACAATATTTCTTTAGTATATTTACCTCTCAAGTTAAAGTTTAACTCATCAAAACCATCTAATATTAATATTAAGTTTCCTGCATTAATCATCCTTTCTAATACGGACTCCTTTAATTTTTTTGAATTATAAGAAATATTATTACAAATATATTCTATTAAACTTTGATCTGAAATATTCAAATCTCTTAACTCAATAAATATAGGATAAATACCATAGTTATTAGTTGCTATATTTAAAAATATACTTTTACAAAAAACTGACTTACCTAAGCCAGCTCCACCTGAAATAATGACTTTTTTATTTTCTAAAATAACCTTAACTATACTAGTTTCTTTAATGTTATATTCACCTAATTTAACTGGTATAGGTATATAAAAATCGGATATTAATACAGGATTTTTATAAAGCAAAGTTTTCATTTTAGATAATGATTCGTATCTATTATCTAAATAATTTGATAACAACTCTTTTGCTGTATACTGGTTCCATTTGAGACCTACATTATTCAGAATATCTTCTTTGAGAGACTCTGGAATTGAATTAATCACGGTTTTCCCAATAGCTACAACCGTTGTAGAATCTATCATATTACACCTATGCATATAATTAATCTAAAAGTAACCGTAAATTATATTATCCCAAAACCACCCTCGCATTCCTAAACAGCCGCATCCAAGCCCCATCTTCTCCCCACTCTTCCGGATGCCATGAGTTGCTCACGGTACGGAAAACACGTTCCGGGTGTGGCATCATGATGGCGACACGCCCATTAGTGTTGGAAAGGGCGGTGATGCCGAGGGCGGATCCGTTCGGGTTTGCCGGGTACACTTCTGTCGGGTTGAGATTGTTGTCGACGTATTGCGCCACGATCAAGTTTTGTGCTTGAAGTGCGGTCAGATCTGCGGGCGTTTTGAATTCCACTCTGCCCTCACCATGGGAAACGGCAATTGGCATGTGGGAACCTGCCATGCCTTGGAACCACAGGGAGTTGCTTTCATTAATGCGAACCAAGGCGGCACGGGCTTCGAAACGTTCGGATTTATTACGCACGAAACGCGGCCAGTTTTCCGTCCCCGGGATGATTTCCGCCAAGGTGGAAAGCATTTGGCAGCCGTTACAAACGCCAAGTGCGAGCGTATCTTCACGCTCAAAGAATTGGCTGAATTGATCCCGTAAGTGCGGGTTAAATAAAATGGATTTCGCCCAACCGCCACCGGCGCCGAGCACGTCACCGTAAGAGAAGCCGCCGCATGCCACTAAGGCATTGAAGTGTTGCAAATCATAACGGCGATTGTGCAAGTCACTCATGTGAACGTCGATAGCCTCAAAGCCTGCGCGATCAAATGCCGCTGCCATTTCAACATGGCTGTTTACCCCTTGCTCACGCAACACCGCCACTTTTGGACGTTTTCCGGTCGCAATATAAGGCGCCGCAATGTCTTCGCTCGGGTCGTAAGTTAAGCGGGCGGAGAAACCTTTGTCCTGCGGATTTTTCTTTGCGGCAAATTCTTGGTCGGCACATTCCGGGTTGTCCCGTAAACGTTGCATTTGATGGGTCAATTCCGCCCAAATACCGCGCAAGTCAGAACGTTTTTCATTGAGCAACACTTTGTTGCCGCGGGTGATTTCAATTTCGTCGTCTTCAGTCACGGCGCCCAATTCTTTCACCAAATGCAACACATTGTGTTTAGCGAAAACATCACGCACTAGACTCAAATCGCTGTCGCGCACTTGAATCACAGCGCCCAATTCTTCGTTAAATAACACCGCTAAGTCGTTGTCACCCAAGGCGCTGATATCCACAGCTACGCCACAATGGCCGGCAAATGCCATTTCCGCCAAGGTGACGATTAACCCGCCGTCGGAGCGGTCGTGGTATGCCAATAATTTTTCTTGCGCCACCAAGTCCTGCATGGCGTTAAAGAAATTTTTCAATGTGTCAGCGTTGACCACATCCGCCGGTTTGTCGCCAAGTTGCGCATACACCTGCGCTAACGCCGTAGCGCCCAAGCGGTTGTTGCCTTCGCCCAAATCCACTAACAACAAGCGGGATTGTCCTTTGTCGGTGCGTAATTGTGGGGTGACGGTTTTACGCACGTCTTCCACACGAGCAAAGGCGCTGATAATCAAAGAAAGCGGTGAAGTCACGCTTTTTTGCTCGCCATTTTCCTGCCAAGTGGTTTTCATGGACATGGAGTCTTTGCCCACCGGAATGGTTAAGCCTAATTGCGGGCAAAGCTCCTCGCCCACGGCTTTCACCGCCGCGTATAAGCCGGCGTCTTCGCCTTTGTGGCCTGCGGCGGACATCCAGTTGGCAGACAATTTAATGCGTTTAATGTCGCCGATGTTCGTGGCGGCAATGTTGGTAATGGATTCTGCCACGGCTAAACGGGCAGACGCAGCGAAATCAAGCAATGCCACCGGCGTGCGTTCACCCATAGACATAGCTTCGCCGTAGTAGCTGTCTAATGTCGCTGTAGTCACCGCGCAGTCACCCACCGGCACTTGCCACGGGCCGATCATTTGATCACGTGCCACCATGCCGGTCACCGTGCGGTCACCGATGGTGATTAAGAAGGTTTTTTCTGCCACCGCAGGCAAACGAAGCACACGATGTAACGCCTCTTTTAATTGAATTTGGCTTTGTTCGAGCGGTTCGCCGTTAACGCTTGCCGTTTGCACATCGCGGGTCATTTTCGGGGTTTTGCCGAGCAACACGCCCATTGGTAAATCGATCGGATTGTTGTTGAAATGCTCGTCGTGTAAGGTTAAATGTTCTTCTTCCGTGGCTTCACCGATCACCGCATAAGGCGCGCGTTCACGGCGGCACAGTTCCTCAAAGTGCGGTAGTTTTTCCGGGTGAATAGCAAGCACATAACGCTCTTGCGATTCGTTACACCAAATTTCCAACGGGCTCATTTCGCGTTCGTCGCTTAAGATTTTGCGGAGTTCAAATTTACCGCCACGGCCGCCGTCATGCACCAATTCCGGCATGGCGTTGGATAAACCGCCCGCGCCTACGTCGTGAATAAAGGCAATCGGGTTGTCATCGCCCAGATGCCAGCAACGGTCGATCACTTCTTGGCAACGACGTTCCATTTCTGGGTTGTCCCGTTGTACGGAGGCAAAATCCAAGTTTTCTTTAGATTTGCCGGATGCCATCGAAGACGCTGCACCACCGCCCAAACCAATATTCATTGCCGGGCCACCAAGCACAACCAGTTTTGCGCCCACCGGGATGTCGCCTTTTTGCACGTGTTCGGCACGAATGTTGCCGATACCGCCCGCCAACATGATCGGTTTGTGGTAGCCACGCACTTCTTCGCCATTGAAGCTATTCACTTTTTGTTCGTAAGTACGGAAATAGCCGAGCAATGCAGGGCGACCAAATTCGTTGTTAAACGCCGCGCCACCCAAAGGGCCTTCCAACATAATGTCTAAGGCGGAAGCAATACGGTTTGGTTTGGAAAGCCGTGCTTCCCAAGGTTGTTCAAAGTTTGGAATACATAAGTTAGACACAGAGAAGCCCACCAAACCCGCTTTAGGTTTTGCGCCACGACCGGTCGCGCCTTCGTCACGGATTTCGCCACCGGAGCCGGTAGCCGCACCCGGGAACGGGGAAATAGCGGTTGGGTGGTTGTGGGTTTCCACTTTCATCAAAATGTGAGTGTCTTCATTGTGATAACGGTAAATGCCGTCTTGATCCGGGAAGAAACGTCCCGCTTTGGAACCTTCCATCACAGCCGCGTTGTCTTTATACGCGGAAAGTACGAAATCAGGTGTTTTCTCAAAGGTATTTTTGATCATTTTGAACAGGGATTTATCCTGTTTTTTGCCATCGATAATCCAGTCGGCATTGAAAATTTTGTGGCGGCAATGTTCCGAGTTGGCTTGCGCGAACATATAAAGCTCTATGTCGTGCGGGTTGCGTCCAAGTGCGGTGAAATTTTCCATCAAATAATCGATTTCATCTTCCGCCAATGCCAAGCCGAGTTCCACGTTGGCACTTTCTAAAGCACGGCGTCCGCCGTTTAAAATATCCACGGTTTTGAACGGTTTTGGTTCTTGTTGACGGAATAACACTTCTGCCTCGTCTGCCTTGCGGACCACGGTTTCCATCATGCGGTCATGTAAAAGTGCGGTCAGTTTTTCCGTTGTTTTTTCATCTAACGGCTGTGTCAATTCAAAGTAA
Organism: Aggregatibacter segnis; assembly: GCF_003130075.1. GTDB lineage: Bacteria > Pseudomonadota > Gammaproteobacteria > Enterobacterales > Pasteurellaceae > Aggregatibacter > Aggregatibacter segnis_A. The sequence goes on along the minus strand of NZ_NRCW01000003.1, from coordinate 253,091 downwards.
TATGCCAAACCACGCTCAATACGTTCCACTTCGTTTAAGCCGCAGTTGTGGACGATGTCGGTGGCTTTAGACGACCAAGAAGAAATGGTACCGACACGCGGAATCACAATAAAACTTTCCCCTTTCGCTTCATGTTCGGCAAGGGTTGGTCCGTAATGTAACAAGGCTTTCAGTTTGGCTTCCTGTTCAGCAGAAAGGGCGGCGTTTAGTGCCACAAAATGCACATACTCCGCATACACGGATTTTACCGGTAATTGTTGCTGTTGGAATTTTTGCATTAAGCCATTAATACGGAATTCGGAAAGGGCAGGTGAGCCACGGAAAGTTTGAAACATGAGGATTACCTTTAAGGTTGAATTGAAACAAAAATTGCGGGCTATTATAAAGGAAATCGGGAGAAACGAAAACGTTTGCGCAAGAAAAACAAATAGGAAAAAACAATAAAAAAGCCCTTGTCATAAGGACAAGGGCGAGAATGAAAAATGAGCTAAAAACTAACCCATACCGTATTTTTTTAATTTTTTACGCAATGTACCACGGTTAATGCCCAGCATTGTCGCCGCGCGAGTTTGGTTACCACGGGTATATTGCATAACCATATCCAACATTGGATGTTCAACTTCTGCCAATACCAACTCATAAAGATCGTTGACATCTTGACCGTCTAATTGGGATAAGTAATTTTTTAAAGCCTGTTTTACAGAGTCGCGTAATGGCTTGTTGGTTACTTGAGATTGAGAATTCAGCACAGAAACAGTTAATGCTTCCGCCGGATTACGTTGTTCTAACATTGTTCTATCCATTAATTAAATCAAATTAAACGAAAAAATTGTTCTAATGCGTCTAACTGCGCTGACGCAGACGTGATCGCATTAAAATCTTGTTTGAAAACAGAATTGGGTTGAATATCCTGTAAATACCAAGCGATATGCTTACGTGCGATTCGGTAACCTTTTTCATCACCGTAAAACTGATGCAGCTCACGGATATGTTGTAAAATTACACCGCACTTTTCTTCTAAACTTGGTTCGGTCACGATCGAATTGTGTTCCACCAACCCCACCATGGTTTGAAACACCCAAGGTCGGCCTAATGCCCCTCGGCCGATCATTACGCCATCTGCCCCCGTATAATCGAGCACAAATTTGGCTTGTTGTGGGGAAATCATATCGCCATTGGCAATCACCGGAATGGAAACAGCTTGTTTTACCGCTCTAATCGAGTCATATTCCGCAACGCCCTCAAATTTACAGGCGCGCGTGCGACCATGCACGGTTAACGCTTGAATGCCACTTTGCTCTGCGATTTTAGCAATCTCGACACAATTTCGATTTTCCGTATCCCAACCGGTGCGAATCTTCAACGTTACCGGAACATTGACAGATTTCACGATGGCCTCAAGAATCTGTTGAACTAAGTCGGGATATTGCAAAAGGGCGGATCCCGCCATTTTACGATTCACCTTTTTCGCCGGACAGCCCATATTTATATCAATAATTTGAGCGCCGTATTCCACGTTCACTTGAGCGGCTTGCGCCATTTCGTCGGGATCGGAACCCGCAATTTGTACGGCATTGATACCGGCATCTTGGTGGTGCGCTAAGCGCAATTTCGATTTTTCGGTATGCCACACTTGCGGATTGGTTGACATCATTTCTGAAAAGGTTAAACCCGCCCCGTAATGGGCGCAGATTTTACGGAAAGGTTGATCGGTAATTCCCGCCATAGGTGCCAATAAAATGCGATTTTTTAATTGATAATGACCAATGCGCATTATGACTCCGCAACTTTCCTACAACTTGACCAAACTCGGCTGCCAACCGACAAGGTGCGCTATCATACGCACTTTTAATGCGTTTGCAAAGGGTAATTTTTATACAAATTATAATTTTTTTAGATCCAATTCAATTTGCCAAATTTCTGCAAAAATTTGCCACAAAAGAATTGACTTTGATAGGTAAATTATCTCGTTTATTGAGTGCCGTAAAACAAAAAGTGCGGTGAAAAAACATGATATTTTTCCACCGCACTTTTCTATTATACTTTGAGGCTTATTGTGCGTTATACCTTTAACTTACCGGTAATTCGACACCACTCTTCGCGCTCTGCCACCGGCTCCAGTGTAAAACGCTCGGCGTAGGCATCACACACGGATTGCGCTTGTGTCGCCAAAATACCTGATAAACCCAAATCCCCATTTGGTTTCACTAACTGGCTAATCACCGGGTAAAGCTCTTTTAACGGCCCTGCCAAAATATTCGCCACCACCACATCGGCTTTCAAGTCCGACGGTTTTGCATCGGATAAAAACAGTTGCAAGCGATCCGCGACACCATTTTGTTCCGCATTGTTGCGGCTGGCTAAAATCGCTTGAGGATCGATATCAATACCGACCGCACTTTTTGCCCCCAACTTCAATGCCGCAATGGCCAAAATGCCGGAACCACAACCAAAGTCGATCACCGTTTTATCTTTTAAATCTAAACTATCAAGCCATTCCAAACAAAGCGCTGTGGTCGGGTGTGTCCCTGTACCAAACGCCAAGCCCGGATCAAGCATCACGTTCACGGCATTCGGATCCGGCACATCACGCCAGCTTGGGCAAATCCACAAACGCTGACCAAATTGCATTGGATGGAAATTATCCATCCACTCACGCTCCCAGTCTTTGTCTTCGATTTGTTCGATTTTATAGGCAGTATGTTCCTCTAAATGGTTTGCCTGTTTAAGTGCATCCACCACCACATTCATATCGGTTTCTGCATCAAACAAAGCAATCACATCGGTGTTGCCCCACAAGCGGGTTTCTCCCGGTAACGGTTCAAAAATCGGCGTATCTTGGCTGTCCATAAAAGTAACGGAAACCGAGCCAATTTCTTCTAAAAAATCACTGATTTGCTCTGCCTTTTCGTTAGTACTGTTTAGGCGAATTTGAATCCAAGCCATGTTTATTCCTATATGTTTTATGATGAATAGCGCTTCTCGCCGATTTTATTCCCAATCAAAAATGCCGCTAAGCCAAAGACGAGAGACGGCACAATCGGGTTGAAGCCAAAGAGTTTAATGCCAAATTGGGTAAATAAAATAAACGAAACCAAGCCGACCAACATGGAGCTAACCGCACCATAAGCATTGGCTTTATCCCAGTAAAGTCCGAGAACGATGACCCACAAAAATGCAGCTTCAAGTCCACCAAAGGCAAACAGGTTCAGCCAAATAATCATATCCGGCGGATTCAGAGACGCAAAAATTAAAAGTGCGGTCAAAATTAACGTAATGATTGAGGAGATTCGACCAATCCGTTTTTGGTTTTGTACCGCCTGAGGTTTTGCAGCCAAATACAAGTCTTTCACAAAAATAGAAGACGATTGAATCAGCTGCGCATCCACCGTGGACATAATCGCTGACATTGGTGCTGCAAGGAAAATCCCTGCCACAATCGGTGGCAACACTTGCAACATCAGGCTTGGAATCACCTTATCTGATACTGTCAAATCCGGCACGATGGCGCGCCCCAATACGCCAGCCAAGTGCATACCGAACATGATAATAGTTAACACGATCGTGCCAATAAGCATGCCGTTATGCAGAGCTTTGCTGTCTTTAAACGCCATACAACGCACTGCCGTGTGCGGCAAGCCGACCACACCGAAACAAACCAAAATCCAAAAAGATGCCATAAATTGGAAATCCAACATCTCATTCGGACCGTACGGGCTAACGAGACTTGGGTCAATTTCAGTTAATTTTTTGACCGCACTTTCGACACCACCCACCTGATAAATCACGCCGACCAATAACACAATCGTGCCAAGAATCATCACGGTACCTTGGATTGTATCTGTCAACACCACTGCGCGGAAGCCACCGATGAAGGTATAAATCCCCACGGTTAAGGCGAAAATTAACAAGGCTTGAGTGTAAGGAATGCCGATAGTCGTTTCCAATAAACGAGCACCGCCGATAAATTGCACGGTCATCGCCGCAAAAAACGCGATCAACAACGCAACACAGGCAATCCATACCAAATATTTGTTTTTATAGCGATAAAGTAATAAATCGTTGATGGTCAACGCATTCGTCTCACGGGAAAGCAAAGCAAATTTTTTCCCTAACGCACCAAGTGCCAACCACACGGCAGGTACTTGAATCATGGCAAGCAAGACCCAGCCTAAGCCGTATTTATACGCCGCACCAGGGCCACCGATAAAAGAACTCGCACTGGCATAGGTGGAGGCAGTCGTCATGGCAAGCACGAAGCCTGTCATAGAACGGTTGCCAACATAGTATTCGGAAAGAAAATCCCCGCCTTTCTGACGTTTGACATAAGCATAAATCGCTGCACCAAAGACAAAGGCTAAATAAATGATGAGCGGAAAAATAATCCCTAGGTTCATTGGTGACGCTCCGTTGTCGAATGTTGTTTTTTCTCTTCCACATCCAGCGGAATATCCTGAAACACAATTTTAATCAGCCAATACGCGACCACAATAAACAGAATCGGCAGGTAAATACAGGCCAGTTCAAACCACAGAGGAAAACCTATTGGGCCTTGTGTACCTTTTGGCAAGTAAGCACATAAGCACCAACCAATCACATAAAGCAAAGTTAAGCCCAATGCCCAACGGGCTTCTTTGGTCGCTTGTTTATAACGTTGTTGTAAGTCCATATATCATTCCTAAATAAAAAAGTGGATTGAGATCCACTTTTTCTATTAATGCTACGTTTTATTCGTGCATACCTAATTTTTTCTCCAAATAGTGGATATTTGTGCCACCTTTTTGGAAGTTTTCGTCTGCTAAAATCAGATCATGCAACGGAATATTCGTTTTAATACCGTCAATGATGGTTTCTGATAAGGCATTTTGCATACGACGAATCGCCACTTCACGGGTATCGCCGTAAGTAATCAATTTCGCAATCATGGAATCATAATGCGGAGGAACCGTGTAACCTGCGTAAACATGAGAATCCCAACGCACGCCTAAACCACCCGGGGAATGTAAATGCGCCACTTTACCCGGTGAAGGCAAGAAGGTTTTTGGATCTTCCGCGTTGATACGACATTCCATCGCATGGCCTTTGACTTTAATGTCTTCTTGTTTGAAAGAAATCGGCAAACCTGCAGCAATGCGCAATTGCTCTTTCACCAAGTCCACACCGGTAATCATTTCCGTCACAGGATGTTCCACTTGAATACGGGTATTCATTTCAATGAAATAGAACTCACCGTTTTCATATAAGAATTCAAATGTACCTGCACCACGATAGCCAATTTCCACACAAGCCTTAGCACAACGGGAACCGATATCGCGACGTACTTCTTCGGTAATGCCCGGTGCAGGTGCTTCTTCCACCACTTTTTGGTGGCGACGTTGCATAGAACAGTCACGCTCTGCCAAGTAAACCGCATTGCCGTGGGTGTCCGCTAATACTTGGATTTCCACATGACGTGGGTTTTCCAAATATTTTTCCATGTAAACCATGTCGTTGTTGAAAGCGGCTTTCGCTTCCGCTTTCGTCATGGCAATAGATTCTTCCAACGCATCTTCGCTACGAACTACACGCATACCACGACCACCGCCGCCACCGGAGGCTTTGATAATGATCGGATAGCCAATACGTTTCGCGATTTCTTTGTTTTTCGCGATGTCAGAGGTTAATGGGCCATCAGAACCCGGTACGCAAGGCACACCGGCTTTTTTCATGGCGTTAATCGCGGACACTTTGTCGCCCATCAAACGAATCACATCGGCAGTCGGTCCGATAAACGTGAAACCGGAGCTTTCTACCTGTTCGGCGAAATCCGCATTTTCGGAAAGAAAACCATAGCCCGGGTGAATAGCATCAGCGCCGGTCACTTCAGCTGCAGCAATAATTGCCGGAATATTTAAATAACTTTTTGCAGATTGAGCAGGACCGATACACACGGTTTCATCTGCAAGCAGAACGTGTTTTAACTCACGGTCGGCAGTGGAATGAACCGCAACGGTTTTAATGCCCAATTCTTTGCAGGCGCGCAAAATTCGCAGTGCAATTTCACCACGATTGGCGATAACAACTTTTTCTAACATAATAAATCCATTCTTGTTTAAATTATGGTGTGCTATGTTAATTATTCGATAATAATCAGCGGCTCATCAAATTCGACAGGCTCACCATCATTTACCAAAATAGCTTTTACTACACCTGCTTTATCCGCTTCAATACGGTTCATCATTTTCATCGCTTCAACGATGCAAAGTGCATCGCCTACTTTTACGGTTTGACCCACTTCAACAAACGCTTTCGCTTCAGGGCTTGGACTACGATAGAACGTTCCTACCATCGGAGAGCGGATCTTATGACCAGCAACTTCTTCAGGTGCAGCAGCAGGGGCGGCAGGCGCGGCAACTGGTGCAACAGGAGCCGGTGCGGCTGCCGGAATGGAATACTGAACATTTGCCGGCGCAGCAACAGTGGCACGACTAATACGTACAGAACCCTCTTCTTCTGAAACTTCGAGTTCCGTAATACCGGATTCTTCCACTAATTCAATCAGTTTTTTAATTTTACGAATGTCCATAGTTTTTTCCTAAAATATGCTAGATTTTCACCGCACTTTTGAAAAAAGCACGGTATGGATTAAGATAAATTTTCGCCCGAGAGATTACCTCAAAATCATTATTTTGGCGATAAAATTCTGCGATTTTTTGCTAAATTTCGCCGATCTTCACTTTTTTGAAAGATAATTTACGGCAAACTGTAATGCGAAATCATACCCCTGCGCACCACAGCCACAAATCACACTTTCCGCCACATCACTAAAATAGGAATGATGACGAAACGGTTCTCGCTTATGAATATTGGATAAATGCACTTCAACGAAAGGAATGCCAACAGCAAGTAACGCATCACGCAACGCCACGCTGGTGTGGGTATAGGCCGCGGGATTGATGATAATAAAATCCACTTTTTGAAAGCTTTGGTGAATTTTCTCAATTAATTTTTCTTCGCTATTGGCTTGAAAACAATCCAGTGCAACTTGCTGATTTGCCGCTTGTTGTTGCAAATGCCGTTCAATTTCCGCTAAGGATAAATGCCCGTAATGACCTGGCTCACGCACACCCAACATATTCAAGTTCGGGCCATTTAACAGCAAAATGTTGTATTTTGATGACATATCACATTCCTTTTTATTGCGCGCATTATAATGATTTTTCGCTTTTGGCTGGTCTAATCTGTAAAAACATCCCAGTAAAAAATAGCAGAAAAAAACGACCGCACTTTTAATCTAAAATAACTTCGGTAATGAATTCCGAATCCAAGCCAACGACAGGTAATTCCGACCCTGGCCAGGTTCTGACGACTTGATAATCCATTAAATCTAACGTGTCTAATCCAGGTGTGACATTTGGCGTATATTGTTTTGCCATACGCGCCAGTTGGGTTAAACCGAAGCTACTTTCAATGCTGGAACTGATAACCGCTTTCATACCTAACGCGTGCGCCTGAGCAATCAACTCGGCACAACGCTCAATAGATCCCACCAATGTCGGTTTAATCACAATCGCAGCCAAGTGCGGTTCTTTTTCCACACGAAAATCAGGCTCGCGTACGCTTTCATCCCAGGCAATATTAATGCCGGTTTCTGCCGCAAATTGGCGACTTTCCTCACGGGTTTTGCAAGGTTCTTCAATAAATTGAATACGCGCACGGTGTTCCGGTTTCACATATTTGGCAAACATTTGCGCTTTAGCGGGTGTCCAACTGCGGTTAGCATCTAGCCGTAATTGTAAATCAGGAATAGCTTCTAACAGCATATCAGCAATAAGGCCATCACGATTGGCTTCATACATGCCCACTTTCACTTTCGCCACTTTTTCACCCTGCATTTGATCCAGCGGTTCATAAAGCTCATCCGGGTCGCCATAACATAAAGGTGCCGTTTGATAATTGCCTTCATCGTCCAAGCGACCTTTCATTTCCATCAATGCACAACTGAGCCCGAACGCCACAGAAGGATACAAATCATCCGTCAAATCTAATTTCACGTTACAACTGCGGGATTGATCCCATTTTTCCAGCCATTCGATGGCTTGGGCTTGCGCTTGGTCTAAGGTTTCATGGCTAAACTCCGGCAATGGCGCAATTTCGCCCCAACCTTCATTTTGCCCACAGCACACTTTCACCAAAAGGCCTTCGCGCTTTTTCAAAAAGCGATTACGCAAAATCAGTTGCGAATCCACCGGAATGGAATAACGGAAAAGTTGATAGCGACGATGTTGAATGGCGCAATTTTTCTTTTCATAGAAAATTTTGCCAACCCGCTGAATATGTTCCAGTAAAGCCGGATCGGTAATCTTGTCATGAATGACTAAATCGAATTTATACGGAAGGGTAGTTTGCGACAGGGTTTGCTGAATGTCGTGTAACATTTCATCAGTAATGCCATCGCCTTTTAAAGCTAAATTAATGTCCGAGTCTTCACGAAAATTGCCCTTCCCGCGTGAGCCAAATAAAATTGCTGTTTCAACCTGAGGGAAATGGCGTAAATGCCAACCGATGTTTTTAATGATTGTTTCTGTTAAACCGAAATCCATCGCCTTTACCTATACAATTACAGAAAAGAAATTATTTTGCTTTCAATAACAAAAGTGCGGTCGTTTTTAAAAATGTTTTTAAATCGACCGCACTTTTTATCTTAAGGATTGCGCTTAAATTTACCGAAGTCCGGCGCGCGTTTTTCATTGAAGGCATTGCGACCTTCTTGGCCTTCTTCCGTCATGTAGAACAACATGGTGGCGTTACCGGCAAGTTCTTGAAGACCGGATTGACCGTCGCAGTCGGCATTTAATGCTGCTTTCAAGCAACGCAAGGCAATTGGGCTGTTGCGTAGCATTTCACGGCACCAACGTACGGTTTCTTTTTCTAACTCAGCGTAAGGCACTACTGTGTTCACTAAGCCCATGTCTAAGGCTTCTTGTGCATTATATTGACGGCATAAGAACCAAATTTCGCGCGCTTTTTTCTGACCAACGATACGTGCCATGTAGCTTGCGCCCCAACCGCCATCAAAAGAACCTACTTTCGGGCCGGTTTGGCCGTAAATGGCGTTGTCTGCGGAAATGGTAAGATCACACATCATGTGTAACACGTGGCCACCACCAATGGCATAACCTGCCACCATCGCCACCACCGGTTTCGGGCAAGTACGAATATCACGTTGGAAATCCAACACGTTGAGATGATGCACGCCGCTGTCGTCTTTATAGCCGCCGTAATCGCCACGGACTTTCTGGTCACCGCCGGAACAGAAGGCTTTTTCACCTTCACCGGTTAGCACGATAACACCGATTTTTTCGTCAAAACGGGCATCGGCAAAAGCGGTAATCATTTCTTTCACAGTTTGCGGACGGAAAGCATTGCGCACTTCCGGACGATTGATGGTGATTTTGGCAATGCCGTCGGTGGATTTGTGATAACGAATGTCGGTGTAACCCGCACTGTGGTCAACCCACTCAACCGGCGCATATAAAACATCATCTTTTGGATTTTGCATGAGAAATTCCTTTAATTTAAGGTTAAAAAAGTGCGGTCATTATAGCGGAAGTTTCTGAAATCTGAAAACGAAAAGGGTCGGTATTCACCGACCCTCAAGGACAAAATGAAATTAGTTTTTCGCTTTTGCCGCTGCTTTCACGATCACCGCAAAGGCAGGAGCTTTTAAGGACGCGCCACCCACTAATGCACCGTCAATATCCGGTTGGGTGAATAATTCTGCCGCGTTAGCATCGTTAACAGAACCGCCGTATTGAATGATCACTTGATCAGCAATCGCTTGAGATTTTTTCGCAATGTGACCACGGATGAATGCGTGTACAGCTTGCGCTTGTGCCGGAGTCGCAGATTTGCCGGTACCGATAGCCCAAATTGGTTCATACGCAATCACCGCACCGTTGAAGGCTTCTACGCCTAACAGGTTGATGACCGCATCAATTTGGCGTGCGCAAACTTCTTCGGTTTTACCCGCTTCATTTTCCGCTTCGGATTCACCGATACACAACACAGGCACCAAGCCAGCTTCTTTTAATGCACCAAATTTTTTCGCCACGAATTCGTCGCTTTCTTTGTGATAAGTACGACGCTCGGAGTGACCGATAATGATGTATTTCGCGCCAAAATCTTTCAACATTTCAGTGGAGATATCACCGGTAAAAGCGCCTTTCACGTTCACATCCACGTTTTGCGCGCCTAATTGGATGATATTTTGACCGCCACAGCTGCAACCGCAACCCGATAATAATTTTTCAGCTTCCCCCAAATACATGACCGGTGGGGCAATTGCCACATCACAACCGGTAACACCGTGCAATTCTTCTTTTAAGCCGGTGATTAATTCACGAGTGAAGGCTTTGCTACCGTTTAATTTCCAGTTACCCATAACTAAAGGACGACGAGCCATTTTATTTCTCCTTAATATGATTGAATAAAAACTGCGCTTACTATAACAAAAAACGCCTGCTTTTTTTGGTAAAAAATCACAGTTCTAAAAAATTTTCTTTGTAACAGATGATTCTTTTGGGCTAAAAAGATACAATCTACTGTATAAATTTAACAAAAAATAACCGATTGCCTCATGATTAAAATTTTTAAAGCTGAACAATGGAACCTGGAAACACTCCTACCGCTATTTGAAGAATATCGTCTTTCTCAGGGCATGACGGAAAACCCGGAACGTACACTCACCTTTCTTTCCAACCGTATTCGTTTTAGCGAAAGCATTTTTTTCCTTGCGCTCGACCAATCCCAACAAGCACTCGGTTTTATTCAACTTTACCCTCGACTTTCTTCGCTACAATTACAGCGCTACTGGCAATTAACAGACATTTTCGTGCGCCAAGGCAATCAATCCAACCACATTTACACCGCACTTATCGCCAAAGCTAAAGAATTCGTCAGCTACACGCAATCCACGCGATTAGTAGTAGAACAAGATCGACAGCAACATCATTTGCTGGAGCAAGAGGGGTTCCGCTTAAACCCGAAAAAATCTGTGTTTGAATTGAATTTAGTGGGGTAATGATAAACGAAAAGTGCGGTTGAAATTTCCGATGAATTTCAACCGCACTTTTTATTTTAGAAAACAGGCGCAGAGATAGGCATAAAACCTACCCCGACATTTCAAATTAAATAATCCGCGAAAATTGCTGTTGTTTTGCTTGTGCGCGTGAATACGTGTCGAAACACAAACAAATATTACGAATCAACAAACGTCCTTTTGCGGAAACCATGATTTGCTCCTCACCAATATCCAATAAACCATCAGCAGCCAAAGGCGCTAGCAAGGCAAAATCTTCAGCAAAGTGTTGTTTAAAATCAATATTGTACTGTTTTTCTAATGGGGCATACGCTAATTTAAAGTTGCAAATCAATTGCTTAATGACATCACGACGCAAACAATCTTCTTCTGACATGGCTAAACCTTTATGCAAGGCAATGCCATTAGTATCCACCGCGGCATAATATTCCTTCAAATCCTTCTGATTTTGCGCATAGGTATCCCCCAATAAGCTGATTGCCGACACACCCAGCCCCAACAAATCACATTCTTCCTGCGTCGTATAGCCTTGGAAATTACGGTGCAACACGCCATTTTGCTGTGCAATAGCAAGTTCATCATCCGGTTTGGCAAAATGATCCATACCAATAAACTTATAACCTGCACTGCCCAGTGTTTCGATGGTTTTTTGTAAAATTTCCAGTTTCGTCTCTGGTTTCGGTAACTGCCAATCTTTTATTTTTGCTTGTCCGGCGAAACGGCTTGGCAAATGGGCATAGTTAAATACGCTCAATCGATCAGGGTTGAGTTCAATGACTTTTTTCAAGGTGAACATAAAGCTCTCAACACTCTGGAATGGCAAACCATAAATCAAATCTAGGTTAGTTGACTGAAAACCGAGCTCACGAGCGCGCATCAACAGCGCATTCACAAAGGTTTCATCCTGCTCGCGATTCACCGCTTTCTGCACGTCTTTATTGAAATCTTGCACGCCCATACTGATGCGGTTAAACCCGATGTTACGCAAATGTTCTAACATCGAAAGCTCAATTTCACGGGGATCCATTTCAATACTGATTTCTGCGTTATCGGCGATATTAAAATGGCCGCGCAACATTTGCATTAAACGGGCAGATTGTGCTTCCGTTAAATACGTTGGCGTGCCACCGCCCCAGTGCACTTGCGTTGCCACACGATTTGTAAATAATTTCGACCGCTCTTTTATTTCTCGTTCCAGAAAATCCAAGTAAATGTCGGCTTTGTGCTGATGGCGCGTAATGACTTTATTACAGGCGCAGAAATAACAAAGTTTGTGGCAAAACGGAATGTGAACATATAATGACAACGGACGTGTTGGATAACGTTGTGCCGCGGCAATAAAATCCTCATTCGTATACTGTTCGTTAAACTCAAGCGCTGTCGGATAGGATGTGTAGCGCGGACCGGATTGATTATATTTTTGAATTAATGCTAAATCCCAAATGATCTCAGACATTCAATTTTCCCCACGTTTATAATGTTTGGATATCCGTTAGAAGTCGGTTTAGTTCTGACTTAATCTTACTTTCAAGCTCGGCTTCTGTGCTTTCACGCTGTAAATCCAAACGCATTCTTTCGTTCTTTTTTAATTCTCTGCGAGCCTCATGGGTCGGCATATCTTCGACCGTTTCATACAATCGCCACATGGCAGAATAGCGTTTGAGACTCATGCCCACCGGTTCGAGTAGCATTTTCAAACGCAATACACCTTCAGATAAATTACAATCACCGTTCAACATGGCTTTCGCAATAATTTCAAGGCTTTCTTTTATGCGATGAATACGGTTTCGGCGTGCTTGCAACAGTGCTTTTTTCTGCTTTTGCAACGCCAGCAACAAATACGCGGCATAACCGACCATACCGGCAATGATGATGACAGCTGCAATGAGTAAAAACGTTTTCCACATAATTTAAAGATACTTATTTAAATTGGTTGATGTCGATTCGTTCAAAAGTGCGGTATAAATCTTCGTCATTTTCTTCATCATCCGCAATGCCTAATTCGTCCATTAATTGCGCAACACGCGCCAAACACACATCCACAAATTTTTGATCTTCAGCGGACAATTTTTTGCCTTCGTCCAATTGATCCAACAACTGATTCAAACATTCGTTATTTTCTAACTGTTCTAATTCCACCATTGGATCCAATGTGGCTTTTGGCGCAGATTTTGCGACAGGCGCAACGGGTGCCTTTTGCGGTTTATTCACAAATTCCACCATCAACGGCACTTTTTTACGGCTACCGATTCGTGGATCCTGAATTTCTTTTACTTGATTCTCGGCTTTATTTTCCGGCGCACTATGACGAGAACCGGAACCCAAACCTTTATGTTTACGTTTTTTCTTCTCTTCACGGGCTTTCGCATCCAGTTCATAACGTGTCGCTTTGCGACCAGAAAGGGGTTGTTCCGGTTTCTTATCGGATTTGCGGGTTGGCATAATATCCGTAAGGCGACGGGTCTTTTTCTGACGGGACATAACTTATCTCTTGACTAATAAAATTGAGCGGCGATTGTATCATTCCGCAGGAAATTTAACGAGGGATATTAAAAAATGCTGAAAAAAATGACCGCACTATTAATCATCAGACTTCGCTTCAGTCATCAACTGTTGCGCTAATTTCGCTTCTTTCTGTTGCGCACGGCGTTTTTGAAAAAACGCACTGAGTTTTTCACTGCATTCCTGTTGCAACACGCCAGCGGTGATTTCGATGGCATGGTTCATTTTATAATCATCAAAAAAATGAAAACGGGAACCTACCGCACCGGTTTTATAGTCTGCCGCGCCAAACACCAAGCGCTTAATACGGCTGTGCAAAATCGCCCCGGCGCACATAGTGCAAGGTTCCAGCGTGACGTATAAGGTTGTGTTCAACAAGCGATAATTTTGTAAGGTTTGCCCGCCTTGACGCAACGCGACAATTTCAGCGTGCGCAGTGGGATCAGAATCAATGATCGATAAATTCCATCCCTCTCCAATAATTTCACCCTCCTCGCTCACTAACACAGCGCCCACGGGAATTTCACCCAAGGCTTCTGCTTTGTCTGCCAGCGTTAAGGCGTGGCGCATAAATTGTTCATCTAATTGATGTTGCAATTCAGTCATGAGGTTCTTCAGATAAAAAGTGCGGTGGATTTTAAAAACGTTGTTAAAACCGACCGCACTTTGTTAGACGGAAAACGGATATTTAATCGGTTCGTGGCATTGATAACCCGTGACTTTGAAATCATCCATGGTGACCCAGGTTTCCAGGTCTTCTAAAGATTTAATGTCCGGATTAATTTCCAACTGCGGTGAAGGGAAAGGCTCACGTTTTAATTGCACATCACGCATGAGTGCCAACTGGTCTTCATAAATATGTGCATTCACAATGTGATGGAATGCCTGCCCTGCTTTTTTACCGGTAATTTGTGCCATTAATGCTAAGAAAGTGAATACTTGGATTTGGTTAAAATTCAAACCAAGCGGCACATCGCAAGAGCGCTGATAACTGGTGAGATATAACGTGTCACCAAGTAAAGAAAACGTATGCGTGTGCATGCAAGGACGCAAACAACCCAAATCAAATTCACCCGGATTATAGAACGTCAGAATCTCACCGCGGTCATCAATGCCTTTGCTGAGGTTATTGACGATTTTACGCAACTGATCGAGATGTTCACCATTTGGCTTGCGCCAGCTTCTGCCCTGCACGCCATACACGCGCCCCATGTCATCCGTGCCTTTGCGGTGCGGATTATTGAGCCAAGCCTGATTTTCATTGGCATTGGCATCCCAGGTTTTGGTGCCAAGATTGCGGAAGTCGGCAGCATTGTCATAACCACGAATATAGCCTAAAAATTCTGCAATAGCCGCTTTCCAATAGCTTTTACGAGTAGTGATCAACGGAAATTGGTTGTTTGCCACATCATAAGTCAAACCGGCGTTAATCACGGTCAAACAACGTTTGCCGGTACGTTCGTTTTCTACCCAAACGCCTTCGTTAACAATGCGTTGGCACAAATCTAAATATTGTTTCATTTTTTCACCGCACTTTTGTTGTATGCCCAAAGCATAATGAAAACACCGCCAAGCATCATTGGCAGACAAAGAAGTTGGCCTCTTGTGATCACATCAAGAAACAGCTCTACATCAGGTTCGCGCACATATTCAATCATAAAACGGAAAACGCCATAACCGATGAGGAAGAGGCCGGCAACCGATCCCATTGGACGTGGTTTACGAATAAACCAATTCAAAATAAGGAACAACACCAAACCTTCTAACACAGCTTCATATAATTGAGATGGATGGCGTGGTAATAATAGCGGATCTGTCGGAAAAATCATTGCCCAAGGCACGTCCGTTGCACGCCCCCATAATTCTAAATTAATGAAATTACCAAGACGCCCCATTCCTAAACCGAAAGGAATGAGAGGTGCAACAAAATCTGCCGTCGCCCAAAAGCTGCGTTTTTGTATTTTAGAAGTAATGACCATGGCAATAATCACGCCAATTAAGCCACCATGAAAAGACATACCGCCTTCCCAAACTCGGAATAAATACAGCGGATCCTGTAAAAAACGATCAAAATTATAAAAGAAGACATCACCAATTCGACCGCCTAAAAAGACGCCCATGAAACCATTAAATAGTAAAGAATCGACTTGATCTACTGTCCAACCGCTGTTTGCTTGTTGAGCACGGCGTACACCTAACCAACGAGCAAAAATAAAGCCAAGCAAATACATTAATCCATACCAGCGCAAACCGATGGGACCAAATTCAAAAATTGCCGGATCGAAATGCGGTAATACAAGGTAATCTGAATTCATAACGTTCCTTATTTCAATAACATATTAATCGCCACCACAATTAAAAAGGCGGCAAAGGCTTTTTTCAAAGTCGGCACTGGGAGTTTATTCGTTGCGTTGGCACCAAGTTTAGAAGTGAAAAATGAGGTGACTGTGATGCCTAATACAGCCGGGAAATACACGAAACCGATTGAATAAGGTGGCATACCTTGCATATTCCAACCGCTCACCATAAAACTTAACATTCCCGCAATCCCCATCAACATGCCGCAGAATGCCGAAGTACCGATAGCTTTTTTAATATCTACGTTGCGAGAATTTAAAAACGGCACAATAAATCCGCCACCGCCAATACCGGCAACACTTGATGCCATGCCAATCAAAGCACCGCCAATAATCGAGGATAAAGGCGTAATTTTTTTATTCGGGTCGATGTTTTTCGGCTTAATAGACAAAATCATTTTAGCGGCTAAATAAACAACTAAGCAGGCAAACAACTTGCTGGAAATGTCATGAGGCAATTTACTGATGTATTGTCCTGAAATGAAGGCACTAATCATTAATGCGGGGGCAAAATACTTTAAGGTGGACCAAACAACATTGCCAAGTTTGTGGTGTCGTTGTGCGGAAGAAAAAGCGGTAACTACGATAGTCGCGAAGGAGGTGCCAAGTGCGGTGGACATTAAGAGCGAATCCGGTACACCGACAATTGGCAATAAATAAACCATCATCGGCACAATCACCATGCCGCCACCAATGCCGAATAAACCGGCTAAAAAGCCGGCGACACAACCGGCAAGCAAACAAAATAGGAAAAAGGTTAACATAATTATCCCTTATACTTCTGTGAGGAATGTTTAGAATGTTTAGAATGCTTTGAATAGGTTTGTTTTTTGGTTGAAAAGGTATTCTTTTTCTCTTCTACTGCGCTAGAGTCTGCCCGCAATAACAAGTCTTTGTTATTTTCATCAAATAACACCGTAGCAAACTCTTTCATTGCTTTACGATAGACATCTCTTTTGAAAGAAACCACTTGACGCACCGGGTACCAAAAACTCACCCAACGCCAACCATCAAACTCCGGTGTTTTACTGCATTGCATGTTGATATTTTTAGTATCACTGACTAACTGCAATAAAAACCAGCGCTGTTTCTGTCCGATACAAATAGGTTTGGAATCATAACGTAACAGTCGTTTTGGCAATTTATAACGCAGCCAATGCTTAGAGGCATAGAGCACTCGCACATCTTTGCGTGTTAATCCGACTTCCTCAAACAATTCTCGGTACATCGCTTGTTCTGGCGTTTCACTATCATTAATCCCGCCTTGCGGAAATTGCCAGGAATTCTGTCCGTATCTTTTCGCCCACAGCACTTGCCCTTTGTCGTTGCAAATAACAATGCCTACATTCGGACGGTAGCCATCGAAATCGATCACTATCGTATCCTTAAAATTCAGTTAATTTTTTTAAATTGGAATAGCGACAAATTGTTTCATAAACTCCCCCTTCGGGCAACTCATTTAACAATAAAGAAGGGGATGTAAAGAACCCAGAAAATGTTTAAATTCTCTTTTTAAGCATAAATTTCACATTAGATGAGATAACTTTAGATGCAAGAACTTAATAGCATTTGCGTTGATAACGCATGAAGCACAACGCTAAAAAATAAAAAACCTTATCAATTGACTTTATTGATAAGGTTTAAAATTTGGTGGAGATAATCGGGATCGAACCGACGACCTCTTGAATGCCATTCAAGCGCTCTCCCAACTGAGCTATATCCCCGTAAGTGGCGGCTATGATAAATTCCGCCCCTTGCTCTGTCAATATTAAATTTTTAATTCATTGCCATCAGATTAAATATTAAACGTTTTGTGCCTTAATAAAATCAATGGATCGTTGAATACGATTTAATACGCGATCACGTCCAATACCCACAAGGGTGACGTCCATAGACGGCGATTGCCCCGCGCCAGTCACGGCCACACGCAACGGCATCCCCACTTTACCCATGCCAACCTCTAATTCGGCAGCGGTTTGTTCAATGGCTTCGTGAGTAGAATGCAAATCCCAAGTGGAAAGTGCGGTCAGTTTTTCTTTTACTTTTTCAAGAGCTTCTACCGCGCCCGCTTTGAAATGTTTTTTCACCGCAGCTTCATCGAAAGATTCAAACTCTTCAAAGAAATAACGACTGGCAAGCGCCATTTCACGTAACGTTTTACAACGATCCGCCAGCATGGCGATGATTTCCGTTAATGCCGGCCCGTTGGACGTGTCAATGCCTAAATCCTGATATTGCCATGCTAAATGTTTCGCGACGTAGTCCGCTGGCAATTCGCGAATATAGTGATGATTCAACCACAATAATTTTTCGGTGTTAAAGGCACTGGCAGATTTACTCACAGAGTGTAAATCAAATAAATCAATCATTTCTTGGCGGGTGAAAATTTCCTGATCACCGTGGCCCCAGCCCAAACGCACCAAATAGTTGATAAGCGCTTCCGGCAAATAACCTTCGTCACGATATTGCATCACGCTCACTGCGCCGTGACGTTTGGAAAGTTTTTGTCCATCATCCCCGTTAATCATGGAAACATGTGCATACACTGGAATCGGCGCACCAAGGGCTTTCAAAATGTTAATTTGACGCGGGGTATTATTAATATGGTCTTCACCGCGCACAACATGAGTAATGCCCATATCCCAGTCATCCACCACCACGCAGAAGTTATAGGTCGGAGAACCGTCGGTACGGCGGATAATCAAGTCATCCAATTCGCTGTTGCTGATTTCAATGCGTCCACGTACCGCGTCATCAAATACCACAGAACCCTCAGTTGGATTTTTAAAACGCACCACATGCGGTTCATCGGCAGAATGTTCAGCGTGATCGTGTAAACAATGACGGTCATAGCGCGGTTTTTCTTTGTTTTGTTCTTGTGTATGACGTAATGTTTCCAAACGTTCTTTGGTACAGTAACAACGGTATGCCAAGCCCTGTTCAATCATTTGATCAATAACTTGGTTATAACGGTCAAAACGCTTAGTTTGATAATAAGGGCCGTGCTCCCAAGCCAAATCTAACCATTCCATCGCTTCTAAAATCGCCTGAGTGGCTTCCGGCGTAGAACGTTCCAAATCGGTATCTTCAATACGCAACACAAATTCGCCGTGATTGTGTTTAGCGTATAACCAGGAATAAAGTGCGGTACGCGCGCCCCCAACGTGTAAATAACCGGTTGGGCTTGGTGCAAAACGGGTACGTACCTTCACGTTTGGATCCAAATCAAACAATGCTTCTAATTTCATTTTATAACCTTTTTCTGTGCAAAAATAATTGTGCTGTATTGTACTACGAGTTGTTTGAATTCATAAGGAAAAATCTGTTTTTATGCCTATTTTTAAAACAACCAACGGATTTTTGGCAAAAATTTGTTGACTGAAATCATTGAGCAATTATAATGCACGCTCACAACATTGAGGGCGATTAGCTCAGTTGGGAGAGCACCTCCCTTACAAGGAGGGGGTCACTGGTTCGAGACCGGTATCGCCCACCACTTCTTTACATACTTCCCTATTTTAAGATTCTAACGTGGGCGATTAGCTCAGTTGGGAGAGCACCTCCCTTACAAGGAGGGGGTCACTGGTTCGAGACCGGTATCGCCCACCACTTCTTTACATACTTCCCTATTTTAAGATTCTAACGTGGGCGATTAGCTCAGTTGGGAGAGCACCTCCCTTACAAGGAGGGGGTCACTGGTTCGAGACCGGTATCGCCCACCACTCTACTTTCCATGTAATGTTTTCTCTTTCAAAGCCTTCCTGACGTTTATTATTTTTGTGTAAAGTGATAAAGTACAGCCTGTTTTTCAACAGAATAAACGGATTCATTTAATGCAAAAAACAATAAAAAATCAGACCGCACTTTTAATTTCAAACGGTCTATTACGTTTAACCGGGAACATTGTCAAAATCCTAAGCTACCCTTTCCACGCCCTTTTTCCCAAAAAGCGCTTTACGATTCCTGAATTCAGCCCGGCCAAACGCCAATCCGACAAACCAAGCAAAATTAATCGCGTCATTTGGCAAACCAACTACAGCAATAAAGTGACGTTGCCAATTTACTGCAACTATTTGGTCAACCGCTTATTTTCCTTAAGTTACGATTACCGCTATGTCAGCACTGAAGCGCGTAGCGAGTATATTGAAAAATATGCCGATCCACGCACATTTGCCGCTTACAGCCAACTGACTGACGGTGCCGCACAAGCGGATTTTTGGCGCTTATTCACTCTCTACCAAGACGGCGGTATTTATATGGATATCGATGGTCATCTTGTCGGCTGCTTAGATACGATGATTGATCCGGACGATGACGAAGTCCTCATCACCCGTCGTGGGCGTTACACCAATTTTTTCTTAGCCAGCCGCAAAGGCAATCCGTTTTTAAAGGAAACATTGGATATTATCGTAGACAACATTGAACATCGTCGCGTTGACGGCGGGGTATTTGTTCTTACCGGCCCGGAAACGTTAAACAAAGCACTGGAAAACAAAGACGTAAATATGCGCCGTGATAAATTTACCTGTGCCCAAGGCACGTTCGCTAACGAGTATTTTCAATACATGGATAAAAAACGTGGTAAATGGATTCACGCTAAAAACGAAGATTTATTAAAATAATTGTTAATAATACAAAAAGTGCGGTCACAAAAAGCAAATTTTTTGTTGATCGCCTTTTTTGTTTCTGTGATATATTTTTTAACCAATTTCACCAATCACAAATCAGAGGATTCTATGGCACTTTGGGGTGGGCGCTTTACGCAGGCCGCGGACAAGCGTTTTAAAAATTTTAACGATTCATTACGCTTTGACTATCGTCTTGCCGAGCAAGATATTGAGGGCTCCATCGGCTGGTCGAAGGCCTTGGTTTCCGTCAATATTTTAAGCGTACAAGAACAACAACAATTAGAACAAGCACTGAACGAATTATTGATTGAAGTGCGGTCAAATCCGCAAGCGATTTTGCAAGACGATGCCGAAGACATTCACAGTTGGGTGGAAAGTAAACTTATCAACAAAGTAGGCAATTTAGGTAAAAAACTGCACACCGGTCGCAGCCGTAACGACCAAGTAGCGCTCGACATCAAAATGTGGTGTAAAGAGCGGGTGGCCGAATTGCAACATTCCCTTCGCGAGTTACAACGCAAATTGGTGCTTACCGCAGAAAATAACCAAGATGCCGTGATGCCGGGCTACACGCACCTACAACGTGCCCAACCAATTACCTTTGCCCATTGGTGCATGGCCTATGTGGAAATGTTGGATCGCGATTATTCGCGTTTAGCCGATGCTTACCGCCGCATGAACAGTTGTCCGCTAGGCAGTGGCGCCCTTGCCGGCACGGCGTATCCTATCGATCGCGAACAACTTGCCAAAGATTTGGATTTCGCTTTTGCAACCCGTAACAGCTTAGACAGCGTCTCCGATCGCGATCATATCGTCGAACTACTTTCTGCCGCCTCGCTGAGCATGGTGCATTTATCCCGTTTCGCCGAAGATATGATTATTTTCAACAGCGGCGAATCTAACTTTGTGGAACTCTCCGATCGCGTAACCTCCGGTTCCTCCCTCATGCCACAGAAGAAAAACCCTGATGCATGTGAATTAATTCGCGGCAAAGCGGGACGGGTTATCGGTGCGTTAAATGGGATGTTAATGACCTTAAAAGGCTTACCATTAGCCTATAACAAAGACATGCAAGAAGACAAAGAAGGCATTTTCGATGCATTGGACACTTGGCAAGATTGCTTAGACATGGCGTCATTAGTATTAGACGACATCAAAGTGAACGTGGAACGCACCCGTGAATCTGCCCTGAAAGGCTATTCCAACGCAACGGAATTAGCCGATTATTTGGTTGCCAAAGGCGTACCGTTCCGCGACTCCCATCACATTGTAGGTGAAACCGTGGTGTATGCTATCAAGCAACACAAAGCCTTAGAAGAATTGACGATTCCTGAATTTCGTCAATTCTGTGAAAAAGTGTCGGACGATGTATACGACATTCTTTCCTTACAATCTTGCTTAGATAAACGCGCCGCCAAAGGCGGAGTGTCTCCATTGCGTATCGCGGAAGCCATTGCAGAAGCCAAAACAAGATTCGCCTAACATCTCTTCTAAAGTGCGGTCATAAAAAATCTTATTTTTATGACCGCACTTTTGTTTTCACCCCCCAAAAAAAAATAAATTCAATCTAATAAATAAACTTATTTTTTAAATAAAAAATAAAATAAGTTAAAAACACAAAATAATTTAATTATTTTTTATAAAAATATTTGAAAACATATGATTTCCTGTTGCATAGTAATTCCGACTTAGCAATATAGCCAAGCGAAAATAAATAAAGCAAACACCAACATACTATCCACAGGAGAAATTCTTATGTCTCACGCAGTTGCCTCACTCGAAGAATTCTTAGCAAAAGTCGAACAACGTGACGGAAACCAACCGGAGTTTTTACAAGCCGTACGTGAAGTATTAACTTCCATTTGGCCATTCCTTGAGAAAAACCCGAAATACCGCGCTGAAGCCTTATTAGAACGTTTAGTTGAACCGGAACGCATCATTCAATTCCGCGTAGCATGGACCGATGACAAAGGCCAAGTGCAAGTCAACCGCGCATTCCGCATTCAATTTAACAGCGCTATCGGCCCTTTCAAAGGCGGTATGCGCTTTCACCCGTCCGTCAACCAATCCATTTTAAAATTCTTAGGCTTTGAACAAATCTTCAAAAATGCCTTAACCACGCTGCCAATGGGCGGTGCCAAAGGCGGTTCCGACTTTGATCCGAAAGGTAAAAGCGATGCGGAAGTCATGCGCTTCTGCCAAGCCTTAATGACTGAACTTTATCGCCACATCGGCCCGGACACAGATGTGCCGGCAGGCGATATTGGTGTCGGCGCACGTGAAGTAGGTTATTTAACCGGCATGATGAAAAAACTTTCCAATCAAACCGGCTGCGTCTTTACCGGCAAAGGCTTGAGTTTCGGCGGAAGCTTAATTCGTCCGGAAGCTACCGGTTATGGTTTGGTCTATTTCGTCCAAGCTATGCTGGCAGAAAAAGGTCAAGATTTGAAAGGCAAAACCGTCGCGGTTTCCGGCTCCGGCAACGTGGCACAATATGCGATTGAAAAAGCCCTGCAACTAGGCGCTAAAGTCATTAGCTGTTCCGACTCATCCGGCACCGTTGTGGATGAAGAAGGCTTCACCCAAGAAAAATTAGCCGCTTTAATGGACATCAAAAATGTCAAACGCAGTCGTGTAAAAGATTACGCCGATCTCTTTGGATTGAAATATATCGCCGGCGCTCGACCATGGCATTTAAAAGTCGATATTGCACTCCCATGTGCCACCCAAAACGAATTAGCATTAAGCGATGCACAAGCCTTGATTGCCAATGGCGTGCAAGTCGTAGCCGAAGGTGCCAATATGCCAACCACCATTGAAGCGACCAACGCCTTTATTGAAGCTGGCATATTATTTGGACCGGGCAAAGCAGCAAACGCAGGTGGCGTCGCCACTTCCGGTTTGGAAATGTCGCAAAACGCACAACGTCTAAGTTGGACAAGAGAAGAGGTGGATGCAAAATTGCATCGCATTATGTTAGACATTCATGCTAACTGTAAAAAATACGGCAGCGATGCGCAAGGTAACATCAACTATGTGGTGGGTGCGAACGTCGCCGGTTTCGTTAAAGTAGCTGATGCCATGTTGGCACAAGGCGTGTATTAATCGACACGAAAAAACACCTCGAAAAACGACCGCACTTTTGAGAACAACAAAAAGTGCGGTATTTTTTTAAGCTAATTTTGTTATGAGACAGCACATTTTGTTCTAAAAATGAGGTCGGTGGAATATTGAAATTAGAGAAGTTATGGTGTTAAATCTGCACTTATTCTATGGTTATTCTACACAAGGGTTAAAACAAATTTATGTGCCAATTATTGGGAATGAACTGCAATACGCCGACGGATATTGTGTTTTCATTTGAAGGATTTCGTCATCGTGCCGGACTTACTGATTCCCATTCTGACGGATTTGGTATCGCTTTTTTTGAAGGCAAAGGTGTACGCATTTTCCGCGACAATAAACCGGGCCACATTTCCCCTATCGCGGATTGCGTGAAACAATATCACATCAAATCTCTCAACGTCATTTCGCATATTCGTAAAGCGACGCAAGGCGATGTAAATCTTGAAAATACCCACCCCTTTATCCGTGAGATCTGGGGTGAAAATTGGGTTCTTGCCCATAATGGCAACTTAACCGAACTGCCCGACATGAGCGAATCCTTCTGTCAACCTATCGGCAGCACTGATTCAGAAACTGCTTTCTGTTACATGGCAGAACAATTAAAAAATCGCTTTCGCAAAAAGCCAAGTGAAGAAGAAATTTTTCAAGCCGTTCAAGATATCAGCAATAAACTCGCAGAACATGGCACCTTCAATTTTATCCTGTCTAACGGCGAATGGATGATTGCCCGTTGTTCCACCAATTTGCACTACCTCACCCGTAAAGCCCCATTTGGCAAAGCACAACGTGTTGATGATGACGGTGTCATCGACTTCAATGAATACGCCAAAGAGGGCGATAAAGTCACGATCATTACCACCGTACCGCTCACCAAAGACGAAGTCTGGAGAAAAATGGAAAACGGTGGATTTGTCTTCTTCAAAAACGGGGAGAAAGTGTGGGAAATTATCGGCACGCCGAGAACAGAAGTGATTGATGATGGGACGTTAGGCACGGCTAAAGTGGCCTAACCCAGCCCATACAAAAAGTGCGGTCGAAAAAAATAATTTTTTTCTGACCGCACTTTTTTATCTCTATTATCTATTCAAACTCCAATTCCACCGCACTTTCACCGAGCAATGTCACAAGTTCGGTCAGCAATTCATCGGTTGGATTGACCGACCATTGCACGCCCATTTTGACTAAGGCTCTGCCTTCTGGGCTTTGGTAATAAATATGTACCGGCAGGGAATTGCCGCTGTAAGGCTGTAAAATCCGTTTAAATTGCTTAATGAATTGCGGTGTAATTTGTTCTTGAGACAGGCAAATCGCAAGGCTTTTCGCATAACGTGCACGCGCTTCATCAATCGTCATCAAATCCCGCACAGACATACGCAAACCTTGTGAAAAATCATCAAAACTGACCTGTCCTGACACCACAATCACCGTGTCTTTTTGCAGCTTCTCACCGAATTTATCTAGCACTTCGCCAAACAAAGTTAAATCCAAACGACCGGAACGGTCATCAATGGTGGCAATGCCGATGTGGTTGCCTTTTTTGGTCACGGCAATGCGCGTATTCACCACTAAACCGCTGGCAGTACTCATTTGTCCGCGATAATTCGGCGTCAATTCTTTCAGACGCATTGGGCTGTAATGAGACAATTCTTTCAAATAACGACTCACCGGATGACTGCTGAGATACAGTCCGAGAGTTTCCCGTTCACCGTCTAAAATCGTTTTTTCCGTCCAAGGGGCAATATTGGCATAGGAATGTTCCACTTCCTCGTTGGTTTCCGTCAACACGCCGAACATATCCGTTTGCCCTAAAGCCTCGTCTTTGGCATGTTGATCGGAGGCACGTAGTGCATCTTCCAAATTTTGTTGTAACGCCGCACGATGTGGTCCAAGTTTATCGAAAGCACCGGATTTAATCAGACTTTCAAATGTGCGTCGATTGATTTTCTTTAAATCCACACGGGCACATAAATCAAACAAGTTTTTGAAAATACCGTCTTTCTCACGAGCTTCTACCAAGGCCGCAATCGGCCCTTCACCCACGCCTTTAATGGCACCGATACCGTACACAATTTCGCCATTTTCATTCACGCTAAAATGATGTTTTCCGGTGTTAATGTCCGGCGGAACGACCTTCAAGCCCATGCGCATACATTCGTCATACAAGCCAACGATTTTGTCGGTATTATCCATTTCCGAAGTCATGACTGCCGCCATAAATTCCGCCGGGTAGTGCGCCTTCAGCCACAGGGTTTGGTAAGAAACCAACGCATAGGCGGCAGAGTGTGATTTGTTAAAGCCATAGCCCGCAAATTTTTCTACCAAATCGAAGATTTTCATGGAAAGATCGCCGTCTATGCCATTTTTGATGGCGCCCTCTTCAAATACGGAACGCTGTTTCGCCATTTCTTCCGGTTTTTTCTTACCCATCGCACGACGCAATAAGTCCGCACCGCCTAGCGTGTATCCCGCCAACACTTGAGCAATTTGCATGACCTGCTCTTGATACAAAATAATGCCGTAGGTCGGTTCTAAAATTGGCTTAAGGGATTCATGCTGATAGTTGGCATCCGGGTAAGACACTTCTTCGCGTCCGTGTTTACGGTCGATAAAGTTATCCACCATGCCTGATTGCAATGGGCCGGGTCGGAACAAGGCTACCAACGCGATAATATCTTCAAAACAGTCCGGCTTAAGACGCTTAATCAAATCTTTCATGCCGCGTGATTCCAGCTGGAACACTGCCGTAGTTTCGGCATTGAGCAACACGTCAAAAGATTGATGATCATCCAACGGAATGGCGCTGATATCCACCAACGGTTTGCCTTCTTTTTCCATGCGCGCATTAATCATGTCCAACGCCCATTTGATGATGGTTAAGGTGCGCAGACCTAAGAAGTCAAACTTCACCAAACCGGCATATTCCACGTCATTTTTATCGAAGTGGGTGACCGGATGTTTCCCTTCCGAATCGCAATACAACGGCGAGAAATCCGTAATTAGCGTCGGTGAAATCACCACCCCACCGGCATGCTTACCGGCATTTCGTGTGACGCCTTCCAGCTTGCGTGCCATATCAATAATGGCTCGGACTTCTTCGTCCGCATCGTAAATTTCTTGCAGTTTTGGCTCGGCTTCAAACGCTTTGGCAAGTGTCATTCCGGGATCCGGCGGCACCAACTTAGAAATGCGATCCACAAAGCCATAAGGTTGTCCCAGTACGCGCCCCACATCGCGAATCACCGCTTTTGCTGCCATGGTACCGAACGTAATAATTTGCGACACCGCACCACGTCCATACATTTCGGCAACGTGTTCAATCACGCGGTCGCGTCCGTCCATACAGAAATCCACGTCAAAGTCAGGCATGGAAACCCGTTCCGGATTGAGGAAACGCTCAAAAAGCAAATCGAATTCCAACGGATCCAAATCGGTAATTTTTAACGCATAAGCCACCAAAGATCCTGCCCCGGAGCCCCGTCCCGGCCCCACCGGAATGTCGTTATCTTTTGACCATTGGATAAATTCCATCACGATCAAAAAGTAGCCCGGGAAGCCCATTTGGTTGATCACGTCGAGTTCTACCTGTAAGCGTTCATCATATTCCAGACGGCGCTCTGCACGCAGTTTTTCATCAGGGAATAACACCTTGAGACGCTCTTCCAAGCCTTCTTTGGCGCGTTTCACAAGGTAATCTTCGGTGCTTAAATCACCGGTTGGAAATTTCGGTAAGAAATATTCACCCAATCGAATGGTGACATTACAGCGTTGTGCAATCAGTAGCGTATTCTCCAAGGCACTTGGCACATCGGCAAAAAGCTCGCACATTTCTTGCTCGGAGCGAAAATATTGTTGATGGGTATAAAGTTTTGGACGTTTCGGATCGTCTAATGTGAAACCGTCATGAATCGCTACACGAATTTCATGGGCTTCAAAATCTTCTACCTGTAAAAAGCATACATCATTGGTCGCCACCACCGGCAATTGTTCGCGTTCAGCCAGTTCTAACGCGGCTTGAATATAACGTTCTTCATCGGGACGACCGGTACGAGTAAGCGTCAGATAAAAATGATCAGGGAAAAATTCGTGGTAAAAATCCACCGCACTTTTAAGTTCATCAGTGTTGCTGCGCAGTAATTTTTTACCTACATCGCCATTGACGCCGCCGGATAAAACAATCACCCCGGCACGATGTTCTACTAGCCACTGCTGATCAATATACGGCACATCCGAATAACCACGCTCATAGGCTTTGGAAAGCAGCAAGGTGATATTTTTGTAGCCTTCGTTATTTTTTGCCAATAAGGTTAAACGGAATCTTTCCTCGCCACATAGCTCGCTTTGTACCAGCACATCCGCTCCGATAATCGGCTTCACGCCGGAAGATAATGCCTCACCATAAAACCGCACCAAACCGCAAAAGTTGGTGAAATCCGTCAACGCCATCGCCACCATGTTGTTTTCCACGCAGGCTTTCACCAACGGTTTCACTTTGGCGATACCGTCAATCATGGAAAAATCACTGTGAACCTGCAAATGAACAAAACGTGGCGGTGACATAAACATCCTTAAAATAACAAAAAGTGCGGTCAAAAAATCCAATGGATTTTGAGCGTTAGCTTGAGCAACAATGGCAAAGTCATAGTGGGTAATTTTAGCGGTATTTTGCCGAGAATTGTAGGGATAATTTGTCTAGCGGCATCAACACAATAAATCCCCACAAAACGCAGTTTTATTGCTAGAGTTTTGAGCCTCAATCCGCTATATTAGCGCACAACTGTTAGCTGACTTTGGATTTTTTAACCATGGATCTCAATTTTCATTTTATTCACCGTGTACGTAGCCAAGCAAAAACACTGGCAAATCGCACCGCACTTTGTTACTTCAAAGACAACAATTGGTTGTCTATTTCTTGGGCAGAATTACAACAACAAATTGACCAGATTTCCTTAGCCTTATTAGCAAATCATATTGATATTCAAGATAAAATCGGTATTTTTTCACACAATATGCCGCGTTGGACGATCACCGACATCGGTACATTGCAAGTGCGTGCCGTCACCGTGCCGATTTATGCCACGAATACCGCCAAACAAGCCCAATTCATTATCAACAATGCAGATATGAAGATCATTTTCGTAGGCGATCAAGAACAATATGATCAAGTATTGGAAATCGTTGATGAATGCCCGAAACTGGAAAAAATCGTGGCGATGAAAAGTACGATCCATTTGCATGAACACGCCAAAGCCTGCCACTGGCAAGAATTTATCGACATGGCAGATGAGCAATATCAGGCGGAATTACAACAACGGTTGGATAACAAATGCTTGGAAGATTTGTTCACATTAATTTACACCTCCGGCACGACCGGTGAGCCGAAAGGCGTGATGTTGGATTACGCGAATTTAGCGCATCAACTCAACGCCCACGATCAGGCGCTAAAAGTCGATGATACCGACGTATCTCTTTCCTTCTTGCCGTTATCTCATATTTTTGAGCGCGCTTGGGTGGCTTATGTGCTCCATCGTGGTGCGACCAACTGTTACATTGAAGATACCAATCAAGTGCGGTCGGCTTTGACGGAGATTCGTCCAACCTTAATGTGTGCCGTGCCACGGTTTTACGAAAAGATTTATACGGCCATTTTAGACAAAGTTCATAATGCGCCAAAACTTCGCCAACGTATTTTTCATTGGGCAATGGACATCGGACATCAGCATTTCGATGCCCTTGCCAAGGGGCAAAAAATCGGCTTTTTGTTAAAACAGCAGTATGCCCTCGCCAATAAGCTAGTACTTGGCAAATTACGTGCGCTACTCGGTGGACGCATTCGGATGATGCCTTGTGGCGGTGCTAAATTAGAACCGACGATCGGCTTATTTTTCCACAGCATCGGCTTGAACATTAAGCTGGGTTACGGCATGACAGAAACCACCGCGACGGTTTCCTGCTGGGATGATTTTCACTTTAACGCCAATTCCATCGGTAGCTTAATGCCGGGTGCGGAAGTCAAAATTGGCGAAAATAACGAGATTCTCGTACGTGGTGGCATGGTGATGAAAGGTTATTACAAAAAACCACAGGAAACCGCCGATGCTTTCACCGCAGACGGTTTTTTAAAAACCGGTGATGCGGGCGAATTTGATGCCGAGGGGAATTTATACATCACCGATCGCATTAAAGAATTAATGAAAACCTCCAATGGCAAATACATCGCACCGCAAGTGTTGGAAAGCAAAATCGGCAAAGACAAATTCATTGAACAAATCGCGGTTATTGCTGATGCCAAAAAATACGTTTCCGCCCTTATCGTACCTTGCTACGCTGCCCTTGAGGAGTACGCCAAACAGGTCAATATCAAATATCAAGATCGGTTGGAATTACTCAAAAATTCTGAGATTTTGCAAATGCTAGAACAGCGAATCAATGAATTACAAAAAGAGCTTGCCGGTTGGGAGCAAATCAAACGTTTCACCCTGTTGCCTCAGGCATTCAGCACGCAGCTGGAAGAAATTACCCCTACCTTAAAACTACGCAGAAAAGTTATTCTGCAACGCTATAAAGAGCAGATTGAAGCGATGTATAGTTAAGTTTTTTACATAATAAGTGCGGTCAAAATTGACAATAAATTTTGACCGCACTTTTTTATTTTGAACACAAAACGTCCAATTTGTGATCAAAATCACAAAACAATAAAATTCTTTTATTTTTCTTTTCTACTAAATTTTCAACAAAACCAATGACTAACTTGCCTCACGACATTTAATACATTCCAAATACGCAAAAACACTACATATTGTGTGTTGAATTTAAAAAAATATCTATATATAGTATCGCCACTTTGATAACACTCTAAATATAGGTGGCTGACATGGGTACATTTTTCGTCATTAAGCGTGATGGTTCACGCATCGGGTTTGAAATTCAACGCATTATTAATGCCATTAAAAAAGCAGCTCAAGCGGTGGGTATTCAAGATGAACGATTTTGTCATGACATTGCACAAAAAGTCAGCAATGACATTTTCGCGCATCATCAACAAGAAATTGATATTAGCCACATTCAAAAAATTGTCGAAAATCACCTGATGGCCAGCCAATACCCACAAATTGCGCGTGCTTATATTGAATACCGTCACGAACGTGATATGGCGCGTGAAAAACGCAGTCAATTAACCAAAGAAATCGAGGGGCTGATTGAACAAAGTAACGTGGAGTTACTCAATGAAAATGCCAATAAAGACGCCAAAGTGATCCCAACACAACGGGATTTATTGGCCGGTATCGTGGCGAAACATTATGCTAAACGTTACATTTTGCCGCGCGATGTCGTAGAAGCTCATGAGAAAGGTGAAATTCACTATCACGATTTGGATTATTCGCCTTTCTTCCCGATGTTTAACTGTATGTTAGTCGATTTAAAAGGCATGTTGACCCATGGTTTTAAAATGGGAAATGCCGAAATCGAACCGCCGAAATCTATCGGCACCGCCACTGCTGTCACAGCACAAATCATTGCTCAAGTGGCAAGCCATATTTACGGCGGCACCACCATTAACCGCATTGATGAAGTCCTTTCGCCTTATGTGCAGTTAAGCTATGAAAAACACCTCAAAAACGCGGAACAATGGAACATTCCTGATGCGCAAGGATATGCGCAAGCCTTGATTGAAAAAGAATGCTTCGATGCCTTCCAGTCTTTGGAATATGAAGTAAACACGCTGCATACTGCCAATGGACAAACACCGTTTGTTACCTTTGGTTTTGGCTTAGGCACAACTTGGCAAGCACGTTTAATTCAAAAATCCATTTTACAAAATCGAATTCGCGGTTTAGGCAAAAATCACAAAACACCGGTGTTCCCGAAACTGGTCTTTACTCAACGTAAAGGGGTGAATTTAGAGCCAAACGACCCGAATTACGACATCAAACAGCTTGCGTTGGAATGCGCCAGCAAACGGATGTATCCGGATATTCTGAATTACGACCAAGTCGTCAAAGTCACCGGCTCCTTTAAAGCACCCATGGGCTGCCGCAGTTTCTTGGGCGCATACGAAGAGGATGGCGAGCAAATCCATGACGGGCGTAACAACCTCGGCGTAGTGAGTCTCAATTTGCCACGTATCGCCATTGAAGCCAAAGGCGATGAAAAACGTTTCTATGACATATTGGATCAACGCTTGGCTTTGGCGAAAAAAGCCTTAATGACCCGTATTGCCCGCTTGGAACACACCAAAGCCCGCGTAGCGCCAATTCTCTACATGGAAGGCGCCTGCGGCGTGCGTTTGAAAGCGGATGATAACGTGGCGCAAATCTTCAAAAATGGCCGCGCCTCCATTTCGCTTGGCTACATAGGCATTCATGAAACCATCAATGCGTTGTATCACCAAGGGCATATTTACGATGACGAAATGCTACGTGAAAAAGGCCGTGCTATCGTGGAACACTTAAGCAACGCGGTTAAACAATGGCGCGCTGAAACGGGCTACGCCTTCAGTTTATACTCCACCCCAAGTGAAAATCTATGCGACCGTTTCTGCCGCCTTGACACCAAACAATTCGGCGTCATTGACGGTGTGACCGATAAAGGCTACTACACCAACAGCTATCACTTGGACGTAGAGAAAAAAGTCAATCCATACGACAAACTAGACTTTGAAATGGTGTACCCACCATTGGCTAACGGTGGTTTTATTTGCTACGGCGAATACCCGAACATTCAACATAATTTGAAGGCATTGGAAGACGTATGGAATTACAGCTACGACCGCGTGCCTTACTACGGCACCAACACGCCGATCGATGAATGCTACGAATGCGGTTTCACCGGTGAATTTGAATGCACCAGCAAAGGCTTCACCTGCCCGAAATGCGGCAACCATGACAGCGACAAAGTCTCCGTTACCCGCCGTGTCTGCGGCTACCTCGGCAGCCCGGATGCCCGTCCGTTTAATGCAGGGAAACAGGAAGAGGTGAAGCGTCGGGTTAAGCACATGTAATCTTAAGGCGTTGCCAAATCTCCCCTGACCCCTCTTTGCTAAAGAGGGGGATTTTAGGCGCATTATCACGATAAAGTGCGGTTATTTTTTGGGGAGATATTCAGTCAAAAACATGAAAAAACCTGACCGCACTTTTGCAACGCTCAAATAAAATGGGATTCCCATATAAGACGCCTGAGCGGCTTGCCATTTTTAGGCAATTTTCGTCTGTTTGAGCGTAGCGAGTTCGAAAAGTGCCGTAAAGGAAATGGTAATTAAGCGAAGAACAGCGGCTTATCCGGGTGCACTTTTCTTTTCTTTGCTTACTTTCTTTTGTGCAAGCAAAAGAAAGTAAGTCGCCATCGGCGAAATCCGATGTTTCTACAAAATAACATTTGATTTAAATAAAACAAAAATGAACTACCTCCAATACTACCCTGTAGATATCGTCAACGGTGAAGGCACGCGTTGTACGCTTTTTGTCAGCGGTTGTACGCACGGCTGTAAAGGGTGCTACAACCAAAAAAGCTGGTCGTTTACCGCCGGGGTGCCCTTTGGTATTGAAATGGAAGAACAAATTCTCAAGGATCTCAAAGACACGCGTGTTAAGCGACAAGGATTAACCCTTTCTGGGGGAGATCCTTTGCATCCGAGAAACATAGAAGCCCTGCTTCCTTTGGTTCAACGGGTAAAACGGGAATGTCCCGATAAAGACATTTGGGTCTGGACGGGTTACAAATTAGAGGAATTGGACGCATATCAACGGCAAATGTTGCCCTACATTGATGTGCTCATTGATGGCAAGTTTATTCAAGAACAGGCGGACCCAAGCTTGGTTTGGCGCGGTTCGGCGAATCAGATCATTCATCGTTTTAAGATTTAATGCCTGCATAAAAATGCGGTGCTTTTTTCAAGCAAATTTTCTGAGGCTATTTTGCCAAATTGTCTCGGCAATCATCTCCGGCGTTTCACGTCTTAATTCACACAATACCTTAAAAACCTGTTGTACTCTTTCCGGTCGATTCGGTTGACCTTGAAAACCAAATACCGGCATATCGGGCGAATCCGTTTCGAGTAATAAAGCATCAAGTGGCAATTTTGAAATAGTCTGACGGGTTTTATTGGCGCGTTCATAGGTAATCGTGCCGCCTACACCAATAGAATAGCCCAAATCCACAAAACGTTTTGCCTGATCGTAGCTGCCTGCAAAACCATGTACAACGCCACGTTTCGGCACCTCAATGCGTTTGAGAAAAGAGAACAGCTGATCGTGCGACTTGCGGGAATGCATGTTCACCGGCAAATCGTGCTTTTTCGCCAAATGCAGTTGCGCTTCAAAAAAATCGCATTGCTTGCGCCATAGCTCATCGGTTAATAATTCCGGTACGGCACGTTCCAAACCGATTTCTGCCACGGCTGTGCAATTTGGCGAACGCGTTGCTAACGCCTGTTCCAATAAATCCAAATCCTGCGCTTGGTGTTCTTTGATATACAAGGGATGTAACCCTAAGCCGTAATACAACTGTTGCGGATAAAGTGCGGTCATATTTTCAATCGTTTTGAAATCCCGCTGTAACACGGCGACGATCAAGATCTTTTGCACGCCAGCTGCCTGTGCATTTTGCATAAGCTGCGCCAACGGCTCACCGGTGGCTTGCTGCAAATAATCGAGATGAGTATGGGTGTCGAAAAAGGAATACATATCAATCTAAAAAAATCAGGCAACTCAATGAGTTGCCCATAGTCTTATTCGTCAACGGTAACAGAGGTAATCACCACATCTTCGTTCGGGACGTCTTGGTGGAAACCTTTGTTGCCAGTTTTCACACCTTTGATTTTGTCCACCACATCCATGCCTTCAACCACTTCTCCGAATACCGCATAACCCCACTCTTGCACGACTTCTTTGCCAAACATTTCTTTTGAACGGTAATCCAAGAAAGTGTTATCCGCCACGTTAATGAAGAATTGCGCTGTAGCAGAATGCGGATCGGAAGTACGCGCCATGGCAATGGTGCCACGCTTGTTGCTTAAACGATTGTTGGCTTCGTTTTTAATCGGCGCGTTAGTCGCTTTCTCGCGCATACCGCTTTCCATGCCACCGCCTTGAATCATAAAACCGTCAATCACGCGGTGGAAAATTGTGTTATCATAAAACCCGTTTTTACAATAAGTTAAGAAGTTTTCTGCCGTTACCGGTGCTTTCTCATGATTTAAGGCAATTTTAATGTCGCCGAAATTAGTGTGTAGTGTAATCATTGTGCTTTTCCTATACGAATTAAAGAGCGTCATTATTCCATAATCCGCCCCAAATCTCCATAAAGTGCGGTGCGTTTTCAAAAAGATTTGGATCCCAATATGTTAAAACTTTTCAATACTCTTACTCGCGAAAAAGAAATTTTTAAACCGATTCATGCCGGCAAAATCGGCATGTATGTTTGCGGCGTGACCGTTTACGATCTCTGCCATATCGGGCACGGTCGTACCTTTGTCTGTTTCGATGTGGTGGCGCGTTACTTACGCTATTTAGGCTATGATTTAACCTATGTGCGCAACATCACTGACGTGGATGACAAAATCATTAAACGCGCGTTGGAAAACAAAGAAACTTGCGATCAATTAGTCGATCGCATGGTCGTAGAAATGTATAAAGATTTTGACGCTTTAAACATTTTGCGTCCGGACTTTGAACCGCGTGCGACCCATCACATTCCTGAAATTATTGCCCTTGTTGAAAAACTGATTCAGCGCGGACATGCTTATGTGGCAGACAACGGCGATGTGATGTTTGACGTAGAAAGTTTCAAAGAATATGGCAAATTGTCCCGACAAGATTTAGAACAATTACAAGCGGGCGCACGTATTGAAATCAATGAAATCAAGAAAAACCCAATGGATTTCGTGTTGTGGAAAATGTCCAAACCAAACGAACCTAGTTGGGATTCCCCTTGGGGCAAAGGACGTCCGGGCTGGCACATTGAATGTTCCGCCATGAACAGCAAACAACTTGGCGAACATTTTGACATTCACGGTGGCGGCTCCGACCTGATGTTCCCGCACCACGAAAACGAAATCGCTCAATCTTGTTGCGCCCACGGTAACCAGTATGTGAACTACTGGCTGCATTCCGGCATGATCATGGTGGATAAAGAGAAAATGTCGAAATCCCTCGGCAACTTCTTCACGATTCGCGATGTATTAAGCCACTACGATGCAGAAAGCGTGCGCTACTTCTTGCTCAGCGCCCACTACCGTAGCCAATTAAATTACAGCGAAGAGAACCTCAATCTCGCCCACGGTGCCTTGGAACGCCTCTACACCGCATTGCGTGGCACTGATAAAAGTGCGGTGGCTTTTGGCGGTGAAAATTTTGTGGACACGTTCCGCGAGGCAATGGACGACGACTTCAATACGCCAAACGCCCTTTCCGTACTATTTGAAATGGCGCGCGAATTGAACAAACTAAAAACCGAAGACATGGGCAAAGCCAATGGACTTGCCGCACGCTTACGCGAACTTGCCGGCATTCTCGGTTTGCTCCAACTCGATCCGGAACAATTCCTACAAGCCGGTTCCGATGATGACGAAGTCGCCAAAATCGAAGGTCTCATCAAACAACGCAACGAAGCCCGCGCCGCCAAAGACTGGCCGACTGCTGATGCGGCACGCAACGCCTTAACCCAAATGGGCATTGTGTTAGAAGACGGTCCGAATGGCACCACTTGGCGTAAACAATAATAAGATAAGTTAAAAACAAAAAGGAAAGTGAATCGCTCACTTTCCTTTTTTATTATTAAGTGCTATAAAGTGCGGTTGTTTCTAGCAACGTTTCTCACCTTGAAAAAGACCAGTGAAAACCACCGCACTTTTCAGATTATTTCACCACCCCACCGCTTGCTTGTAAATCAGCGTGGTAAGAAGAACGTACGAACGGACCACAAGCCGCATGTTCAAAGCCCATGGCTTGGGCTTTTTCGCGGAACATATCAAATTCTGCCGGCGGTACATAACGCGCTACCGGTAAATGGTGGCGACTTGGTTGCAAATATTGTCCAAGAGTCAACATGGTTACACCATGGTCGCGTAAATCCTGCATGACCTCTAAAATTTCTTCGTTTGTTTCGCCTAATCCCACCATTAAACCGGATTTGGTCGGAATATGCGGGAACATCGTTTTAAATTCTTTCAATAAGCGCAAAGACCATTCGTAATCAGCACCTGGACGGATTTCACGGTACAAACGTGGCACGTTTTCTAGGTTGTGGTTAAACACATCCGGCGGATTCGCTTTTAATTTTTCCAACGCCAATTCAATGCGTCCACGGAAATCCGGGACCAAAATTTCAATTTTAATGTTTGGATTTAACGCACGAATTTCGCGTACGCAATCCGCAAAATGCCCGGCACCACGATCAGGTAAGTCATCACGGTCAACGGAAGTAATCACTACATACCGTAATTTCATGTCCTGAATGGTTTCTGCCAATTTACGCGGTTCTTCAGGATCCGGTGGTAATGGTTTGCCGTGCGCGACATCACAGAACGGACAACGACGGGTACAAATTGCCCCAAGAATCATAAAGGTTGCCGTGCCGTGATTGAAACATTCATGTAAGTTAGGGCAAGAGGCTTCTTCGCATACAGAATGCAAGCCATGACGACGCATACCGGATTTAATGCTTTGAATACGGGCTCCGTTTGCCGGAATTTTGATTTTCATCCATTCCGGTTTTTTCAGTAGCTCTTGCTCTGGATCGATATTTTTCACTGGGATAATGGAGGTTTTAGCGGCATCGCGATATTTAACACCGCGCTCCATTTTAAAAGGTGTTCCCATTGATATTCCTTAATTTTTTATGAAGATAATGAGATGAAATGCTGTTTATTGATGTTAACAAGTTGTTACATTATACCCTAACTGCTCAGCGAAATGCTTAACTAATTGTGGTGAAACCTTGTTGCAATCCGCGTCTTGAGCCGCAATAAAGTCCGCCAGCTGGCACATTTCTAACCCAGCATAGCCACAAGGGTTAATTTGATGAAAAGGGCTTAAGTCCATGTTGATATTAAACGCCAGACCATGAAATGAACGCCCGTGTCGAATGCGCAAGCCAAGGGAACAAATTTTCTTGCCATCAATATACACACCGGGCGCATCTGGTTTCGGGTAGCCTTCAATGCCATAATCCGCCAGCGTTTTCACCACGGATTGCTCAAGTGCGGTGACTAATTGGCGCACATTTAAATTTTCATGGCGCTTCACATCAATCAGCACATACATAATTTGCTGGCCTAAACCGTGATAGGTAATCTGCCCACCACGATCCGATTGCACCACAGGAATAGCGCTTTGCTGCAATAAATGCTCCGGTTTGCCCGCCTGACCTTGGGTAAATACCGACGGATGTTGCACCAACCAAATTTCATCAGTGGTATCTTCCGTACGGTTATCGGTAAACGACTGCATCTCGTGCCAAACGCTCTCGTAATCACGAATGCCAAGCTGACGTACAATTAATTCGGGTTGCATGATGATTTCCTAAAAACGCTATAAAAAATAACCGCACTTTGGTGATTACAACACCATTCTCACGCCGTTGATTTCTGCCAACTCTTTGTAGAGTTTCTCGATTTGCTCAATATTTTCGGCTCGTACGTTGATGGATACCGAATGATAAGTGCCTTTACCACTTTCTTTGGTGCTTGGCGTGTAATCGCCTTTAATGGTTTTATGAACCGTTTGAACCACATCATCCACTAAATCCGGGCGAGCGGCTCCCACCACTTTAAAAGTAAAATCACAAGGAAACTCAAGAAGATCTTTTAATTTTTTATCATGTGCAAGATCGGTTAAATTTACCGTTTTTTTATCGTTCATTTGTCTTTTCCTAAAAAATTTAACCGCACTTTCATAAAAAGTGCGGTCGGTTTTCAAAATTTTTTTAAAGATTAACTAAAGAGGCTTTTAACCGTGAGTACTAACCAGTCCCAGATTTTACCGAAAATACCGCCCTCTTTGACTTCTTGCATAACTTGCAAATTCACGCTGGCAATGTCTTTACCATCAAGTTGATAGACCACTTTGCCAACGACCTGACCTTTTGCTAAAGGCGCTTCGAGGTATTTTTTCTCTAATTCATAACGGGCTTTTAACTCACTACTTTTACCTTTCGGAATGGTAATAAAGGCATCCTGTAACACGCCTAACTGAATGTTGCTTTCATCACCGTAATAAACTCGTTGTTCGGAAATCGCTTTGCCCGCTTCAAAGGTTTTAAAGGTTTCAAAATTCGCAAAGCCCCATTGTAATAATTTTTTGCTTTCCACTTCGCGGCCTTTGTAGGTTGGCACCCCCATCACGACAGAAATCAAACGCATATTATTTGGATTGGTGGCAGAGGCGACAAGATTATAGCCAGCTTTGTCTGTGTGACCGGTTTTCATGCCATCCACATGAATGGTTTTATCCCATAACAAGCCATTGCGATTCGGTTGTTTAATTTTATTAAAGGTAAACTCTTTTTCTGCGTAAATTTTATATTCTTCCGGCAAATCACGAATGATATGCGCGCCAATAATTGCCATGTCTCGGGCGGAAGAATATTGCCCTTCTTCATCTAAACCATGTACGGTAGTAAATCGGGTATTTTTTAAACCAAACTGTTCTACGTATTTATTCATGGCATCCACAAAATTCATTACTGTGCCGGAAACATGTTCTGCCATAGCAACACAGGCATCATTACCGGAAACAACAATAATCCCGCGATTTAAATCCGCCACGGAAACCTGTTGATTTAAGTTTAGGAACATTTTAGATGAACCTGGGAAAGTTTGCCCCCAAGCACTTTCACCGATTGTAACCATATCGGTGTTGTGGATTTTGCCTTGTTTTAGCGCCTGTCCCACCACATAGCTAGTCATCATTTTCGTTAAGGACGCTGGATATTGACGTTGATCCGGATTTAACGCCGCCAATACAGCGCCTGAGTTATAGTCCATTAAAATATAGGTTTGCGCATTCATTTCCGGTACAGCAATATTAAACTGAACATCATCTGCCACGGCAGCAAATGATGCAGTTAAGGCACCTGCAATGAATGCAATTTTTGTGTGTTTTACTACTTTATTAAACATAAGATTGAATATCCTAACATCATGTAACGGTTATTTATTATAAGAATACACAACAAGCGGTTCGGAATGATTTAAACGTCTTAATTGTGTTTTCAATTCTGTAATTTCGGCTTTTGAATTAAACGGTCCCAAATGGATATTATACTTTTTACCATGTGCGGCAATTTCTGCTTTCACGTTTTCCAATGCCAATTCTTTGATAATTTGTTCGGCATTTTGACGGCTGGCGACATTCACCATTTTAATTTCATAACACTCGACATTCGCCACGTTTGAACCGTGAATAAATTTTGTGTTAGCTTTTAAAGAAGCCGACGTAAAAGTAGCAGCCTCCGAATTATCCTTCAGGCGTTGTAAGCCTTCCTCCGTCTTGCTACTTTTCGCTAACGTGGAAACGCCTGCCCCAGATAATTCACCGTTAGCATCCACATGCAAAGCTTCTACTTTTACCAAGCCCATGCCGTAATTCACAATGCCGATTTCTTTTGCAGCAGCGTGAGATAAGTCAATAATACGATCTTTAGCAAACGGGCCACGGTCATTAATACGAACAATGACTTTGCGCTGATTATACATATTGGTCACAACGGCATAAGAATTCAACGGCAAGGTTTTGTGCGCTGCGGTGTATAACGAGGAATTATAAGTATCACCATTAGAGGTTTTGCGTCCATTAAATTTATTATGGTAATAACTGGCAATACCTTCTTTACTATAATCCTTTGCATCCTGATGCGTTCTTGTTGTGTAAACCTCCTCTTTCACTTGGTAGGTTTGTGTTGCGTTAGAAAGAGGACGATACGTTAACTTTGGCCCTTCCACGCCATAAAGCTTTTTCGTTTCTGCTTGCACGGAAAGTGCGGTCAAAAATGAAAACAAAATAAAAACATATTTTACAGTTTGCTTTAAGTTCATTAAATTTCTCCCTCTCTGTAGAGATGACAATTAAGAAAACTGAAAACTTAATTAGTTCCCTTCAGAAAGTGTTCTTTGTGAGTATGAATCGACATGATCAAGCCAAAGCCCGCCATAATTGCTACATAAGATGTGCCGCCATAACTCACCAATGGCAAAGGCACGCCCACCACAGGCAAAATACCACTCACCATTCCAATATTAACAAAGACATAAACGAAGAAAATTAACGTTAATGCCCCAACTAAAATACGCCCAAATGCGGTCGGTGCGCTGACGCCAATCATTAAACCGCGGGCTATAATAAACAAATAAATGGCTAATAAAATCAAGAAACCGATCATGCCATATTCTTCGCTTAATA
This sequence comes from Aggregatibacter segnis, assembly GCF_003130075.1. Classification (GTDB taxonomy): domain Bacteria; phylum Pseudomonadota; class Gammaproteobacteria; order Enterobacterales; family Pasteurellaceae; genus Aggregatibacter; species Aggregatibacter segnis_A. The sequence continues at coordinate 212,005 of NZ_NRCW01000003.1, read as the reverse complement.
CGGCGAAGATAAAATCCGTATGGGGTTCAGGTAAAAATTCCAATTGGGATTGCGTGCCTTGCATCCAGCCTTTTCCCCACATGCCGCCGGAACCGATAGCAATCTTAGATTGCCAAATATGATACCCTGCACCCAATAAGTCCTTTTCCGGATCAAACAAAGTTAAGACTCGGGTACGTTGATAATCGTGCATTAAATAAAACCACATAATCGGCAAAAATGCTGCCAATGCGAGAACTGCCGCTAAAATCAACCACCAACTCATGCCGGCTAAAAATACCACAAATAGGCCTGAGCCGCTAACCAAAATTGATGTGCCTAAGTCCGGCTGAATTGCCACTAACAGCGTAGGAACAAGAATAATCACCAACGCAATCATGGTTTCCTTTATCTTGATCGGTTGAGGTCGATTCCCTAAATACACCGCCACCATCAACGGCACGGCCAGTTTGACGATTTCAGAGGGCTGAAAGCGCACAACGCCCAAATCCAGCCAACGTTGCGCCCCTTTACTGGTCGTCCCGATAAGATCCACTAAAACAAGCATAACAATGCCGAGCATAAATAAATAGGGTGCAATTCGCTGATAAAATTTAGGCGGAAATTGTGCCATCAGCAACATAACAGCAAAACCAAGCCCAACCTGTACAATGCGGTTATGAAACATCGCCTCATTTGCGCCGGACGCACTATACAACACCAACATACCATAGCCGGTAATCACGACGAGTCCGATAAACAACCACAAATCAATATGCAAACGACGCCATAATTCCAACCAAATATTACGATCATTCATTTTCATTTGGCGCTCCCGACATTGTTGGTGTCAGCATGTCTTCCGTTGTCTGTCCGTTACTTTGCTTAAAATAATAGTCCATAATTTTTCTAACAACCGGCGCCGCATTACTAGAACCCCCGCCCGCATTTTCCAAAATCATTGCCACCACGATTTGTGGCTTATCATAAGGCGCAAAAGCAGTAAACCAAGCATGGTCATGCAATTCTTTTTTTAACGCTCCGGCATTGTAGCTCTGATTCTCTTTTAAACTAAACACTTGCGCCGTTCCCGATTTACCGGCAACGCGATAAGGCGTTCCGGCAAATGCTTTACGCCCGGTTCCTGCTGCAGAATTCACAACGTTATACATACCGCGCTTGGCCACATCCCAATAGTATTGTTTTGGTTCGGTAATATCTTCATATAGCAACGGATCTTTATAAGGCTCGACTACCGCACCCTCAATACTTTTCATTAAATGCGGTGTATTAACTTTACCGTTATTCACTAACACGCTCGTCGCTTTTGCTAATTGTAAAGGGGTTGCCGTCCAGTAGCCTTGCCCGATTCCCACAGAAATCGTATCGCCTTGTACCCACGGTTTTTTGTAGCGTTTTTGTTTCCACTCTCGGGTCGGCATATTCGCAGCAGTTTCTTCCTGAATATCAATACCGGTCGGCACACCAAACCCAAAGCGCTTCATCCAATCGTACAAGCGATCAATCCCCATGTTATAGGCGGTTTGATAAAAATAGGTATCGGAAGATTCGGTAATGGCTTTATTTAAATCCGTCATGCCATGCCCGCCTTTACGCCAATCGCGAAAACGTTTCGTGGTATTCGGCAAAACCCAATAACCGGGATCAGAAATGGTCATTTCGGGTGTAATCACATTTTCCTGCAAGGCCGATACCGCAATGAACGGTTTTACCGTCGATGCCGGCGGGTAAGCCCCTTGCGTCACACGACTGTATAAGGGACGATTCGGATCGTTTAACAAGCGGCTATAAGCCTCCCCTGAAATACCGTCCACAAACAAATTATTGTCATAACTCGGTACGGATACCATGGCTAAAATGCTGCTATCTCTCGGATCCATCACCACGACGGCACCTTTTTGGCCTGCCAATAGATCGGTAACATAAAGTTGCAAATTCAAATCAATGGTTAAATGAATACTTTTTCCTGCCACTGCCGGCTGTTCGCGTAATTTACGAATCACTTTGCCACGGCTATTTACTTCTACTTCTTCAAAACCGGTCGTGCCGTGCAAGGCTTCCTCATAATAGCGTTCAATGCCTAACTTGCCTAAATCATGGGTGCCGGCATAGTTAGCCAACTTTTCCTCTTTCTTTAAACGCTCTACATCACGATCATTAATCTTCGACACATAGCCCAAAATATGGGTCAACGGCTCGCCATAGAGATAATGTCGTTTAAAATAAGGCTTCACATCCAAACTTGGGAAATTATATTGATTCACCGAAAAACGGGCGATTTGTTCTTCTGTTAGATTTGGTTTCAACAAAATTGGCGTATAGCGCGAAGAACGTTGACGCTCTTTTTTGAAATTCTCAATATCCGTATCCGTTAAACCAACCAATACTTTCAATTCCTCAAAAGTGCGGTCTAAATTTTCCACTTTTTCCGGCACAATATATAACCCAAAGAAGGTCAAATTTTCTGCCAATAAGTGACCGTTACGATCGTAAATCAGCCCGCGTGTAGGCGGCAGCGGCAACAATTTAATGCGGTTTCCGTTAGAGCGGGTTTGATAGCTGTCGTAATTGACCACCTGTAAACCATAGAGATTCAACACTAAAATTGCCGACAAAGCCAAAACGCCGATAAATGACACCAAAGCGCGACGAGCAAATAAATTGCGCTCGGCTTTTTTATCACGAATCGGATCGTATTGTGGCTGAGACAGTAATTTTTTTAAGTTCATTTATTCTCGATGATAAGGATGATTGGTGGTTAATGACCAGGCACGATACAAGCTTTCTGCTACCACCACGCGTACTAACGGATGTGGCAAGGTTAAAGGCGATAGCGACCAACTTTGTTCAGCGGCCATCTTACATTCAGGTGAAAGCCCTTCCGGTCCGCCGATAAGTAAACAGACATCACGTCCGTCATTTTTCCAACCTTCCAGCTGTTGCGCTAATTGTTCGGTCGTCCACGGTTTACCGGGAATATCCAATGTCACGATTTTGCCCTTTCCGGCCGCCGCCAACATGGCTTTACCTTCCTGTTCTAAAATCCGTTTGATATCGGCATTTTTACCCCGTTTACCGGCAGGTATTTCAATCAATTCAAAAGGCATATCTTTGGGAAAGCGACGTTGGTATTCCTCGAATCCCGTGGTCACCCACGCCGGCATTTTGGTTCCAACGGCAATTAACTGAATTTTCATCCACGCTCCTCAAAAAAACGTCGTGAAAAACGACCGCACTTTATGTGCCCTATGCCCAAAGTTTTTCTAATTGATACATTTCGCGGCTTTCTGCCTGCATGATATGCACGATAGCCTCGCCCAAATCGACAACCACCCAATCGGCCGTTTCTTTGCCTTCATCGCCAAACACGTCAATGCCGGCGAGCTTACATTCGGTGATTAATTTCTGCGCCAAGGAAGACACGTGACGAGAAGAAGTACCGGTGCAAAGAATCATGGTATCGGTGATAGAAGATTTTCCTTTCACGTTTAAAGGCAGAATATCAGTGGCTTTTAAATCATCTAACTTATTCACCACGAAATCGACTAATAACATTATTTTTCCTCAATTGACAAAAGGCGCGAATTTTAACACTGAATAAAATACCCGCCAATCTTTTGACTAGCGTTTCGCGCGAAACGGTTTACGACGTTGATTGTTCGGCGCGCTAAAATTGCCTTCCCGTTTCAAGCGATAAGGCTTCGGAATATCCTGCAACAACGCATTCGGATCATATTGACTCACCGGAATACTGTGCCCGATATATTCTTCAATCGCCGGTAAATTCATGGCGTATTGTTCACAAGCAAAGCTAATGGAAATCCCGCTTTCGCCCGCCCGTCCGGTCCGTCCGATACGGTGCACATAATCCTCTCGATCATCTGGTAAATCATAGTTAAACACATGTGTCACCTCTGCAATGTGCAAGCCACGCGCCGCCACATCAGTAGCCACTAAAATGTCCAAATCGCCATCGGTAAATTGTTTCAACAAAGAAAGACGTTTTTTCTGCGCCACATCGCCGGTTAACAAACCAACACGGTGTCCATCCGCGGCTAAATAGCCCCAAATCGCCTCACATTGATGTTTCGTGTTAGCAAAAATAATGCAACGCTCCGGCCATTCTTCTTCTAACAAGGTGAGCAATAGCGGAATTTTATCTTGGTTAGACGGGTAAAATAATTCTTCTTTAATTTGTTGCCCGGTTTTTTGTTCCGGCTCAATTTCCACGTATTCCGGGTCATTCATATCTTCAAAGGCAAGTTCGCGCACTTTGTAAGACAGCGTGGCGGAAAATAGCATTATCAGACGTTGTTGCACTGGAGGACATTTGCGCAGTAAATAACGAATATCGCGAATAAAACCCAAATCAAACATCCGATCTGCTTCATCTAACACCACAGTTTGAATCTGATCCAAGCGGATAATACCCTGCTTCACATAATCAATGACGCGTCCGGTTGTGCCAATAAGCACATCCACACCGTTTTCAATGGCTTTTAATTGCTTATCATAGCCATCCCCACCATAAGCAAGTGCGGTCTTAAATTTCGTTGTTTTTAAGAAAATCTGCGCATCATGTTCAATTTGCACCGCCAATTCACGAGTCGGCGCTAAAATCAACGCACGCGGTTGATTCTTATCTGTCTCGGTTGGGTGAGTTAATAAATGATGAAAAAGTGCGGTCAAAAATGCGATTGTTTTTCCTGTGCCGGTTTGGGCTTGCCCTGCGACATCTTTTCCTCGTAAAGTCACCGGCAATGAAAGCGCCTGAATCGGCGTACAAAATTCAAATCCTTTATCGTTCAACGCCTGTAACACCAAAGGATGTAGCGGAAAATCGGCAAAACGTGCCGAACTCAAATAATTCTGTTGCATAGTCTCAAATTCATTATAAAAAATTGCCGCTAAGAATAGCACGAACCAAGCAAATCCACCAAAAATTCATCAGTGCGAATTGCAGTAAATAAAACAAGAAAAATTAAAGTCCGCGCTAAAAACACTGTCAAAAACGACCGCACTTTTTATATACGATTTGAAGCCAATCAAGCAAAACAAGAAAAACTCAGCTAAAAACTAGACAGTACTTGAATTTAATGCTAATTTACGCGCCAATTTCAAATACCCCATTCATTTATTTCTAATTCATCTAATCTAAATAACTTTCAAATTAATTATGCATCTTACAGAACTTAAAAATATGCCTGTTTCCGATCTCGTGAAACTCGGCGAAGACCAAATGGGTTTGGAAAATTTAGCCCGTTTACGCAAACAAGACATCGTTTTTGCCATTTTGAAACAACACGCGAAAGGCGGAGAAGATATTTTTGGCGGCGGCGTCTTGGAAATTTTGCCGGACGGTTTTGGTTTCTTACGTTCAGGCGACAGTTCCTATTTAGCCGGCCCTGATGACATCTACGTTTCGCCAAGCCAAATTCGTCGTTTCAATTTACAAACCGGGGATAAAATCGAAGGAAAAATTCGACCGCCAAAAGAAGGCGAACGCTACTTTGCCCTCCTTAAAGTTGACCAAGTCAATGACGATAAACCGGAAGTTTCCCGCAGCAAAATCCTTTTCGAAAACTTAACCCCATTACATGCAAACTCCCGTTTAAGAATGGAACGCGGCAACGGCTCTACCGAAGATTTAACCGCCCGAATTTTAGATTTAGCCTCTCCTATCGGAAAAGGCCAACGTGGTTTGATCGTGGCGCCACCGAAAGCGGGTAAAACTATGTTGTTGCAAAATATTGCACAAAGCATTACCCACAACTACCCTGATGTGGAGCTTATTGTGTTATTGATCGATGAGCGCCCGGAAGAGGTAACTGAAATGCAACGCTCCGTAAAAGGCGAAGTGATTGCCTCTACCTTCGATGAACCGGCAACCCGTCACGTTCAAGTGGCCGAAATGGTGATTGAAAAAGCCAAGCGTTCTGTGGAACACAAAAAAGATGTGGTGATTTTGCTCGACTCCATCACCCGTTTAGCACGTGCTTACAATACCGTGACACCAGCATCCGGTAAGATTTTATCTGGTGGTGTGGATGCCAACGCATTACACCGTCCAAAACGTTTCTTCGGTGCAGCGCGTAACGTGGAAGAGGGCGGTAGCTTAACCATTATCGCTACGGCATTAGTGGATACCGGCTCTAAAATGGACGAAGTCATCTTCGAAGAATTTAAAGGTACAGGTAACATGGAATTACATCTTTCCCGTAAAATTGCGGAAAAACGTGTGTTCCCGGCTATCGACTTTAATCGTTCAGGTACCCGTAAAGAAGACTTGCTGACCACCCCTGACGAGCTGCAAAAAATGTGGATCCTACGCAAAATCCTTAATCCGATGGGTGAAGTGGAAGCGATGGAATTCCTTATCGATAAACTCGCCGTGGCGAAAACCAACGAAGAGTTCTTTGAGATTATGAAACGCTCATAATTCTCACCACACTTTCAACGAAAAAGCCGCTTTTGACATCATCAAAGCGGCTTTTTGTTTATCCCCATTTTATGAATCTAAAAAAGTGCGGTGAAAAAACACGTCATTTTTCAACCGCACTTTCATCACATTAATGCAATTCTTTGCCTTTTAATTCCGGCACTAAACACACTGTTGCTAACATATCGATGACATAAATCACCGCTAAAAAGGCAATAGCAGTTTGGAAAGAATACGCGGAAACCACGGCACCCACGGCTACCGGGCCAAAGCCGCCTACAGCGCGACCTAAGTTAAACAATACGTTTTGCGCAGTAGCGCGTGCTTGAGTTGGATAAGCTTCTGCCATTAAGGCACCGTAACCGCCCATCATGCCGTTCACAAACATCCCTAAGAATGCCCCAGCAATTAACATGGTATTCGGATCCGTTAATTGTGAATACGCAATGATGCTGACCACTGCCCCTGCTTGGAACAGTAAGAAACTCGGTTTACGCCCAATATGATCGGCCAAACGCCCGAAAATCCAAATGCCCGCCATCATGCCGCAAACAGTCACCGCCGTCCATACCCCGGATTTCGTCAAGCTAAAACCCAGTTGTTTGGAAAGGAAATTCGGCATCCAAATCATAATGCCGTAATAACCGAAGTTTTGTACGGAAGTAAGGATGACCACGCCCAAACTGACTTTCGCGGTGGCCTTATCTTTCACTAATAATTTGAATGACTCTAATTTAGACGCCCAACGGTTCGTCGATTTTGGAAGCTCAGTTTGTTTTTGCACAAAAATTTCAGGCTCATGCAAACGGGCGCGTAAATACCACGCCACAAATGCCGGGAAAATGCCCACCACAAACATGCCACGCCAACCGATTTGTGGCAATAATAATGGGGTTAACAATGCTGCGCCTAACACACCGACCTGCCAGCCAAGTGCCACATAAGAGGCAGCTTTCGCACGGTGACGTGCCGGCCAAGCTTCCGCCGCTAATGCCATGCCGATCCCGAACTCGCCACCTAAACCGATACCGGCAATGGTGCGATAAATCAGTAAATCCCAATAACCTTGCGCCAATGCGCATAAACCGGTAAATACTGCAAAAAGAATGATCGTCCAGGTTAACACGCGCACACGGCCATATTTATCACTTAATGCACCGAAAACGATGCCACCAAAAACAGCACCAACCAATGTCCAAGTCACTAAAGAACCACCTTGCGCCGGGGTTAACCCCAAATCGGCAGAGATGGCACTTAACATAAAACCGAGAATAAGAAGATCGAAACCGTCCATCGCATAGCTGACGGCAGAGCCTAGCAAGGCCTTCCAGCCATAGCTATTTACTTTTGTAGTCATGTTGAATTGTCCTTCTGTTACTCACAGGTAACATTTAAAGTTTATAAAGATGTGATTTTTTAGCTTGCAGAAAACAAGGCCAAAAAATTGTGCGCTAGTTTACTGATTTCAAGAAAAATTTCAATAAAGTGCGGTGAGTTTTTACGGAGTTTTTTATGAGGGGGATAAGGTAACGCGAGATAAAATTTAGGCGGTTATAAAAACCGCCTAAACTTAGAAAATCAATTATTGATTGTTTTGAACGTAATCAATTGCTGATTGAACTGTTGTGATTTTTTCAGCTTCTTCATCTGGAATTTCGATATCGAATTCTTCTTCTAAAGCCATAACTAATTCAACAGTATCTAAAGAATCCGCACCTAAATCTTCAACGAAAGACGCTTCAGATTTTACATCTTCTTCTTTCACGCCTAATTGTTCAACGATGATTTTTTTTACGCGTTCTTCAATGCTCATTTGTTTCTTCCTATGTTTAAGTTTACGCTCATTGCGATAAGTTAAGTAGTGTATGTATTTGTAAAAAATTTGCAATATTTCCGGTGAGAGGTCAAACCTCAAAAACATTGAATTTTCACAAAACCATACAGTGAAAAAATAGTTACGTCTTCCACGAACCCTTGAATGACCTAACCAAGTTACATTGCGAGGGGATTTTAACACTAAGCCACACGTTTGGCTATTGCTTTTATCCTCTTGCTTGCAGGTAACCTTTTGCTAAATAGCGGTTAGCTCATGTACATGCCGCCATTAACATGCAACGTTGTACCGTTAATATAAGACGCATCCTCAGAGGCCAAAAATGCCACGGCTTTAGCGATATCTTTCGGCTCACCTAAACGGCCTGCCGGGATTTGGGTTAATAGGTTATTTTTTAATTCTTCGCTTAATACTTCCGTCATGTCGGTAGCAATAAAGCCTGGCGCCACAACGTTTACCGTAATGCCACGGGAAGCCACTTCTTTTGCCAAGGCTTTACTGAAACCAATGAGACCTGCTTTTGCCGCACAATAATTTGTCTGACCGGCATTGCCCATGGAGCCCACGACAGAACCAATGTTGATGATACGCCCGAAACGTTTTTTCATCATGGTGCGAAGCATCGCTTTAGAAAGATGATAAACAGAACTCAAGTTAGTTTGTAAAATATCGAACCATTCTTCATCTTTCATGCGCATTAACAAATTATCACGGGTAATACCGGCATTATTCACCAAAATATCAATGTCGCCAAATTCTTGTTTGATCTGTTCCAATACCGCATCAATGGAAGCTTGATCGGCAACATTTAATACTAATCCTTTGCCTTTCTCACCTAAATAGGCAGAAATACTTTCAGCGCCTTTCTCAGACGTTGCTGTACCGATGACAAAAGCGCCTTTTGATACTAATTCTTCGGCTACTGCACGGCCAATACCACGCGTTGCACCTGTCACTAATGCAATTTTACCTTGCATAACTTTCTCTCCTTTTCACTACTATGCTAATACTTCTTCGATGGAATCGAGGGATTTCACATCATTTACAGAAACCGCTTGTAAGGAATCCACGATGCGTTTCGTTAACCCGTTTAACACTTTACCTGGCCCCACTTCCACTAACACTTCGACGCCGTTTTGTGCCATTTTCTCTACGGTTTCTGCCCAACGTACCGGGCTATAAAGTTGGCGAACTAAGGCATTACGAATCGCATCGGCTTCCATTTCATTTTTTACATCTACGTTATTTAGAACAGAAACACCAGCCTCTTTCAACGTAATACTTTCCAAGGAAACAGACAATTGATCAGCAGCCGGTTTCATTAAAGCACAATGTGAAGGCACGCTCACCGCTAGCGGTAATGCACGTTTAGCCCCGGCTTCTTTACATAACGCAGCCGCGCGCTCTACTGCGGCTTTCGCTCCGGCAATCACGACTTGTCCTGGTGAATTGAAGTTCACGGCGGAAACCACTTCGCCTTGTTCTGCTTGTTTACAGGCGTTAATAATCGCGTCATTGTCTAAACCGATAATCGCGTACATCGCCCCCGTACCTTCCGGTACGGCTTGTTGCATAAGCTTACCGCGCAATTCCACTAATTTAACCGCATCTTGGAAATCTAACACACCGGCACACACCAACGCAGAATATTCGCCCAAACTATGGCCTGCCATCACCTCCGGTTTTAATGCCGGGTATTTTTGTTGCCATACACGATAAACAGCCACAGATGCGGTTAATAGCGCTGGCTGCGTTTGCCATGTTTTGTTTAATTCTTCCGCCGGGCCTTCCTGCACTAATTGCCACAAATCATATCCCAATACTTCTGAAGCTTGTTTAAAAGTTTCTTGTACAATTGGGTAGTCGCCAGCTAATTCCGCTAACATTCCCAACGTTTGTGAACCTTGTCCTGGGAAAACCATTGCAAATTTTTTCATGTGTCTTACCTATATTAAAAAATAAATCAATTTATTCTGATATGCGTTACAGTCAAAAAGTGCGGTCAAAAATAACCGCACTTTTTTCTGAATGATAACAGATTATCTAAAATCTCACTAAAGCCGAACCCCAAGTCCAACCACCGCCAAAGGCTTCAAGAAGGAGCAACTGCCCACGCTGAATACGTCCATCACGCACCGCTTCATCCAATGCGACCGGCACAGTTGCCGCACTGTTATTCGCGTAACGATCTAACGTGACCACCACTTGCGACATATCCATATCTAATTTTTTCGCGGTCGCAGAAATAATACGTAAATTAGCTTGGTGAGGCACCAACCAATCAATGTCTTTTTTATCTAAATTATTGGCGGCAAGGGTTTCTTCCACCACATTAGAAAGTTCACGCACAGCCAATTTGAAGGTTTCATTGCCTTGCATTTCGATATAGCCGGATTTTGCCACGCCACGTTCAGGCTGAGGAAGTAACAATGCGGCATTTTTATCTGCTGAGGCGTGTAAATGGGTAGAAATAATCCCTTCTTGTTCCGATGCTTCCAAAATAACCGCGCCTGCCCCATCACCAAACAACACAACAGTGCTACGATCTGTTTCATCTAACTTACGGGAATTTAAATCAGAACCGATCACGAGCGCTTTTTTCACTTTACCGGTACGAATAAATTGATCAGCGACACCTAACGCATACACAAAACCGGTACAAGCCGCCGCTAAATCAAACGCAATGGCATCGTCAATCTCCAACATCCCTTGAATTTGGCAAGCTGCACTTGGATAAGCATGAGAGTTGCTGGTTGTTGCCACTAAAATAAGATCAATTTCCTGTGGATTGATGTTTGCCACTTCAATGGCTTTTTGGGCTGCTTCAAATCCCATGGTAGAGACGGTTTCATCCGCTGCTGCAATGCGACGTTCACGAATACCGGAACGGGTAACAATCCACTCATCTGAAGTATCTACCATTTTTTCTAAATCGGCATTGGTACGAATATGTTGGGGTAAATAGCTACCTGTCGATAAAATTTTGCTAAACATAGTCATCTCGTTAAAAATAATAGCGAGGGAACTCACTACTTCATTAATATTTCATTTTTATTTAAGCCCGCCAAAATTTTTTGTGGAATTTGACGTCGGGCTTGTAATGCGGCATCGGCAATCGCATAAGCAAAGGCCTCTATATTTGCACTTCCGTGACTTTTCACCACAACGGAAGTCAAACCGATAAGCGATGCGCCATTATATTGATCAGGGTTGATTTGCTTTAATCGTTGGTATTTATCTTTGAAAAGATATTTAATTAAATACCCAAAAACGTGACTTAATATACTCTTTTTCTTATCACTTTTCAGTAGAGAAATCACGTTCTTTGCCGCGCCTTCCAAGGTTTTCAGCGCAACATTGCCGGCAAAGCCATCTGTCACAATCACATCCGCCTTGCCATTGAGTAAAAAATTGCCTTCAAGGAATCCAATGTAATTAAGTGCGGTGTCTTTTTTCAGTAAATCTGCCGCATCCCGTATGGATTTATATCCTTTCACCGCCTCAATACCAATATTCAATAGCGCAATACGTGGATAAACTAAATTGAGGGTATTTTCTGCAAAAATGGCACCCATCAAGGCAAATTGATACAAGTTTTCTGCATCACACTCAACATTCGCCCCAAGATCCAACATAATCGAACGCTCACCTGTCACTGTTGGGATCGTAGAAATCAGTGCCGGACGATGGATACCTTCTAAAGGTTGCAACAAGATTTTCGATAAGCCCATCAAAGCTGCTGTATCACCGGCACTTACACAGGCCTGCGCATCCCCTTTTTGTACTGCTTCAATTGCCAAACGCATAGAAGTCTCTTTGCTATGACGCAAGGCGTAGGAAATCCCCTGACGACTATCAATCACACGAGCACAATGAACAATGCCACAACGTTGACGAATACTGTTGGGAGCAGAAGATAAAAGCGGAAGAATTTGTTGGCGATCGCCAAACAATAAGAGAGAAAGCGTTGGATCTCGCTCCAAGGCTAAAATGGATGCTGGGATAGTAATACGGGGACCAATGTCCCCGCCCATCGCATCTAACGCAAGGGTTAGACGACTCAAGTGATTACCTTTATGTAATTGAGATAATTACTTGTTAATCACTTTACGACCACGATAGTAACCGTCAGCGGTTACGTGGTGACGCAAATGAGTTTCACCACTTGCTTTATCAACGGATACTGCAGCAGTTGTTAACGCATCGTGAGAACGACGCATATCACGACGTGAACGGGATTTTTTATTTTGTTGAACAGCCATTGGCTATACTCCTAAATTATTTTTGCTTTAAATTAGCTAATACAGCGAACGGGTTCGGTTTTTTTGCCAATTCTTCCGGCAATTCGCCAAAAACCTGTTCAGCCACGGACACTTCACAGTGTTCAGATGAATGCATTGGCACAATCGGCAAACTCAAAATGAGTTCATCTTCAATTGTTCCAAGTAAATCTATTTCACCGAATTCATTGAATTCAACTGGCTCATAGATTTCCGGCAATACATCAATTTGATCCAAATTAGCCACCGGACTGTAACAAAACGCACAATCAACGGTTTGAACGAAAGGTTCGCCACAACGCTGACAATTTAATTCAACATCAACATTGGCATGACCTTTCATGACAACCAATTTTTGCGGATCAACAAAGAACGATAATGTAACCTGTGCATCGCTGAGCACTTTACTGACCGATTCGGCAAGACGACTTAATTGATTAGCGGAGTAATAACCCTGATAATCCAATCTTCGTTGTGCGTCCTTTACCGGATCAACAGTTAGGGGTAGTTTTACCTTTTGCATAGGGAGCGCATATTACCCTTTGAAAAAAAAATAGTCAAAGGAAATTATCGTTCCAAGCGTGAAAATCAGCGCTAAAAATCGATTTTCTCCATCAACATAAATTTTGTCTCCGGAAAGCGTTTGGCTAAGTAACTGCGCAGATATTGTTGTGTATCTTGAGTAATCAATTCGTCAGCCGGCGGATACAGATTATAAATCAATGCCTCTACGCTAATTTTTCGCTGAGCGCACGCCTCAAGGCTGAGCAAGGTGTGATTAATACTCCCCAGTCTGCCGGAAGTCACCAGAATTAACGGATACCCATGCGCCGCAAGGTAATCCAACGTGGTTTTCTCCTCGGAATAAGGCGCCATCAAGCCGCCCGCGCCCTCCAGCAAAACATAATCATAGTTTTGCGCCAAAAGTGCGGTGGATTTTTCAATGATTTTTTCATCAATACACGTCTGTTGCAAACGCGCGGCCATGTGAGGCGAGCAGGGATAATCAAACAAATAAGGACACGTCACTCCCCGGCGATCTTCCTCAGTTAACGCAATGCCTTGGATTTTTCGGTGCACGACAATATCTTCTGATATTTCCTGACAGCCCGTTTGCACCATTTTCTGTGTAATCACCGAATATCCTTGCTGCATTAAATACTTAGCGTAATACCCTGTCGCGATAGATTTACCGATGTCCGTATCAATTCCCGAAACGAATAATACCTTTCCCATCATCTTTCCTCTTTTTTCTGCGCCAACATTAAAATCGGCACATAAGTTAACGAGACATAGCCTTGCTCGTCGGCATACTGTTGTCGATATTGCTCACAAAATTGGGCAACTTTCTTGTAGTGCCAAATTTGATTATTGGTGGCCGTCACACCGGTCTCTTTCAAATGTTTAAGCACCGATAACGGCGAATCAAATTTCAACTGAATTTCTTTTTGCTCCAAATGCAACACAGAAAAAGCTATCGTTAATGTTTCCAGCCATTGCTCTAGATCGGGGCAATCCAAACCGACACCCGTTAAAGCCCTGACTTCGTGTAAATTGGTCGGGGCAAAGGTGCCGAATAAAATCATGCCATGAGGCGTTAAATAATTTGAACAACGTTGAAGAAACGCCAGCGGATCAGCAAACCATTGAATGGTCGAGGCAGAAGCAATCAAATCATATTGATGGGCAAAATCGAGACGCTCACCACACCCTTGATAAAAACGATAATTTTTCTGTGGCAAATTACGTGCCAAGTGGTTGGCAACATCGCATAAATCATTGCAATCCCAATGTGTTGCGTTGATATGTTGCATGAGTAAGCGGGTAAAATTGCCTGTGCCACAACCAATCTCTAACACACGCTGAAATTGATTGCCGCCCTTTTCTAATAGCAACTGCAGCAAATCCTCGGTAATTTGCTTTTGAGCAATGGCATTTTGTTCATAGGTTGGTAAGGCGGCGCTGAAACATTGCATCACCCGTTGTTGCGTTATTGCCATAGCTGTTCCCAAGTTTGTAGCAATGGGAACAGGTAATGCCCTCCAACCATTTCACTCACCTCACAGCGTTCATGCCAATAATTTCGCTGATTTTTTGTAGGGAAAATACGATCTTGTGTACCAATAATCGCTTTCGTCCAAGGTAACCCCGTATGTTGATGTTCTGCCGATAACGCATCATAAAGTTCGGTCAATTCTGCGTGTATTTCTTCAATTGAGCGCCGTCTTTCCAAAGATTGATATTGCTGCAACAACTGTTTGTCACCGCACATACGACGCTCAAATTTGCCTTGGTTAACTTCATCTAACGTATCCAACGTGCCTTGAAAAATAGCGCATGGAATGCCGTAGTCATCATCCATAGGCACGCCTGTGCCATTCATCGCTGTTGCAGAAAGTAAGGGGATTTGTCCCATTACATGTTCAGCTACCCAAACGCCCATCGACCACGCCACCAAACGCACATTTTCATAACGAGAAAAATCAAACTCCAACGAAAAATCCCGATAGTCATAACACAGCAATAGATCATACGCCGGTGGAATAGCTAAATGTTGCACGGCAGAAGGCGGTGTGCCCCAACCGGCAAAATAAACGATTAAATTCCGGCTTGGTGGATTTTGGCTAATTAATTGATATTGCATAAAAATAACTGTTCTATAAATTGCTCAAGTTCATCATGCGTGATGTCGGCGGTGAGAGACAAACGAATGCGCGAGGTGCCGACAGGCACTGTCGGCGGGCGAATCGGCAAGCAATAATATCCTTGCTGTTGCAGACGTTGCGCCGTTTGCACGGTGCGTTGGTTGTCACCAAGAATAAACGGCACGATATGGCTTTCGCTTGGCATGGGCATATTTAACTGTTCAGCCACGACTTGCCGTAAGCGCGCACTTAATTGCATAAGATGTTGCCGTTTCGCCTGAAAGTGTGGTCGTTTTTCAAAGAGAAATTCTGTCCATGCCACATTAAACGGGGGTAACGCGGTGCTAAAAATCAACGGGCGCATGGTGTTAATTAAATAATCTTTGATCACTTGATCGCAAACCACATAAGCCCCCATCGACGCCAATGCTTTACCGAATGTACCGACCAAGAAATCAATGTACGGAAGGCAATTCATCTGCTCAGCAACGCCTAACCCCTGTTCGCCGTAAACCCCAATGCCGTGCGCTTCATCCACATACAACATAACATTCCCAAATTGCCTTTTAAATTCAACTAATTGAGGCAAATCGGCAAAATCGCCGTCCATGCTAAACAGACTTTCCGTCACCACAATAATGCGTTCGTAGTTGAGATACTGTTTTTGCAAAATCTCGTGCAAATGGGCGTAATCATTGTGGCGATAACGTACAAACGGCGCATCGCTCAAACGAATGCCGTCAATAATACTAGCATGCACCAGTTTATCCGCTACGATCAACGTTTGTTTATTGGCTACCGCCGGTAAAATGCCGATGTTGGCATGATAGCCGCTGTTAAACAACAAACAGGCTTCACGCTGAAATGCCTCCGTCATACGTTGCTCAAGGCTTTCGTATTCAGGAAAATTCCCTGTTAATAAACGGGAGGAGGACGAGGTAAAGTGCGGTCGTTTTTCAGCGAGTTTTTCAAGAAACGCTTGCTGCAATGCATCGTCATTAGCCAGCCCCAGATAATCATTGGAAGCCAGATTCAACATTGACCGTCCGTTTTGCTCCACAAACTTGCCCTTATGCACAATTTGCGGAAAACGACGATATTGTTCTTTTTGACGGAGTTTTTCCAACTGCGCGGCAAAATAATCTGACTTACTCATGGTATTCCTCTTTAATTGCCGCCAGCATACCAGCGGTTAATGCGGATAATTGGGCTGAACTGATAATAAACGGTGGCATGATATAGACAAGCTTGCCGAAAGGGCGCACCCAAACACCGTGCGCCACCAGACGCGCCTGCAAACTCGCCAAATCTACCGGCTCATGCATTTCCAACACGCCGATAGCACCGAGTACGCGCACTTCTTTGACGGATTTAAAACTTGCCGCGATTCGTAACTCAGCTTTCAGTTGGGCTTCGATCCGTTGGACATTACCCAGCCAATCACTTTCCAACAACACATCAATGGATTCGGCGGCAATGGCACAAGCCAACGGATTCGCCATAAAGGTCGGGCCGTGCATAAAACAATGCGCTTCACCCTGACAAATGGTTTGTGCAATAGCGCGTGTGGTAATAGTGGCGGACAGGGTTAAATAACCGCCTGTAAGTGCTTTGCCGACACACATAATATCCGGCGAAATGCCGGCATATTCCGCGGCAAACAATTTTCCCGTGCGCCCAAAACCGGTGGCAATTTCATCAAAAATCAGCAATACGCCGTATTGTTCGCACAGCTGCTTGGCGCGTGCCAAATACATCGGCGAATAGAAATACATTCCCCCTGCCCCTTGCACCACCGGTTCCAAAATAAGTGCGGTCAGTTCTGCGCCTTTTTTTTCTAATAAATCTGCTAAGGGTTTAATATCGTCTTCGTTCCAAGGCTGCCCAAAAGGCGTTTGTGGCTGCGGGAGAAAATATTGCACCGGCAAACTTTTCGCAAACAGCCCGTGCATGCCGGTCACCGGGTCGCATACCGACATGGCATGCCAAGTGTCACCGTGATAGCCGGAACGAATGGTGGCAAATTTATGTCGTTGCGTTTCGCCTTTGGCGTGTTGATATTGAATCGCCATTTTCATCGCCACTTCTACGGCGATAGATCCACTATCGGCAAAGAAAATTTGCTCCAACCCCTGCGGCAATAAAGGCAATAATTTTTGCGCCAATTTGACAGCAGGTTCGTGCGTTAAGCCGCCAAACATAATGTGGCTCATGTGTTCTAACTGTTTTGTTGCGGCCGCATTCAAGCGCGGATGATTATAGCCGTGCAACGCTGCCCACCAAGAGGACATGCCGTCAATTAGCTGACGACCGTCTTTAAGCGTAATCATCACACCGTCGGCACGCTCAACGGCATAAATCGGTGTGGTCGGTGGAAGGGCGGCATAAGGATGCCAAATATGTTCACGATCAAATTGCAATAACTGTTGTTGGTTCATAGGGTTAGCTTCAAAAATTAAGAGGTCGTAATTTTACCTTAGAAAATAAGGCAATTCTAAAGCTTTGCACTTCCCCGCCCGATTTTTTGTGTTTTTTGAGGCATTTGCCACAATTTTGATGATTTTCACCGCGGAATAAAGTGGCGAATCTCCCGATACATTGCACAAGCCGAATAAGTTGTTATAATCACCGACTTCTTTTTGACACTGTAGAAAAAATAACCATTATGAATAAATTCACTTATTGGCAACGTGCGAAAGTTGCTTTTCAATACATTATGCCGCAACTGTATTTAACCCAATTAGCCGGTTGGTTTGCCCAACAAAAATGGGGTGCGGTAACACATTTCGTGATCAAAGTTTTCGCGAAGAAATACAACGTGGACATGAGCGAAGCAAAAAAAGAGAACTTTAGCGATTATGAAAGCTTCAACCAATTTTTTATTCGTGAGTTAAAAGACGACGCGCGAAAAATCAATGAAAATCCGACCGCACTTTGCTTACCTGCTGACGGTCGTGTGAGCCAAATCGGGCATATTGACGATGAACGTTTATTGCAAGCCAAAGGCCATTTCTTCAGCCTGTCGGATTTGTTGGCAGGCGATGAAGAATTAGTTAACACCTTTAAAAACGGCGAATTTGCCACGATTTATTTATCTCCGCGTGATTATCACCGCGTCCACATCCCGTGCGATGCAACCTTGCGCAAAATGATTTATGTGCCGGGCGATTTATTCTCGGTCAATCCGTTCTTAGCGCAACACGTGCCAAATTTATTCGCTCGCAATGAACGCGTTATTTGTGTTTTTGATACAGCATTCGGCCCAATGGTACAAATCCTTGTGGGGGCGACCATTACTGCCAGTATGAGTACGGTTTGGGCAGGCGTCATTAATCCACCGCGCACCGGTGAAGTCAAAGTCTGGACATATCAAGGGGACAACGCCATCAAATTAACCAAAGGTCAAGAAATGGGCGCATTCCAATTAGGTTCAACCGTCATTAACTTATTCCCGGCGAATTCCGTGACCTTAGCAGAACATTTAGAGGTGGACGTTCCGGTAAGAATGGGTGAAATCTTAGCCACGATGAAATAGTTTTATCAACAGAAAGGAAAACAACATGACAGCAGAATTTTTCAATCAAGTGAGATTAGACAATACCGAAGCCAAAGGCAGTTACGGTATCGGTTTGCAAATCGGTCAACAATTATTGGATAGCCAATTAGCGGTGAAAGCAGAAGCAGTAGCAAAAGGGATTTACGATGTGTTAAATCAACATGCACCGGCATTAGATTTCAATGAAATCAGCCAAGCGTTGCAACAATTACAACAACAAGCCGCGGAAGCCCAACAAGCGCAATTCAAAGAAATTGAAGCCGCAGGCAAAGCCTTCCTAGAGGCGAACAAACAAAAAGACGGCGTGAAAGTCACCGATTCCGGCTTACAATATGAAGTATTAGTTGAAGGCAACGGCAACGTGCCATCGACAACCGATAAAGTACGCGTTCACTACACCGGCACATTACCGGACGGCACCGTATTCGACAGTTCCGTCGCACGCGGTCAACCGGCAGAATTCCCGGTTAACGGCGTGATCAAAGGTTGGATCGAAGCGCTTTCCATGATGCCGGTCGGTTCCAAATGGCGTTTGGCAATTCCACACGAATTAGCCTATGGCGAACGTGGCGCAGGCGCAGCCATCCCACCATTTAGCCCATTAGTCTTTGAAGTGGAATTGTTAGAGATTCTTTAATTGGAACTTATTTCACCAAAAACGGCGTTAATCATAGCGCCGTTTTTTTATGTGAAAATCTTCATGCTATTTACCGTCTAACCAAGAAAACCGCACAAAAGTGCGGTCGTTTTCTGTGATGTTTTTTCATACTCTCCAGTGTTTTTCGCTCTCAAGATCTGATAAAGTCTGCGCTCACAACAGGCTGATTTTTAATGACCATTTTCAGGAGCAACAAGAATGAAAAAAATCGAAGCAATCATTAAACCGTTTAAATTGGATGATGTGCGCGAAGCCTTATCCGACATTGGCATTACCGGCATGACCGTCACCGAAGTCCGTGGTTTTGGACGCCAAAAAGGGCATACGGAATTGTATCGCGGTGCCGAATACATGGTGGATTTTCTGCCGAAAGTGAAAATGGAAATTGTGGTACCTGATGATTTATTAGAACAATGTTTGGACGCTATCATCGATACGGCACAAACCGGCAAAATCGGAGACGGCAAAATTTTTGTATATGAAGTGGAACGGGTAATTCGTATCCGTACCGGCGAAGAAAACGAGGATGCGATTTAGTTAATGGAAAAACACGCTTCTTTAGTAAAAGCACTGGTCGCCTGTGCTGCTATCGTGATTATTTTAGCCGGCATTAAGGCAGCTTCAGAAATTGTCGTGCCATTTTTACTGTCGCTGTTTATCGCGATTATTTGCTCGCCGTCACTCAATTACTTAACCAAGAAAAAAGTGCCCTACGGTCTCTCCATTGGTTTGTTGTTAGCATTGATTTTAATCGTCTTTTTCTTTCTGTTCGGCTTAATTAACAGCACAATCCAAGAGTTTAGCCAATCTATCCCGCAATATCGCCAATTATTGGGCGAACGCGTTAATAGCCTAGTGGCACTTTCACAAAGTCTGAAAATCCCGTTGGATATTTCCGAAAAAAGTATCATGGAGCATTTCGATCCAAGCGTGATCATGAATTTTGTGCGTCGTGTTTTTCTCAGCTTTTCCGGCGTAGTCACCAATATTTTCGTATTGATGTTAGTCGTGATTTTCATGTTGTTGGAAGCCCCTTATGCTAAACACAAATTTGCCGTGGTATTTAGCAGTGATTCGAAGGAAATCAGCCAACAAGAACGTTATTTAGATCGCATTCTACAAGGCGTTATCAGCTACCTTGGTGTAAAAACCATGATGAGTTTATTAACCGCTATTTGCATTTGGCTTTTATTGGAAATTGTCGGTGTGCAATATGCGATTTTGTGGGCAACACTGAGTTTCCTGCTCAATTACATTCCCAATATCGGCTCAATTATCGCTGCTGTTCCGATTATCGTTCAGGCGTTATTACTTAACGGTTTTGTGGTGGGCTTGGAAGTCATTATAGGTGTCATTGCCATCAACATGATTATCGGCAATGTGCTTGAACCTCGATTAATGGGTAAAAAATTGGGGCTTTCCACGTTGGTTGTATTCCTGTCTTTGTTGTTCTGGGGATGGTTGCTAGGAACAGTAGGAATGTTGCTATCTGTGCCGCTCACCATGGCTCTCAAAATTGCCTTAGAAGCCAGCCCAACAACCGTGAAGTACGCCTTGTTGCTCGGCGATTCCGACAGTGCCCATGAAAGTAAATAATCCCGCGTATCAGAGCCTTGTTTCGACAAGGCTCTTTTTCGATAAAAAACACAATTTCGTGCTATAATTCCGCCACTTTTATCATCATTTTTACAACGTCTTTCACGACGCCACGATCACGCATATGAAAAAATTTTTCTTCCTTCTTTTGTTCCTCGTTGTCTTATTGGCAGGCGCCGGCTTTTGGGGATATCAACAACTAGAACAATTCGTGCAGCAACCGGTGAATGTGCAAAACGATCAATTATTGACCATAGAACGTGGCACAACAGGCAATAAATTGGTTAGTTTGTTGGAAAAAAAACGTATTTTGGATAATGCCGCGCTATTGCCTTGGTTGTTGAAATTACATCCCGAACTCAACAAAGTGAAGGCAGGAACCTATTCTCTTAACGGTATAAAAACCGTGGAAGATTTACTGAAGTTGCTGAATTCCGGTAAAGAAGCGCAATTTTCACTGACCTTCGTTGAAGGCGAAACCTTCAAAACTATACGAAAACGTCTCGAAAATGCACCGCACTTAAAACAAACTTTGCAGGGCAAGTCCAATGACGAGGTTTTTGGTCTGCTTGCTATGGATACCAACCTCAATAAAAATTTAACTGAAAGCCATATTATCGATGGCTGGATTTACCCCGATACTTACAATTACACACCGAACTCCACCGATTTAGATTTGTTGCAACGTTCAGTGGAGCGTATGAAAAAGGCCTTAGATAAAGCATGGAGTGGACGGGATAAAAATATACCGTTAGCCGATCCTTACGAAATGCTGATTTTGGCCTCAATTGTGGAAAAAGAATCGGGCGTGGCGGCAGAGCGTCCACAAATTGCGTCGGTGTTTATCAATCGCTTAAACGCCAAAATGAAATTGCAAACCGATCCTACGGTGATCTACGGCATGGGGGATAATTACAACGGCAATATTCGCAAAAAAGATTTAGAAACGCCAACACCTTACAATACTTATATCATTGATGGTTTGCCGCGAACGCCTATTGCTATGCCAAGCGAAGATGCATTACAAGCCGTGGCGCATCCTGCGCAAACAGAATTTTATTATTTTGTGGCGGACGGCACGGGCGGTCACAAATTCAGTCGAAACTTAAATGAACACAATAAAGCGGTGCAGGAATATTTACGCTGGTACCGCCAACAAAACGAGAAATAATATGACAGGCAAATTTATCGTTATCGAAGGCTTGGAAGGCGCGGGCAAAAGCACCGCCCATCAATGTGTCGTGGATACCTTAAAGGAATTAGGCATTAACGATGTCGTCTTCACCCGTGAACCCGGTGGCACACCGTTAGCGGAAAAATTACGCCACCTCATTAAACATGAAACAGAAGAACCGGTGACAGACAAAGCCGAATTGTTGATGTTATATGCCGCCCGTATTCAATTAGTGGACAATGTCATTAAGCCTGCGTTAGCTCAAGGTAAATGGGTCGTTGGGGATCGCCATGATATGTCGTCACAAGCCTACCAAGGCGGTGGCCGCCAGTTGGGAGAGGCTTTGTTAACTAACTTAAAACAAACCGTTTTGGGCGATTTTGAGCCGGATCTGACATTGTATTTGGACATTGATCCTGCCGTCGGTTTAGCCCGCGCTCGTGGACGTGGTGAGCTGGATCGTATCGAACAACAACATCTGGATTTTTTCCACCGTACCCGTGCCCGTTATTTAGAACTGGTAAAAGACAATCCGAAAGCCGTGATGATCAATGCGGAACAATCCATTGAGCAAGTGCAAGCAGACATTAAAAGTGCGGTCAAAAATTGGTGGGTTTCGCTGTCAAAATGAGCCTTTTAACCCCTTGGCTGATGCCAACTTATCACAAAATCACACAGGCTTTTGATGAGGCTTTAGGGCACCACGCTCTGTTGATTCGCGCGGATGACGGTCTCGGTGTAGAGCAACTTTGCTCCGTGTTGGCAAAACGTCTGATGTGCTTAACGCCTAAAGGGGGCGAGGCTTGTGGCGAATGCCATGCCTGCCATTTAATGCAAGCCAACAGCCACCCGGATTTCCAACCTATCTCGCCTATAGAGAACAAGGACATCGGCGTAGATCAAATTCGTGCCATGAACGAGCAAGCGACGCAGCATGCACAGCAAAACGGCAATAAAGTCATTTATATCGAACAGGCGCATCGTCTGACGGAAGCCGCTGCCAACGCCATTTTAAAAACACTGGAAGAGCCGCGTCCGAACACCTATTTCATTTTGCAGTGCGATATGCAAAAGGCGTTGTTGCCAACCATTTATAGTCGCTGCCAAGTGTGGAACCTCTTACCACCGGACACAGACACGGCATTACAGTGGTTGCAATCACAAACATCCGCCGAAACCTCCGATATATTGACCGCACTTCGGGTGAATTATGCTCGACCACTGCTCGCACTTGCCATGTTAGAGCAAAATTTACTGGCGCAACGGCGGGAATTTTTACGCCAATTTTGGCTATTCTATCGTCGTTGTTCGCCTTTGGAATTACTGCCGTTTTTTACTAAAGAACTTGTCTTGCAGCAGCTGGATTGGTTGTCAGCCTTTTTGAATGATAGTTTAAAAAATAAACTGCATATTCACGAAGACTGGATTTGTCAGGATATTGAACAGGGCGTCATTCAATTTAGCCAAGGACTGTCTGCCCCGGCATTATTAAAAGCGACACAAATTGTTGGCAAAGTGCGGTCGGATTTATCGGCAAATTCGGCGTTGAATTTAGAATTGATTTTACTCGACGGGCTGACCCGTTTAATTACTGAAGTATTTGAAGGATAAAATATGTTTATTGTGGATTCCCATTGCCATTTGGATGCCTTGGATTACGAAACATTACATGAAAATATTGCTGATGTTGTGGCAAAGGCAAAAGCGCGTGATGTGAAACATTTATTGGCGATTGGCGTGACCCTGAGCCGTTTTGAAAAAGTGTATCCGGAATTAGCGAAATTCGATAACGTCTCTTTAGCCTGTGGCGTACACCCGCTGGATTTTGAAGAAGAACCTTATGATGCAGCGCGTTTGTTACGCTTGGCACAAGATCCGAAAGTCATCGCCATCGGCGAAATCGGCTTAGATTATTATTACAGTGCAGAAAACAAAGCCGCCCAACAAGCCGTATTTGCCAGCCAAATTGACGTGGCCAACCAGCTAAATAAACCGGTCATCATTCACACACGCGAGGCGCGCGAAGACACAATTCGCCTATTGCGCGATAATCAGGCAGAAAAGTGCGGTGGTGTTTTGCATTGTTTTACAGAAAACTACGACATGGCAAAACAAGCGTTAGACTTGGGGTTTTACATTTCCATTTCAGGGATTATCACCTTTAAAAATGCGGAAGAACTTCGGGATGTGGTGCGCAAACTGCCGCTGGATCGTCTGTTGGTGGAAACCGATTCGCCTTACTTGGCGCCAGTGCCTTATCGCGGTAAACAAAATCAACCGGCATATACCCGCGAAGTGTGTGAATATATTGCGGCATTGAAAGGCGTGTCAGCCGAGGAAATGGCACAAATCACCACACAAAACTTCGAGCGTTTATTTAAAATTCAGGTACAATAATTAACCAATCTCATTTCAATAGGACAAAAAGATGAGAAAATTTCTAAAATATTTTTTTATTTCCGTCATTTTTATTTTTCATTTATGTATTGCCGCGGCGATAAATTATTCCATGCCGAGCTATGATGTCACCAAAGTGACCGGCGTTGAGGTGAAGCGGGTGGATAAAGACGGACCGATTACAAAAACCAATCCGGCAGACGGCCCGACCCGCGATGTGTATTTTATCAATACGCAACATGAAAACGGCAAAGTGATGGTATATCGCAATGAAGATACCCGCTGGGGTTTTCCGTTCTATTTCAAATTCGGTTCAGCCAATTTACAGGCATTGGCGCAAGCCTTGGGTAATGAAGAAAAAACCGTGGAAATCAAATATTACGGCTGGCGTCTGACCATGTTTGATGAGTTTCCAAATGCATTATCCGTAAAAGAAGTAACGGAAACCAATACCCCAAGCCACCCGATTTTTAGCTATATTCTTTACGTACTTTTATTCTTTACCTTCTTCTTTGCCGTGCAGTTTATTCGCGGCTGGTTTGATAGCGAAAATTAGGTTTCTTTTTTCATTTCTTTTGTGCGGTTAAAAACACAGTCAAAATTAACCGCACTTTATGTCTCGTTTACATCAAGTTATTGAAAACCTTATGAGTTTATTCAGCGCAATTTTAATTTTAATCTTACTGATTATTGTCAGTGCCATCGTGTCCTCTGCCGAAATTTCATTGGCAGGCGCGCGTCGTATTAAATTACAAAACATGGCTAACGAAGGAAATACTAAAGCGGCCATGGTGCTCAAATTACAGGAGCAACCGGGACGTTTTATTACGGTGGTGCAAATCGGCTTAAACATGGTTGCCGTCTTGGGCGGGGTCATTGGCGAAGCGACTATCAGCGTACATTTACAAGCCTTTCTGCAACAATATACTGACGCCCCTTGGGTTGACAGTGCCGCGTCTTGGCTTGCCTTTATCATCGTCACCGCTTCGTTCATTTTATTAGCAGATTTAATGCCAAAACGTCTTGCATTAATCAATCCGGAAGCCGTGGCACTACGCACGGTGCGCATTATGCAACTGTGCATTATCCTATTAAAACCGATTGTGTGGATTTTTGATTCGTTGGCGAATGTGATATTCCGCCTATTCAGAATTTCCACCGTACGCGTTGAAAGCATGACACCAGAAGATATTGTCGCTGTGGTAGATGCGGGCGCAGAAGCCGGTGTGTTAAAAGCACAGGAGCATTATTTAATCGAAAATATCTTTGATATGCAGCAACGCAAGGTCACCTCAACCATGACCACGCGTGAAAATATCATTTTTTTAGACCGCACTTTCACCCGTCAACAAGTGCTGGACACGTTAACGAAAAACTCCCATTCCAAATTATTGATTTGCGATCAGGGCTTGGATCATATTTTAGGGTATGTGGAGTCCCACAGTTTGTTGACCTTGTTTTTAAAAGAAGAACAGGTGCAATTAACCGATAACCGCTTATTGCGCAAGTTGTTGTACGTGCCGGACACGTTGTCCTTATATGAAGTGTTAGAGCTATTTAAATCCACCGGTGAAGACTTCGCCGTCATCGTCAACGAATACGCGTTAGTCGTAGGGATTGTGACCTTAAACGATGTGATGAGTATTGTAATGGGCGAATTGGTTTCCAGTGAAGAAGAGCAAATTATTCGCCGCGATGAAGATTCTTGGCTAATTGATGGCGCCACACCGTTGGAAGACGTAAAACGCGCCTTAGATATCGAAAGTTTTCCGCACGATGAAAATTATGAAACCATTGCCGGTTTTATGATGTATATGTTGCGCAAAATCCCGAAGAAAACCGATTTTGTGTTATATGACCGCTATAAATTTGAAATCATTGACACCGAGAATTTTAAAATCGATCAGTTGATGGTGTCCTTTAGAAAAGACTTGGCGGAATAAGGATTCTTTTCACTTGGGTAGGCGAGCATTCCGTTTTTCTCCCGCTCGCCACCCCTATTCCAAGCATTCTTTCTCCCTCTACATCAGACCAAGGAGGAAGAATATCAAAACGCACGGAAAACCCACCGCACTTTTACGCAAAAATCACTTTCTTACCAAAATCAAAAAACGGCAATCGTAAGGATTTTGTTCATCGGCAGGACGGTATTGTTCAAATTCAATCGACCAGTCATGCCAATCGATTTGCGGAAAGAAAGTATCGCCCTCCAATTCCGTTTGAATTTCAGTGAGATAAAGACGATCGGCTTGCGGTAAATATTGTTTGAAAAGCTGTCCACCACCAATCAGCATAATTTCATCTGAATCGCGCACAAAATCCACCGCACTTTCTAGACTCGCTTTCCACACAACGCCTTCATGCATGAAGGGTTGACGTGAAAGCACAATATTCGTGCGTTTCGGTAACGGGCGACCAATGCTTTCAAAGGTTTTTCGCCCCATGATCACCGGCTTGCCGGTCGTGTTTTGACGAAACCAAGCCAGGTCCGCAGGCAAATGCCACGGCATTTCGTTATCTTTACCGATAACATGATTTTTCGTCATGGCGACAATCAGGCTTAAATTCATGTATTTTCCTAAGTTATTTAATGGCTTAACGTGCGGTTACTATACCACAGGTTTTCCGCGATAGAACAACAGACCTGGCAATGCTAACCCGAAAACCAATGCACCAAGGATAAAGGTAGTATTGATAAAGGAATTGATCATTTGCGCAAACAGTTCGTCAGAAAAACCGTAATGGTGAATCTGTACAATAGCGATCATGGCTTTGTAAGCATGCACGCCGGGAATCATTGGAATAATTGCCGCCACGGTGAAGACTTTCGGGTGTGCCAAATAACGATGGGAAAGGTGAACCCCGATAAAACCAATCAGCGCAGCACCAACCAGCGTGGCAAAAATAATCGGCATATCCCAATGGAGCAACAAGGTACGGGTTACATGCCCTAACGCGCCAAGCATCGCACAATATTTCAACGCTTTAGCCGGCACATTGAACAACAGCGCAAAGCCCACGGCAGGAATTGCCGCAAAGAACATATCATCGAGTAACCCAAATAACCAATCCATCTTAGTTCCCCCAAGTCGTAATGTTCAGCACGCTGAGCGCAAAGACAATGCCCAAACATGCCCCAAAGGTGAGAATGGTCGCCACCGCCCAACGACTAATCCCCATGTTAACGTAGCCTTTTAAAATATCCGCCAGTGAATTGATTAACGGGAATCCCGGCACCAACAATAAAGCGCTGGACGCCAAGGCAATTTGCGGATCATTGCCGATTTGATATTTCAGGCTCATACCAGCAATCAATGACGCTACAAAGGCCGTAATACAAAAAACAATCATGGGGTTGTAATGGCGTTTCGATAATTCCTGCCGCACATACATCGCCACGGAGGAAGCTAAGAAGGTGATGAGGCTAATTAATGCATCACCTCCGGATAAATGCGCAAAGGAGGCACAAGACACCCCCACCATCAAGACAACAAAATAACGGTTATATTTTAATGGTTTGAGGTGGTCTAGTTTTTTCTTCACCAGATGTAAATCGTATATACCATGTTCCGCAGAAATAATAATTCGCTGAACATCTGTGACCATTTGCATATTAATGCCTTTGTCAGCACTTTTACGGGTCGTCGTAATGCAATGTCCGTTGGTGAGCGTGGTAAGAATCACTGCATTGGCGGTTAATGCACATTCCACGCTGGCAACTCCAAGCGCAACACCAAGTCGTTGCGTCATTTGCACGACCACCGCACTTTCAACGCCATGTTGTAATAACAACAATGCCGTTTCTACGCATACACGGGTCACTTCCCGTTGATATTCCTGAGTAATCTGTTGAACTTTCATCATACTTTTACCTAAATTAACTGTGCCGCCCATTATAAAACTTTCTAAAAGGAACAACAGTATTTCATCTTGCCCCATCAAAGTGCGGTGAATTTTCCCGATAAATTTAATGCTTTTTGCCATGCTTAATGCTAACTTAAACGCATTTTTGACAAGGAGTCCGTATGCAACAGAATAACAAAACCATTGTGGTGAAATTCGGCACTAGCACCTTAACCCAAGGCACACCAAAATTAAATTTAGCGTACATGATGGAAATCGTCCGTCAGTTGGCACAATTACATCGCGCCGGCTTTCGTTTGGTAATTGTCACTTCAGGCGCCATTGCCGCCGGTCGGCATTATTTAAATCACCCGCAATTACCGCCTACTGTGGCATCCAAACAATTATTGGCGGCAGTGGGTCAAAGCCAGCTGATTCAAACCTGGGAAAAACTCTTTGCCATTTATGATATTCATATCGGACAAATGTTGTTAACCCGTGCGGATATTGAAGATCGCGAACGCTTTCTCAATGCACGCGATACATTACATGCACTATTAGATAATCACATCATCCCCGTTATCAATGAAAATGATGCTGTCGCCACAGCAGAAATTAAAGTGGGTGATAACGACAATTTATCCGCCTTAGTGGCGATTTTAGTCCAAGCGGAACAGCTCTATTTATTGACCGATCAACAAGGATTGTTTGACAGCGATCCGCGTAAAAATCCACAGGCGAAATTGATTTCAGTCGTGGAGAAAATCACTGATCATATTCGCTCTATCGCAGGCGGTAGCGGCACGAATTTAGGTACCGGTGGCATGTCCACCAAAATCACCGCAGCAGATGTCGCCACCCGTTCTGGCATTGAAACTATTATTGCGCCGGGTAATCAACCTAACGTCATCGTCGATTTAGCACACGATCAAGCCATTGGCACCAAATTCACGGTACAAGCAGATCGCTTGGAAAGCCGTAAGCAATGGCTCTTCGCTGCGCCTTCTGCAGGCGTGCTAACGATTGATGATGGCGCACAAAGTGCGGTGTTAATTCAGCACAAATCCTTACTGCCGGCGGGTATCGTTGATGTCAGTGGGCGTTTCTCCCGTGGTGAAGTTGTGCGCATTCGTAACTCGCAAGGCAAAGACATTGCGCTCGGCATGCCGCGTTATAACAGCGATGCACTGGAATTAATCAAAGGCAAACAGTCTCACGATATTGAACAACTGCTTGGTTATGAATATGGCGCCGTCGCCATTCATCGGGATGATATGATTGTGCTATAAACAAAAAACGGTATTCCATCAAAACAAGGGAATACCGTTTTTGTTTTAGTGCGCTGTAAAAATGCCGTCAAAAATGACCGCACTTTCCTCCGCATTTAACTCCGACGTGCCGATTTCGGGCGGAAACTGGCAATAATTTCCGGTTTGGTATCAATATATAATCCGTTGATGAGCTGCAAGCAGTACGGCACGGCGCTAAAAATCCCCTTCACTAACACATTGCCGTTTTCATCTTTTACGCCTTCTAACGTTTCTTTAATCGCCTTCGGCTGCCCCGGTAAATTTAAAATCAAACTGTCTTTACGGATCACGCCCACCTGACGGGAAAGGATGGCTGTCGGCACAAAATGCAAACTAACTTGACGCATTTGCTCGCCAAACCCCGGCATTTCACGATCAGCAACAGCAAGTGTCGCATCAGGTGTAACATCTCGTTTTGCCGGCCCAGTGCCGCCGGTGGTGAGCACTAAATGGCAATGCGCCTCATCCACCAACTCGCACAGCGTGCGCTCAATTTCTGGTTGCTCGTCCGGAATCAGGCGTTCGACAACCTCAAAAGGCTCCACCAACGCCTGTTCCAACCAATTTTTTAATTCCGGAATACCTTGATCCGGATACACGCCTTGCGATGCCCGATCAGAAACGGACACTAACCCAATCTTTAAAAGTGCGGTCATTTTTTCTCTCATTTTTAAGGTTTGTTAATTAATAAATCCGGCTAGAAGCCGTTCTCATAAAAAATCCTACTAAGCCCAATAATATCTCACCACATGGAAGAAAATCGGCGCAGCAAAGCAAAGGGAATCCATGCGATCCAACATACCGCCATGGCCACTAATCATATTCCCCCAGTCTTTTACGCCCATGCTTCGTTTCATCGCGGACATCACTAAGCCGCCTAAAAAGCCCATGAGGCAGATTAATAAGCTCATTAACACCGCTTGTACCGGGTCAAACGGAGTAAGCCAATAGAGCAATCCACCCAGCACACTGGCGCTGACGACACCGCCCACAAAACCTTCTACGGTTTTGGATGGTGAGAGTTTTGGCGCAATTTTGTGTTTGCCGAATAACTTGCCCCATACGTATTGCAACACATCACTGGATTGCACCACTAAAATCAAGAA
This sequence comes from Aggregatibacter segnis, assembly GCF_003130075.1. Classification (GTDB taxonomy): domain Bacteria; phylum Pseudomonadota; class Gammaproteobacteria; order Enterobacterales; family Pasteurellaceae; genus Aggregatibacter; species Aggregatibacter segnis_A. Next base: position 181,167 of record NZ_NRCW01000003.1, on the reverse strand, counting down.
AATCATCAATAGCAGTTTTTTATCTTCAAAACCTTCAATGTCTAATGTCAGGATTGCCGGGATATGGGAAATGCAGAAGACGCTGATCATCAATGCCCATTGCACTTTGGTGGAACGATCCAAGAAATGTGCTGTGTCGCCCAACAATGCGGAGAGAATTGGCAAAAACAGGAAGCCATACACCGGAATGAAGATGGTGAACATACTGAACCAGTCAATTGCCACTAAAAAATATTGAAGAGGCAGTATGACGTAGAAACAAGCGGCAAGTGCGAGATGATCGCCACGACGAATATAAAGCAATGATAAAAATTCACGCAATGCCATGAAAGAAATGACAAAAAATAATCCGATCACGCCATAAAAACCCAATGCCGCGGCGGCAAAGATAATTAAGATCATTACCCACCAGGCATTAATTCGTGCGTTAAGATTATCAATTACCGCATGAGGGATGGAAAAGCCGACTTTGAATTTCAATCCATAACCGATTGATGACGCAATAATTAAGGTGATGATTAACCCACCAAACAGTTGCCATATTTCCATTATGCTTTCCCTTTTTCGGTTAAATTTAAACTTAATAATGCCTGTTCAGCACGGATTAAGAAATCGGCCTTATTTTCCTCTTCACGGTAGAAGAGCGGCGTTCCCATATATAAATCGCACAACAGCGGAATCGGCACAACAAAGCCCTTCGGCAAAACATTATGCATATTACTAATCCATACCGGCACAAGTTCTAATTGCGGGTTTTGCTTTGCGACGTAATACAAACCGCTTTTGAAAGGTTGTAGCGCCACATCGTCGTCCATTTTACGGGTGCCTTCAGGGAAAATAATCAGAGAATGATGTTGCAAGGCATCACTAATTTGTTCGGTAATGGCTTGCGGGTTATCGCCGCCCCGTTCAATTAGCAACATATTGAATACGTTATACGCCAAGAAACGACGAATCGGCCCTTTCGTCCAGTAATCCGCACCGGCAACCGGGCGAGTGTTTTTGCGCACTTGATACGGTAAAGAGACCCACAACAAAATAAAATCACCGTGGCTGTTATGGTTGGCAAAATACAAACGATGTTTATCCGCGGATTGCTGTTCCACATTTTTTTGCGGGCGCACACCGGTGATAAAGGAGGTGAAGCGACACAAGAGAAAATCGATCAATTTGGCTAACATAATGATGTTCCTATTCATTACCCACTTCGGCCAAGCCAGACTTCACACGTTTTACACAAGTGGCAATTAACAGAATGATGGCAATCCAAACCAGCCAATAGAGAAAATCCGGTAAAACCGGGACAAATACATAAACCAAGCCTAACAAACCGAACAAAAATGCCCGATCGCTTTTGCCTAACGGGCCATCATAACGACGCGTTTTTCCTTGCACTTGTCCGAGCACACCACAAAATTCCGTCAATGCCGACAACCAAATGATCAAGCCGATTTGTAACGTATCAAAAGGATGGACAAAAGCAAAAGGCAAATACAACGCGGCGTCAGACACGACATCAGTGATTTCATTTAAGTATCCACCCAAACGGGATTTTTGGTTAAATTCACGTGCCAACATACCATCAATGGCATTAAGTGCCATGCGCACGAACAACCAAATAGGAATCAAAATAAAAAGCCAGTGATAACCGGAAAGTGTGGTCAAAATTAGCCCTAAAATAACAGAAATGGCACACGCGGTTAAGGTGACTTGATTGGCAGTCACACCACGTTGCTCGAGCTTTATCACGAGTGGTCGTAATAGATTTTGAAATTTGGGTTTCAGATCATAAATGCTCATCACATTCTCCTTAAGCCTTAAAAAGGAAAGAATAAAGGAATAAGAAATACGCTCACCAACATGACTAAAAGAGTGAACGGCACACCGACTTTGACAAAATCGGCAAATTTATAACCGCCGGGGCCGAAAACCATGGTATTCACCGGCGATGACACCGGTGTCATAAACGCAGCTGAAGCAGCAATGGCCACCACCATCGCAAATGGCATCGGGGATAAATTGAGTTGATGCGCCATCGTAATGGCAATGGGTGCGATCAAAATTGCGGTAGCCGTGTTAGAAATGAATAAACCAACAACGGCAGTGAGAATAAACAGGCTAATTAAAATCCAATGCTTACCCATGGCGCCAACTAAATTCAGCATTAACTCGACAATCACCGATACCCCGCCGGTTTTCTGTAAAGCCAACGAAAATGGCATCATCCCGACAATCAGTACAAGGCTTGACCAGTGAATCGAATTATAGGCGCTTTTGCTATCCACGCAACGGAAGTAGCCTAGCATTAAGCAAGCAATGAGAGCGGCCACCACATTTGGCACGACACGGGTTACCATCAGCACCACCATCACTAAAATACTCAACAAAGCATAAGGAGCTTGGCTTTGCGCAGGCACAGCTCGAGTAATTTCGCTCGGGTAATTCAACACAAAGAAATCTTTGCTGTGGCTACGCATTTGCTGGATGAGTTTCCAGTCGCCAATCACCAACAATAAATCCCCGGCTTTATACGGCGTTTCAACAAAATGCCCACCAAGCACTTCACCATCACGCTTAATGCCCACAACGTTCAAACCGTATTTGGAGCGAAAAGCAAGTTCTTCAGTCGATTTACCTATACAATCGGAATCCGGCACTAAAATCAATTCCGCCATACCAATAGAACTGGCTTGTTCAGAAAAAGATTGCGCACGGATTTCCGCCCGCTCTAGATTATATTCCTGACAAAATGCTTTCAAATTGAGTTCAGGATCGCTGCTATCCATCAATAAAATGTCTTTCTCTCGGACTTCTGAGGAACCTAGCGCAGCAATAAATATCGGGCGAAAACGCTTCCAACGTTCAATCGCCAACACGTTCAAACCAAGTTTAGAACGTAAATGTAATTCATCCAGATTTTTACCAATCAGCGGGGAGCCTTTTCTCACCACAAAACGCTGCGTGCGTTGTTGCAAACCATATTCATGAATCAAATCACTCATGGAACGTTTATCCATGCTGTTGGTTTCATTTTCTTTATCGGACTTTAACCAACGACGGGCAACCAGCATATAGCCGATCCCCATAAACAAAATCACTAAACCAATAGGCGTAAAATCGAAGAATTTCAAACGCATATCCGTTTCGCGTACCAACTCGGCATTCACCACTAGGTTGGGCGCTGTCGCAATCAATGTCAGCATACCGCTGATAAGCCCGGCAACGCTCAGTGGCATCATCAAACGTTTCGGAGAGATATTCATTTGGCGACAAATCATCAGCACCACAGGAATGAAAATGGCCACGACACCCGTGGAACTCATGAAAGCCCCCAGTCCAGCTACGGCTAACATCATGAAAACCAATACACGTGCTTCACTGTTATGAGAGGCTTTTAACAGCCATTCACTCACTTGATACGCCACGCCGGTGCGAACCAAGCCTTCCCCAACAATGAACAATAAAGCAATCAGAATAATATTGGGGTCACTAAAACCGGCAAACACTTCTTGTACGGTTAAAATGCCACTGAGGCTGAACGCCAACATCACCAAAATAGCGACGACGTCCATGCGAATGCGGTTACGAATGAAGAGAATCACGGAAGTAATGAGCAACAACAGCACCCATACCCAAGGTTCCGGACGGAAAGAATCAAGTAAGCTGGTGAATTGGTTCATGGCGCCCTCCATGCTCAAGTGTGCAAATACAGGTTAAATTATAGCGATTCTAATAATTTTTTAACAGGCGCAAAACTACGGCGATACTGTGGTAAAAGGCCAAATTCGGCGATTTTTTCCAAATGCAATTTCGTTGGGTAGCCTTTGTGTTGTGCAAAGGCATATTGCGGATATTGTTGATCCAATTCCAACATTTCCTGATCCCGTGCGACTTTTGCCAAAATAGACGCCGCGCTAATTTCCGCCACTAAAGCATCCCCTTTAACAACAGCTTGTGCCGGCATGGACAAATTTGGTGGAATCCGATTGCCGTCTACCAACACAAAGTGCGGTTGAATTTTCAAATGTTTTACCGCCCGTTCCATGGCAAGCATGGAAGCATGCAAAATATTCAACTCGTCGATCTCATGTGGTTCAGCCCGACCGAGCGCCCACGCCAAGGCTTTTTGCTTAATTTCTTCCGCCAACAATAAACGTTTTTTTTCCGACAGTTTTTTAGAATCGGCAAGTCCCTCAATAGGATTGTTCGGATCTAAAATCACTGCTGCCGTCACCACGGCACCCACTAACGGCCCACGTCCGACTTCATCTACACCGGCAATTAGCGCATAGTCCTGTGGGTACACAAACTTATCCATGAGATGGATCCAATAAATCAATCACTGCTTGTGCGGCTTGCTGATCGGCATTGCATTGGATCCTTTGGTGCAATTCGGCAAAACGCTGTAATAAAACGTGGCGATTTTGCACCGCACTTTTTTCCTCACTTAAATACAGGGACAATTTTTCTGCCAAATTCGTTGGATTGCAGTCTTCTTGAATTAATTCCGGCACTAACATTTCGTCTGCCAGTAAATTGGGTAAAGAAACATACTTAGTTTTCACCAAGCGTTTGGCTAAGAAATAGGTGAACGGTTTCATGCGATACCCCACTACCATCGGGGATTTACATAACATGGCCTCTAACGCTGCTGTGCCGGAAGCGAGCAAGGTTGCCTCGGCCGTGATCATTGCGGCACGCGCATTGCCATCCAATAAAATCATGTCCAATTCCGGCGCAACGCGTTGTTTGATTTGTTCAAATTGCTGACGACGTTTTTGATTAATTAACGGCACAAGAAATTTAACATCCGGATAGCGTTGATGTAGCAGTTGCGCAGTTTGTAAGAAAGGTTCACTCAGAAATTCCACCTCTGAACCACGACTCCCCACCAGTATCGCCACATAACGTTGTGTTGGATCTAAATTGAGTAATTGGCAGGCGTCATCACGATTCGGTTTCAACGGAATAGCATCCGCCATAGTGTGCCCAATAAAACGACAAGGCACATTGAAACGATCATAAAAGGCTTTTTCAAAAGGCAAAAAGGCAAGGACTAAATTGGTGGCCGCCGCGATTTTATACACGCGTTTCTGACGCCACGCCCACACGGATGGGCTCACATAATGAATGGTCTTAATGCCCTGCTGTTTGAGTTTAAGTTCTACGTCTAAGTTAAAATCCGGCGCATCAATGCCAATGAAAATATCCGGTTTTAATGCCGATAATTGCTCGATGATGCTATGGCGGATGTTGAGTAAGCGCGGCAGGTGTTTCAATACCTCTACCAAGCCCATCACGGATAACTCTTCCATATCAAACAGAGTTTCAAATCCTTCGGCAATCATGCGTTCACCGCCAATACCGATAAATTTGGCGTTCGGGTAACGCGCTTTCAGGGCGTGAATTAAACCTGCCCCGAGAATGTCACCGGAGACTTCGCCTGCGATAATTGCAATGGTTGGAGAATGATTGAGGGATATTGAATTTGGCATAGTCAAAACTCTGAAAAAAACGACCGCTCTTTTAGTCATAGAAAAGAGCGGTCGGCAATAGATGAATCTATTAAAAGGATTAACGGATAATGCCGCGGGTGGAACGCTTAAAGAAATCCAAGAAGAAACTGATCGCTGACTCTGTGGCAGCAATTTGTTCAATTTCCGGCATCACTTCATCTAGCGTTTTACCGCTACGATAAATCATTTTGTAAACGTTACGAATCGCATGCATTGTCGGTTTATCGAAGCCACGACGTTTTAACCCTTCAATGTTTACCCCGAACGGTTGAGCATGGTTGCCTTGCGCCATGACATATGGAGGCACGTCTTGGCTGACCATGGAGCCGCCACCCAACATCACATGAGCACCTACGACAACGAATTGGTGAATCGCAGACATTCCGCCGACAATCACAAAATCGTCCAATTCCACGTGTCCGGCAAGGGTGGCGTTATTGGCTAAAATACAGCGGTTTTTAATCACGCAGTCATGTGCGATATGGACGTTAATCATGAATAAGTTGTCATCACCGATTTTAGTCACACCACCACCTTGTACAGTACCACGGTGAATAGTCACACTTTCACGAATGCGGTTACGGTTACCGATCACAACGCGTGTCGGCTCGCCCTGATATTTAAGATCTTGGTTCACCTCACCAATGCTGGCAAATTGATAAATTTCATTATCTTCACCGATTCGTGTATGACCATTAATCACAACATGGGAATGGACGACGGTGCCTTTGCCGATCTCAACATCTTTGCCGATGATGGTAAACGGGCCGATAACCACGTTTTCACCAATTTTTGCACCTTCTTCAACAATGGCCTGCGGATGAACTTTGGCTGTTGGGTGAATCATATTTATCCCCTTGTCTGAATTATGCTACGCGACGAGCACACATTAGTTTCGCTTCACAGGCTACTTCGCCGTCAACGGTTGCTGTAGCGGTAAAGGCAGTAATACCACGGCGTTCTTTAATCACTTCAACGTGTAATACCATTTGATCGCCAGGAACAATCGGACGCTTAAAGCGAGCTTCATCAACACCAGCGAAATAGAAAATCTCACCACCGGCTAACTCATGGGTTTTGAAAGCTAAAATGCCCATGGCCTGCGCCATGGCTTCAAGAATTAACACGCCCGGTAAAATGGGATTTCCCGGGAAATGACCGGTAAAACAAGGCTCATTCACACTGATATTTTTAATCGCAGTCAACCATTTGCCTTCTTCAAAATTGATCACGCGATCCACTAATAAAAATGGATAACGATGTGGCAATAATTGCATAATTTCGTGAGATTCGATAATTCTTGAGGTTTGTTCAGTCACGGGATTACCTTTCAATATTTAAATAAGAGACAAAAAATACGCGTTAAATTATACGTTATTTAACGCATCAACACAAAATGAACGAAACATCACTCATCTGATTTAAGCTTTTTCTCAAGGGCCTTAATGCGTTTATTTAAACCATCAATGCCAAGCGTCAATGCCGCTGTTTTGCGCCATTCTTTATTAGTTTGGAGCGGAATACCGGAAGAATACACACCCGGTTCGGTAATCGGACGCATGACCATCCCCATACCGGTGACTGTCACTTGATCACAGATTTCCATATGCCCGTTAATCACGCTAGCACCGCCAATTAAACAATAACGTCCCACGGTTAAACTGCCTGCCATAATCACCCCGCCGGCGACCGCAGTACCCGTGCCGATATGCACGTTATGGGCAATCTGACAAAGGTTGTCGATAATCACGTTATCTTCAATCACGGTTGCATCTAATGCGCCACGGTCAATACAGGTACAAGCACCAATTTCCACGTGATTGCCTATAATCACTTGTCCTACTTGCGGGATTTTAATCCATTTACCGCGCTCATTGGCATAACCAAAACCATCGCTACCGATGACTGCACTGGATTGAATTAAGCAATGCTGGCCAATTTCGACCTCATGATATACGGATACATTCGCCCAAAGTTGGGTATGCGCGCCAATTTTAGTATTTTTACCAATAAAGCAATTTGCGCCAATCACCACGTTGTCACCAAGCACAACGCCGGATTCAATGACACTGTTTGCACCGATAGAGACATTTTCACCTAACAAAACGTCGTCAGAAATGACCGCACTTTTTGCAATTCCACTTGCCGCTTTTGGTGTGGTATCCATATATTGTGCTAATTTTGCATAGGCAACATAAGGATCTTTCACGATAAGCAAATGACTTTCCGGTGAACAAAATTCCACATCTGCTTCGGATACCACCAAAATACCCGCCTTTGAGTGTGCCAGTTTTTCACGGAATTTGGCATTAGAAATAAATGTTAGCTGATGTTTTTCTGCTCTATCTAAGGGAGCGATATTACTCACAACAACATCGGCGTTACCACGAATGGTAGCGCCGATTTGTTGTGCTAATTCCAAGAGGGAATAGGTTTTCATTATTTAGCCTGTGTAGGAATTGCTTTTAATACATCTTCAGTGATGTTTTTACCGTCAACAGCAAAAACAACGGAACGATCATCAAGCACTAAAGTGTAATTTTTTTGTTTCGCTACATTATTAGTGGCGGTTTGAATGCTCGCAATCATTTTTGTTGTTTCTTCATTTTCACGTTTTGCATAACTTTCTTGGAAAGCTTTTGCATTTTGGTCATGCTCAGTAATTAATTTATTAATAGCGTCTTGCTCATCATTAGCAAATTTATTAATTTCATCTTCGCGTTTTTTGATGTCTGCAGAACGTAATTTAGGCGCCTCTTTCTGTAAAGCAGTCACTTTTGCTTCCACTTTCTTTTGAACATCTGCAATTTTTGCATCAATCTGTTTTTTGTTTTCTGCTAATTTATCTGCGGTTGGTTTGAATTCTGCCTCTAATTTTTCAGCCACAACTTTACGATCCGGATGATTCTGGAAAAGGTAATCTGCGCTTACAAAAGCGATATTTTCTTCTGCCATTGCTAAAGAAGAAGTGAATGCTAAAGCTAAAGAAAGTGCGGTTAATTTTACAGTTTTTTTCATTTTTTTATTTTTCCTTTTAGTAAGTTAAACATTAAATCCTTCTGTGCCAATATCTTGACACAGATATCTCGTCACATTAATTCAATTGGACTATTCTGTTTAGAATGATCCGCCAATACTGAACTGGAATTGTTCAATATCATCATTTTCATATTTTTTGATTGGTTTAGCATAAGAGAACACTAATGGACCAATCGGAGACTGCCATTGGAAACCAACACCGGCAGAAGCACGAATACGAGAAGGGTCACCATAATCAGGTAAATTCAAATGGGCAAATTTAGATTTTTCACTCTTCCAGTGGGGATCCCACACACTTGCTGCATCAACAAAGAAAGAAGTACGTACGGAATTTTGATTCTTCTCTGCGACAAACGGAGTCGGCACAATCAATTCGAAACTGGCTGTCGCCATGGCATTTCCCCCAACAATATCGCCAGTTACATAATTATAACAAGCTACATTTGTGGTTACGCCAGAACAAGTCGCTGGCGCATTTCGGGCAATATAAATCGCTTGTGGACCAATAGCGCCATAAGAAAAGCCGCGTAAACTGCCAATACCACCTGCAGTATAAGTTTGATAGAACGGTAAGCGTTTACCACCAAAGCCATCTGCATAAGATGCCCCTAAACGTCCAGACAATACCCATGTCTGATCACGGTTAAGCGGGTAGAACCCTTGAACATCGGCATTGAATCGATAGTATTTATTATCAGAGCCAGGAATTGTAACCTTACCACCGATAGACGCTTTAACCCCTTTAGTTGGTAAGAAACCACGGTTCAAACTGTTATAATTCCAACCGAATGAAACATCATAATCGTGAGATTTGAACACCCAGTCATCAAAGTTCATAGAGGCTAAATACAAAGCACGATTATATTCAGGTGTAATATTTTTTAATTTGTTATAGGCGTAACCAACACCAAGATAGTAGGCATTGTTTTCGTTGACCGGGAATCCTAAGGTTAGGTTACCACCATAAGTCGTACGCGCATAAGCTGCTGATGTTGAATTTTTTGAGTTATCAAAGCTTTCAAAGAAAACATTTCCGCCCAAACTGACACCATCTTTAGTGAAGTATGGTTCTGTATAACCTAAATTAACGCTTGTACCATAATCATTACGGGAACCGGCTAAACTTAGAGAAGACCCCATACCCAAGAAGTTATCTTGTTTAATGCTGGCTTGGTAACTTAAACCGCTTTCCGTACCATAACCGATACCAAAATTAATACTACCGGTATTACGTTCTTTTACCTTATAAATAACGTCAACTTGGTCATTGGTTCCTTCAACGGCTTCAGTGCGGCTTTCAACGGTCTCAAAAAAGCCTGTACGATCCAACCGCACTTTACCTAATTCAACTAAATCGGTAGATAACCAACTCCCCTCTTGCTGACGCATTTCTTGGCGCAAGGTGCTATCCGCACTCACGGTATTACCTTCAAAACGAATTTGACGGACAGAATAACGTTTACCGGCATCAACAACAAAACTCAAGCCAACCGTTTTATTCTCATCATTAAAATCAGGCTGTACGTTCACTTGTGCACTACCATAACCACGTTCGCCAAGTGTTGCTTTAATACTTTCTTCAACTAACTGTACATCACTACGACGAAACGCTTCGCCAACATGAATTTGTTTAAGTAACGGCGCCAATTGTTCCGCCATGCCGCCTACATCACCCACAATACGCGCGCTATTAACAGTATATTTTTCACCTTCAACAATATCAATTGTTACTCGAGCTTCCGTCTTTTCATCGTTTAGTTTCACGTCGGTATTGGCGATTCCGGCTTTAGCATAACCACGGTCAAGGTAATAATTTCTAATTGTTTCAAGATCTTTAGTGAATTGGGTAGAATCAAATTTGTTACCAAAGAACTTCCACCATGCATCAGGCTGAAGTTCCATTTGATCTTGTAATCGATCACTATCAAAGGCTTGATTACCGACAAAAGTGACATCTTTCAGCAAAGCAACATCATTTTCAGTCACTTGAATCTTAACTTCCGCACGGTTATTGGGTAATGGGTTAACAATCGTTTCGACTTTTGCATTATAACGACCAACACTATGATAGTGTTCTTCTAATCCTTTACGAAACTCTTCTAATTTTTCACGATTCAACACATCGCCTTTACGAAAACCATTGGTATCCAAGTTTTGTTTTAACGCATCGTTTGGAACAGACTTATTTCCTTCAAACACCACATCAGAAATAATCGCTTTCGGCATAACCGAAATAACCAACGTATTTCCTTGCTGTGATGCTCTCACATCATCATACTGCCCCGTTAGGAACAAATTACGGACGATATTAGAAATATTAGCATCATTAATTTTTTGACCGATTTTTACCGGTAACGAGGCAATAATCTGACTTTCACTACCAGCCTGAACACCATCAACACGAATATCTTGAACTACAAAAGGTCCCGCAAGAGCGGCGGTAGAACCAAACAACAAACTTACAAGTAAAAGTTTTTTCATCGTAATTTCTATCCTGTATAAAAATACTAATTTAAACGTAAAAAATCATTAATCAGCCCAAATCCCATTAACATTAATAATAAGATTGCACCGATTCGATAACTGATATTCTGAACATGTTCGGAAACCGGCTTTCCTTTAAGCGCTTCTAATCCTAAAAAGACTAGATGTCCCCCATCAAGCACAGGCAATGGGAAGAGATTCATGATCCCTAAATTTACACTAATAAGCGCGAGAAAACTGAGGTAATAAACTAATCCTAACTCAGATGATGCGCCTGCGCCTTGCGCAATAGAAATCGGACCACTTAAATTATTCAAAGACAACTCGCCAACCAATAATTTCCCGATCACTTTTATGGTTAACCAAGAGAGTTGAAACGTCTTTTCAGCCCCTTTCTGTAAGGATTCAAACATATCATACTTTAATTCAGTACGATATTCATCTGGCACCGGCGAAAAAGTCGGTGAAATACCAACAACTAAACGCTTTTTGTCATTGAGTTCCGGCGTAATAGTCTTCATTAACCACGCGCCATTACGCTCGACCTTCACAGATAATGGATTACCTAGTTCCACTTGCTCAATAAAATCCTGCCAGCGTATCGACTGACCATCAGCCCAATACAATTTATCACCGACCAGTAATCCTGCTTTTTGTGCAGGAGAATTCTCGACGACTTTAGACAAAGTCATATCGACTTTAGTTCTAACCGGTAATATACCGAGAGAACCGAAAGCTGTTTCTTTTTCAGGATTAAAATGCCAGTGAGATAAATCTAAGATTCTATGCTGTTCAATATTAGAACCAAATTCGACTAAGGTTAACTCTACTCTACTTTCACCAATTTTAGTTGCCAACAGCATATTGATGGTCTCCCAATCGGGAGTCGTAACACCATCAATTTCAGTAATTTGCGTTTTTGGCTGAACCTGTGCCATCGCAGCAATAGAATGTGGTTTCACATCATCAATAACAGGTTTAACACTTGGAATACCGATGGTATAAATCAAAAAATAAGCAAAAATCGCAAACAAGAAATTGGCTAACGGACCGGCGGCAATAATAAAAGCACGTTGGGCGACCGTTTTATTATCAAAGGCTTGAGATGCCAACTCTGAAGGAATCTCTTCGTTTCTTCCATCCAGCATTTTGACATAGCCCCCAAGAGGAATGGCCGACACGGCAAATTCTGTCCCTTGTTTATCGGTACGCGACCAAATGACTTTACCAAAACCAATAGAAAAACGATGTACTTTCACACCGCACTTTCGTGCCGCCCAGAAATGACCATACTCATGTACCGTTACTAAAACGACAATCGCAATCAGAAATGAAACGGTTGACCACAAAAATGACATATCGCCAATCCTATAGTACAAAGAAATAGAAGTAGGCAAAGAATGGAACGGCAGCCGTTAAGCTGTCAATGCGATCCAAAATACCGCCATGCCCTGGAATTAAATGACTGCTATCTTTAATACCGCTTTGGCGTTTAAACATACTTTCCGTTAAATCGCCTAAAATAGAGATGGCAACCGTTGTCACAGACAAACCAATAAAGGCTCCGGATGAGACATTCGCGATCAAACTTTGTTGCGCCACATTCACAAAAATGGCTGCAACAATACCTGCCATGACCAAACCGCCAATCGCACCCTGCCAAGATTTCCCCGGAGAAACTTTCGGTGCCAATTTGTGTTTACCAAATTTACGACCGACAAAATAAGCGCCGGAATCCGCTACCCAAACCAAAATAAACACATACAACAACAGCATAATGCCGTGGTAAGGTTCTGTCACATAATGATCTAAACGTAACAATAATACGCCGATTAAAAATGGGATAAGGGTAAAGAAACAAAAAAAGAATTGTAAGACCGAATGTTTGCCCCAAATGACACTACTTTTCGGGTAAGTCACCACAAAAAATAACGCCACCAGCCACCAAACAACCGCGCCCAATAAAATCGGCTGAGCATACAGTTCAAATACACGTCCGGCATCTAAATAATTGCCTTCCCCATAGATCCAGAGGAATAAAAAGGCAGCACTTAAGCCAGTGATTGCATAGCGCCAAAAAGTGGGTTGTTTGAAATTAAAGAACTGTGTCCATTCCCAAACGCCCAACACGACGACAACGCCCAAGGCGAAAGCAAAATAATAAGGTGAAAATAAAAATAACGCGGTAAAGACAAGGGCAATTAACACAATTGCCGAAATAACTCGTTGTTTAAGCACAATATATTCCTCAATTATTCGGTCCCGCCAAAACGGCGATGACGTTGTTGATAAGATAAAATCGCCTGATGAAACTCGGCTTCATTAAAATCCGGCCACAGTACATCAGAAAAATATAATTCCGCATAGGCTGTTTGCCACAATAAGAAATTGCTAATGCGTTGTTCACCACTGGTACGAATCAATAAATCCACTTCAGGCTCGTCTTTCGTCACCAAATGTTGCTGCAATAAAGCTTCATTAATGTCTGCGACGTTGAGCTGTTGCGCTTGAACCTGTTCCGCCAACTGCTGTGCAGCCTGAACGATATCCCAGCGCCCGCCATAATTTGCGGCAATATTTAACGTAAGTGCGGTGTTATTTTCCGTTAATTTTTCCGCTTTTTTGATTTTTTCCTGCAAGCCTGCACTAAAGCGGGAAATGTCGCCTAAAATTTTCAAACGAATATCATTTTTATGCAGTTTTTTCACTTCGAAATCAAGTGCTTGCATAAATAAACTCATCAATGCGCTCACTTCCTGCTCGGGGCGGTTCCAGTTTTCGCTGCTAAACGCATATAAGGTTAAATATTTCACCCCGATTTTACGAGCATAAGACACGGCTTCACGTACTGCCGCCACGCCGTTTTTATGTCCAAAAACGCGCATTTTCCCTTGTTGCTTCGCCCAACGCCCGTTGCCGTCCATGATAATCGCAACGTGTTGCGGAATATTACTCTGATCTAATTCAGTCATTATCCCTTCTCAATACAAAATATCAGTGTGACCAATGTGTCAATTGTTGTCGCGCATAGTCACGCGCAGCACGATCCACCTCCAACACATCATCAATCTGTTTGATTTGTTGCGACGGCATTTGTTCCACGACAGCCTGATTCAGTTTGGCAATATCCGTAAATTTAATTTGGCGATCTAAAAAGGCTTGTACGGCCACTTCATTTGCCGCATTCATGGCGGTGGTCGCATACTGTCCTGCCGCAAAAGCCTCTATCGCTAGTTTCAAACAAGGATAACGTTGGTAATCTGGTGCTAAAAAAGTCAACCCATTTAATTGGTAAAAATCTAACGGAGCTACACCGGAAAAAGTGCGGTGCGGATACGCCATGGTTTCCGCAATCGGTGTGCGCATATCAGGATTCCCCATTTGCGCAATAACGCTACCATCAATGTAGCGTACCATGGAGTGAATAATGGATTGCGGGTGAATAATCACTTCCATTTCATCGGCTGTCGCATTAAACAACCAACGGGCTTCAATATATTCCAGCCCCTTGTTCATCATTGTTGCGGAATCCACAGAGATTTTCTTACCCATCGACCAATTCGGATGTGCTACCGCCTGTTCCGGCGTAATACCGTCAAATTCACTTAAATCCGTATAACGGAAAGGCCCACCCGAACCAGTCAACACAATTTTACTGATACCTAAATCAGCCAACAGACAAAATCCAATTTGTTGTTGGGCCTGCGGAGGCAGAGATTGGAAAATCGCATTATGTTCGCTATCTACCGGCAATAACTGCGCGCCATAGCGTTTCACCGCATCAATAAAAATCTGGCCGCAAGTGACCAACGCTTCCTTATTTGCCAACAAAACTTTCTTGCCTGCTTTCACTGCCGACAACGTTGGCAACAATCCGGCTGCACCAACAATCGCTGCCATGACCATATCTGCATCAGGATGTGTGCTTAATTCGCAAATCGCTTGTTGACCGGCTAACACTTGGGTTGAAAGTTGATACGCAGCCACTTTCTCACGCAAATGTTTTGCTGCGCTTTCATCTGCCAAAGCAACAAAGTGCGGTCGAAATTTCACGCATTTTTCAAACATCGCATCCACATTTGAGCCCCCGACTAAAGCAAACGCTTCATATTTTTCCGGATTGTGTTCAATCACCGAAAGGGTGCTATTACCGATGGAACCTGTCGCGCCAAGAATCACGACCTTTTGTTTTTTTTGCATAAAATTTCGACCGCACTTTGTCAATTTTTCGGACGGTATGAAAGCCTCACACGCCCATATAAGAAAAGACGCAGTAAGGCACTGCGTCTGATGTTAACCTGTTTTTATGATTAGAAATCGAGTAATTCTTTTTCTTTTTCCGCTAACACTTCATCAACTTTTTTGATGAATTTATCGGTAATTTGTTGAATTTCCGTTTCAGCTTTGTGCTGATCGTTTTCACTGATTTCTTTATCTTTTAACAAGGCTTTGATTTTATCATTAGCATCACGGCGAACGTTACGAATCGCTACTTTACCTTGCTCACCTTCTGATTTCACAATTTTAATCAAATCACGGCGACGTTCTTCTGTTAATGGTGGAAGTGGCACGCGAATCGTTGTACCGGCAGAAGATGGATTCAAGCCTAAGTCAGAGGTTAAAATGGCTTTTTCTACCGCTTGAATCAATGAACGATCAAACACAGTTACCGCTAAAGTACGGGCATCTTCTGCCACCACGTTGGCTAATTGACGTAATGGTGTCGCAGAGCCGTAATAATCCACTTGAATGGCATCCAACAAACTTGGTTGCGCACGGCCGGTACGAATTTTTGCAATATGGCCTTTTAACGCTTCAAGACTTTTTTCCATGCGGTCTTGCGCATCTTTTTTAATTTCGTTAATCACGATAATTCCTTCTCTATTAAATAAATCAAACCATTAAACTAGTTTTTTGCACAAATAAGTGTGCCTTCTTGCTCGCCGGTAATCACGCGACGTAGCGCCCCCGGTTTACCCATATTGAATACGCGAATCGGCATACCGTGATCGCGAGCTAGAGTAAAGGCTGCTAAGTCCATTACTTGTAATTCTTTATCAATCACTTCGGCATAAGTAAGGTGCGGATAAAGCATGGCATTTGCATTTTTTGCCGGATCGCAATCATACACGCCGTCTACTTTGGTTGCTTTTAATACGACATCCGCTTCAATTTCGATACCACGTAAGCATGCGGCGGAATCTGTGGTAAAAAACGGACTGCCTGTACCGCCGGAGAAAATGACAACGCGTTTTTCACGCAACATTTTGATCGCTTCAGACCAGTTGTAAGTATCGCAAATGCCGTTTAATTGAAATGCTGACATTAATTTTGCATTCACATCCGCACGGAAAAGCGAATCACGCATTGCCAAACCGTTCATGACCGTGGCCAACATTCCCATATGGTCGCCGACCACACGGTTCATTCCTGCTTTGGCCAATTTAGCACCGCGGAATAAGTTGCCACCACCTAAGACGACACCCACTTCCACACCCATTTCAACCAGTTCCTTGATTTCTAATGCAACTCTATCAAGAATAGACGCATCAATGCCGAAACCTTCATCGCCTTGTAAGGCTTCTCCGCTTAGTTTTAACAAAATTCTTTTATAAATCGGTTGGCTCATCTTATTTCCCTTTTGTCTTCACAAAAAATTGGCTCATTTTAATAGATCTTATCTACCCTGTGAAGTCAACGCGTCCTTAAATAAGGAAAAAAATGACCGCACTTTTAGATGAAGTGCGGTCATTTTTAAACGCGTTTTCTGGTTATGTAAAACTCCAGAGTAACAACGCCAGCAATTGTGGAGAAACAATACGTAAGAACATCGCCAACGGATATACTGTCGCATAAGATAACGAAGCGGCACCGCTGCCTTCTTTAATCGAATTAGCAAATGCCAATGCCGGTGGATCGGTCATTGAACCGGCAAGCACACCACAAAGGGAAAGGTAATTCAATTTGCTGTATAAACGTGCGATAACTGCGGTAATGAGTAAAGGCACTAACGTAATAACGATACCGAAGCCCATCCATTCCAAACCGCCTCCGTTTAATAAGGTATCCATAAAACTACCGCCGGATTTCAGCCCAACGACAGCCAAGAATAAGACAATCCCTAACTCGCGTAACGCCAAGTTAGCACTTGGTGGCATAAACCAATACAGCTTACCGATCGTACCGATACGCGCCAAAATCAACGCAATCACTAACGGACCACCTGCTAAACCTAATTTTAAGGCAACGGGAAAACTTGGAATATAAAAAGGAATGGAGCCGAATACCACACCTAAACCAATCCCGATAAAGACCGGCAACATTTGCACTTGTTGCAATTTTTGCTCAGCATTACCAATCACAGAAATGGCGTTATTCATCATATCTGTGCGACCCACCATGTGCAATACGTCACCGAATTGTAAGGTTGTATTTGCTGTCGGAACCAATTCCACACCGGCACGGTTTAAGCGGGAAATCACTACACCGTATTTTTGATGGATACCAAGTGATTTGATTTTTTTACCTAAGACTTTTTCACTCGTCACCACAACCCGTTCTGAACGAATCTCTCCGCCCTTGGTTGAAATCGGCACATCCAGCTCATCTCCGATGATTAAGCACATTTTCTTCAATGCACTGCCATCGCCCACCAAATGCAAGACGTCATCCAAATGAATTTCAGAATTGGCTTTCGGCACGCAAATATTGTTACCGCTCTTCAAGCGGGAACACACAATATCTCCTTCACCAAACCCCGGAATATCAATAAGGCGTAAACCATCCAAGTTTTTATTGGTGACTTTTACGTCCATGGTGGTTAACGTTTCTTTATCTTGTCCGCTTTCATGTTGGAAATGTTGTTCTTCTTCATCTACCTTAATTTTAAAGAACAAACGCACCAACCACATGGAAAGTAAAATACCGCAGATCCCAAACGGATAGGCCATGGCATATGCCATCCCCATTGTTGACGTAGCACTTTTTAAGCCAAGCTCAGCTAAAATTTGTTGCCCCGCCCCCAACGATGGCGTATTGGTTACCGCACCGGAATAAATCCCCAGAATAATGTCTAACGGCACATCGGCAAGCTTGTGAATGAGAATCACCGAAATGCCGCCAAGCAACACAATCAAAAAGGCAAAACCGTTAAGTTTTAACCCCGAACGGCGCAAGGAAGAGAAGAACCCCGGCCCCACTTGAATCCCGATCGTATACACAAACAGAATCAAGCCAAACTCTTGCACGAAATGTAATGTATGCGTATCTAATGCCAATCCGTATTGATTGGTAAAATGCGCCACAATGATCCCACCAAAGAGCACCCCGCCTACACCAAAACCGACACCTTTGATCTTCCAATGACCGATCCATAAACCAATCACGGCGACCAGGGCGAGTAGGCTAATCGTAATAGCAATATCGCTCATATTTACCTCAAATAAAATTAACTGTGGCAAATTATAACAACTTCATTTTTTTTAGGGAAAACAAACACAAAAAATGAAACCTCTATCACATTTTTTCTTGCCTAATAGGGAAATCTTTTTAAAATGAACCGCACTTTTTTATTAGCGGATTACATAATGGACTACTCTCAGGAAGCGATTACCTCCCTACTTTGGATTGCCAAAACCTTAGCAATCACAACCGTTGTTTTTAGCCTCAGCGTCTTTTTGTTGGTGCGTTTCACTCACTGGGGAAAGCAATTTTGGATGTTTGCAGGCGGTTACCTTTCACCGAAACGCAGTATTAAGCCGCTGTTATTTTTCGTGCTGATTGTGGCCTTAACCTTGTTTAGCGTTCGTCTAGGACTGGTACATTCCACTTGGTATAACAATATGTACACCTCGCTACAAGAGTTCAATCAGCCGGTCTTTTGGGAACAAATGATCCTGTTTTGTTTTATCGCCGGATTTTCCGTACTTTCTGCCTTAATTAGCTATTACATCAGCCAGCGCTTTTCCATTAATTGGATTGAATGGTTAAACCAAGAAATGTTGGAAAAATGGATGAGCCACCGCGCCTACTATAAAAGCCAATATACCGCCCAACATTTGGACAACCCCGATCAACGGATTCAACAAGACGTGCAATCCTATGTCAAAACAACGATTTCCTTGAGTACCGGCGTCATTGATGCGGTCACCTCCATGATTTCTTACACGATTTTATTGTGGGGATTAGCTGGGCCAATGAGTTTATTCGGCGTCGAAATCCCGCACATGATGGTCTTTTTAGTGTTCGCTTATGTGATCTTCACCACACTTATCGCCTTTTGGCTCGGTAAGCCGTTAATTCGCCTCAATTTTGCCAACGAAAAATTAAACGCAAATTACCGTTATTCTTTAATCCGTGTAAAAGAATATGCGGAAAGCATCGCCTTCTATGCCGGTGAAAAAGTTGAAAAAAGCCAGCTTTATAAACAATTCCGCGCTGTTATTGACAATATGTGGGATATCGTCTTCCGAGCCTTAAAATTCTCCGGTTTTAACTTAGTGGTCAGCCAAATTTCCGTGGTGTTCCCTTTACTCATTCAAGTGGGACGCTATTTTGAAAAACAAATTAAACTGGGCGATCTGATGCAAACTTTGCAAGTCTTTGGCAAATTGCATTCCAATCTTTCTTTCTTCCGCAACACCTACGATAGCTTTGCCGAATACAAAGCCACTTTGGACCGTTTAACCGGTTTCCATTACAGCGTGGAAGCCGCACAGAAAGAAAACAAAACCCAGATTACCGCTCACCCAACCGATGTTATTTTCCAACATCTGAATGTGAAATCGCCACTTGGCAAAACGCTGATTAACGATCTCAATCTGACGCTACCGCAAGGGGACTCTTTGCTAATCCAAGGTCAATCCGGAGTGGGGAAAACCACGTTGTTACGTACCGTGGCAGGGTTATGGTCGTTTGCGCACGGCGAAATCTTCTGCCCGCAACAAAACAGCCTTTTCCTTTCACAACGCCCTTATTTACCCCAAGGGGATTTACTCACAGCGCTGTATTATCCCAACACTACGGAGCAGGCTGATTTGACGAAAGTAAATGACGTATTACAGCAAGTACAACTTGCCCATTTACAAGAACGGTTGGAACAAGAACAAGACTGGAGCCGCATTTTGTCTCTTGGCGAACAGCAACGTCTCGCCTTCGCACGGCTTTTGCTCCATAAACCGCAAGTGGCCTTTTTAGATGAAGCCACCGCCAGCCTGGATGAAGGACTTGAAGATGCCATGTATCGGTTAATTCGTCGGGAATTGCCGAATACCACCATTATCAGCGTCGGGCATCGTTCAACCTTAGTGTCGTTACATGAAAAGCGTTTAGAATTGAAGACGGATGGGCATTGGGAATTAAATACTCATTAAGCTTATTGCGCATGAAAGTGCGGTGGATTTTCATAACGTTTTTTTAAATGTTTAAGAAAATTTACCGTACTTTTCTTTTCTGTCCTGTAAAAAAAGTAGAACTATTTATCAAATAAATTTTTCCTAGAATAAAAATTCACAGCAAAAAATAAATAAAGAACATCAATCTAACAAATGCAAAAATATCAGATAATAAATCCAAATTCATTTCTAAAATAACGCAAAAATCAACATAAAACACTAAGCAAACATTTGACAGAAGAATTTAAATCCGTAATATGTGTCGCACTTTTACAGATTTTATGCATTAGGATTTTTCATGTTTATCACTGTTTCTTTTTCCCTCAACCTGCTGCTCTCACATTCTTTGTGCGGATAGGTTGTGGATGAAAAACAGTTAAATGTAAAACCCTCAAGATTTAAACCCGCACTCTAGTTTGCGGGTTTTTTCGTTTTTGCACTTACAAAACATCTGAAAAAACGACCGCACTTTGAGTGATTGAAAAAAGGAAAATGTTATGACAGATCGCGTTATTATTTTTGATACGACCTTGCGTGATGGGGAACAAGCGTTAAAAGCAAGCCTTACCGTAAAAGAAAAATTACAAATTGCTCTTGCTTTAGAGCGTTTAGGCGTGGATGTCATGGAAGTGGGCTTTCCGGTTTCCTCGCAAGGGGATTTTGAATCCGTAAAAACTATCGCACGCCATATCAAAAATAGTCGTGTCGCGGCACTTTCCCGTGCGGTAGATAAAGACATCGACGCAGCCTACGAAGCCTTAAAAGTAGCGGAAGCTTTCCGTATTCACACTTTCATTGCTAGCTCTGCATTACACGTTGAAACCAAATTAAAACGCACCTTTGACGATGTGGTTGAAATGGCGGTGGCAGCAGTGAAACGCGCGCGTAACTACACTGACGATGTGGAATTTTCTTGCGAAGATGCAGGACGCACCGGTATTGACAATATCTGCCGCATTGTGGAAGCGGCAATCAACGCCGGCGCCACTACCGTTAATATTCCAGACACTGTGGGCTACTGCTTGCCAACGGAGTACGGCAACATCATCGCCCAAGTGCGCAATCGCGTACCAAACATCGACAAAGCCATTATTTCCGTGCACTGCCACAACGACTTAGGCATGGCGACCGCCAACTCTTTAACCGCCGTACAAAACGGCGCGCGCCAAATTGAATGTACCATCAACGGCATCGGCGAACGTGCTGGCAACACTGCATTGGAAGAAGTGGTCATGGCGATTAAAACCCGCCAGGCACTCTTCGGTGTAGACACACGAATTAATACACAAGAAATTCATCGTGTCAGCCAAATGGTGAGCCAACTTTGCAATATGCCAATTCAACCGAATAAAGCTATTGTGGGTTCCAATGCTTTTGCACACTCTTCCGGTATTCACCAAGACGGTATGTTGAAAAACAAAAACACCTACGAAATCATGTCTCCGGAAACCATCGGTTTGAAGAAAGAGAAATTGAACTTAACCGCGCGTTCCGGCCGTGCGGCGGTGAAAGGCCACATGACCGACATGGGCTACACCGAACAAGATTACGATTTGGATAAATTGTACGATTCCTTCTTAAAATTGGCAGACAAAAAAGGCCAAGTGTTCGATTATGACTTGGAGGCCTTGGCGTTCATTGACATGCAACAAGGCGATGAAGATCGTTTAGTGTTAGATAAACTTTCCGCTCACTCCACCAAAGAATACCCGGCGACAGCCTTTGTTCAGTTACAATTAGACGGTGAGAAATTAAGTACTTCGTCAATCGGCGGTAACGGCCCGGTCGATGCGGTTTATAACGCCATCTTAAATTTAACCGGTTTAGAGATCAAAATGTCTCACTATAACTTAACCGCCAAAGGCGAAGGCGCTGAAGCCTTAGGTCAGGTGGATATTGTGGTAGAACACGAAGGCCGTAAATTCCATGGTGTAGGTTTAGCGACGGATATCGTTGAATCTTCCGCCCTTGCTTTAGTCCACGCGATCAATGCGATTTATCGGGCGCATAAGGTAGCAAATATTAAGAATCATAAACATCATTAATCCCTTCGTAGGGACAGGCTTTATGCCTGTCCAATATTAACGAGTAATCGGACAGGCATAAAGCCTGTCCCTACAACTAAATAACAGATAAAGGATAATTCAATATGCAATCATACAACATTGCCATTCTACCGGGAGACGGCATCGGCCCAGAAGTCATGGCTGAAGCCATTAAAGTATTAAACAAAGTCCAAGAAAAATTTGGTTTTAAACTTAACTTCAACGAGTTTTATGTGGGTGGTGCCGCAATTGATAATTGCGGTTGCCCATTACCGGCAGAAACCTTAAAAGGTTGTGATGAGGCTGATGCGATTTTGTTTGGTTCTGTAGGTGGCCCTAAATGGACAAATTTACCACCGGATCAACAACCGGAACGCGGTGCATTGTTGCCATTACGTAAACATTTCAAATTATTCTGCAATCTTCGTCCTGCAACCCTTTATAAAGGACTAGAAAAATTCTGCCCATTACGTGCAGATATTGCAGCGAAAGGGTTTGATATGGTGGTCGTACGCGAATTAACGGGCGGGATTTATTTTGGTCAGCCTAAAGGCCGTGAAGGCGAAGGTGCACAAACTAAAGCATTCGATACCGAAGTTTATTACAAGTATGAAATCGAACGCATTGCACGTGCGGCTTTTGATGCGGCAATGAAACGTCGTAAACATGTGACTTCTGTGGATAAAGCTAACGTATTACAAGCTTCAATCTTATGGCGTGAAACTGTGACTGAAGTGGCGAAAGATTACCCTGAAGTCACCTTAGATCACATTTATATCGACAACGCGACCATGCAGTTAATCAAAGCGCCGGAGTCTTTCGATGTGCTCCTCTGCTCTAATATTTTCGGCGATATTATCTCTGATGAAGCAGCGATGATCACAGGGTCTATGGGGATGTTGCCATCTGTCAGCTTAAATGAAGAAGGTTTCGGCTTATATGAACCGGCGGGCGGTTCCGCACCGGACATTGCAGGCAAAGGCATTGCCAATCCGATCGCACAGATCCTTTCTGCGGCAATGATGTTGCGCTACAGCTTTAACCTAAACGACGCGGCGGACGCCGTTGAAAACGCGGTGAAAAAAGTGCTGGCGGACGGACACCGCACGGCGGATTTGGCGGATAACGGCAAACCGGTTTCCACCGCCGAAATGGGCAGCCTGATTGCGAATGCGATCTAAAAGTGCGGTCGGTTTTTAATACATTTTATGGAGTCATACAATGAAACTCGAACATCTTGCTATGTATGTCAATGATTTGGAAAAAACCAAAACCTTTTTTGAAACCTATTTCGAGGCAAAATCCAACGAGATGTACCATAATCCCAACACCGGGTTACGCAGCTATTTTCTGTCTTTCGGCGAAAGCGGTGCGAGATTGGAAATTATGAATAAACCCAATCAATATGCGCGCGATAAAGCCGATCTCGGCGAAGGCTATATTCATATTGCGTTCAGCGTGGGCGGAAAAGACAAAGTGGACAGCCTCACCGCCCGCTTAAAGCAAGACGGCTATGAAGTGACAAGCGGTCCGCGCACCACCGGCGACGGTTATTACGAAAGCTGCATTGTGGGAATCGAAGGCAATTTAATTGAAATTACCGAATAATTTACACTAACGGATTTATTATGAAAAAAACCCTCTACCAAAAATTATTTGACGCACACGTCGTCTATGAAGCGGAAGGCGAGACGCCGATTCTGTATATTAACCGCCACTTAATCCACGAAGTGACCAGCCCGCAAGCCTTTGACGGCTTACGCGTGGCGGGACGCCAAGTGCGTCAAGTAAGTAAAACTTTCGGCACCATGGATCACAGTATTTCTACCCAAGTACGCGATGTGAACAAACTTGAAGGCCAAGCAAAAATTCAAGTATTGGAGCTTGCAAAAAACACGAAAGCGACCGGTATTCAATTGTTCGATATGACCACGAAAGAACAAGGTATCGTGCATGTGATGGGACCGGAACAAGGCTTAACTTTGCCAGGTATGACGATCGTCTGCGGTGACTCTCATACCGCTACCCACGGCGCCTTTGGTGCTTTGGCATTTGGTATCGGCACCTCCGAAGTAGAACACGTTTTAGCGACACAAACCTTAAAACAAGCCCGTGCAAAAAGCATGAAAATTGAAGTGCGCGGCAAAGTGGCGCCTGGCATTACCGCTAAAGACATTATTCTTGCCATTATCGGTAAAACAACCATGGCGGGCGGCACAGGCCATGTAGTGGAGTTCTGTGGTGAAGCTATTCGAGACCTTTCTATGGAAGGCAGAATGACAGTATGCAACATGGCAATTGAAATGGGCGCCAAAGCCGGTTTAATCGCACCGGATGAAACCACTTTCGACTATTTAAAAGGCCGTCCACACGCGCCGAAAGGTAAGGATTGGGATGATGCAGTCGCTTATTGGAAAACCTTAAAATCTGATGATGATGCGCAATTTGACTCTGTCATCACATTAGAAGCCAAAGACATCGCACCGCAAGTCACTTGGGGCACCAATCCGGGACAAGTGATCGGTATCGATCAATTAGTGCCAAATCCAACGGAAATGACCGATCCGGTCACTCGCGCCTCTGCTGAAAAAGCCTTGACTTATATTGGCTTAGAAGCTAACACTGATTTAAAAGAAATCCCTGTGGATCAAGTGTTTATCGGCTCTTGTACTAATGCCCGTATCGAAGATTTACGCGCAGCTGCGGCTGTGATGAAAGGCCGTAAAAAAGCCGATAACGTAAAACGGATTTTAGTGGTGCCGGGTTCCGGTTTAGTCAAAGAACAAGCGGAAAAAGAAGGCTTGGATAAAATCTTTATTGAAGCGGGTGCAGAATGGCGCAATCCGGGTTGCTCAATGTGTTTAGGGATGAACGACGACCGTTTAGGTGAATGGGAACGTTGTGCTTCCACTTCGAACCGTAACTTTGAAGGTCGCCAAGGCCGTAATGGTCGCACTCACTTAGTAAGCCCTGCGATGGCGGCAGCTGCCGGTATGTTCGGTAAATTCGTTGATATTCGTGATGTGACATTAAATTAAGGCCCAAAGAAGAGGAAAAAGAAAAATGGCAGGATTCAAACAACTTTCAGGCTTAGTAGTGCCATTGGATGCCGCGAATGTGGACACAGATGCGATTATTCCAAAACAATTTTTACAAGCCATTACCCGCGTAGGTTTCGGCAAACACTTATTCCACGAATGGCGTTATTTGGATGTGGATGGCACCAAACCAAATCCGGATTTCGTGCTGAACTATCCACAATATCAAGGAGCGACTATTTTATTAGCGCGTAAAAACCTCGGTTGTGGTTCTTCTCGTGAACATGCGCCTTGGGCATTGGCAGACTATGGTTTCAAAGTGATGATCGCACCCAGTTTTGCGGATATTTTCTATAACAATAGTTTGAACAACCACATGTTACCGATTCGTTTAAGCGAAGAAGAAGTGGAAGAAATCTTTCAATGGGTGTGGGCAAATGAAGGCAAACAAATCCATGTGGACTTGGAAGCCATGACCGTGACCGTAGGCGACAAAGTTTATACCTTTGAACTGGACGAATTCCGCCGTCATTGTTTGTTAAACGGTTTGGATAATATCGGTTTAACCCTTCAACACGAAGACAAAATTGCAGAATACGAAAGTAAAATTCCGGCATTCTTGCGTTAACTTTTTCTTACTCGGAAAGCAGATATTTTCTGCGCTAAAAGGCGGATAAATTGTCCGCCTTCTTTTATGCTACATTTTCCAATGAAGAAATTAATTTTTGTAGTGTCTCAACCTGTTGTCTCAATAAATTAATCTCTCTATCTCGGCTTTCTACAATTTCGTTCTTGTGTGCAAGAATTTGGCGCAAATTTGCAACCTCAGCCTCTAACGCAGGATTTCCCAAAGCTAAACTAAAATTGCTGGAATTACTAAAGTTATCATTTGAATTATTAAAAACAACAACTCCATCATCACCAAATGGAATAAGATCAGCGATACTAACTTCCAAGACTTTAGAGATTTGCTGTAAGCGTTCAATATTGATTTGAGATTGTCCACGTTCAATTTTTGCATATCCAGTTATAGATAAACCTAATTTTTCAGCCATATCTGCTTGGGTAAAATGTTTATCTTCCCTAATATCTCTAATGTTTTGTCTTAATTTATCACTAGCTCTCATAAAATGCTCTTTTAGTGTAGTTAATAGTGTGAAATTGGGTAATCAAATATAACTGAGAGTTGATTGTAGCAGGGTATCTTCGAAATTAAAATACGACCTAATTTTAACACCTGATGGAGACCCAAATTATGGCATATCGTCATGACCCTGATTTAGAGTTTTTAAGCTCTTTGTCATCTGAGGAATTACACGACCTTGTTTATCTTTTAACTCATGATAAAGATGGGGAGCGTCGTTTAACTGAGTCTTTAACTCAAGAAGACAACTATAAAAAACATTATCCAGATCATAAACAATATTGGAAAGAAATTGCTGCGGAAATTCAATGTTTTGGCGGTAATACATTCGCCAACATGTTCAGAGGTGGCGGTGTTCCATACAAAGAAGTACTATGTGATGTCTGCGACAAAATGAAGGTAAATTACAATAAGGATTCATCTACAAAGAAAATAGAACAAAACTTGTTAATGAAAATCTTAGAAGATGCTTTAGAAAAAATGTCAGCAGAAGAAATTGCAAAACTTGGTAAAGAATTAGGATTAGAAAATACATCAAAGCTAACTTCTCAGGGTTTAACTGCAATATTTTTAGCGGTATTTAGAGCCGGAGGATTTAAATCTTATCAACTCACATTAATTATTGTAAATGCTATAGTAAAAGTATTAATTGGGCGCGGGCTAACACTAGGAGGAAATGTTTTAGTTACGAGAACTGCGACAATTTTAACAGGTCCAATCGGATGGGTTATCACAGGGCTATGGACGGCGGTTGATATTGCTGGTCCTGCTTATAGAGTGACGATTCCTGCTGTTATACAAATAGCTTATCTGCGCACGCTCTCAGAAAATAGAGATGCGATTAGTGCTGCAAACAATATCAAACTATAAAAGATAAGGCGGACAAATTGTCCGCCTTCTTTTTCTCAAAAACACGTCAAAAACCGACCGCACTTTATGTATTTTTTCTCGCCTTAACAAACAACAACACCGGGCGATGTTGCAAATCTTTAAATTCATCCTGCCATTGTGGTTGGTCTGCAAGCATTGGCTCCGCCATTTGCTCAATGTGAAAACCGGCGGAAATCAAATTGTTGATGATGGTCGCCGTGGTGCGGTGATAGGTAGTGAAAGATTGCTTAAACCAGTTGCGTTGGCGTTCGCCTTCATCACGATAGAAATTCAGACGATAGGCGAGTTGGCGTTTTTGTGCGTCTTTTTCCCAACGCTCACCGCCTTGATAACAGGTCACAATGGGATGCTCTTGAGAGAAAATCAATTGCCCGTTTGATTTCAGTTTGGCATGAATTTTTGCTAATAATGCAGGAAAATCCTGTACATAATGAAAAGCAAAGGAACTGGTGATGACATCAAAATTCCCCTCATTTAACTGTTCTAAACGTTCCATGGGGGCTTGCTCCAGTAAAAAGTGCGGGCGAAATTCTGCGAGATTTTTTGCTGCCTGCTGCAACATGGCTTGAGATAAATCGATGCCGACAACAAATGCAGCACCCCGTTCTAAATAGAGCTTGAGATGTTCTCCGCAACCACAGCCTAAATCTAAAATACGCTTGCCTGACACGTCGCCGACTAAGCCCAACATGGTGGGCTTTTCGACGATTTCATTTAAGCTGTTCGGGTTACTGCGCAGTTTCTGGTACAGGTCGAAAAAACCGTCCTTGTCATACACGCTTTGCTTGTCTTGCATATTATCCTTTGAAGTCGGCAATCCAACCGAACTGCAATGCCACTTGTGCGAAGATATTCAATAATCCGAATAAAATCACGAAATACACCATGAAGTTGCCGCCGTGTACACGATAGGTGGCATTCGGGAATTTTTTACGGCTGGCTTTTGCCAACAATGCCGGCACGATGGCAGCCCAAATCGTGGCGGCTAAACCCGCGTAACCAATGGCGATAACGAAACCAAACGGGAATTGCAAACTCAGTAATAAGGGCGGTAGGAAAGTGACTAATGTCGTTTTCGTGCGTCCTAAGCGGCTGTCATCAAATTTACACAAGTCAGCGATGTAATCGAATAAGCCTAAGGTGACACCAAGGAAAGAACTGGCGATGGCCATGTAGGCAAAGAAATTCAAAATAATCCCGATGTAATCCGTTTGGATGTATTTGTTCAAGGCTTCTAATAAGACCGCCACGTCACCGCCTTTGGCGATGACCGGTGCAAATTCGGCGCGTGGTAAGTTACCTTGAACGGCAAGCTGCCACAAAATATAAATAATCAACGCCAAACCGGTGCCAAGGAAAATGGATTTCATCACGCGGTTGCCATCACGATCATAGTATTTCACCAAACTCGGTACGTTGCCGTGGAAACCGAAAGACACCAAACAC
The DNA here is from genome assembly GCF_003130075.1 of Aggregatibacter segnis. Lineage (GTDB taxonomy): Bacteria > Pseudomonadota > Gammaproteobacteria > Enterobacterales > Pasteurellaceae > Aggregatibacter > Aggregatibacter segnis_A. The sequence goes on along the minus strand of NZ_NRCW01000003.1, from coordinate 152,172 downwards.
ACCGGAAGTGCGGTCAAAATATAAGGTAAATATTGCTGTTCGCCCTGTGCCACGGTGTTAAACAACACATCGGCTTTCACCGAACTCAACAAACCAGAGGTGGAAAGGAAGAAAGAAATGATCATACCGGCAATTAACACCGTACTAAAACGGTCAACCGCTTTGGTAGAGAACCATACAAATGCCGCCAACACAAAACAGAAAATCAAGGAGCCTGCAGTGCGTCCCACTTCCACATTTTCGCCTAATTGATTAAGGAAACTTTCCGTAATACTGCCACCTGAGGTGATGTAAGCATAAGTAAGTATGTAAAGCACAAAGGCGACGGACAAGCCGTTAATCACATTCCAGCCTTTACCCAATAAATCCGTTACGATCGTATCGAAACTGGCGCCGGTCGGATAATGTAAATTGGCTTCCAAAATCATTAAGCCCGACGTGGTCATACAAAACCAAGTGTAAATCAAAATCGCAATTGAACCGAAAAACCAAACACCGGCAGTAGAAGTTGGATTGGCAAGCATACCGGCGCCGATTGCCGTGCCTGCAATAATCATCGCGCCACCGAGTAAGGAAGGGCGTTTTTGTGTTGTCATTGTAAAGTCCTCTCTTTAAAATTTTGGACTATTATAATAGTACAAGAATAAAAGACAACCGGATTTTATTATGTCATTTTCCCTCAACTCGACAAATGAAGCCGATTACCGCTATAATTGCGACGTTTATTTAACTCACAAGAAGGAATAACAAATGGGCTTAGAAAGCGTACCAGCAGGTAAAGAATTACCAGATGACATCTATGTTGTTATTGAAATCCCTGCAAACTCCGATCCAATCAAATACGAAGTAGACAAAGAAACCGGCACATTATTTGTAGACCGTTTCATGGCAACTGCGATGTTCTATCCGGCAAACTACGGTTATGTGAACAACACCTTATCTTCTGACGGCGACCCGGTTGACGTATTAGTGCCAACACCGTATCCGTTACAACCTGGCTCCGTCATTCGTTGCCGTCCGGTGGGCGTGTTGAAAATGACCGATGAAGCCGGTGGCGATGCGAAAGTGGTTGCGGTACCGCACACAAAATTAAGCAAAGAATACGACCACATCAAAGACGTGGGCGATTTACCGGAATTATTAAAAGCACAAATCAAACACTTCTTCGAAAGCTACAAAGCCTTAGAAGCAGGTAAATGGGTGAAAGTAGAAGGATGGGAAGGCGTTGACGCAGCGCGTAAAGAAATCCTTGATTCATTTGAACGTGCGAAAAAATAATAAAAACAATCTCAAAACAGGGCCGCACCTTTAAAAAGTGCGGTCTTTTTTACACACGAATCCACGAGGGAAAATCTATGTTCAAATTTGGTAAAACATTAGCATTCGTCTCCATCATCGGTACTTTAAGTGCTTGTGCCGATTCTGCTTCAATCAACCAACAAGCGGCAATGGGCTATCGTCAAATGATCACTGAAGCAAAAGCGAAAGGACAATTGGATAGCCAATCTAGAACCGCTCAACGAGTGCACAAAATTTTCAACAAAATGGTGCCTTATGCTAATGCTGAAAATCACACCGGTCAGCCGTTTAACTGGCAAATCGAAGTGATTAAATCGAAAGAACTGAATGCTTGGGCAATGCCCGGCGGTAAAATGGCGTTTTATACCGGTTTAGTAGAAAGCTTGAACCTGACTGATGATGAAATCGCGACAGTGATGGGGCATGAAATGGCGCACGCATTGAAAGAACACGGTAAAAAGAAAGCCAATATTGGACAATTTACTGACGTGCTTGCCGGCGTTGCTCACGTTGCGTTATCCACTCAGATCGGTTCTGACGGTAGCGCTATTGTCGTTGGTTTAACCAAAGACTGGGCGTTAGATAAACCTTACTCCCGTAGTGCCGAAACAGAAGCAGATGAAGTCGGTTTATTATTAATGGCAAAATCCGGTTACAACCCACAAGCGGCACCAGGCTTATGGGATAAAATGCAAAAAGCGTCTAAAGGTTCACAAAGTGTGTTGGATAAACTCAGTTCCACCCACCCAAGCGATAAAGATCGCCAAGAAAACTTATTACGCCTCATGCCGGAAGCAATGGCGCTCTATCAGAAAAGCAAACACAGCTAATTTTCTGCATTAAGAGGCAATAAAAAGTGCGGTCAAAAATTTATTTATTTTTTGACCGCACTTTTATTTGTAAGAAAGAAATTATCTCAGATTGAAACTGATCGGCACCGTAATACTGGAAGAAACACCTGCAGGACGAGGGCCGATAGAACGAGCACTGCCCACAGCTTTTAATGCGGCGCTATCCAAATCCTCAACACCGGAGCTTTTCACTACACTAGCACCGCTGATACTACCATCGGCTGCAATTGAGAAGGACACGGTGACAACACCTTGTTTACGCATCATTTGTGCACGTGCCGGATAACGTTTATGTTTTTCAATCTCACGTCGAACGGCTGACAAATAAGCATCTCTCTCACTGCCGCCCACGCCATTACCAACCAAATTCGGATTGGTCGTATTTGCCGGACCGGTAGTGGTTGCCTTAGAGTTAACGGACGCATTGGATTCAACAGTTCGATCACCTACCACAGCATCTGTTTTTGGTTTCGGTTTATCCTTTGGCTTCTCTTTTGGCTTTTCTTTCGGTTTTTCTTTTGGTTTCTCTTTCGGCTTTTCAGGTTCTTTTGGTTTCTCAACCTTAGGTGGTTCCGGTTTTACTGTCGGATCTTCCACCATTTCCTGTTTTTCCGGCTCCGGTGCTTTTTCCACCACCGGTGGCGTATCGGCTTCTACCATTGCCATAAGCATTTCCATAGAAATACTGGTAGAAATTTCGCCGGTTGCGCTATTTGCCGTTGTATCTGTTTTCGTTAAATGGCTCCAAAACAACGTAAAGACAATAATGGCATGAATAACAACAGACAACAGGAAACTTAACAGCGAACGTTTGGCATTCTGCATTCAGACTCTCCTACTGCGCTGCCGATTTTGTTTCTGCATTGCCCGTTTGGGGAGCGGCAGGTGTTGCCGACGGAGCATCTGTCGATTTTGATTTTTCGCCGCCTTTAGTTGCCACAATCGCAACATCTTTAATCTCATTTTTTGCCAATAAATCAGTTACTGACACGAAATCTTGGAAAGTAGCACCCGCATCAATTTTCAAGGTTACTTTTTGCGATTTATCCCATGCGGCAATTTCTGTTTCTAACGATTCTAAGCTGGTCGGTTTGTCGTTAAAGAACACTTCCCCCTCAGCAGTCACCGTCAATAATTTCGCCAACTCACTGGATTTAAATGCCACAGAAGAACTGGCTTTCGGCACATTCACTTGGATTTTCCCTTGAGAAATGAAAGACGCCGTAATCAATACGATGGCAAGCAACACCAACATAATATCAATGAACGGGATAATGTTGATTTCATCAAACTTTTTCACGGTGATTCCTTATGCTTCGGTATCTTCTTTATTCTTTTGAGAATGTAATACTTTCCATTTCAAACGGTTAACTTCTACTTTACGACCTAAGGCGTTATAGAAAATCATGGAAGGAATTGCCACAAGAATCCCAAGTGCGGTCGCTTTTAGCGCTAAAGATAAGTGCATCATGATTTCGCCGGCATTGACATCACCGCCGGATTGACCAATTTGGTAGAACGTTAAAAGGATCCCAATTACCGTTCCCAATAACCCCACGTAAGGCGCATTCGCACCAACGGTGGAAATCACAGTAAGGTTGCGATTTAAATCAATTTCAAGAGCGTGAATCGTAGAATATTGGTTGACTTTAACACGAGATAAGAAGAAGAAACGCTCGATTACCATGGCGAGCATTAAGATGCTCATAAATAACAATAAACCGATGATGATGTAATCACTGTAATTGTGTAAAAATTCAAAAATTTGTGGCATTTGTTTTCCCTTAGACGAGGTGTTTAAAATATAAAAAGAAGGAGATAAATCACACTCTTTTTACAACTGATAATGAATCGCATTAATTATAAGAATCTTCCATCGTTTGTAAATTAAAATTTAGTAATAAAAAAAGCGATGAAGACACTTCATCGCTTTAATTTGATTTAAGTCAGATTTTAGAGCTTAACTACTTTAGCTTGTTTAATCATGTTGTCACTCACTTCCAAAATAGTCACACGCAATCCATTCACTTCACAGACGGTACCTTCTTCAGGAATTTCTTCCAAATGCTCCAAGATCAAACCGTTAAATGTACGCGCATCTTCGGTGTCCAAATTCCAATTAAACATTTTATTTAAATCGCGCAAATTGGCGGAACCTTCAATAATCATCGAACCATCAGATTGTTGTACAACTTCTTCATCAATTGTCGGTGCGTTAGATGTGGTGAAATCTCCCACGATTTCTTCCAAAATGTCTTCCAAGGTAACCAAACCTTTAATATCGCCGTATTCGTCCACCACTAAGCCGATACGCTCTTTTTTATTACGAAAATTGGCTAATTGGGTTTTTAGTGCGGTACCTTCAGGTATGAAATACACTTCATCGGCAGCACGAATCAACGTTTCTTTGGTAAATTCATTTTTTTCCAGCAACAAACGGAACGCTTCACGAACACGCAAAATACCGAGCACGTTTTCGTCCATACTGCCTTTATACAACACTACTCGGTTATGTGCCGCATGATTGAGCTGGCGCATGATAGATTTCCAGTCATCATCAATATCAATGCCGCCGATTTCATTGCGTGGCACCATGATGTCATCCACGGTGACCGTTTCCATATCCAAAATAGACAGCAACATTTGCGGATGTTGCTCATCCGGTGTGGCTTCCCCTGCTTCGGAAACGATGCTGCGCAATTCTTCGCGGCTAATGACTTGTTTTTTCAAATCCGGTTTTAAGCCCACCAAACGCATTAAAAATTTGGTGAACACATTCATCACCCAAACTAGCGGCGCAAAAAGTTTCAGTAATGGAGTTAATAAATGGCTGGACGTTAACCCTACTTTTTCTGGGTGCATAGCTGCCACGGTTTTGGGGAAAATTTCAGAGAAAATCAACATCACGAACGTTAATGCACCGGTGGCAATCGCCACACCGGCATCACCATATAATCGCATCCCAATCACGGTCGCAATCGCCGAGGCACTAATATTCACAAGGTTATTAAAGATAAGAATAAAACTCAGTAGTTTGTCCGGTTTAGCAAGCAACATCTCCGCTTTTTTTGCGCCTTTATTGCCCTGCTCTGCTAAAAAACGCAGGCGATATTTATTTAAAGAAAGCAAACCTGTTTCAGAGCCGGAAAAATAGGCAGAAAGGACTAAACAGGCAATTAAAATGATAAATAACGTACTAAGGGGAATACTGTCCAAAGTGAAATCCTTACATTGACTTAAAAATAAAAAAGGCGGGAAAAACTCACCGCACTTTTTTCTCATTTACTGATATTACACAATCAGACGACTACCGAAATAAGCAATCGTGAGCAAAATCATACCTGAAATTGCATAAATAATCATCTTTTTTCCACGCCAGCGGTAGTGCTTATAGCCTAAAATCGCAATGCCGAATACAATCCAGCCGAATAACGAAAATAAACCTTTATGAATATTATCCGGCGTCATAGCGTTAACCAAATGAAAGGTGCCGGAGATGAGGGTGAATGTCATCAATACTTCGCCACTGACCAATAAACGGAAAAAATGACGCTCTACTGTCATAAGCGGCGGTACCATTGGTGAAAAAGTCATCTTCTTGCTTTTCAATCGGCGATCAAGCCAGACCAACTGAATCGCATACAAGGTCGCGATACAGCACACGGCATAAGCAAAAATCGATAAGCCAATATGAAAAAGCATAGACGTATTTTGGTTCAATAATTGAATAATGTGGCTTGGAAGAAAAGTGGCATAAATCAAATTAATAATGGAAAAACAATAAACAATCGGTAACACAAACCACATGGTGTTGACGCGCAACATGGCTAACGTGGCAAGTATGGCTATCATGACACTCATCAATGAAGCCACTTCCATAATACTGAAATTCTGCCCTTCCGCTAAGTTTCCCAATAGTGGGAAAGTGCTAATAAGGTGAAAAACCACCGCCAAAAGTGCGGTCAAAAAAAACTGTGTTTTTTTAGTTTTAACATCGGCTCCCGCCACTTGCGAGGTTAATAAAATGGGAGCAATGCGTAACACACTGATGAGGTAAAAAAGAATTGATAAAACAGCAAACCACATAATTATTCTTCCTTTGTTTTGTTGGCGTTTTATTCTAACGAGATCAAGCTAAAATCGCCACGACTTTATTTGACGTGAAAATGCGCGGAATTTCAGTATAATGAACGGCATTTTACCGATGATACCTTTCCGATTTAACCACAGGAAATATTATGTTTGAGAATTTATCCGATCGTCTTTCCAAAACCTTACGCAATATTAGCGGTCGAGGTCGTTTAACCGAAGATAACATTAAAGAAACTTTGCGCGAAGTGCGCATGGCATTGTTAGAAGCCGATGTGGCGTTGCCGGTCGTACGCGATTTTATTAAAAATGTAAAAGAACGTGCCATTGGGGTGGAAGTCAATAAAAGCCTTACACCGGGACAAGAATTCGTCAAAATTGTCCAAGTCGAATTAGAAGCGGCGATGGGTGAAGCCAACGAAAGTTTAAATCTTGCCACCCAACCACCTGCCGTGATTTTAATGGCGGGTTTACAAGGGGCAGGGAAAACCACCAGCGTGGGTAAACTGGCCAAATTTCTGCGTGAACGTCATAAGAAAAAAGTGCTTGTTGTTTCTGCCGACGTCTATCGTCCGGCGGCGATCAAACAATTAGAAACCCTCGCACAAGGGGTTAATGTCGATTTCTTCCCGTCAGATGTGAAACAAAAGCCGGTAGATATTGCGAAAGCCGCGTTGGCAGACGCGAAATTAAAATTCTACGATGTGCTGATCGTGGATACCGCCGGTCGTTTGCACGTTGATAGTGAAATGATGGATGAAATCAAGCAGATTCACGCAGTGTTAAATCCAATTGAAACACTCTTCACCGTGGATGCTATGACCGGTCAAGATGCCGCGAATACGGCAAAAGCCTTTAATGAAGCCTTACCGCTTACCGGTGTCATTCTCACCAAAGTGGATGGCGATGCTCGTGGCGGTGCCGCACTATCGATTCGTCAAATCACCGGCAAGCCGATTAAATTCCTCGGGGTGGGTGAAAAAACCGATGCATTAGAACCCTTCCATCCGGATCGTGTGGCGTCACGTATTCTTGGCATGGGTGATGTGCTTTCCTTAATTGAAGATTTAGAACGTTCCGTTGACCGTGAAAAAGCGGAAAAAATGGCGCAAAAATTCAAAAAGGGCGACGATTTCACCTTAGAAGATTTCCGCGAACAATTACGCGAAATGAAAAAAATGGGCGGCATGATGTCCATGTTGGAAAAATTACCGGGAGCTAAAAACCTGCCGGATCATGTGAAAAATCAGGTGGACGACAAAATGTTCAACAAACTCGAAGCCATCATCAATTCCATGACCTTAAAAGAACGCGCGAATCCGGACATCATCAAAGGTTCTCGCCGTCGTCGCATTGCTCTTGGTTCCGGCACGCAGGTGCAAGATGTAAACAAGCTACTCAAACAATTTGACGAAATGCAACGCATGATGAAGAAAATGCGTAAAGGCGGCATGGCAAAAATGATGCGTGGCATGCAAGGCTTAATGGGCGGCGGGCTCGGCGGATTAGGCGGGATGTTTAGACGTTAACTCAGACGCAAAGAAAAAGCCATCTAAAGGAAGATGGCTTTTTTATTAACAAATAATTTAAGAAACCAAAGTGCGGTCGAGAAAAATAACGTTTTTTATGACCGCACTTTTATTATTCTGTTTCTTAACTTTCGTTATGTTCTTTCTCTTCTACTTTTGTCACGGCACCATTAATGGTTAAGCAAATTTCCGTTGAAATCAGATGGGTTAGAATCTCTGCCAACACATGCAATTTTTCGGTATTTGCACTGCCGCTTTCATTGAAATAGCCTTGATCTTTTAAACTATTCGTAAAGGCGGAGAAAACCGCTTTATCAAAGAATTCAGGTGCATTAATGCCATGTAGGACAGACAACCGTTGTGCCACAGACTGACTTTCTTTTTCCAAATCTGCACGGGAAATCAATGGACTATTTTGCAGTAAATTCACTGTAATGTAATAGCGTTGTAAGATTTCACGTACACCGGCAGACCAAAGTTGCAACATCCGAATATTCGGCTTATTGATTGTCAGCATATTCTCACTGTGCTTAATAATATTTTGGCGTTGCAATTCGTTAATGATTTGCTCTACACGCTGTGCGATCTGATCTTCTTCCGTAAAATGCAAGAATAATTCGCTACGCAAGAACGGGTAAATCTTAAGCACGGCATCTAACACTAAATCCTTTTGAATACCTTCGTAATGCAACACAATACTTGCGACCAAGGATGGCAACACAAATAAGTGTTGAATGTTATTGCGGTAGTAGGTCATTAACACGGCTGAAGAATGTTCCAAACGGACAATTTCACCGAAGTTGTCTTTCTCCACCAAAATACCGACTCGATCCAGACTTAACACATGATCCAGCATAATTTCCGGTTTTTCAGCCGGAACAACAATATCGTCAGAATATGGTACGTTTTGCAATAATTGTTGATAACTGGAAAGTTGCTCTAACAATTGCTCACGAGAAAGTGCACGTTGACGGGAAGACAATAATGCCGTGCCGGTTAAGTTCATCGCATTCACTGCTGCGGCTTTATTAATGTTCACCATTACTTGATGAGAAACCGCATCGACAGCTTTGTTAAACCATTGCGGGCGATCTTCCGGTGGCTCTTTCCATTCCGGGAAGTTTTGATTTAAATAAGCATTTAACGTAATAGGCTCACCGAAATTCACATAGCCTTTGCCCAAATTACGTAATTTTTTAATCACACGTAATACCAAGCCGGCATTTTCTTTTTCTTTCGCCGCACCACGTAATTCTTTGGCGTAAGTGTCCACTTCTAAAACGTGTTCATATCCCACATACACCGGCACAACCGTAATCGGTCGACTCTGTTGTTGCTGTAATGCCTGTAATGTCATGGACATCATACCGGTTTTTGGTGCAAGTAAACGCCCCGTACGTGAACGCCCACCTTCAATAAAGTATTCCACCGCATACCCACGATGGAACAACTCCGACAAATATTCACGGAAAATCGTAGAATATAAGCGGTTACCTTTAAAGGTTCGACGAATGAAAAACGCCCCACCGCGGCGGAACATCCCCCCTACCGGCCAGAAATTAAGGTTAATCCCTGCGGCAATATGCGGTGTTACCAAACCTTGGTGATATAGCACGTAAGAAAGCAATAAATAGTCAATGTGGCTACGATGACAAGGCACATACACGATTTCATGGCCTTCTAACGCCAGTTTACGCACGCGATCCGCGTTCTCTACTTGAATGCCTTGATACAATTTATTCCACAACCAACGCAAGAAACGATCCGCCACACGTAAACTTTCATAGCTCACATTCGCCGCAATTTCATCCAGAATCTTTTCAGCTTCTTTATACGCTTTCTCTTTACTGATGTTCTTACTTTTCGCTTCGTCTTCGATTGCCGCTAAAATCACCGGCAGTTGCAATAATTTATTGAACATGGCTTGGCGATTTGGCAAGCGCGGACCGGTCGCCGAAATACGCTGTTTAGCAAAATGCATTTTGGCTACACGAGCTAATTTTTGTGCAATTTTCTGATCAAATCCATGTTCACGAGTCATATAACGTAAAGACACCGCTTGAGAGAAACGCACAAAGGTGTCACGTCCAAACCATAATGCCGCAATTGTTTTTTGTAACCCGTTTAACAAACGTAAGTTTGGCAAGCTCGTTTGATCTTCACGCCCCGGTGCTCTTCCCCATAAAACCGAAACGGGAATTAACTGCACGTCTAAATCCGGTGAAGTGCGGTGCAATTCCAAATATTTATTGAAAACAGTGATCGTTTCTTTTTTAGCCCCTTTCGATTTAAAAAAGCGGCGGCCTTCATCTAAAAAGACAAAGCGAGGTAATAAATTGCCATTAATTTCATTTTGTTCTAAAGGATCCGGCAAGCCCACGCTCAAACAGTTTTTACGGAAAATCACAAAATCGGTTTGTGATGTGTAAGGCAACACATAAACGATAGGTTGGGAAATATTTAGTTCTAGTTCTTCAATAGGATGATGAGGAATCGGATTATTTTTTACTAAAATCGACAATGGCAATTCAAGTAATTTCCGGTAAGCATTCAGAAAACCAGCCATAATAAATGTCCTTGTATAATTAACGTTATTTCACATACTTTGTGCAAAATTGGCGCTAGTTTAGCATAAAAACTTCATAGAATTAGTGACGAACAACACAATTCTAGGATAAGCCTCTGATTCGATTTATATTTCAACAAAAGAAAGGTTGCGCCCCAAGTTTTTCTGTATATAATACCAGTTACTTATGTATAAAATAACAGGGTGATTTTATGAAACCACTTACAGCTCGGCAACAGGAAGTTTATGATTTTCTGAAACACCATCTTGAAACAACCGGCATGCCACCAACTCGGGCGGAGATCTCTAAAGAATTGGGATTTCGCTCTCCAAATGCGGCTGAAGAACATTTAAAAGCATTGGCAAAGAAAGGCGTGATTGAAATTGTCTCCGGCACATCCCGTGGTATTCGCTTATTGCTTGAAGATAATGGGCAAGAAGAACCGGGATTACCGTTAATCGGGCGCGTAGCCGCGGGTGAACCGATTTTAGCGGAACAGCATATTGAAGGCACATATCATGTTGATCCGACTATGTTTAAACCACAAGCGGATTTTCTACTCAAAGTTTATGGTCAATCCATGAAAGACATCGGCATTTTGGACGGTGACTTATTAGCCGTCCACAGCACCAAGGACGTACGCAACGGACAAGTTGTCGTTGCCCGCATTGAAGACGAAGTCACGGTAAAACGTTTGGAGCGTAAAGGTTCGACGGTTTTTTTACATGCCGAGAACGAGGAATTTGCCCCGATTGTCGTGGATTTGACTCAACCGACGCAATTCGAAATTGAGGGCATCGCTGTTGGCATTATTCGTAATAATGCTTGGATGTAAAAACACCGGAAAAATCGACCGCACTTTTCTTGCAAAAACTGGCTTTCCGTGTATAATTTGCGCCCTCAGTCACATCCGAATTAGTTCCTTGCTTCCACAAGATTGGTGACTGGTCTTACGTTGGAGGCTGATTAACCCGTAAGGAGCAGTAATGCGTCACTACGAAATCGTGTTTATGGTTCATCCGGACCAAAGCGAGCAAGTACCGGGCATGATTGAACGTTACACCGGTTCTGTAAAAGAAGCCGGCGGTCAAATTCATCGCCTAGAAGATTGGGGTCGCCGTCAATTAGCATACCCAATTAACAAATTACATAAAGCACACTATGTGCTTATGAATGTAGAAGCGCCTCAACAAGTAATCGACGAGCTAGAAACGACTTTCCGTTATAACGATGCTGTATTGCGCAGCCTTGTTATTCACACTAAGCACGCCGTAACCGAAGCGTCCCCAATGGTTAAAGCAAAAGATGATCGTAAAGCTTTAACTGAAGTTGAATCCAACGATTTTGAGGATGCTGAAGAGTAATTTGAACATTGAAAACCGTTTATCCATTATTGGTATCGTTACCGGTAATCTTAGACGGCGCAAAAGCCCAAACGGAATCGAACATTGCCAATTTTTATTGGAACATCGTTCAAACCAAGTGGAAGCTAATTTAAGCAGACAAGCTTGGTGCAAAATTCCGGTTCAGGTAAGCGGCAATCAATTAGTAGAAAAAACTCAAGGCATTACGGTCGGCAACAAAGTCTTAATTCAAGGTTTTTTAACCACCCATCAGTTAAATAATGGGTCAACACAATTAGTCTTACATGCCGAGCAAATCGAATTTATAGATTAGGAGACCAGCCAAATGGCACGTTATTTCCGTCGTCGTAAGTTCTGCCGTTTCACAGCGGAAAATGTTGTTGAAATCGATTACAAAGATATCGCTACATTAAAGAACTACATTTCTGAAAGCGGCAAAATTGTACCAAGCCGCATTACCGGTACTCGTGCGAAGTACCAACGCCAATTAGCTCGCGCAATCAAACGCGCTCGTTATTTAGCGTTATTACCTTACTCTGACACGCATCATCACTAAGAAGGGGAAGGTCAAATGCAAGTAATTCTTTTAGATAAAATTGCACACTTAGGTAAAGTGGGCGATCAAGTAAATGTTAAATCCGGCTATGCACGTAACTTCTTAATCCCACAAGGTAAAGCAGTGATGGCAACCGCGGCTAACATTGAACACTTTGAAGCACGTCGTGCAGAATTAGAAGAAAAAGCAGCACAAGCATTAGCCGCTGCTGTTGACCGCGCAGCACGCTTAGAAGCATTAGGTTCTGTAACCATCGCGTCTAAAGCAGGTGACGAAGGTCGTTTATTCGGTTCTATCGGTACCCGTGACATCGCTGATGCAATCACTGCAAAAGGCGTTGCAGTGGCGAAAAGTGAAGTTCGTTTACCAAACGGTTTAATCCGTACTCTTGGTGAACATGAAGTAACTTTCCAATTCCATGGCGAAGTTTTCTCTCACTTGAACGTGATTATCGTTGCTGAATAATTCAGTGCGAAAAGAAAAACCCGGCTATCCTGCCGGGTTTTTTATTTGACACTAAAAAGTGCGGTAATAAAAAATAATATTTCTCCCCCACCTCTCCTAATTTTTATCCTCTTTCTTTTTAAATTACGATCCTGATCGCAAAACTTATTCCCTTTTTATCTTCCTTATTTCTGTTCTTCGTATAATTTTGCTTTAAAAAGAATCACAGAAGAACATGAATAACCATTTACCTCTTTTACTTCGCCTATTACAAATTCCGAAACTAGGCCCAACCTCAATTCAAAAAATACTTGATCAAGTAAATTTATCTGATTTACAAGATTACGATGTTACCGCATTCAAACATATAGGTTGGAATGCCCAACAAATCCAAGCCTGGTTCAATCCTGAAAAACGCTATATTGAACCGGCACTTTTATGGGGAGAAAAAGAAGGAAATCATATTCTTGATTATTATCATCCGGACTATCCTGAGCAATTAAAACAAATTGACAGCGCGCCACCGGTGTTATTCGTCAAAGGTGAAACATCCACCTTATCTCACCCACAGATTGCTATCGTTGGCAGTCGCCAATGTTCTAGTTATGGGGAATACTGGGCAAAGTATTTTGCCTCAGAACTAACCACCAACGGCTTCATCATAACCAGCGGACTTGCGTTAGGCATTGACGGATTTTGCCATCAAGCCGCTGTAGATTTGAGACAGCCGACTATCGCGGTATTAGGGAGTGGTTTGGAAGAGGTTTATCCGGCGAAACACCGTAAATTAGCACAACACATCATTGAGCAAGGTGGTGCGTTAGTTTCCGAGTTTTTTCCGTTGCAACCGCCTATCGCAGAAAACTTTCCTCGCCGTAATCGCATTATTAGCGGATTATCTCTCGCGACATTAATTATCGAAGCCACTGAACGCAGCGGATCTTTAATCACCGCTCGTTATGCACTGGAACAAAACCGAGAAATTTTTGCTCTACCCGGCAATATCCAAAGTCAATTTAGCCAAGGCTGCCATAAACTTATTAAACAAGGTGCGATGCTAGTAGAAAATGTAGAAGATATTTTAGAAAACCTTGCACCACAAATGGCATGGAAAGAACACCTGAAAAATAGACCGCACTTTTCTTCCCCAACGGCCGTTTCTCCGCAACAAGAGGAAAAGGTATCGCCTACTTATCCTGAACTTTATCAAGCGATTGGGTATACGCCAATCAGCATTGATTCCCTCTCTAGCACACTCAATTTGTCGGTGGAGCAACTTCTTATTCAGCTTTTAGAATTAGAACTTCAAGAACTGATTTACAGTGAAAACGGGTTATACCGCCGCACTTAATTTATCCCTCAAAAGACATCAAAATCCTCAGAATAAGAAACAATCGATGCTTATTGTTCAGAGAAATCACGCATTAACTTATGCATTTTTTTACAATTTTTAGCAAATGCGCGACAGTACGGACAAATAGCCAAATGCAGATACACCCGACCTTGTGTTAATAAGGACAGGGGTTTTTCTTGATGCATTGAGATAAATTTGGTGACTTGATTACATTTCATCATTTCTCTCCGGCGTTATCCGTATGATCAAACCAATGGCGGGACAAGCATGCTTGTAATTGTAAGCGGGCGCGGTATAGCAACACGTGCAAATTAGAGATGGATAAATCACATTCTTGGCAAATTTGTTCACTTTGCATATCAAAATATTCTCGCATCATAAAAACACGCGCTTGCTGTGCCGGCAGATGATCCAGGCATGCTTCAAAAATAATCCAAAACTCTTTTTTATATGCCTGTTCTTGAGGTTCTTCCCAAGTTGAGGGTAAAAATCGACTACGATCCCAGTGCCCTTCTTGATCAAAAAACGCATTCGGGTCATCGTCATCGCTCACCTCTGAAACCGTCACCACACGCTGCCGATACTTCAACAAATCAATAATCTGATTTTTCAAAATGGCAAAAAACCACGTTTTTAATGCTGCCACACCTTTAAATGACGCGGCATGCTGATACGCCTTTGTCAGGGCTTCTTGTACCACATCCTCCGCTAAATCCTTGTCACGCAACTGCAGCAGTGCAAATTTTAACATTTGCTCCCGAATCTCTTGTATTTGCTGAGATGAAATCAATTGAAAAGCCAACGGCATCGTTGAAGACATAAGAAAATCCGTTTTATCTGTATTTGCAGGCATTCATCATAATCCTACCTCTTTCACAAAGAAAGCCATACCGCAGAATTCATAGATATGAATGATATGCTTTGTAAAAAAGGCTTGTTTATCACAAGCCTTATCATTTAAAAGTTACATTTTTGGCTTCATTGCTTCAGCTTCTTTCATACCCTGTTCCATGTTATTTTCCATCATCTTTTTACCTTCTTTCATCTTTTTCTTCATATCGTGTTTCATCGATTTTCCCTCTTTCATCTTATCCATTTTATTATCCATCATCGGCTTGGCATCTTCCATGCTTTCCATTTTATGTTCCATTTGCTGTTCCATTGGTTGCATGCTTTTCATTTCAGCAGAAACTTGAAAAGCCATTGCCATGCCAAGCACACCGGCTAATGTTACGAATGATGTCATTTTTTTCATAAGAAACTCCTTTTAATCCTATTGAGATATGTTGAATTTTTTGATTAAGAAAAACTGTAAGAAAACTAACGCTTTCCTACATGCCGATTAGACGGAATTCGTCGACAATTTCTTACAAAAATTTTTATGAAAAAAGAGGTGATGGGAAGAGGAGGTGAGCTGCGATGACAGAAAACAAAAAAGTGCGGTCAAAATCCATCGTGAATTTCCACCGCACTTTTCCTCTTAAAATCAGCGCTTGCTTTCCGCCTGTTTAATTTCCGGCGTTGTGTATAAGCGGTGCTTATACAAATAGCTGCCCAACAGCGCGTGCGCCAAGGCTTCTTTGACCATGCTTTGCGGCACTTCCGCTTCCGTTAAGGTTTCGCTAACTTTGTCATAGCGATAAGTTTTGGCACCTACTTTCGGGAATTGAATCACCACATCATTGCCGCGCATAAGAGCCTGTACTTGGTCGTACTGCATAATAGCGCGGTTTGGATCGTTCGGTTTGGTGAGGTCATAACCGATCATCGGGTAATCGCCACTAATGCCAGCCAGAGAAAGTAACGTGGTCGGCATATCGAATTGGCTGACCAAACGGTTATCGCGACGCGGTGCGATGCCTTCGCCCAAAATCAATGCCGGAATGTGGAAATGCTTAATCGGCATCAAGCTGGCACCGGCCACACGAGAGTCGTGGTCGGCAATCACTAAGAAAATCGTGTCTTGCCAATAATTGGAGGCTTTCGCAAGTTTGAAGAAATGCCCAATCGCATAATCCGCATATTTTGCCGCGTTGTTGCGCGTGGCTTTCGGTTGTTCGTACAGATCGATTTTGCCATCCGGGAATTCAAACGGATCGTGGTTGCTGGAACTGAACACGAGGCTAAAGAACGGTTTGCCTTCTTTGTGTAATTGGGTAAAGGTCTCATTGGCTTTGGTGAACAAGTCTTCATCGCTCACCCCCCAAGTCCCGGTGAAGCTTGGGTTTTGATAATCCATTTGGTCGATAATACGTTTAAAACCATTACCGTAGAAAAAGCCCGCCATGTTATCAAAATGCTTTTCCCCGCCGTAAATAAAGGACGTATCATACCCCCGTTGGCTTAAGATTTGTGCCAAGGTAAAGAAACCATTTTGACTGTTATTCAATTTCACAACTGCACGTGCCGGTGTCGGGGTAAAACCCGCGGTAACAGCTTCAATACCACGCACGGAACGGGTACCGGTAGCATATAAATTATCAAACAACCAGCCTTGCTGTGCCAACTTGTCAAATTCGGGCGACAATGGCAAACCGCCTAGCGTACCGATAAATTGCGCACCGAGGCTTTCCTCCAATACAATCACGATATTTTTCGGTTTGCCTTGGTGAGTGGCTTGGTTATGAGTCAAGGTTGGAATTTCCTTGGAAAGATAAGCCTCTGCCGGACGGCTTCCGCTGTTTTTCACAATGGAAAGCATTTCGTCCACCTCCATTTTGCCGTAGGCTTCGGAAGAGGTACCTTCGTCTTTAAATTGTTGTGCAGCATAAATCACGGAATAGCCTGAGTTCAGCACCAAAGAATTCACCATAGCATCAGAAGAAAACGCCACCATGGCCGGGTTAATCCCGCGGTGTTGAAAACTGGAACGCGCACCAAGAAAACTCAAGGCAATCACCAACAACGCGACCACAGGCCGCCACGTCCAACGCATTGGCGTGATATTGCGCACCGCCCAACCGGCCAGTTTCCAATACACCACTGCAGCAATAAGGGTAAAAACAAGGCTAAAAATGACCGCACTTAGATGCCCTTCCATCAACATGGAGAACACTTCTTTCGGGTAAATTAAATATTCGATGAACAAACGATTCGGACGATAATCATAGGTTTCAATAAACGCCGGTGTGGCCAGTTCCATAAACACGATAAACACACTGCCGGCCGTCAACCAGAGACGCAAAATACGCTGCCAAATGCGCCCTAACGCGTTTTGATGATATAGCAACACGGTCAATAACGCCGGCACGCCGAATAAATAACACAAAGACACCACATCCATGCGTAGGCCTTGCAAGAACAATTCGCCCCAACCGTTGACTGCACTGACCCTTTCCTGTTGCCATAAAGATAAGCCGAGGCGAGACAGCGTAAATACGATGAGATTAATCAAAGAAAAGAAAAAAATCGGAAAGAGCAACGAACGAGGTCTGCCTTTCGTAAATAAATATCGTGACATGTTAGTCTCCAAAACATAAAAAATCCGCTCTTTTAAGCCATGAAAGCAAAGAGCGGATTTAAGAAAAAATTATTCGATCCAATGAACAATCTCATTGAGTGGCTTGCGGGATTTTGGACGAATGTCTTTAGCACGATAGCCGAAAGTGACTGCCACAGACACCGCATATTTTTCCGCATCATACGCACCGGTTTGCGCCAAAATGCGGTTGACTTCCGCATAATTGAAACCTTCAATCGGGCAACTGTCGATACCGATTAAAGCAGCCCCCGTCATCATATTAGCCAAAGCGATATAGGTTTGTTTGCTCGCCCAATCGAATAAAGTGCGGTCGTTTTCCAACACTTTTATGTCATTTTTTTGGAATGTTTCGTATTTTGCGACAGCTTGTTGTAGTTGCTCTTCATTTAGGCCACGGCGCAACAAATTCTGACGAAAATCGTCCGAATCGTAACGAGCTTTTTTATTTGCCAAAATGACGACCACATGACTGGCATCATCTAACTGTGTTGCCATCCCCCAGCTCACCGGTTTTAACGCTTGGCGTAACTCAGGGTTCTGAATGACTAAAAATTGCCACGGTTCAGAACCGACAGAACTCGGCGATAAGCGACCAAGTTCTAAAATATAGTCAAAATCTTCTTTGCTGATTTTACGAGCAGGATCGTAATAACGCGTTGCGCAGCGAAAATGGAAGGCATCTAATACTTGTTGTTTAGTGATGCTCATAAATGTCTCCTTTACAATAACATAATGAGAAATAAGAATAAGTTGCAATTTGCTTGCTCATTCTCCGCTTATTTTGATATTTGTCCAGTAAAAAACATATGGATTTTGACCGCACTTTTACACGGTTAAATAAGCTTCAATTTGTGGCGGAATCGTTTTAGGGCAAGGGATGAGTACCTGTTTATGTCGATTAAGCTCCCCTTTTTCCAACACAATGCTACTTTTGGGCACTTTAAAGAGTTTACTGAGGAATTTGAGTAAATGGGCGTTGGCTTGCCCATCTACAGGAGGTGCGGTAATGCTGATTTTTAATTCATCATCATGCAAACCGACAATCTGATCTTTGGCGGCTTTGGGTTGTAAAAAGATTCTAAGGCGCAAATCATCGCCGCTTCGTTCTACTGCCGCCATACTGAGATTCCTAAAATGCCATTAGCTTAAAACGCTGCGACAGCCCAAAGACCACCGAAGATGTCGTAGAGTACACGATTGAGTAAATACAAGATAAAAACTACCACCATTGGTGAAAAATCAATCATACCGGTATTAGGTAGAATTTTACGGATGGGACGAAGCACAGGCTCATTTAATTGGTACAACAAATATTGTGTTTGACCTGCAGCCCGATTAAACCAGCTTAAAATAGCCCCCACTAACAACACGTAGAAAATAGCCTCACCAATGCTGTGTACCACACTTAATACACCAATCACGGAATATTCAAATAAGGAAGCGCCTGCAATAGTGCCAAAAAAGTTTAATAAAGGAAATTTTACCCATCCCAAAATCAAACATGCCAATAATGCAGCAATATTCACACCTTTCACTGTTGGCGCGAACTGACTGAGTGGCGCGACAACAGGTTGTGTCGCTTTCACTAAAGCTTGTGATAAAGGATTATAAAAATCCACGCGCGCCAGCTGGAACCAAACACGTAAGATTAAAATAAAGCTATAAACGCTGATCACAGTCGCAATCAAAAATTGAATTGAATTCATGCTGTTTCCTTAAAATTATAACCAGCCTTTGCGTTTGAAATACCAATAGGGTGCAAACGCTGCCAACGCCATTAACCCCAACGCCATCGGATAGCCGAATTTAAACCCAAGTTCCGGCATGTCGTTGAAGTTCATGCCGTAGTTAGACGCTACCAACGTTGGAGGGAGGAAAATCACCGACACAACGGAGAAGATCTTGATAATACGGTTCTGCTCAATATTAATGAAACCCATCGCAGCTTGAAGCAAGAAGTTCACTTTTTGGAACAGGGATTCATTATGCGGTTGCAAAGATTCAATGTCTCGTAAAATTTCACGTGCCTGTTCTAACTGATTAGCCGGCAAGCGGGTTTTACGCACCAAGAAACTAAGGGCGCGTTGCGTATCCATCAAACACAAACGCACTTTGGAACTGGTATCTTCTTGCTCTGTTAAGGTTGCCAAGGCTTCATCAAAAGCTTCTCCTTGGGTTCCATTTAACACCACGCGGCTTAATTTTTCCAAATCCGCATACACGTTTTCAATCACATCAGCCAGTTGCTCGATTTTTGTCTCAAATAAATCCAATAATAATTCATAGGAGTTACATTCGATTAAACGCTGATTACGAGAACGCATACGATATAAACGGAACGCCGGTAATTCACGGTCACGCAAGGTAAACAAACGCCCATCACGAATGGTGAACGCCACGCTGGCTAAATCCGCATAGTCATTTTCATCTTCACAATAAAAGAAGGAGTGCAAGTGTAAACCGTCTTCGTCTTCAAAAAAACGCGCGGATGCTTCGATGTCTTCCAACTCAAGGAAAGAGGCTAAACTCTGCCCTAGATTTTCTTGCAAGGTCTCACGTTCTTCAATGGTTGGTTCAATTAAATCAAGCCAAATCGCGGTATTTAACGGCTCGGCGGATTCATCAATACGAACCAAGCGAGCGTCCTCAAGGGCAAAAGCATTTATCATTTTGTCATACTCCCGTATTGGACTATGCACATGGCAGTGAACGGTAACAAACGAAAGGTATATTACAGGCAATCAGGATCAAAAGTGCGGTCGTTTTTAGACGCGTTTTTTTTACGACAAATAAAGAAAGCTGTAATGAAAGAATATGTTGCAAATTTCGTTTGACGAAAAGATGCCGAAAAAGAGAAAGGTAAAAGAAACTTACCAACGAAACCATCGCCGATAAGTGAGAAAGGCGATAGTTACAGTGAAAACTCCGTTCGGTATCGACTGTGACTGTCCAAAGTGTGTGTCCTCATGTTACTAAATCGCGCGCAATGTTACGCCTGAAAGCCTGATTCGTCAAGGCGAAGGCGAAAAAATCCCCTTCGCCGAATAACCTGTTAAAGTATAAAAAACACCTCAAAATTGCACCGCACTTTTAAGCCACATTCCACCAAATTAACGCCCATTTGCGTTGCCCGTGTTCGATGGCTTCGTTGTTCTGTTGTTTTTGACGATAAAATGCGGATAAACCTTGCTTCTCTTTGTCGTTCAACGGACCAAGTGAAAATTCCACCGAATTCAGCAAATCTTCATAGGTTTCGCCCATAAAACGGCCGGATTCCGTTTCAATGAAACTGAGGTTGGCTTGAATGCCTTTTTGGTAAAGCCGATTGAGCAGGTAAATATAGGTCGGGAAACCAATATCATCACGCCCGATGGCGGAAAATACGCCTTCATCTAAGAAGTGGTGCTGCGTTACAGAAGTGAGATACACCCGTTTTTTCGCTTTAGCGCAAAGTTTCTCGATCATGTCGTCTAAATCATCCACTAAGGTAGAACGCGATGCCAAAATCACATCCACTTGCGGCACATCGTCCCAATTCTCCGACCAAGAACGACGAATCAGATTTAAATTTTCCAGTTGCAATTTTTGTTTATATTCTGCCAACACATCCAACATTCCTGTGCTGTAATCTAAGGCGTACACCTGACTGCCTTGCTGTGCCAAAGGAATGGCAAAGGTGCCCGGGCCACAACCGATATCGAGAACGCTTTCGTCAGGCTGTACCTGCATGGCTTCCAGTAATTGTTGGTTATAACGGCTGGCTTTCCCCACCAGATTTTCCGCCATTTTGACGGCTTTCTTGTCCCATTTTTCAGATGGCAAATTGTAATGGTTGCAAGCAATAAGATGCTGTTTGTAGAGAGCGTTAAAATCAATATCGTAGAAAGTCATTGTATTTTCCTAAAGTGTGGTGGATTTTGGTGATAGATTTTACTGCATTGCTATATTCTTTGAAATATAACGCATGCAAGATTTAACGCAAAAAGAAACCGCACTTTGATTGCTCAACAGTGCGGTTTGTTTTACAGATGATGTGAATTAGTGATTAATCTCACCTTCAATCGGTTTGATATTTTCATCAAATTCCGGGAGCGGTTTATGTTCACTTGCCACGTAAGAATAAATCACCGGCAATACGAACAGGGTAAACAACGTACCAACCGCCAAGCCTGAAACGATCACAATCCCTATACTGAAACGGGAGACTGCACCGGCACCGGTCGCATAAAGCAATGGAACCAAGCCGGCAATCATCGCCGCAGTGGTCATCAGAATTGGACGTAAACGTATTTTGGCTGCTTCAGTGATAGCTTCAATACGGTTTTTACCATGATTTAGTTGCTCTTCTTTTGCCACTTCGCACATCAAAATACCGTGCTTAGTGATTAATCCGACTAATGTAATTAAGCCAACTTGGGAATAAATATTTAGAGTGGAACCTTCTCCGGAAATTTTTCCTGATAACTCACTAAAATAAGATATCCCTGTAACATGACTTAACATACCTAACAGCCCCTGAATAGCTCCTGGAGTATTTAAAGCTAATAATGCCCCACTGATCGCCAACGGTACGGAAATCATGATCACCATTGGGTCACGAATGGACTCAAACTGAATCGCCAACACCAAGAAAATAATAATGACCGCCAACACGAATGTGACCGCTAACGCATTACCTTCTTGTACTAACTGACGGGCTTCGCCTTTGAAGTCATAGTTGTAGCCTTGTGGTAACAATTCTTTTGAACTGTCTTCAAGCCATTGAATCGCATCTCCAATGGAAGAACCCGGCATCGGCACCGCGCTGATCACCGCTGAGTTCAGCTGGCTGAAACGCGGCAAAGAGCTTGGTTGCGGTTCTAATGACACGCTGATCAAACTGCTTAACGGAACTGATTCACCATTCGCAGCCGACACATAATAGTTATTCCAGCTTTGCGGGGATAAGCGATTATCACGTTTTACTTGGGAAATAATCTTATAAGCACGACCATCAATATCCACACGTTCAACGGTAGCGGCAGATAAGAAGCTGCCCAGCGTAGCACTGATTTGTTTCATCGTAATGCCGTAAGTACCCGCTTTTTCACGGTCAATTTTGATGTGCATTTGTGCCGTGTCGAATTTCAAGTCTAAGCTTGAGTAAACGAACTTGCCGGATTTCTGCATCGCTTCTAAGAATTTGCCTGCCACATTCGCCAAATCCGAATAATCTTGAGAAGTACTGATCACAAAGCCGATTGGAGGTCCTTGCTCCCCGGTCTCAATTTCAGGGAAAGCGAAACCACTAACAGATACTTCCGGAATACCTTTGGCTTTGGTGTTCAATTCTGCCAAAACCTGTGCCTGACTTCTGGAACGATCTTTCCAGTCTTTTAACGTCACTACGTTCAAAGATTGGTTGGTGCTTGGCACGCCGGAAATGGTCATCGCAAATTGCACTTCATCCGTATCCGTTAAGATTTTTTGATACGGTGCCATGGCCGCTTGTACATAATCTACGTTTACATTGGACGGTGCCGAACCAATCGCCAAGAATGCGCCTTTATCTTCCGTCGGCGTCAATTCACTGGAAAGGGATTTGAACATAATCGGCAAGGTCGCAAAAATAATGGCGGCGAAAAATACCATGCATTTACGATTTGCCATCACCAAATCCAAGACATAAGCGTAAGCGTTGTTCACTTTGGTTAAAGTGCGGTTAACACGCTCTTCCAATTTGCTTGGTGCTGAATGATCTTTAAGTAATTTACTGGTCATCATCGGAGAAAGCGTCAACGCCACGATACCGGAAATAAATACCGCACCGGCAAGGGTTAAAGCGAACTCTTTAAACAATGTTCCGGTAATGCCACCCATTAACGCCATCGGGGAATATACTGCAATCAACGCAATCGTCATGGAAATAACCGGCACCGCAATTTCGCGCGTACCGATAATTGCCGCACGGAATGGCGTTTCACCCAGCTTAATATGACGGTCAACGTTTTCTAGCACCACAATGGCATCATCCACCACCAAACCGATCGCTAAAATTAAAGCCAGCAATGTCATCAAGTTGATGGAGAAATCCAAGGTTTGTAGCATCATGATCACCCCAATAAGGGAAATCGGAATGGTAATAACCGGAATCAAAATCGCACGGAAGGAACCAATAAACATGGTGATCACCACCAATACGATAAGCGTTGCTTCAATGATGGTTTTTACCACTTCTTCAATGGAGTTGTTAATGGCAACAGTGCGGTCATATAAAATGTCTGTTTGAATGGCATCCGGCAAATTATTTTTAATGCTTTCATACAGCGGCAGGATTTTTTCCGCCACCGTTAACGGGTTCGCCGAAGACGTCGGGTTCACCGCCAACACCACGGAATCAGAACCATTTGCCACCGCACGGGCATTATCGCTGGATTTATTCAATTCAATATCTGCAATATCGCGTAAACGGACAAGTTTATCGCCATTGGAATACACAATCAGTTTGCTTAACTCATCAACGGATTTTGTGGTGGTATCCACTTTATTTTTGTACACCACATAAAAACCGTTGTCGTTACCCGCAGCCGTTTGCACGTTGTTTGCCGATAAGGCAGACATCACTTGCGTGGCAGAAAGGTTTTGTGCCGCCATTTTTTGTGGATCCAACCAAATGCGCAGAGCATATTCAGATGCACCAAAAATATCCACGCTGGCAACCCCTTCCACGGTAAAGAACTGCGGTTTCACCACACGTTGAATATAGTCCGTCACTTGGCTGGCATCTAACTTATTGGAACGGAAACTAATATACATAATGCCCGAACCACCGGTAGAAGAAGTCACCGTCGGATCTTCAATCCCGCTTGGCAACTCTGAACGCACGGAATTCACCTTCGCCAACACATCGGCAAGCGCCGCATTCGGGTCGGTATTTAATTTCATTTTCACCGTGATCGAAGAACTGCTCGGTCTACTGGAAGAAGACATATAGTCCACGTTATCCGCCTGCGCGACCGCTTCTTCAATTTTCGAGGTCACAAACGCCTGAATCAAGTTCGCATCTGCGCCGGGATATGCCGTTGTCACGGTGATCACCGTGGTTGTCATTTTAGGATATTCACGCACTGCCAGTTTGGAAATCGCCTGTAATCCCAAAATAATGATTAACAGACTAATCGAAACCGCAAGCACCGGGCGACGAATAAATATATCGGTAAATTTCATTCGTATTTCCTAATTAAAGATTGGTTTTCGATGCAGGTTGTGTGGTGCCTACGCCTTCTTTATCCGCCACAAGCACTAACGCACCGTTACTTAAATTTTGCTGACCGCCGGTAATAATTTTATCGCCGATTTTCACTTCATCGCCTTTTAACTGAGCATAGATACCTTGGCGATCCTTTGTAAACACGGTGATTTGGTTAGCACGATACATTTTGTTTACATCACCCTGTTTCGCAAATTTCTCTTTTTCCTCATCAGAAAGTGCGGTCAAAATATAAAGCGATTCGCCATACATGTTGTAACTCACCGCCACTTGCGGCACCACGATTTGCTCGTATTCTGTTGCCAATGCCACGTTTAAACGGGTGAACATGCCGGATAACAGTTTTGCGCCATCTTCCGGCTCAAAGGTCGCTTGCACATCAATCAAACCGGTGGATGAATTAATTGCCGGCTCAATTGCCGTGACGCGTGCAGCAAAGGTTTCGCCTAAACGCGCATCTGCCGTAGCAGTGACTTTTTGACCGATACGCAATTCATCCAATAAATTCTGCGCAATGGAGAAATCCACTTTCATGGAACTGCGATCTTCCACACGCACGATTTCTGTGCCATTCGATACATACTGACCTACATTGACTTTCACGATACCGGCTTTGCCATCAAACGGGGCAACAATTTGGCGACGAGCAATAGTCGCTTTTAAGGATTCCACGTTAGCCGCTTGCGCATCGTAGGCGGCTTTTGCGTTATCCAATTCTTGATGGGAAACACCACCGCTCTTCGCCAAATTCGCATAGCGTTGGTAGGTTTGACGCAAAGAAATCACTTGCGCTTCCGCCGCTTGTAAGCTCGCACGTTCCACCGAACTGTCTAATTCCACCAACAAATCGCCTTTTTTCACGCTTTGTCCGTTAGTGACTAACACTTTTGAAATCGTCCCCGCACTTTGTGCACTCAGCATCGCCCCTTGATTTGGACGAACCAAACCGGTTGTCTCAATCACCGGCGTCCATTGTTGAGCAGAAATAGTCATCGCCGTTACCGGAACAGCCCTTTCACCTTGATTAGCAAGATACTCAGCAATGCCTTTTGATTTCATATAATTCATTACAATCATTGCAATGAAAATGAGGACAAAAATACCCAAAGTCATTTTTAGCAAAAAAGCATGCGAACGCTTTGGTTTGATGGTTTCGGTCATACAAACTCCGTAATATCTCTTGAGTGATTATTGATTTTTAACAGCCCGCCAAGTCCGTTCAATCACAGACTCCAGCATTTCTGTTGAAACTTCTTTGATAAAATGTTGGCATTTGAAGGCGATATTAATCGCGCTTTCCAACGAGATGGCAAATAAAATATGGGTTGGCAAATCTGCCACTTCGCCCGCCTCTTTTGCTTTATTACAAAACTTATGCCACAGGCTATCTTGCTCCCATTCCCGACAAATATCAGTAAATCCCGGCAAGGATTCGTATTGGTGCATATTACTCATGAGCGTTGGATCGCTTTGCAAAAACGTCCAAATATTCCACCACATTTTCCGGTATTGCTCGGCAAAAGATTGCGTTTCATCGTGATCTTTTTCCATCGCACGTTGAAACGAGAGGAAAATATGACGAGCGAATTGGGCCAACAATTCTTCTTTATTTTTAAAATAAATATAAATGGTCCCCGGCGAAATTTTTGCAGCCTTTGCGATTTTATGCATGGACAAATTCGGCAAGCCTTCCACCGCCATCAAATTGTCTGTTGCAGAAAAAATCCGCTCAATCATATCCATTTCAGATTGATTCATAGTCATTCGTAAACATTGAGTAAATCGTTAAGAAGTGCGGTGAAAAATATTTTCACCTCGCACATGGGGTAGGTTGCATACAGTCAATACATTACCACTGAATGAACGTTCGTTCATTTTATTGATTTTTTGTTTTTTGGCAAGTTAAAAATAAAAAAGTGCGGTGATTTTTCACCGCACTTTTTTGTTGTTTCATTCATTACATGGCAATCACAACACAGTTAATTACGCTCTTAGCTTTTTCCTGCATCTTCACTGCGGCGTTGCGATCCCCTGCCGGCCCAACCACAACACGATTCCAATCCGCGCTTTCTTTCACTCTCGCCGGCAATCCAAGCAAGCTTAAACGCGCCTGCAAACCTTCTGCCTGTGCTTTATTTTTAAAAGCACCACATTGTAAGCCATATTTACGCTCACCACTACTGCTTGTCGCTGTTTGTTGAGCAGTTTCCGTTTTTTTCTGAGATTCAGCCTTCACTGTTTGCTCAGTTTTTTTCTCTTCTTTTGTTGCTGTTGCAGTCGCTTTCTTCGCTTCTACAACTTGAGGTTGCGGCTTCGATTGTACTTGAGGCTGTTGCGTTGCTTGTGTAGTAGCCGCTTGAACCGGTTGTTGCGTAGCGGCTTGTGCAGTTTGTTGGGCTTCTGCCGCTTTCGTTTTTGCCAATTCAGCTTGTTTTTGCTCTTCTTCCATCGCAGCCAAAATCTTGCGTTGTTCTTCTGTTAAACGCATATTTTTATCCAAGGATTTTGGATTATCATCAATCGGCACCGTGCGTGTTTCCAATGCCTTGATATAACTCCACACTTCTTCCGGGCGATTCGGTAAAACACTTTTCGGTTGTGTTTTTTCGACGGTTTCTTGTGGTTGCATCATGTTTTCCGGCGCTTTTTCCTTCAACAAATACAACCCGAATGCAAATGCTGCCACAATCATGATGGCGAGCATGAACAACACCGACTTATTACTTTTGCGCTGTTTCTTCTTTTTCTTTGCGCCGCTACGGGCAGCGTAATCACGTTGAGCCACGATAAAACCTGTTTAATCTAACTAGAATAATAATTAACGATATGACAATAAAAAATTCCGCTAATTCTACTGAAAAATTGCTTTATTGACTACAAAAAAGCCGAAACTAGCTTAAATCCAACGGATCCACATCTAAAATCCACCGCACTTTTGTTGCTTGATCGCCTTGGTCACGTCCAAATGCCGTCAAGACCTGATGCAAAGTTGCACGAGAAGGATGCAGCAATAATAACTGCCAACGATATTGCCCTGCTTTTTTACTGAATGGCGCGGGCATTGGACCTAATATTTGTAATTCTGGGACAATATCTCGTTTCACCTGCTGTAAATATTCCGCAAACTGCGCCAACAAATGCTCTGCGTCTTCGCTATGGCGGCTTTGCGCTTTGAACAAGGCTTGCGAACTGAAAGGTGGTAGCCCCATCGCTTTACGCAAGGCGAGGGCATTGAGGGCAAATTGGTTGTAACCTTGTTGCAACAGACTTTGTAACAAAGGATGTTCCGGATAATGGGTTTGTAAAAGCACTTCGCCTTGTTGCGCACCGCGCCCCGCACGGCCTGCCACCTGCATATAAAGTTGAGCCAGCCGTTCTTCCGCACGAAAATCCAATGAAAACAACGCACTATCCACATTGACTAGCGCCACTAAGGTAACATTCGGGAAATGATGTCCTTTTGCCAACATTTGGGTGCCGATAAGAATTTGGCTTTTGCCCTGTTGAATATCCGCTAAATAACCTTCCAGTTTGCCTTTGCGCGCCGTCGTGTCACGGTCAATTCGAGCAATGCCGTAATTTGGGAAAATTGCTTTTAAGGTATCTTCTAGCTGTTCCGTACCTAAGCCCGTGGTGATTAATTGGGTAGAACCGCAATTGCCGCATTGGCGCGGAATCGGCTTTTGTGCACTGCAATGATGACAACGCAACACATTGTGTTGTTGGTGATATGTGTAAGGTTTATCGCAATGACGACATTCCGCCATCCAACCACATTCATGGCACAACAACACCGGCGCAAAACCGCGTCGATTCAAAAACAGCAACACCTGGTTGCCTTTTTCTAAATGCGCCTGCATGCGTTTTATCAGGATTTCCGATAAACCGTTGCGCATTGACTGATGTTTTAAATCAATGATGTGTTGCTGAAGTGCGGTGGACTGATTGGCTTTTTCTGATAGGCATAAACGCTGATATTTTCCCTGCTGCACATTATTCAGACTTTCCAAACAAGGCGTTGCCGACCCCATTAAAACGGGAATATTCAGTTGTTTTGCATACACCACCGCCAAATCCCGAGCATGATAACGCCAACCATCTTGTTGCTTAAAAGAAGCGTCATGTTCTTCATCGATAATAATCGCGCCTAAATCGGCAAATTGCGTAAACAGCGCTGATCGCGTGCCAATAATGACCGCACTTTGCCCACTACGCGCACGTTGCCACACGTGCAATCGTTGCGTGTCATTCAAATTGGAATGCAACACATCAATCACCACATTAAAACGGGCTTGGAAACGGCTTACCGTTTGTGGCGTCAGCCCGATTTCCGGCACCAAGACCAACACTTGTTTACCTTGATTTAAAATCTCTTCAATAAATTGCAGATAGATTTCTGTTTTGCCTGAACCTGTCACCCCGTCCAACAACCACGCGACAAACCCTTGAGTAAATTTCAATTGGCTAAACACCAACGCTTGTTGTTTGTTAAGCGTTAATCGATCAGCTTTATTGACGATTGGTTTACCGGCTAATTGTTGTTGCCAGGTTTGAATTTCCGGTTCTTGAGCGATTTCGGTAATGTATTCTTTGGCTTTCAACGCCGACCAAATGCCGCTACCAAATGGGTTGTTGCCTTTTTCCATCCCATCATTTGCCGCCTGCAATGCTTCAAGTTGTTTTTTCGAGCGTTTTAGTAAGCCTTGCGCCAACGCTTGCTCGCCAAGTGCGGTCGGTTTCCAAAAAACTTTTTGTTTTTCCACCGCACTTTCCCCTTGGCGCAACTTCACCGGCAAGGCTTGTGACAACACTTCGCCCAAAGGCGCATGATAATAATTTGCCGCCCAATTTAAGAACTGCCAACTTTCAGGTGAAAACAGTGAAGTATCATCCAGACAGGCTAGCACAGGCTTCAACTGTTCTTCAGGCACGTCGGTCTGTTCCACAACGTCAACTACAACGCCAACCCGTTTCTGCGCCCCAAACGGCACAAGCACCCGCGCTCCAACGACTACCTTCATCGATGTAGGGAGGACATAGTCAAAATAGCGATATAGCGGCACCGGAAGTGCAATTCGGGCAAATGGCATGAATGGAAATTCAGTGAACTAAAATGGGCTCGGAATATAGCATTTTGGGGGATTATTGTCTATTTAGTGGCAGATGGGTTGAATGTCATTTTCTTTTTCTGTAAAATTCGCGTCCTTACACACAAGCGTGCCATTTATAATGGCGTAATATTAATCTCATGCGGTGTCAGGGATTGCTTTTGCGATTGGCTTGATAGCGGCATGGCTTCAAATTTGAGGTTTTCTATGAAACAAGGTATTCATCCTGAATATAAAGAAATTACTGCAACTTGTTCTTGCGGTAACGTGATCAAAACTCGTTCTACCTTAGGCAAAGACATCAACCTTGATGTGTGCGGTAAATGCCACCCATTCTATACAGGTAAACAACGTGTTGTTGATACCGGTGGTCGTGTTGAACGCTTTAACAGCCGTTTCAAAATTCCAGGTACGAAGTAATCTGAATCTTAGCCCTCGCAATTGCGGGGGTTAGTTTTATTCATAAAAATCTAAAATAGATATGCCCAAAATTACATTTGCAATTGCTACATATAATCGTCAAACTTATATTGACAAGATGTTAGCCTCACTAAAAGAGTCTGTTAATATAGAAAATATTAATGTAAGAATATATGATGATCATAGCACTGAAATATCTGAAGAATATCTGGCTATTAAATTTCCTTTTGCCAAAAGCATTATAATAAGAGAGTATAACTTAGGTGCAGATAGAAACTCTATTGAAATATATAAAGACTTTCTGAAAACAGGTGATGAAATTCTAGTTAATGCAGATTCAGATTTAATATATAGACCTAATTGGTTAGAAATTATTTTAGAGAATTTACCAAAAACTGATGGAGTCTTATCTTTATATAATTCTAATAAGCATCCATTTATTAACGAGAATAATAGTAATGAATTATTCGGAGAAAAATTACATCTTGGCAATGCAGGAACAGTATTATCTAGAAGTATTGTAGAAAAAATAATAAATAATTTACCTGACAACACTAAATATTTTGACTGGGAGTGGTCTTCCTTACTAAAAAAAGAGGGAATTAAATTATATTGCTTATATGAAAGTTATATCCAACATATAGGAATTTTAGGACAAAATAATAAAGGACTAATTAATGACTTTGATTATGGAATTAATTTTATTCCAGAAAGTAAAATCAACCAAATCATTATTTCAAATTTTATTGATGAGCTATTTAAAGAAAACAAAGAGTTTATTGATAAAAAACAACAGGAAATCGGCTGTAAAATAAATAAAATAAATAAATTAGACTATAAATTAGGACATGCCATCATGTCTATTCCGAGAGAGTTAATGAGATTATTCCATAAAATACTTAAATGATATACCTATAAATAATAGCTAAATGTATTACTAGGTAAAAGAAATAGAGCTAGTAATGTTTATTTAAAAAATATTTTCCATCATCATAAAATTTGTTGAAAATATAATTGAGTGCATAGTAGATTTTAATATAGGTATTATTTTTAGTTACTAAAGAGAACCAAAATAGAAATCTAGAAGAATTACGTAAGAGTCTTACTTAAAAGAGCAATAAAACCGTTTGCTTAATAAAAAGAAAAAATTCTATAAACAACTTGATGGAATTTTTATAGCAAAACTAAATCTTTAATTATAAGAGATGATAAGCTATAATTTGATAAAATAATTAGTAATCCAAGCAAAATAATTCATATATTATAATATGAGATATACTTTGGTGATAACTTAAATACTGTAATATCTTCAACATAGGTAATTATTTATTATTGGATAGTAAGAAAGGAGGTTTTTCATGTCTACTAGGAAAATATTTACTGAAATTTTATACTAAAAAAAGTTAATATTATTTGTACAAGACTTTTATTCTACGCTGAAAGAAGTAATATTTTCAGTTAACTCTATTTTAAACAACCATGAATATTTAGTGACCCAACATGAAACTTAAGAATATATTTAGAATCATTCGTTTATATATAGGGAAGTTTATTTTAGACAAAGAAAAACATGCCACTTTATATATTAAAACACCGAGAAAGATCATTTTCTTACGTCAAGATGGAAAAATTGGGGATTATATTGTAAGCTCTTTTATATTTAGAGAAATAAAAAAATTTAATCCCAACATTAAAATTGGTGTAGTATGCACAATAAAAGATGCATATTTGTTTAAAAATAACCCTTATATTGATCAACTTTATCTAGTAAAAAAACGAAATATTTTAGACTATATTAAATTTGGCTTAATTATTTCAAAAGATAAATATGATGTCGTCATTGATCCAACTCTATCAATAAAAAATCGAGACCTACTCCTACTGAGATTAATCAATGCAAAAATTTATATTGGTTATAAAAAATCAAATTATAATATTTTCACTCATAGTTTAGAAAATGATGAGCATTTCTCTAGAGTATATCAAAAATCCTTAGAATTAATAGGAATATCAGATATAGATACTACTTACGATATTCCTTATGATAAAAATAGCGCAATTGAAATTCAAAGATTCTTACAAAAAAATAATATTCGAGATTATATCTCTGTAAACTTCTTTGGGGCATATAAAGCTAAAAAAGTAAATAGTGAGAATATTAAAAACTACTTAAAGTATCTGACAGAAATCACAAAAGGCAAGCAATTTGTACTATTAAGTTACCCAGAAGTAACACCTTTATTAAAAAATTTATCTAAAGAATATAACAATATCTTTGTTCATGATACAAAAAATATTTTTCATACTATTGAATTAATTCGCAATTCAATTCAATTAATATCAACAGATACTTCAACAGTACATATAGCATCAGGGCTTAATAAACCAATCATTGCTATTTATAAAGAAGATATTATTGCATTTAAGCATTGGAATCCTAACTGTAAAAATGAAACACATATTCTTTTTTATAAAGAAAATATTAACGAGCTAAGCCCACAAGAAATTAAAATAGAATGGTTAAAATAAATTAATTTTATGTCAATACTAAAAAAACTTATTACTAAATTAGCAGGAAAACGAAAAGAAGAAAAAATAGATTTAATGGCCATTAAATCAGTTTTATTAAAGCCAATTGGGGATGCTATTGGGGATGCTATTGCCCATACGGCACATTTGAAACAGCTAAGACTTGCCAATCCTGAACTCATTATTGGTGTGATCGTTACTGAGAGAAATCGAGATATTTTTGCTCATTCCAATTTGGTCAATGTTTTTCTTGAGGATAAGCCTTTAAATTATATTATTCAACGGCGTAAATGGGATCTATACCTTGACTTTCAGCCGACTTATACAACTAGATCCATTACCTTGGAAAAACTATTATCGCCCAAATACATAATTGTCTTCAATAAGAAACATAAAAAAAATTATAATCTTAATACTATCAAAAACTATAATTTTGCCTGCCCACAAAGTAATACTACACATATTGCGGATTATCTAAATCATTCTGTCATTTCTTCTTATTTAGATCCAAAATCTGCCGAATATACACTAAAAAATCAAGACAGTATTAAATTTGAAGTACTTTGGGGAGATAAACGAAGAATATTATTAGCACCAGAAGGTAGCACAAGAAAAATCCCAATAAATGAGTTTGCTGAATTATTAAACTCGCTTTCTCCAGCAATATTAGGAAATACACTTTTTGTACTCACAAATACGAAAGAAAGCACTACTTATTTTAAAGAATTAATGACGTTATGCCACGATGGAATTCAGATAAAATTATCTCCTAAAACGACAATTCAAGAATATATACAACTAGTTTCTTCTGCGGATTTAATTATTGGTGTTGATAGCGGAACAATTCATCTTGCAATTGCACTAAAGAAAAAATTTTTAGCATTTTATGCACGGAATATAGCTAATTTTTGTCGCTGGCAACCGAGAGGTAATGCAAATATTTCTTATAAAACGATTATGAGCAAAATAGAAAGTGATTCAAATAATTACACCCACGATTTTCCTATGAAAGAAGCTGCTAATTGGATAAATGAATTATTTCAAACACATCCCACACAATAAATCCTACCCTTTCTTCTGACACATCGGGCAATAAAAGCTGTTTCGTTGTCCGATGGTTAAACTTTCAATTTTTGTACCGCATGTTGGACAAGGTTTGCCTTTGTTGCCATAAACCAATAATTCTTGCGCAAAATAACCTGGTCTGCCATCAGGTTGTAAGAAATCTTTGAGTGTCGTTCCGCCTTGTTCAATGGCTTTGGCAAGAACGGATTTAATGGTTTCAACCAAACGTTCACACTGTTTCCGGGTGAGATTCGCGGCAAGTTTTAATGGGTGCAATCCGCATAAAAACAAACTTTCATTTGCATAAATGTTGCCAACGCCCACCACCACAGTATTATCCATTAAAAAGGTCTTAAGTGCGGTCGTTTTTTTGCGAGATTTTTTGAAAAGATAGTCTGCGTTAAATTCCTCTGATAGTGGTTCCAGCCCCAGTTTCAAAAATAAATGAAACTCATCTAATTTTTCCGTCCACAACCAAGCCCCAAAACGGCGCGGATCGTTATAACGCAATAATCGACCATTATTCATCACAATATCCAAGTGATCGTGTTTATCAATCGGGCTGTCATGCGGTACGATTCTTACGGTTCCTGACATCCCTAAGTGCCCGATGATATAACCTTGTTCGGTATGAATGATAAGGTATTTGGCGCGGCGGGTAAGATCCAGAATTTTTACTTGATGCAATGTCGCTAATTCCGGTGATACTGCCCAGCGGAGTTTCGGCTGACGTACCTCGATTTTTTCAATCATGTAATCTTTTAGATAAGGGCTTACGCCACGTAGTGCGGTTTCAACTTCAGGTAGTTCAGGCATTCTCTTTCTCCGATAGCCACTGGATATAAAAAAACCCGAACAATGTCGGGTTTTTCAATTCGTGCAAAATTATTTGATTTTTGCTTCTTTATAAATAACGTGTTTACGCACAACTGGATCAAATTTTTTGATTTCCATTTTTTCAGGCATATTACGTTTGTTTTTGTCAGTTGTGTAGAAATGACCGGTTTCTGCGGTAGAAACTAAACGGATTTTCTCACGAGCACCTTTTGCTGCCATTTGTTAGCTCCTTAGATTTTCTCGCCACGAGCACGGATTTCAGCTAAAACTGCATCAATGCCTTTTTTATCAATAATACGCATACCTTTTGCAGTTAAGCGTAATGTTACGAAACGGTTTTCACTTTCAACCCAAAAACGGTGAGTGTGAAGGTTAGGAAGAAAACGACGACGAGTCGCGTTCATTGCGTGAGAGCGGTTGTTACCCACTGCCGGACGCTTGCCTGTTACTTGACAGACTCTAGACATATTAATCTCCAATAATGAAATTTAAGCTCGAGCTTACGGTTCGGAATATTTCAAAAATCGCTTTTTGAATGACCTCGTCAGGTCGTATAACCCGACCCGCATACTATATTAAAGGTCGTGCATTATACTCACTTTATATTGCATTCTCAAGCCTAAATCCTGAATTTGCTGACATTAAAACTAAAATTTATCCAAAAGTGCGGTCAGTTTTAGAGAAGATTTTGTTCCGCAAAGGAAAAATAATCGCCTTTGCCAATCACAAAATGATCCAGCACTCGAATTTCCACCAACTCCGCCACCTGTTTGATAGTCTCCGTAATTTGTCGGTCGGAAAAGCTTGGTTCCGCTACGCCGGAAGGATGATTATGTGCCAAAATAATCGCCGCCGCATTGCAAGCCAACGCCTCTTTGATAACTTCGCGCGGATAAACCATCGCTTTATTAATTGTGCCAAGAAACAAGCGCTCCTGCTTAATCAAGCGATGCTGGTTATCCAAGAACAGCACTAAGAAAATTTCTCGTTCCGTATTTTCCAACTCTGTTTGTAAGTACATTTTCACCGTCTCTGACGAACTGAAACAATACCCTTCTTTGAGTTCCGCCAATAAATAACGACGGGTCATTTCCGTGCAAGCTTGCAATTGAATAAACTGCGTAATGCCAATGCCTTTCATGGCACAAAACTGCTTTTGATTGGCGCTAATAAGCCCACGCAACGACCCAAAATGTTGTAACACATTTTTCGATAGCTGCATCACCGGACAATCTTTAATCCCCGTACGCAAGAAAATGGCCAAAAGTTCAGCATCTGTCAGTGTGGCGACTCCATATTTTAAGAGCTTTTCCCTTGGCATTAAGGCCTCATTCATTTCTTTAACCTCGCAAAAAATAACAGATTCGCTATTCATTCACAGGACGTCGTAAAATCCAAAAAGTACATTCAAAAGATGGGATTGGGATCGCAAAATAAGATTTTTGATTAAATCATAATTCAAGTAGAATAAGCGAATTCATCTCCGAGTCAGTCAATTCATGGGATTCAAGCATGATTAATCTAGAAAATAAACGCATTGTTGTGGGTATTACCGGCGGCATTGCCGCGTACAAAACCATCGAATTAATTCGTTTATTACGCAAAGCCAATGCGCAGGTTCACGTGGTGCTCACGCCTGCTGCCGCAGAATTTGTGACCCCACTCACCTTACAAGCGATTTCCGGCAATGCCGTGGCACAATCGTTATTGGATCCGCAAGCAGAACTGGCAATGGGACATATTGAATTGGCGAAATGGGCGGATGTCGTATTAATCGCGCCAGCCAGTGCCGATTTTATTGCGCGCTTAACTGTCGGCATGGCGAACGATTTACTTTCTACGATTTGTCTTGCCACCAACGCACCGATTTTACTTGCACCGGCGATGAACCAACAAATGTATCGTCAAGCCATAACGCAGCAAAATCTGACCGCACTTTTAAGCCGTGGCATACAACTTATCGGCCCGAACAGTGGCGAACAGGCATGTGGTGATGTGGGCGCCGGGCGGATGTCTGAACCTTCTGAAATTTTCACCGCACTTTGCCATCATTTTACTGTGCAGCAAGATTTAGTCGGTCTCAATGTTGCTATCACGGCAGGCCCAACGCGTGAAGCCATCGATCCAGTGCGTTACATTTCCAATCACAGCTCCGGTAAAATGGGCTTTGCCATTGCAGAGGCTTTTGCCAAACGTGGGGCACAGGTGACACTAATTGCCGGCCCGGTGAATCTCTCCGCCTCACCCAATATTCATCGTATTAATGTCATTTCCGCGCAAGAAATGTGGCAAACTGCCTTAGAAAGTGCGGTCAAAAATCACATTTTTATTGGTTGTGCCGCAGTGGCGGATTACCGTATTGCGGATGTCGCTGATCAAAAAATCAAAAAATCGGCTGAAGAAATGACGTTAAAGCTCGTTAAAAATCCGGACATTATCGCGGATGTGGCGCATCTTACGGAAAAGCGCCCTTTCACTATTGGGTTTGCGGCTGAAACGCAGAATGTTGCCGATTACGCGAAAGATAAATTGACGCGCAAAAATTTGGATATGATTTGTGCCAATGACGTTTCCGGCGGGCAAGTGTTCGGACAAGATCACAATGCGCTACACCTCTTTTGGAAGCATGGCGAAAAAGCCTTGCCGCAGGCGGATAAAAATACATTGGCAGAAGCATTAGTCACTGAAATCATGGCGCGTTACCGTCAATAAAAAAACACAGCAAAAACCAACCGCACTTTATCAAAAACACAAAAGATTTCGTTAAAGGAAAAGATCACAATGAAAAAAATTGACGTTAAAATTTTAGATAGCCGTCTTGGCAACGAATTTCCCCTGCCAACGTATGCTACTGAAGGATCAGCCGGTTTGGATTTACGTGCACTTCTAGACAATGGCATTGAAATCCAACCGGGTGAAACCAAATTAATTCCAACGGGGCTTTCTATTTATATTGCCGATCCCAATTTAGCGGCAGTGATTTTACCGCGTTCCGGTTTAGGCCATAAACACGGCATTGTGTTGGGCAATTTAGTCGGTTTAATCGATTCTGATTATCAAGGTCCGCTCATGGTTTCCGTGTGGAATCGTGGCAATGAACCGTTCAAAATTGAAGTAGGCGATCGCATCGCGCAATTAGTCTTTGTGCCCGTTGTGCAAGCAGAATTTAATATCGTCAACGAATTTAATGCCACAGAACGCGGCGAAG
Source organism: Aggregatibacter segnis (assembly GCF_003130075.1). GTDB lineage: Bacteria > Pseudomonadota > Gammaproteobacteria > Enterobacterales > Pasteurellaceae > Aggregatibacter > Aggregatibacter segnis_A. The sequence continues at coordinate 114,222 of NZ_NRCW01000003.1, read as the reverse complement.
GCGGTTTCGGCCATTCAGGTAAACACTAATGGAACAAACCAATAAACGCAGTATTAAAGAACGCCGCCAACAAGTGTTGACGGTGCTCACGCATATGTTGCATTCCGAACGCGGCATGGAGCGTATGACAACGGCGCGTTTAGCCGCAGAAGTGGGCGTATCAGAAGCGGCGTTGTACCGTTATTACCCGAGCAAAACCAAGATTTTTGAAGCCTTAATTGAGAATATCGAAAGCACATTGCTGAATCGCATTTCACAATCTATCAAAAATGAAACCAACACCATGCAACGGGTAAAAGACATCCTGCAGATGATCTTGGATTTTGCCCGTAAAAACCCCGGTTTAACCCGTGTTTTAACGGGCCATGCGTTGATGTTTGAAGATGCCAAACTACAAGCCCGCGTTGCTACCTTTTTTGACAGGCTAGAATTGCAGTTCGTGAATATTCTGCAAATGCGAAAATTGCGCGAAGGACGCGGATTTAACGTGGACGAACGCATTATCGCCGCACACCTCGTCACCCTCTGTGAAGGGCAGTTTATGCGCTATGTGCGTTCCAATTTCCGACACACACCAAATCAAGGGTTTAGCCAGCAATGGCAGCTCATTGAAAGCTTATTTGCATAATTTATTTATTTAGGTAATATGTCGTGATTATTCCTTGGCAAGAACTGGCGGAAGACACCTTAATCAATATTGTGGAAAGCGTCATTTTACGTGAAGGAACCGATTATGGTTCACATGAACAGACTTTCGAACAAAAAAAGAAAGCGCTACTGAACAAAATCCGCCAAGGAAGTGCGGTGATCGTTTGGTCTGAGTTACATGAATCTATCGATATAAAAAATAAAACGGAATTTTTTAGATAAACTTTTTAGTTTTTCATTGTTAGCTGGAGGTTTTCACCGTGCAGGAACAAAACGCACAAGTTACAACGCCATCAACGGATCCAACCCTTGATTGGTTTTTATCTCATTGTCATATTCATAAATATCCATCTAAAAGCACATTAATCAATGCCGGTGAAAAGGCTGAAACCTTATACTATTTAATTCAAGGTTCCGTTTCCGTTTTAGTGAAAGATGAAGATGGCAAAGAAATGATCCTGACTTATCTAAGCCAAGGCGATTTCTTCGGGGAAGCCGGTTTATTTGAAGAAGATCAGCGTCGTTCCGCCTGGATAAAAGCCAAAGCGGCTTGTGAAGTTGCTGAAATTTCCTACCGTAAATTTCGCCAATTAATTCAAGTTAACCCTGAAATTCTAATGCTCCTTACCGCGCAGTTGGCACGTCGTTTACAAAACACCTCACGCCAAGTCAGTAACTTGGCTTTCTTGGATGTTACCGGGCGCATTGCTCAAACCTTATTAAACCTAGCCAAAATGCCGGAAGCGATGACTCATCCGGATGGTATGCAAATTAAAATTACCCGCCAAGAAATCGGCCAAATGGTAGGCTGTTCCCGTGAAACCGTTGGGCGCATTCTCAAAATGCTAGAAGATCAACATCTCATTTCAGCCCATGGCAAGACCATCGTCGTTTATGGGACCCGTTAAAAACACAATAAAATAAGACCGCACTTTAGTTGAAATACTAAAGTTTGTGTCTAACATAGTGAATAAAGAATACAAAAAAGGTCTGAAAACTCAGACCTTTTTTATTTAATAAGTGTTAATTAACGCATTGTTACAAACTCTTCCGAGCCTGTTGGGTGAATAGCCACTGTGTTGTCAAAATCTGCTTTTGTCGCGCCCATTTTAATAGCAACAGCAAAACCTTGGATCATTTCGTCCACGCCAAAACCAATGCCGTGTAAGCCCACAATTTTTTCCTCTTCACCAACGCACACCAATTTCATGCGGCAAGCTTGACGATGTTGGGTGACAGCCGTGTACATAGAAGTAAAGGACGATTTATACACTTTTACATTTTCCGCACCATATTGTTCAATGGCTTGTGGTTCGGTTAATCCCACAGTGCCGATTGGCGGATGACTGAACACCACAGAAGGCACTAAATTGTAGTCTAAATGTTCGTTTGGTTTATTGTTAAACAGGCGTTCGGATAAACGACGTCCGGCTGCAACCGCTACCGGCGTGAGTTCAATGCCACCTTCAATAATATCGCCTACCGCATAAATACCCAGCACATTGGTGTTTTGGTATTTATCTACCTTGATGAAACCTCGCTCATTCGCTTCTACGCCGGCGGCGTGTAAATTAATTTTATCCGTTGTCGGCTCACGTCCAATGGCCCAAATCAGGCAATCTACGGTTTGCTCGCGACCATCCTCTAATTTAAGGGTCACAGAACCGTCTGCATTTTTTACCACTTCGTTTGGAATGGCATGGGTGTGTAACGTAATACCGTCTTGTTGCATGGATTCCACCAAGGTTTCCACCATCATTGGATCAAAATTACGCAACGGCGCGTGTTTACGCACAAATAAATGGGTTTCCACACCAAGGCTGTTTAAGACGCCGGCCAACTCCACGGCAATATAACCTGCGCCAACAACAGCTGTACGTTTAGGTAGCTCGGTTAACGCAAAAACGCCATTAGAATCAATACCGTATTCTGCGCCTTTTATTGCAGGAATACTTGGACGTCCACCGGTAGCAATCAAAATATGATCTGCTGTCACTTGTTCAGTAGTGCCATCGGCGAAAGCCACTTCAAGGGTATTTTTATTGACAAACTTGGCAAAACCGCGAATCACATCCACGTTATTTTTTGCTAATACGTTATCGTATGAGGTATGAATGCGGGAAATATAGGCTTGACGGCTTTCCACCAACTTAGCGAAATCAAATTTTTTGACGTCCACATCAAAACCGTAATCCGGTGCATAATGATGGATGGCTTCCGCAATTTGTGCGCCGTAGAACATCACTTTTTTCGGCACGCAGCCCACGTTAACACAGGTTCCGCCTAAATGTTTTGCTTCAATAATGGCACATTTTTTGCCATAACTTGCTGCCCGGTTAATGGAAGCAATTCCACCGCTGCCACCACCGATGGCAATGTAATCATAATGTCTAGTCATATTCTTTTCCTTATTAATAAACTGGGCGCTATTCTGCCCAAAGGATGTTCACAAATCAAACAAATAGGATAAATCGGTCTAATCGGTATTATCTTATGCTGGCGTCATCTTATTCAGGTGTAATCCAGTTTACCGACCAACTGCCGGTACCTTGCGGCACAAGTGCGGTGGTTAAATACGGCAAAATGGATTTCATCTGCTGTTCCAACATCCAAGGTGGATTCACCACAATCATGCCACTCGCCGTCATACCGCGCTGATCTGAATCCGGGCGCACCGCCAATTCAATTTGCAAAATCTTACGAATGCCCGAAGCTTCCAAACCTTTAATGATGCGCTTGGTTTGCTGACGTAGCACCACAGGATACCAAATCGCATACACACCAGTCGCAAAACGTTTATAACCTTCTTCAATGGCTTTCACCACCCAATCATAGTCTTCTTTCAGTTCATAAGGCGGATCAATTAGTACCAAGCCTCGACGCTCTTTAGGAGGCAATGTGGCTTTGACTTGCTGAAAGCCATCGCCGATTTTCACCGTCACATTTTCAAATTCTTTGAAATTATTGCGTAATAACGGAAATTCGCTTGGGTGTAATTCCATCATTAACGCACGATCCTGTGGGCGCAATAAATTGGCGGCTAATAACGGGGAGCCAGCGTAATAGCGCAATTCTTTCCCGCCATAGTTGAGTTTTTTAATCAGTGCCACATACCGCGCCACTTCTGGCGGTAAATCCTCTCGTCCCCACAAACGACCAATACCATCCACATATTCAGCCGTTTTCTCCGCTTCTGCACTAAATAAACGATAACGTCCCGCGCCTGAATGCGTATCTAAATAATAAAAACCTTTATCTTTCTGTTGCAGGCTTTCAATAATCAGCATTAACACGATATGTTTCAACACATCCGCATGATTACCTGCATGAAAACTATGACGATAACTGAGCATAATTCCTACTTATAAAACGTTAAATAAAATGACCGCACTTTTCCCCAAAAAGGAAGCCCGACAGCTGCCGGGCTTCAAAAACAAGTCGCGGTCTAGAATAATTCTTCCCGTTGGCCACCCGATGCGCCACCGCCTTCCTGCAGATCGCTAGGCACATAATAACCACGTTCTTCCACATAAGCTCGGGTCGGTTCGGTGCCTTTAATGAAGTATTCGACACGTCCACCACCAGATAATAAGCCGGAACGCGGATCAATATTTTTCTCGACAATATTCGCCGGAGTCGGCAACATGCGTTCAGGTACCTCTTTCAAAATGGCCTTCATGTAACTAATCCACGCCGGCATCGCACTTTTCGCACCAGCCTCTCCGCGACCTAAATCGAATTTATTGTCATCAAAACCAATATACACAGCCGTCGTTAAGTTCGCGCCAAACCCGGCATACCACGCCACTTTGGAGTTATTGGTCGTCCCGGTTTTACCGCCAATATCCTTACGCTTGATCTCATTTGCCATGCGCCAACTGGTGCCTTTCCAATCTAGCCCTTGTTCACCATAAATCGCCGTATTTAATGCACTACGAATCAAGAACGCCAATTCACCACTAATGACACGTGGCGCATACTCAACTTGCGAGCTGTTGGTTTTTGCTTGCGCCATGAAATTTAAATTTTCTTCTTTCACAGAATCAACACGTGGCTGTAACTCCGGAATATCCGGCACAGTTTCACCTTGATCTACTTCTTCGCCGTTCGTGGAATCATCGCTGCGTTTCAAGCCATCAGCCATGGTCAAATCGGTATTTTTGAAACCATCTAATTTTTCCGTTTCGCCGTAAATCACAGGAATACTGTCGCAAGTTGGGCAGGCGACTTTAGGGTTGGCCACAAAAATTTCTTTGCCGGTATTATCTAAAATCTTATTAATAATATAAGGATCAACTAAATAACCACCGTTATCAAATACTGCATAACCACGCGCCATTTCAAGCGGCGTAAAGGAAGCCGCACCTAATGCAAGGGCTTCACTGGCAAAATACTGATCTCGTTTAAAACCAAAACGTTGCAAGAAATCCGCAACAAACTCGACACCGGCCATTTGCATGGAGCGAATGGCAATCATGTTTTTAGATTGGCCTAGTCCCACACGTAAACGCAACGGACCATCATAACGATCCGGCGAGTTTTTCGGACGCCATTCCTTTTGTCCCGGCTTTTTCAACACAAGCGGCGTATCTTGCAACACACTGGACAAGGTCAAGCCTTTTTCCAATGCAGCCGCATAAATGAACGGTTTAATGGAAGAACCTACTTGCACTAATGATTGTGTCGCACGGTTAAATTTACTTTGTTCAAAACTGAAACCGCCCACAATCGCTTCAATGGCGCCATTGTCACTATTCAAAGAAACCAACGCAGAATTGGCGCGTGGAATTTGCCCCAAGACCCATTCACCTTTATCGTTTTTACGTAACCAAATTTGCTCACCTGTTTTCACCGGAGCAGACTGCCCCGTCCAGCGCATCGTACTACTTGGCAACGTTATTTTCTCACCGGATGCCAATAAAAGCTCTGCACTCGATTTAGATACATTCATGACGGCAGCCGGAATAAACGGCTCAGAATTTGGTAACTTTTTCAGAAAACCAATAATAGTGTCATTATCCCAAGAGGCTTCGCCTTTTTTCCATAAGGGTTCACCACCACGATAACCATGACGCATATCGTAAGCGATTAAATTATCACGTACCGCTTTTTGCGCCGTTTCCTGATCTTTGGAAAGCACCGTGGTGTACACTTTATAGCCTTTGGTATAGGCGTCTTCTTCACCGAAACGTTTTACCATTTCCTGACGCACCATTTCTGTGACGTAATCAGCACGAAAATCCAATTGCGCACCGTGATAGCTGGCGACAATCGGCTCTTTCAACGCAGCATCATATTCTTCCTGAGAAATATATTTTTGATCCAACATACGCCCCAACACTACATTACGACGCTCTAATGCACGTTTCGGGGAGAAAAGTGGATTCATTGTAGAAGGTGCTTTCGGTAAACCTGCAATCACGGCCATTTCGGACAAAGTCAGTTGATTTAATTCTTTACCAAAATAGGTTTTTGCCGCGGCCGCCACACCATAAGAGCGGTAGCCCAAATAAATTTTATTTAGGTAAAGCTCAAGAATTTCGTTTTTATCCAGAGCATTTTCGATCTCAATAGCTAAAATCGCCTCTTTGGCTTTACGAATCAAACTTTTTTCCGGCGTTAAGAAGAAGTTACGCGCCAACTGTTGCGTGATGGTACTCGCCCCTTGGGAAGCGCCACCTTTACTGATTGCCACCATCACGGCACGGCCGATCCCGATCGGGTCTAGCCCGTGGTGTTCATAAAAACGGCTGTCTTCCGTCGCCAATACCGCATCAATTAACTTTTGCGGCACCTCATTTAATTTCACCGGAATACGGCGCTGTTCGCCCACTTCACCAATCAACTTACCGTCAGAAGTATAAATTTGCATTGGCTGTTGCAACTCAACGGTTTTCAGCGTTTCCACGTCCGGCAAATCGGATTTTAGCTGCACATAGACAACGCCCACAGCAATACAACCCAAAATGAACAGCGTTAATAAGGAACTTAATATTAATTTTGCGATCCGCATCGAAAAATTCTCACTTAGTTAAATGCAATAAAAGGAATGAAAAATATAGTGGCTAAGTATAAAGACTACGCAACAAAAACGACAGTAAATATTGCAAACAAGGATACTTCATGTTCATCAGACATCAGCACGCCATTCAAGTTGGCCTTTGCTATCACCCACAACATATTGATGTTCTTTGGTTCGATTCACAAAACCAAGCCCAGTTTTTACAATGTAGCGAACTGGATTTACTTACACTCTCTTCCACGTTAAATCAGAAATTAAATCAATCACCGAGAAGAGCAAACTATAAATTCATTACCGCCATTATGCCGCAGCATATCTGGCAAAAAAGCCTTATTCTGCCGCAAAACCTGAATACCCAAGAATGCGAACAGCAGTGTCATTTTACCCTTACCCACGAATTGCCAATTCCACTTGAGGAAGTTTGGTATGACTATACGGCGATGCCGCTAAAACAAGGATTTCGTTTAGATATTTTCGCGATTAGACAACAAATTGCGAAAAACTATTTAAATCAATTTATTCCCTTGCAAATTGATGTGTTAGATAGCGTTGCCAAAGCTGTTTTACGCGCCAGCGAATATATTTTAGAGCAAGCATTACCGATCGACGCCTTAGTGTTATACCAAGACGAAAGCGGCGCATTAGCGATTCACCCAAAACGACAACAAACCCAAACACTGTTTCAAACGGACGGAAATTTGACCTCACTTTTTGAGCAATATTGCCAGCGTTATGATGAAAAACCGGAAAAAGTGTTCTATTACAGCACTGAATCTACACCACACATTGCATCAGACTGGGTGGAAATAAACACCTCCCTTCCTTTTATCGCCCTTGGTAATGCCTTGTGGCAACAAGAAACGTTACAAAAATCCACCGCACTTTTTGGTGTTAAAGCGCCACCTTTAGAGAAAATGACATGAAAAAAGACATGAATTTGTTGCCTTGGCGCATTAAACAGCTTCGACAGAAAAATCGGCGTTTGTTGGTTACCCTATTTATCGGGGCAACGTTATGTACGATCGGCACATTATCGCTCACCCATTTTGCGGAAGGCTATACCGACAATGCGGGCAAAGCACAGTTGCAATACACCGGCCATCAACAAGAATTACACGCAATACAACAACAAATCCAACAATTTCGGCACAGTCATGCGCAATTGGAAACCCTTCAGGAAATTCCGAAAGAAACGCTTTTTTCTTTGTTAAATCAATTAGCTGAGTTTCCACTTACACAAGGTGAATTAACGGAATTACACCTCAATACCGAACATCTTATGCTCAAGGGATATGCTGAAAACCAAGAAGAGTTTTCTCGCCTCAATGGATATCTCTCCGCACAACCGTTATTTCGCGAAGTTAATCTGGTGGAATTTAAACCACAAGCGCAAGAACTGCGTTTCCAATTTAATGTAAAGATAAAAACAACACCATGAATTTCAGACAAAAACTTACCGAGACATTGGCCCATTGGCACCGTTTACATCCCTGGAAACAACACTCCACGTTACTTTTCCTCGGCGTATTTACCCTCTCTTTCCCCTTGCAACATTATTGGCAACAACGTGCTCACATGACACATATGGAGCAACAATTACAAACGCAACGGGAAAACTTAGCACATCAACAAAAACTGTTAGCCGCTCTAAAAGAGAAAGCGGCAACGCAATTACTCACACCGGCGCTGGCTGCCAAACTGCCACCGATTAATCAGCAAATCCAACAACTTGCTCAAGGTTTGCAAATCGTACAAAGCCAATGGGATTTTCATCAAAAGCCCTTACTCAGGCTACAACTTCAAGGCCATTTCAAAGATTTACATTCATTTTTAACCGCACTTTTAAACGCGAACACAGAATTGGAACTCGTGGAATGGCAAGTTTCGCAACACGATGAAGCCAATGAGGCATCATCCATTCAAACAGAACTTTTATTTCAATTAAATAGCAAAGGAAACTAAGGAAAAACGAATGCGAGAACCACTTTTATACTTAATATTGGGCATTTTGCTCAGCTTACCCGCTGCAGCGAATGATCCATTTGATAAAACACAACGCCATCGCACCAAACCAGAACATGTCCAGAAACCAGAACAACCGCCAGCGCATTCATGCCAAACAGGGATCTTTCCAAACACGCCTTTTGCTCAAATTCAGATTGTTGGCATCATTCAACAACAAAAAGATTACCGACTTATTTTACAGGTCGACCAGCAAGTTCATTTGGCGAACGTCGGTGATGTCATCGCCGCAGAGGCAATCAAAATAGACCATATCGCCAAACAGCAAATTGCGTTTCTACGCAGAGAAAACAATCAACATTGTGAACAGACGCTCCCGTTCAATGTTCAGTTTTAAATCATTTTAAGGAAATATCATGCAATCGCTTTTTCTCAAGATCTTAAAGTGCGGTCTGTTTTTCGGATGTTTTTTCTCGTTCACCGTGCATGCCGAACAACATCAAACCTTTTCCATTCAACTCAAACAAGCGCCTTTAGTACCGACCTTACAACAACTCGCGCTGGCGCAAAATGTCAACTTACTGATCGATGATGAATTGCAAGGCACACTGACACTAAAATTAGATAACGTGAATTTAGATCAGATCTTTCGTTCCATTGCCAAAATTAAACAATTGGATTTATGGCAAGAAGACGGCATTTATTATTTAAGTAAACGTGATACCGCCGCCAAATTTGCCGGCAATATGACGGAACCTCAAGCCATTGCGGCACTGCCTTCGGAGGAAGAAACCTCGCTCACGACGGCCACCATTAAACTGCACTTTGCCAAAGCCTCTGAAGTCATGAAATCGCTCACTGGTGGCAGTGGGTCGATGTTATCGCCGAACGGCAGCATTACCTTTGATGACCGAAGCAATCTCTTGCTGATTCAAGACGAACCAAAATCCATCGCCAACTTGAAGAAATTGATCAAGGAATTGGATAAGCCCATTGAACAAATCGCCATCGAAGCACGTATTGTCACCATCAACGCCGAAAGTTTGAAAGATTTGGGCGTGCGTTGGGGGATTTTTAACCCGACAGAAAATGCCCACAAAATTGCTGGCAGTCTCGCCGCTAACGGCTTTGACAATATTGCCAATCAATTAAACGTCAACTTGCCCACCGCCACGACACCGGCCGGGTCTCTCGCGTTACAGGTAGCCAAAATTAACGGGCGACTTTTAGACTTAGAATTGACCGCACTTGAACGAGAAAACAATGTGGAAATTATCGCTAGCCCACGTTTGCTTACCACCAACAAGAAAAGCGCCAGCATTAAGCAAGGGACGGAATTGCCTTATATCATGGTGAATGAAAAAAGTGGTACGCAAAGCGTAGAGTTTCGCGAAGCCGTATTAGGGTTGGAAGTCACACCACATATTTCCTTAGATAAGCAAATTCTGTTGGATTTAATTGTCAGCCAAAACGCGCCGGGCAGTCGCGTGGCATACGGTTTAGGCGAGGTGGTTTCGATTGATAAACAAGAAATAAATACGCAAGTTTTCGCCAAGGACGGCGAAACCATCGTACTTGGCGGCGTCTTTCATGACACCATTACTAAAAGCTTAGACAAAGTGCCATTACTGGGAGACATTCCCGGCATTAAGCATTTATTTAGCAAAGAAAGTGATCGCCACCAAAAACGGGAATTAGTGATCTTCGTCACCCCACATATTTTGCGCCCCGGCGAGACATTGGAAAACTTGAAAGGCAAGCCAACACCTGAGAAAAAGAACAAGAAGCAAGAGAAATCCAAGACCGCACAAAATAAACCGAAAAAGGAAAGAAACCCGTAGTTTATTTTGTCTTTAACGCGGTATAAACGAAATAAATCGCCTGTTTATGTTGAAAAGAATGGCGATTTATTGAGATAATCTCGTGCAATTTTGGGGTGATCTTTTCAATTTTATTCAAAACTTTCACACGACCACATGAATCATGACTTGCGGTCGTTTCTTATTTTCTAAAAGATCACATTCTTTACGACGACATAAATTTAAGATTATAGCAATGGCAGAAAAACGTAATATTTTCTTAGTGGGCCCTATGGGTGCAGGTAAAAGCACCATCGGTCGCCAACTCGCACAATTACTCAACATGGATTTCGTCGATACCGATGCGGAAATTGAAGAACGCGCCGGTGCCGATATCGGTTGGATTTTTGATGTTGAGGGCGAAGAAGGGTTCCGTAAAAGAGAAGAACGTCTCATTAATGAATTAACGCAACGTCAAGGCATCGTGTTATCGACCGGTGGCGGCGCTGTACTATCAAAAGACAACCGCAATCACCTTTCCGCGCGCGGTATTGTGATTTACCTCGAAACTACCGTGGATAAACAATATCAACGCACACAGCGAGACAAAAAACGTCCGTTATTGCAAGATGTGACCGATCCGCGCCAAGTGTTGGAAGACTTAGCTAAAGTTCGCAATCCACTTTATGAAGAAGTGGCGGACATCACCCTACCAACTGACGAACAAAGTGCCAAAGTCATGGCGACACAAATTATCGACCTGATTGACAACTACAACGGTTAATACAAACGGTTAAACACCTTAAAGGCAAAGTAAATGTTGTGTGTAAATGTTGAATTGAAAGAAAGAAGCTACCCGATTCATATCGGTGCCGGATTACTCACGAATACCGATTGCTATCCGCTGAAATCCGGCAATAAAGTCATGATCGTGACCAATCCAACTGTTGCACAACATTATCTTTCTACCGTGACGGACACCTTAGAAAAAATCGGTTGTCTTATTGACCACGTGGTATTGCCGGACGGCGAACAATACAAAACCCTGGATTCTTTGAACCTGATTTTCACCGCACTTTTAAAAGCCAACCACGGACGCGATACCACGATCGTGGCATTAGGCGGCGGTGTCATCGGTGACGTGGCAGGCTATGCCGCAGCAAGCTATCAACGTGGCGTTCGTTTTATTCAAATTCCGACGACGTTATTAGCCCAAGTGGATTCTTCCGTGGGCGGTAAAACTGCGGTAAATCACGAATTAGGCAAAAACATGATCGGCGCGTTTTATCAACCGAGTGCCGTCATTGTCGATACGCTCACCCTAAACACCTTACCAAAACGTGAAGTCAACGCCGGCCTAGCCGAAGTCATAAAATACGGTGCGATTTTAGATTTCCCCTTTTTCCAATGGCTAGAACAACACATCGATAACTTAGTCGCCCTTGACCAAAACGCATTACAACAATGTATCGCCCGTTGTTGCCAATTAAAAGCAGATATTGTTGCGCGTGATGAAACGGAAAAAGGCGATCGTGCGCTATTAAATCTGGGCCACACATTCGGTCACGCCATCGAGACCTATTTAGGTTACGGCAACTGGCTGCACGGCGAAGCGGTATCCGCCGGCTGTATGATGGCTGCGGCGTTATCAGAAAAATTAGGCGATTTAACCCCACATGATGTCGCACGTTTAGAAAAACTTTTAGCGCGCGCCAATTTACCAACCGTTTCCCCGGATGGCATGACCGCACAAGATTACTTGCCGCTAATGATGCGTGATAAAAAAGTACTCAATGGCAAATTGCGTTTGGTGCTCCTCAAAGCCCTTGGACAGGCTTATGTGGCGACGGATGTCCCACAAGAACAGGTCATTGAAGCCATCAATCGTTGTACGCAAGTTGACTAACCCCATGCCTAAACCCGCTAAACCCACAACAAAAACCAAAAGCCGCCCCTTTCTCAAATGGGCGGGCGGTAAATATCGCCTCACAGACGAAATCAACCGCTTATTGCCAAAACGTAAACAATGTTTGGTCGAACCGTTTGTCGGCGCCGGTGCAGTATTTCTCAACAGCCATTTTGAACGCTACATTCTGGCAGACATCAACCCTGATTTAATCCATCTATTCAACATCGTCAAACAGGACGTAGAAGGCTACATCCAAGCGTGCAAACCAGTTTTCTTCCACCCGGATGCCAACACAGAAAGTTACTACTACAGCAAGCGTAAAGAATTTAATCAAAGTACCGATGTCTTCCAACGTGCCGTATTATTCCTGTATTTAAACCGTTTTGGTTTTAACGGCTTGTGTCGCTACAATTCCAAAAACGAATTTAATGTGCCCTTCGGTGCTTACAAAACCCATTATTTCCCGGAAGAAGAACTCCGTTTTTTCTCAACGAAAGCACAAAGTGCGATCTTTATTTGCGCTGATTTTCAACAAACCTTTCAAATGGCGGATAAAAATTCAGTCATCTACTGCGATCCCCCCTACGCCCCTCTTTCACAAGACAGCAATTTCACCAATTATTCGGGCAATGAATTTTCCATCGCCCACCAGCGTGATCTTGCCAACCTTGCCAAAGACACCGTAAAACAACGCAATGTCCAAGTAGTGATTTCCAACCACGACACGCCATTCACCCGTGAAATCTACCAAGGCGCGAAAATCCGCCGTTTAAAAGTACAACGCTCTATCAGCCAAGCGTCACATAAGCGAATTAAAGTACGGGAGCTGATCGCAATATTTAAAGCAGAAAAATATGCTGAGAAATGACCGCACTTTTTCGCAATAAAATATCCTCATTCTCTACGACAAAAAAACAAAGGTGAGCAAAAATGCTCACCTTTTAGGCTAATATTTCTCAATTATCAATTAACCAAATACTTTTTCCAAATGTGCTTGGTAGTCTGCTAAGTATTGTTCGACTTGTGGATTTTTAATCACATCGTTACATAAGAATGTCGGCAGACGGGTCAAGCCGATAAACTCGTTGAGTTTGTGGAAGTGCATGTATAAAGCATCCACACCTTTGCCTTCAAAGAAGTCGCCTTCGCGGGTGAAGGCTTCAATCGGCGCATTCCAAGTAAGCGAAAGCATGTATTTTCTGCCTTGCAACAAGCCACCTGTGCCGTAGCCTTCGGTGGGATTTACGCGATGACGGCCGTCACTCTGGTAAAGCTTGCCGTGTCCACCAGTTAATACTTCGTCTATGTATTTTTTCACTGTCCAAGGCTCGTGCATCCACCAACCCGGCATTTGCCAAATCACGGCATCCATCCAAACAAATTTTTCGATTTCTGCCTCAACATCATAGCCGGCATCAATCACAGTTTCTTTTACATTGTATCCAAGTGCGGTCAAAACTTCTTTCGCTTTTTTATGAAGCGTATGGTTTAACTCACCATGCGAATGACCAAACTCTTTTCCACCGTCTAGTAATAAAATATTCATCTTTTTGCTCCTAAATAAATAATTCAAAAAATGGGGCTGCAATTATGCCTTTTTACCCTATATTTAAAAAGTGCCTTTGCTTACCAGGCTATTTTCAGATCATAAGGGGAAATTTCTCGTACGCCATCAATTACGGCTAATCGGTAGCATCAACATTCACTATTTCCCATCAACTAAACAAGCCTTTTCAATCAACTCCCTTACCCAGCGATACGCAGGATCTTTATGGGTCCGTTCGTGCCAAATCAGTGTTTTGGTAAAGCCTTGAATTTTAAGAGATGGTTCAAAGCGCTTGAGATTGGGCAAGTTGGCAATCAAACGCTCAGGCACGACCGCCAGTAAATCGCCTTGCGCCAGCAACCATCCTTGACCCGAACGGCGATTATTTGCCGTATTTTATGTGCACCGTTCAGCAGCTACCTGAAGATACCGTTACCATGCGCTTGAAATTCTTCCGCCAATACAGTCAATTTGAAGGCGTATTTGCAGATAATCCGAGAGCTTTTTACGATTGGGCATGTAAGCAAAGTTATATTGCGCTGGGGAATATGCTGACCTCGGCAGCAATGATCGGTATTGACAGCACCCCGATTGAAGGTTTCCCTTATGCCAAAATGGAAGCGTTATTGGCGGAAAAAGGCTTATTTGATACCAAAGAATTTAAGGTAAGCGTGGTCGTGGCGCAGCAGGCAAAGTCGCGGTATTCGGGTTTCTCAAGAGAAATGGTAAAGTTTATACCGTAGTTATACCAAATTCCCAATCAGCAACACTAATTCGTGAGAAAGTTAAGCCCGATAGCATTGTTTACACAAGACACTTACTGTAGTTATGATGTGCTTGATGTCAGCGAATTTAGTCATTTCCGCATCAATCACAGTACGCATTTTGCTGAAAATCATAACCATATAAATGGAATTGAAAATTTTTGGAACCAAGCAAAACGTTATTTGCGCAAATTTAATGGCATTCCCAAAGCGCATTTTGAACTGTATTTGAAGGAATGCGAATGGCATTTTAACAATAGTGAAATAAAATCTAAAATTTCCATTTTAAAACAATTAGTTAAAGAGAATTTAATCTAGTTATCTGGTACAGACCAAAAATAAATTACTGAAGCAAAAAATTAAAAAGCTATTGAGTTATGATGACATTATGATGGAATTACAATTGGATTACGATGGCATTACAGATGGAGCTACGGTGGCTCGATTGTGAACCTGTGTTCCATCGCGGGCTTGAACGGCATTCCTTACGCCAACACCTATGTTTCCACCAAACACGCGGTGGTCGGCTTCACCAAATCCTGCGCCCTTGACCATGCGGCAGAAAAAATCCGCATCAACGGCATCGCACCGGGTGCAACTCGCACCGAAATCATCGCCAAACAGATTTCAGGCGTGGATGAAAACATCGACCCGAAAGCCTTGGAAACTATGCACCCAATGAATCGAATGGGTAACCCGCACGAACCGGCGAACGCGATTGTGTGGCTGATGTCCGATGAAGCCAGCTTCACCACTGGACACATTTTTAGCGTGGACGGCGGTTTTCAGGCGAAGTAAGCGTTTGGAGTGAACAAAGGTCGTTTGAAAAGCCAAACAAGGCTTCAGACGGCCTTTTAAAAATAGGCGTTAATCTTTTATCATTTGATAATCAAAAGATTGTCGAATCAGCCCCATAACATAAGTCAAATCATCAAAATTATCTAAGCGGACTTCAACATCTCCATTACCCCATTTCCCTAAATTTGTAATATCTCGACACAGCCCGCGTGGGTCTTGAATATCGGCAAATCGCATGTTTAAAACTAAACGTAATCGTTTAGCCTGCGGGATAATATCCACAAAATTGGTTTCTGCTTTATAGGCGACATACAATTTTAAAAACTCCTCGCTGACACATGCGTCAAATGCCAGAATTTGTTGCCGTAATGTTTGGAATAAAGTGTGCATTGCCGCATTCAGCATCAGGTGTGGATGGTCTGTAATATTGTATGTCGTTTCAGTGTTCTTTTGGGGTTGATAATGAGAAAGTCGTTCTTGTGTTAAATAAGGAATAGACCAAATTTTGGCTGCTAAAACGGATAATCGCTTTGCACGCAGATTAATTTGTTCTTCATTCCAATATTCCTTTGGCAAATTTTTATTTAAGTTTAATGGACTAGATGACAAACCGATAGCGTTACCGTCTCCATCTTTTACTTGGTCTCGTTTGTAAACATAGGGACGGTCGCTGTATTCGCTGTTATAGGCGGTTAAGGTTAAATTTCCCAATGTATGCAAATAAGTCTGTTGAACTTTCTGCCAATCACTTCCTAAATCTGCCTGCCATTCGTCAGATAAATTCGGGTTTTGCGGCATGATATGTTCAATAGTGTACTCATTGACATTGACTTTTTCTTTACGTCCGTAATTTTCAAGCTTGCGTAGCAGGTAAATCCGGCGGGCAAAATTGTAGGAATCACGAATTTTAATTTCACGCAAAAATTCTTCATCAGATGGGAAGCGGCGGTAAGATGGAAGAATGAGTAGTTTGGCTTGCAAACTTTCCACATAATTTGTTTTATCCAGATTTCTGGCAAGTGAAGCAAAGGTTTTATTAAGCGAGTTAGTAGGGATATTACATACCGCGCGGCGGAAAACATAGCTTTCCACTAAACGCACAATTTGGCACATTTCGTCAGTACTTAAACCTTCCTGTTTGTAAGTATGGTAGGCATCTAATAAAAATGGATAGGCAACATCGACTTTCAATTCACGCAAGTCGGTAAATGTTTCTTTCAAAGCCGGATTGGTTTCTTTGTTTAAAGCAAAGGCACAATAGTAACCTGCATAAGTATAAATATCGGCAACCAGCTCTTTTACATTATTGGAAAAATGGGTATGAGTAAAAAGTTTAAATTCACTGTAAACCTGACGAATATTCGGAATATTTCCTGTTTTCGCAGTCAAATAATGACGCATAAAATCATCAAAATATTGACTATATGCTTCTTGCCCGAAAAGTTGTTCCATTTTACGCCAATAATCGCGATATAGTTCGGTTTGTAGGTCTGGTTCTAATCCCATCAGAATATAGTTACGGATTAAGTCTGCTTGACTAAGCTCCAAACCTGTTGAATTCATGCTTTCAAAAATCAGTTGTGGATTGTCTTGCGTTCGATCAAGCGCGACTTCCACAATAACCAATTTATCCAAACCTCGGCAAATTTGTTCCAATTTGTCTTGATTTTCCTGAATCAGTTTTTGGAATTGTTCGTAATTTTCTTGAATTCTACTGCTGAATCGTTCTGGTTGTGGCGTATTTTTCAATATGGCAAGAAGGGTATCTTTATCAGTTTCAGACAAAATCAATTTAAAGTGTCTTTCGCCTTCTTCCTCAGGATTGGTTAAGTAATAGTTATGCAGTTTTTTAGAGGAAAAACTATTTAACAATTCAGGGATATTATGTTGCTCAAAAAACTCAGCCAATGCTGCAATGAGTAGGGTGCAAGTAGTTAAACGCTGCTGCCCGTCAATCACTAGTAAGGATTCCTGACTGCTTACGGTGGATAGTGCGCGCTCAACATAAACGATAGAACCGATGAAGTGTGCGTGAATGCGTCCATCAGTCCCTGTCCGCATAATATCATCCCACAGTTGGGTACACTGTTTGTCTGTCCAAGAATAGTTCCGTTGATAGATAGGGATGATGAACTGGGATGATTTTTTCAAAAATTTAAGCAAATTAGCTTCTAATGCTCTCATTGATGCTTCCTCTAAAAAAATAACTTGTGCATTATAAATTTTTTCATCACTAACTTGTACCCCTCCGATGGCGCAAACGTCCACGTTTGTGCCTATTTTTCTAAGGATTAATCAATGAGCAAACGCCTTACAAAAGCCTCTTACGTTGGAAATGTCGCAGTATCCGGTGATTGCATACTTGCGCCCTAAAATGCCCTATTTTCTTATTACGATAAAAAAAGTGCGGTCAAAATTTGCGATATTCAAGTTGGAAAAACACGCTGAAAAATGACCGCACTTTTGCGCAAGAAAATACCCTCATTCTCTACGACAAAAAAAGAAAGGGTCTGACATAACATCAGACCCTTTATCATTTTTGTGCTTTATTCGTTAGAACGGAATATCATCATCAAAGTTATCCATCGGTGCTTCGGCTGCCGGTTTGCTTGCCGGTGTTGCACGTGGCGCGCTTTGTGATTGGCTTGGGTAGCTTGGCTGTGCTGCCGGTGCGTAGCCGCCGGATTGACGATCAGAGCGGCTGTCTAACATTTGTAAAACATCGCCTTGAATTTCGGTGGTGTAGCGATCTTGGCCGTTTTGGTCTTGCCATTTGCGGGTTCTTAAACGCCCTTCAACATAAACTTTAGAGCCTTTGCGTAGGTATTCGCCCGCCACTTCCGCCTGACGACGATAGAACACAATGCGGTGCCATTCGGTCACTTCACGACGTTCGCCAGTATTTTTATCATTCCAGCTTTCACTGGTGGCAACGGTAATGTTGGCAACCGCTTCGCCGTTCGGCATGGTGCGAATTTCAGGATCGTTACCTAAGTTACCAACAATAATGACTTTATTTACTCCAGCCATAATATCCTCTTCTTTATTCAATTTTGCTGTAAAAAAATTTGCTCTATTCTGCCTGAAAATTTGGAATAAATCCACGCCTTCAACAAAATTAACTGGATATTTGCACAGTTATTTGGGAATATGCGATAATTGTCGCAAATTTACACTTCTTTCATTTATAAAATCTATTATGGATACCATCGATATTCGTGGTGCAAGAACCCACAATCTGAAAAATATTAACTTAACTATTCCCCGTGATAAATTAATCGTCATTACCGGCTTATCCGGCTCAGGCAAATCTTCTTTGGCTTTTGACACGCTGTATGCTGAAGGGCAACGCCGTTATGTGGAATCCTTGTCCGCCTATGCGCGTCAATTTTTGTCATTAATGGAAAAACCCGATGTGGACCATATTGAAGGGCTTTCACCGGCTATTTCTATTGAGCAAAAATCCACCTCACACAACCCACGTTCAACGGTAGGCACCATTACCGAAATTCACGATTACTTGCGTTTGTTGTTTGCCCGCGTGGGCGAGCCGCGCTGTCCTCATCACAATGTGCCACTCACGGCGCAAACCATCAGCCAAATGGTGGATAAAGTGCTTTCTCTGCCGGAAGAAAGCAAAATGATGTTGTTGGCGCCGGTGGTAAAAGAGCGCAAAGGGGAACACGTTAAATTATTGCAACAAATTGCCGCACAAGGTTACATTCGCGCCCGTATTGATGGTGAGATTTGTGATTTATCCGATCCGCCGAAACTGGAATTACAGAAAAAACATACCATCGAAGTGGTGGTAGATCGCTTTAAAGTGCGGTCGGATTTAGCCACAAGATTGGCGGAATCCTTTGAAACCACGCTCGAGCTTTCCGGCGGCACGGCGGTCGTCGCGTATATGGACGATCCGAAAGCAGAAGAACTGGTGTTCTCTGCCAACTTTGCCTGTCCGCACTGTGGCTATTCCGTACCGGAACTGGAACCTCGTCTCTTCTCCTTTAATAACCCCGCCGGTGCGTGCCCGACTTGTGATGGTTTGGGCGTACAACAATATTTCGATGAAAAACGCGTGGTGCAAAATCCGAGTATTTCCCTTGCCAATGGCGCTATTAAAGGCTGGGATCGTCGTAATTTCTATTATTACCAAATGCTCACGTCCCTAGCGAAACACTACCATTTCGATATTGAAACGCCTTTTGAAGAACTGCCGAAAAAAATTCAACAGATTATTTTGCACGGTTCCGGCAAGGAAGAAATCGAATTCCAATACATGAACGATCGCGGCGATGTGGTGTTGCGCCACCATGTCTTTGAAGGCATTTTGAACAACATGGCGCGCCGTTATAAAGAAACGGAATCCATGTCCGTGCGCGAAGAACTTGCTAAACACATCAGCAATCGCCCTTGCGCCGATTGTGGCGGTTCGCGTCTGCGTCCCGAGGCGCGTAACGTTTATATTGAGCAAACCAATCTGCCTGATGTCTCGGAGAAAAGCATCGGGGAAGCCTTGAGCTTTTTTGGAGAGCTACAACTGAGCGGACAAAAAGCGCAAATTGCCGAGAAGATTCTGAAAGAAATCAAAGAGCGGTTACAATTTTTGGTGAATGTGGGCTTGAATTATCTTTCCCTTTCCCGCTCCGCCGAAACCCTTTCAGGCGGTGAAGCGCAACGCATTCGTCTTGCTAGCCAAATCGGCGCAGGCTTGGTTGGTGTGATGTATGTGTTGGATGAACCGTCTATCGGTTTGCATCAACGGGATAATGAACGCTTGCTCAATACCTTGATTCACTTACGAAATCTCGGCAACACTGTGATTGTGGTGGAACACGATGAAGATGCGATTTTAAGCGCCGACCACATTATCGATATTGGCCCGGGCGCAGGTGTACATGGTGGCAATGTCATTGCCGAAGGTACAGCGCAACACATCATGCAAAATCCAAACTCGCTTACGGGTAAATTCTTATCCGGCGCGGAAAAAATCGAAATACCGAAAAAACGTACCGCACTTGATAAGAAAAAAACACTCAAGTTGTTCGGTGCATCAGGCAATAACCTGAAAAACGTCAACTTAGAGATTCCGGTCGGATTATTTACCTGTGTCACCGGCGTGTCCGGCTCAGGCAAATCCACGTTGATTAACGATACCTTGTTCCCGATTGCTCAAAACGCATTAAACCGCGCCGAAAATGCGGAGGCTGCGCCGTATAAATCCATTGAAGGTTTTGAATTCTTCGACAAAGTTATCGACATTGACCAAAGCCCGATTGGCCGTACACCGCGTTCTAACCCGGCAACCTACACCAGCGTATTTACCCCGATTCGTGAGCTGTTCGCCGGCGTACCGGAAGCCCGAGCACGCGGCTACAATCCGGGACGTTTCAGTTTTAACGTACGCGGCGGGCGTTGCGAAGCCTGTCAGGGCGACGGCGTAATCAAAGTGGAAATGCACTTCCTGCCGGATGTGTATGTGCCTTGTGACCAATGTAAAGGCAAACGCTACAACCGTGAAACCTTGGAAATTCGCTACAAAGGCAAAACCATTCATCAAGTGTTGGATATGACCGTGGAAGAGGCGCGCGAATTTTTCGATGCAGTTCCGATGATTGCGCGCAAACTGCAAACCCTCATGGATGTAGGCTTGTCTTACATTCGCTTAGGTCAATCCTCCACCACCCTTTCCGGTGGTGAGGCACAACGGGTGAAATTGGCAACGGAACTCTCTAAACGGGATACGGGCAAAACCCTGTATATTCTGGACGAACCCACCACCGGGCTACACTTTGCCGACATCAAACAACTGCTCTCCGTGTTGCACCGCTTGCGCGATCAGGGTAATACCATCGTGGTCATTGAGCACAATTTAGATGTGATTAAAACTGCTGACTGGATTGTGGATCTCGGTCCCGAAGGCGGTAGCGGCGGCGGACAAATTATCGCCACCGGTACGCCGGAGCAGGTCGCTAACGTAGAAGGTTCGCATACCGCGCGCTTCCTGAAAGGGATTTTGGCGAAAGGTTAAAAACATTTTATTTTTCTACCGCACTTAAACAACCCAAAGTGCGGTCTCTTTTCACGACGTTTATCACGAAAAAAGGATTGTCATTCACTGACAATCCTTTTTTATATTGAGTGTAAATGCACTTACAATGTGATTACAAAATCATCTTCACTAATTTGTCCGCTTTAATACGGGCAAATTTTTTCAATAATTTTTGCACCGGTGCCGGATATTGCTTCATTTCTTCTAACTCGGTGTAATGTTGAAGCACCGTCGTATGTTGGCGAATACAATCTAATTCCTGAACCACTTGAGGTAACAGTTGTTGTTTCGGATCATGAATAAATAAACCATTTTCCGCATCCAATCGCCACGCACGCGGATTCAAATTATTGCCGGTCAACAAAATATAATTATCGTCAATCCAAACGCCCTTTAGATGATAGGTGTTCGTACCATCTTTCCAGGTCCGAATGGTTAGCTGACCTTGTGCCATTTCACGTTCAAACTTTTTGCTGAAGCGGCGTAAATTGTTTTCATACAAATAAGGCAATGCCCCCACCATTTTGAAGGGTTGTTCCGGTGGAATGTAGAAATCATTTGCTACTTTATCGCCCACAATAATTTCGATTTTTTTGCCTTTACGTAGCAAATGGCGGATTTTTTGTTGCAATGTCCGCGGGAAATTAAAATACGGCGTACAAATAGTTAGCTTTTCATCAACCAGCTGAAATAAATCTTCGATCGTGCAATTCAATACATTGCCCGCACCACCTAAACCAAACAACGGTGTTACCGTTAATTCGTTGCCAAAATCAACCGCACTTGACAGTTTATATTGCCCATTAAGTGCAAGATTTTTTCTGAAATGACGGATATTTTGTCGAAGTTCTTTGGTTTTCGGACGATTAACGCTATCTAACGGCAACACCACATCGCTATTCAACAAAAAGTCGCGAATAAAGGCCACCATGCTGTCGGCTAATTGCGGATGGGTGATTTTTTGATAACGGTCGTAACGGTATTTTTCATTTTGTTGCAAATACACGTTATTAATACTGGCGCCACTGTAAAGCACGGTATCGTCAAAAACAAAGCCTTTGATGTGCAACACGCCGAACACTTCGCGCGTATTGATCGGCACGCCGAAAAATAGATTCGGGTCATCGGCAAGTTGATATTTTTGGCGTTGTTCGCAATACCAATCGGCATTGGTCGCACTCTTTTCCGCCCCTAATAAATTGCGCTGTGCACGATGCCAGTCAATTAAAATTTTCACTTCAAGTTCAGGCTTATCTTGTTTAGCACGGTAAATTTCATCGAGAATTTCTTGTCCGGCTTCGTCATTTTGCCAGTAAAGTGCGGTCACAAAAATACGCGTTTTCGCCTGTCTGATCAGTTGAATAATTTCATTTTTAAATGCCATTGGGCTGTAAATAAATTCAACTTGTTCCGCCTGTAAAGCTAAACATGGCAGGCTTTCAAGACGCTTCTGAGCCCGTTTTGTCTTATCTCTAAACATAAAATTTGTTCTCTGTTGTACTCAATGAGTCGGAACCTAATTGGGGCGATAGTTTACAATATTTATCGCTCCCCTTGGTAGAAAAAAGGCTGGTTTTCGTTATAATGCTCACAAATTTATTGCCAACAGCGCAAATTTATTCCATTCATCCACCCTATCGGCAACATAACTATGAACCAAAATTCAAACAAACCGACTTTCAAATCAAACAACCGTACTTTTTCCGAACGCAGTGTCGGTGACGACCGTCAAAAACGCGATAAAAATCGACCGCACTTTGCCTCCTCAAAAACCGATTCTCGCCAAGAATTTCGCAGAGAGCGAGATAACGACAGAAATACTAAGCCGAAATTTAAACGCGCTGAAAGCCAAGAAAAAACCTTACACATTGCCGAAAGCACCATGAAAAAAGCCGGTGGTGCGGAAGGCAACGTGAAAGTCACCGTCAAAAGCAGTCGTTTCGATGATAAGCCGAGAGAGAAAAAGACCGGCCCATTGTCACCACGCGCACCGGAAAAAATCAAAAAGAATCGCGCAGAAGAAATGAAAGTGTATGGTGAAAATGCGTGTTTAGCCTTATTTCAACAACGCCCGGGAAGCATTGTGCGCTTGTGGGCAACCGTACAAATGGCGCATAAAATTGGGGATATTTGCAGTTATTTAGCCACTAATAAAAAGGTGTATCACATTGTGGACAACGACGAGATGATCAAAGTCAGCGGCACAGAACACCACGGTGGCATTTGTATGTTGGTGAAAAAAACGCATCCGTTTACGTTGCAAGGCTATCTCGATGTGCCGCATCAAGAAGATTGCTTGGTGTTGTTAGATAATGTGAACAACGCACAAAACATTGGCGGTATTTTACGTACTTGCGCCTTTTTCGGGGTGAAAAATATTGTGGTAGAAAACGCTGAAAGCCTCAATTCTGCCGTGACCTTACGCGTTGCAGAAGGCGGTGCGGAATATGTGCGTGTATTGGAGACCAATGACTCCCGCAATGCGCTTTCTCAATTACGCCAAGCCGGTTATCAAATCCTTCACGTGAGCAGCGATGAAAACGCCACAGCATTGGATAAAGTACGGTTAAAAAATAAAACGGTTTTTGTACTGAGCGAAGGTTCTACAGAGGCTTTATCAGAGAAAAGCGATGAGCAGGTTCGTTTGGCGTTTGCCAGCCCACTGAAAAATGGCTTAAACGTATCGGTCAATGCCGGAATTTTGCTGGCGAAATGGTATTTTAGATAAAACGAGAAAAGTTAGGGCGGGTAAAAACGCCCTCTTTTTTCACCGCACGTTCAAACGCGTTACAGTTTGTCCCCGTGGTGAATTAACACAAAACGTTCCCACAGCTGTTCTTCGTTTTCCACGTGATCCGGGTCGGTGATAATACATTTGCTAATAGGGCAAACTTTTTGACAGGTGGGCGTGTCGTAGTGACCGACACATTCGGTGCAGAGTTCGGGATCGATGACATAGATCTCATCGCCGATTGAAATTGCTTCATTCGGGCATTCCGGCAAGCACATATCGCAATTCGTGCATTTGTCAGTGATGAGTAGAGCCATAGCGTCCTCGGGGAAAATGAAAGGGTCGGATTATAATCAATACGTTAACAAAGTGAAAGGAATTTTATGAACGAGAAACGTATGTTGCTACAGTCTTTTTTTGTGGTGGCATTTTTAATGTTTTTACTTGCCGGTTGGTATTATTTTTCCCAACAGAAACAAGCGGCGGAGGTGGTTGTTGATCGTAATTACGATTACGTCATGAAAAACGATCCTATCGGGCAAAATAAACAGGCTCAAACCGATTATTACACCCTCGTGTTATCTTGGTCGCCGGCATTTTGTGAACGACAACGTCAACAATACGGTGATAATTTACCGACCTCTTTGCAATATCAATGCGGCTTAACCCAACAATTCGGTTGGATTGTGCATGGATTATGGTCACAAAACAAACAAGCCCGAAGAGTCTCCGATCACCCGCGCTTTTGTCAGGGCGATTTGCCAAAATTACCGCAAGATCTGATTGAGCGCTATTTGCCTGAAGTGCCGAGCGCCGGCTTATTACAAGGCGAGTGGGAAAAACACGGCGCGTGCATGTTTAACAATGCGCAAGATTATTTTGAAAAGATCAAAAATTTATACCGCACTTTGAAGCTACCGAACTATGAATTAAGCAGCACCGAACTGTTTAAATGGATGCGAAAAAACAACCCGCAATTAAAGGATGTTTACCTGGGCGCCGCACGTAACGAGCTCTTTATTTGTTACGATTTAAACTGGCAAATTATGGATTGCCCAAGCAGCCGAACCGGTTATTAATCCAATAATTCGACATGGATCAATGAAATGTGTAATCCTGAATTTGAGCCCTTGAATTCAGGTTACAAACTACTCAGTTACGGGTATAATGCCAACAGTTTTTATTTTTAATTTTAACCAGTAAAAAGAGGTAAATTATGTCAGTAATTAAAATGACCGATTTAGATTTGAATGGTAAACGCGTATTTATCCGTGCCGACCTAAACGTGCCGGTAAAAGACGGTAAAGTTACATCTGATGCGCGTATCCGTGCCACCATCCCAACCTTAAAATTAGCCTTGGAAAAAGGCGCAAAAGTGATGGTGACCTCTCACTTAGGTCGCCCAACCGAAGGTGAATTCAAACCTGAAGATTCCCTCCAACCTGTTGTTGATTATTTAAATGAACATCTTGATGTTCCGGTACGCTTAGTACGCGATTACCTTGACGGTGTTGAAGTGAACACCGGTGAAATCGTGGTATTAGAAAACGTGCGCGTCAACAAAGGCGAAAAGAAAAATGATCCTGAATTAGGTAAAAAATACGCCGCACTTTGTGATGTGTTCATCATGGATGCCTTTGGTACAGCTCACCGTGCGCAAGCATCAACTTACGGCGTTGCAGAATTTGCACCGGTTGCCTGTGCAGGTCCATTGCTTGCTGCAGAATTAGATGCGTTAGGTAAAGCGTTAAAAGAACCTGCACGTCCAATGGTGGCTATCGTGGGTGGTTCTAAAGTTTCTACCAAATTAGAAGTGTTAAACTCACTTTCTAAAATTGCCGACCAAATTATCGTGGGTGGCGGTATCGCCAACACCTTCATTGCTGCCGCTGGTCATAACGTGGGTAAATCCTTATATGAAGCCGATTTAATCCCGGTTGCTAAAGAATTAGCGGCAAGCACAGACATTCCTGTGCCAGTAGATGTTCGCGTAGGGACTGAATTCTCCGAAACGGCACCGGCGACAGAAAAATCTGTGACCGAAGTGAAAGATGATGAATCTATTTTCGATATCGGTGATAAATCTGCAGAACAATTAGCAGAAATCATCAAAAATGCGAAAACCGTTTTATGGAACGGCCCGGTGGGTGTATTTGAATTCCCGAACTTCCGCAAAGGAACAGAAATCATTTCTCACGCCATTGCTAACAGCGATGCGTTCTCCATTGCAGGCGGTGGTGATACGCTTGCTGCTATCGACCTATTCGGTATCGCAGATAAAATTTCCTACATCTCTACCGGTGGCGGTGCTTTCCTAGAATTCGTCGAAGGTAAAGTGTTACCGGCAGTAGAAATCCTCGAAAAACGAGCGAAAAACTAACCGCACTTTTTCTGCGTAAGATCGTCATAGCACGTGTCTCCTGATGCGTGCTATCAATAAGAAATGTAAAACAAATTCTTCAAATGGTGGGTTCAACCCACCCAACACAAAAGGAAAAAACGAAAATGGCTAAATTATTAGATATCGTCAAACCGGGCGTGCTTACCGGTGAAGATGTTCAAAAAGTATTCGCATACGCAAAAGAACACGGCTTCGCACTTCCTGCCGTAAACTGCGTAGGATCCGACTCCGTGAATGCCGTATTAGAAACGGCTGCCCGCGTGAAAGCGCCGGTAATTATTCAATTCTCTAATGGCGGTGCCGCATTCTACGCAGGCAAAGGCATCAAACCGACCAGCGGCGCACGTCCAGACGTTTTAGGTGCGATTGCAGGCGCAAAACACGTTCATACTTTAGCCAAAGAATATGGCGTACCGGTCATTTTACACACCGACCACGCGGCGAAAAAATTACTTCCATGGATCGATGGCTTACTTGAAGCCGGTGAAAAACATTTCGCTGAAACCGGTCGTCCACTATTCTCTTCCCACATGCTTGACCTTTCCGAAGAGCCGATGGAAGAAAACATGGCAATCTGCCGTGAATACCTTGCTCGTATGGACAAAATGGGCATGACCCTTGAAATCGAAATCGGCATCACCGGTGGTGAAGAAGATGGCGTGGACAACTCCGGCGTAGATGAATCTCGTCTTTACACTCAACCATCTGATGTGCTTTATGTTTACGACCAATTAAATCCGGTCAGCCCGAACTTTACCGTTGCAGCCGCATTCGGTAACGTACACGGCGTGTACAAACCGGGTAACGTAAAATTAAAACCATCTATCTTAGGTGCAAGCCAAGAATTCGTGGCGAAAGAACGCAATCTTCCGGCAAAACCAATCAACTTCGTGTTCCACGGTGGTTCCGGTTCTAGCCGCGAAGAAATTCGTGAAGCGATTAGCTACGGCGCAATTAAAATGAATATCGACACCGATACCCAATGGGCGGCTTGGAATGGTATTCTCAACTTCTACAAAGCGAACGAAGCGTATTTGCAAGGTCAGTTAGGTAACCCGGAAGGTCCTGATGCACCAAACAAAAAATACTACGACCCACGCGTTTGGTTACGCAAAATGGAAGAATCTATGTCTAAACGCTTAGAACAATCTTTCGAAGACTTAAACTGCGTTGACGTTTTATAATTTAAAAACACGCTGAAAACCGACCGCACTTTAGATGCACTTTTTGAGATGTACTTTAAAGTGCGGTTATTTTTTCCTCTTTTTATTTTGAATCCTTTTGCCTCAACAACTCATTTGCCATGCACAACATAGAGAACAGCCCATTACACCAATTCGCCGAACAATTTCCCCTACAATACCTTGATGGGCAACGTGGCTGTCGATTGGCTTATCGATATTGTGTTCATCAGCCTATTGCCGATAAATTGGTCATTTTAGTTAATGGGCGGGTGGAAAACATCCAAAAATGGACAGAAATTGCACAAGATTTCTATGCGCAGGGATATGATGTGTTGCTGTTTGATCATCGCGGTCAGGGCTATTCACAGCATCTGTTAGCGGACAGCGAAAAAGGGCATTTGGACGAATTTCGGTTTTATGCACAAGACATGGCAAAAATCATCGAAAATCTGACCGCACTTTACCCCTACGAGCAACAATATTTGCTCGCCCATTCTTTAGGTGCGTTGATTTCAACCTACTATTTAGCGAATTTTGATCACCAAATTAGACGTGCGGTTTTTTCCGCGCCGTTTTTTGGCATGCCATTAAGCCACCCTATACGGGATGAAATCGCGCTTAATCTTATGATGTTATTTGGGCAAGGAAAGCGTTATGTGTTTGGTAAAGGGCCTTATAAACCGGTGGATGTGCAGGAAAATTTGTTAAGCCATGATAGTAAGCGAATGCAAAGAATGAATGAAATTAATTTGGCAAACCCTTCTATTCGTTTGGGCGGTCCGACTTTCCGTTGGGCCTATTTATGTCTGATCGCCATTAAGCATTTGCCGAAAATATTGCCACGCATCGAAACGCCGGTATTGGTGTTAGAGGCGGAACAAGAACAAATCGTCAATAATAAAACGTTGGAAAAACTCACCGCACTTTTCATGTGTGGCAGTCTGAAAAAAATCGCCGGAGCAAAACATGAAATTCTGTTTGAAACCGACAATATTCGCTCACCGGTGTTACAGCAAATTCAGGCATTTTTTACTTCAACACACAACGCATAAGCCACACACCGCAGGCGGTAAAAAGCAGACAGCCAAAAACATGGGTAGCAATTAATCCGATGCCGACAGAAAACTTGCCGTTCAACAAATTTTCCACCACTTCGATCGAAAATGCTGAAAAGGTGGTCAAGCTGCCTAGAAATCCGGTGACTAAAAAGAGTTTCCATTCCGAAGAAAGTGATGGGAAAGACCAAAAAACGGCAAACAACACACCAATAATAAAACAACCTAAATAATTGGCGATCAAGGTGCCAAAAGAAAAAGCGCTAAACCATGGATTGAGAAACAAGCCCAAGCCCCAACGCAAGCAAGCACCCAGCACGGCACCGCCACTAATCCATAATAAAGAAGATAACAACGGCATTAATAAATCCCGAAAATCGCACGAAGGTAAGACGCGACGGCTTCATGTCCATGGCGACCGATAACTTCTAATTGCGGACACGCCTGCACTAAGCGCGGATCGGCATTTCCCATAATGCATCCCTTGCCCACTTCCGCCAGCATTTCGACGTCATTCATCCCATCACCAAAGGCAATACAATCTTGCAAACCGTATTCCCGTTGCTCAATTACCTGCGCAAGTGCGGTGGCTTTTGACACATTTTTATTCATCACTTCCAAGCAAATCGGCGTGGAATAAGTCATGCTGATTTTATCGCCGAAGTCCCGACGAATACGCTGTTCCAATTCCACTAAATCTGCCTGCGCTTTTCCAATAAAAAACACTTTCTCAGTATCTCTGCCGTGATGTTGCTTAAAATCCACCACATCGTACACAAAACCGGAATCTTTGTGATACTTATAAAGCTCAGGAATGTCTTTGTTGATAAACCAGCCATCAGCCTGATAACTGTTCACACAGACTCGTTTATCGTCAAAGGGCAAATTCATCACTTGATAAGCAATCTCTTCCGGTAAGGAATTATTTAGCAACAACTCTCCTTGTAAGTTATGCGCTTGTGCGCCATTTGAAGTAATCAGCACCGCATCCTTCACCTTGGTTTTCTTCAAAATACTGGACACATCGAAATAATTACGCCCTGTTGCCAGCACAATATCAACCTGGCTGTCATACAAACGTTCCAAGGTGTGTGCGGTAAAATCGCCGACCACATGATGTCCGTTAAGTAACGTCCCATCCATATCCGAAACGATGGCTCGATAAGGAAGTTTTTGCATAATTTTTCACCTCAAATGACATAATGACTAATGGTAGCAAATTTTGTATAAAAATATTTGAGGTTTTCTTGAATTTTTTTAGGAAATGTAATAAAAGATTAGACCTTTCACACTAAAAAAATCACTCCCTAACAATTGAAAACGGCGAAGAATATGAACGGTGCAAATTTAATCATCGAGTGCTTAAAAGCACATCACGTGGATACCATTTTCGGTTATCCCGGCGGTGCCATCATGCCGACCTATGATGCAATTTACGATTCCGGCTTGGACCATTTACTTTGCCGTAACGAACAAGGTGCTGCCATGGCAGCTATTGGCTATGCGCGTGCATCAGGCAAAGTTGGCGTATGTATTGCCACTTCGGGCCCCGGCGCAACCAATTTGGTCACCGGTTTAGGCGATGCCTTAATGGATTCCATTCCTATCGTTGCCATTACAGGTCAAGTTGCCTCTCCACTTATCGGTACCGATGCCTTTCAGGAAGCAGATGTACTTGGCTTATCCCTCGCCTGCACCAAACACAGTTTTATCGTACAAAATATCGACGAATTACCGGAAATTATTGCCAAAGCCTTTGAAATTGCCAAAAGTGGCAGACCGGGCCCAGTCTTGATCGATGTGCCGAAAGACGTTCAAATTGCGACAACCACGGCAAAACCTATCGTGAATTCGCCGCCCAAAACCACCGCACTTTGTGACAAGCAACTAACCCAGGCGCTTGAGTTATTAAAACACGCTAAACACCCGATGGCGTATATCGGCGGAGGTGTGGGTATGGCAGGTGCCGTACCGGCATTGCGTTATTTCTTACACACGACTCAAATGCCAAGCATCGTAACCTTAAAAGGGCTTGGCGCGGTATCGCCTGACGATCCTTATTATCTCGGCATGATCGGTATGCACGGCACCAAAGCCGCTAACTACGCCACACAAGAAGCCGATTTATTGCTTGTGTTCGGTGCACGTTTTGATGACCGCGTGACTGGCAAACTCGATACCTTCGCGCCACACGCTAAAGTGATTCATGTGGACATCGACGGCGCTGAATTAGGCAAATTACGCCGACCAGATGTAGCATTACGCGGCCATCTAATCGCCACGCTAGAAAGTCTCAGTGTGCCGCTTGATATCGCCCCTTGGCAACAAACCGTCGCACAATATAAACAACAATTTGCGTTCAGCTATGGCGAACATAGCGGCGAACAGCTCATCAACCCGTTATGGTTGCTCAACAGCATTTCACGCAAAAAAACACCGGAAACTATCGTCGTCACCGATGTGGGACAACATCAAATGTGGTCTGCATTACACGTGCAACATCACGCCCCGGAAAACTTCATTACCTCCGCTGGTTTCGGCACCATGGGTTTCGGTTTGCCTGCCGCCATCGGTGCGAAAAAAGCCCGCCCGGAAGATGAAGTGATTTTAGTCAGCGGTGATGGTTCCATCATGATGAACATTCAAGAACTTGGCTCCATTGGTCGCGGCAAAGCCCCAATTAAAATCGTGTTATTGGATAACCAACGCCTCGGCATGGTGCGCCAATGGCAATCTCTCTTCTTCAATGCCCGTCACAGTAGCACCATTCTAGACGACAACCCGGATTTTGTGGTGCTCGCCTCAGCTTTCGGCATTAAAGGGGAACGCATTGATTCCGCCCACCAAGTGGACGCCGCGCTAGAACGTTTATTCAACAGTCAAGAAGCTTATTTATTACATATTTGCATCCATTCCGATGAAAACGTGTGGCCGTTAGTGCCGCCGGGCGCGTGCAACGCAGATATGTTGGAAAGTATGGAGTAATCACATGGAACAGCAAATCGAACTCACCGCCCAACACCGCCCCGAAGTATTAGAGCGCATTCTCCGTGTTGTCCGCCACCGCGGTTTTACCGTGACGCAAATGGATATGCAGCTGATTGACGACAAAGTGCGGTTAAAATTCACCGTAAAATCCGACCGCACTTTGGATTTGTTGGTCAGTCAGTTGGAAAAAATTTATGATGTGGTGGAGATTAAATAAAACGAGCCTACTATAAATAATTTTTTCATTTTATCTTCTGCCAAATCTCCCCTAACCCCTCTTTGCTAAAGAGGGGAATAAGTTAAAAAATTTGAATATCGTCTCGCGAATTTAATATTGAAATATCAATAAAATGAGACATAAATGAGCCAGATAAATTAAACAGCTAAAGAAATCCCCCTCTTTAGCAAAGAGGGGTTAGGGGAGATTTGACAGTCTCAATTAACGAAGAAATTCATATAAACCTTAACGAAAACTTACTCGGAGAACTTATTTATGCCAAAACTACGTTCAGCGACCAGTACACAAGGTCGTAATATGGCGGGTGCACGTGCCTTATGGCGTGCCACAGGAATGAAAGAAAATGACTTCGGAAAACCCATTATTGCGGTGGTGAACTCCTTCACTCAATTCGTTCCCGGGCATGTGCATTTAAAAGACATGGGACAACTGGTCGCGGCGGAAATTGAAAAAGCCGGCGGCGTGGCAAAAGAATTCAACACCATTGCGGTGGATGACGGTATTGCCATGGGACATGGCGGGATGCTGTATTCCCTACCAAGCCGTGACTTAATCGCAGACAGCGTGGAATATATGGTGAATGCGCACTGCGCCGATGCCATGGTGTGCATTTCCAACTGTGACAAAATCACCCCGGGAATGCTGATGGCGGCAATGCGCTTGAATATTCCGACTATCTTCATATCAGGCGGCCCAATGGAAGCCGGCAAAACCAAACTTTCCGATCAATTAATCCGCTTAGATTTAGTGGATGCCATGATTCAAAGTGCAGACCCAACCGTTTCAGATGAAAATGTTGAAGCCATTGAGCGTAGCGCCTGCCCGACTTGTGGTTCCTGCTCCGGCATGTTCACTGCCAACTCCATGAACTGTTTAACGGAAGCGCTCGGTTTAAGCTTACCGGGCAATGGCTCTATGCTAGCCACCCACGCTGACCGTAAAGATTTATTCTTAAAAGCCGGTCGTCAAATCGTCGAACTGTGCAAACGTTATTACGAACAGGACGATGAAAGCGTATTGCCTCGTTCCATCGGTACCTTTGACGCCTTTGAAAACGCTATGAGCTTAGATATCGCCATGGGCGGTTCCAGTAACACCGTTTTACACTTGCTCGCAGCGGCGCAAGAAGCAGGGGTAGATTTCAAAATGGCAGACATCGACCGCTTATCTCGCGTCGTGCCTTGCTTAAGTAAAATTGCGCCGAACACCAACAAATACCACATGGAAGACGTACACCGCGCAGGCGGCATTATGGGCTTATTGGGTGAACTGGATCGCGCCGGTTTAATTCATCGCCACACTAAAACTGTGTTGGGCATGACGTTGGAAGAACAATTAAATCAATATGATATCATCCGTAACCAAGACGAAGTATTACACAAATTCTTCCGCGCCGGCCCGGCAGGCATTCGTACCACCCAAGCCTTCTCACAAGATTGCCGTTGGGACAGCGTGGACGATGACCGTGTAAGCGGCTGTATCCGCAACAAAGAAAATGCGATTTCTCAAGAAGGTGGTTTGGCCGTCTTGTTCGGAAACATTGCCGAAGACGGTTGTATCGTCAAAACCGCGGGCGTGGATGAATCTATCTGGAAATTCACCGGCAAAGCCATCGTGTTTGAAAGCCAAGAAGACGCCGTTGCCGGCATTCTAGGCGGCAAAGTCAAAGAAGGCCATGTCGTCGTAATTCGCTATGAAGGCCCGAAAGGCGGCCCGGGTATGCAAGAAATGCTTTATCCGACCAGCTATTTAAAATCCATGGGCTTAGGCAAAAAATGCGCCTTGTTAACGGACGGACGTTTCTCCGGCGGAACATCCGGCTTATCTATCGGCCATGCTTCGCCTGAAGCGGCTTCCGGCGGTGCTATCGGTTTAGTACAGGATGACGATATTATCGAAATCGACATTCCAAATCGCGCAATTAACCTCAACATCAGCGATGACGAATTAGCCAAACGCCGCGCCGAACAAGATGCCAAAGGTTGGCAACCTGCTCACCGTGAACGTGAAGTGTCTTTCGCCTTAAAAGTGTTTGGACACTTCGCCACATCCGCAGATAAAGGCGCGGTGCGTGATAAAACCTTATTAAAATAAAAATTGTAGGGACAGGTATAAAACCTGTCCCTACAACAAAATTCAATAAAGTGCGGTCATTTTTCTGAGTGTTTTTTTAAATGGTTAGAAAAATAACCGCGGTTATAAGATGGGATTTATCCCACCATTTAACATGAATGAATAACCTGGCGAGCTAAACGCCCTACGATATTATGAAAAACCTACTCACCACGCCACAACCAAGCCAAAACGATTACATTAACGCCATCGTTAAACTAGGCTCGCGCGTATATGAAGCCGCGCAAGTCACGCCGTTACAAAAAATGGGCAAATTATCCGACCGTCTGCATAACCATATTTGGATTAAGCGTGAAGACCGCCAACCGGTTAACAGCTTCAAGCTACGTGGCGCTTATGCCATGATCTCCACCCTTTCCGATGAACAAAAACAGGCGGGTGTAATCGCAGCGTCGGCAGGTAACCATGCGCAAGGCGTGGCATTATCGGCGAAACAACTTGGCTTAAAAGCCCTTATCGTGATGCCACAAAATACCCCAAGCATTAAAGTGGATGCGGTACGTGGTTTCGGCGGCGAGGTGTTATTGCACGGCGCCAATTTCGATGAAGCTAAGGCTAAGGCCATTGCGCTTTCCAAAGAAAAAAACATGACGTTTATTCCGCCCTTCGACCATCCGTTAGTCATTGCCGGCCAGGGCACATTAGCGATGGAAATGTTGCAACAAGTGGCTGATTTGGATTATGTCTTCGTGCAAGTCGGCGGTGGCGGTTTGGCCGCCGGTGTGGCAATTTTACTGAAACAATTCATGCCGGAAATTAAAGTCATCGGCGTAGAATCCAAAGATTCTGCCTGCCTAACTGCCGCATTAGAAAAAGGCGAACCAACGGATTTAGCACACGTTGGCTTATTCGCCGATGGCGTAGCGGTAAAACGTATCGGTGATGAAACCTTCCGTCTGTGCCAGCGCTATTTAGACGACATGGTGTTAGTGGACAGCGATGAAGTCTGTGCCGCGATGAAAGATCTGTTTGAAAACGTCCGCGCCGTCTCCGAGCCATCAGGCGCATTAGGCTTAGCCGGTCTGAAAAAATACGTCAAACAGCACAATATTCAGGGCAAAAACATGGCAGCCATTTTGTCCGGCGCCAACTTGAATTTCCATACCCTTCGCTATGTGTCCGAACGTTGCGAAATCGGTGAAAATCGCGAAGCCTTACTTGCCGTGACGATGCCGGAACAGCCGGGTAGCTTCTTAAAATTCGTCCACGTACTAGGCAGTCGCGCTGTGACGGAATTCAGTTACCGTTATGCCGATGATAAACGCGCCTGCATCTTTGTGGGGGTTCGTACCGCAGATGAACAAGAAAAAGCCGATATCATCGCTGATCTCACGCAAAACGGTTTTGATGTAGAAGATATGTCTGATGACGACATCGCCAAAACCCACGTGCGTTATTTAATGGGCGGTCGTGTTGCGAATCACGGAGAACGCCTATACACCTTTGAATTCCCGGAACAAAAAGGCGCATTGTTGAAATTCCTTGAAACGCTACAAAACCGTTGGAATATCTCACTCTTCCACTATCGCGCTCATGGTGCCGACTACGGCAATATTCTCGCAGGATTTCAGTTGGAACAAAGCGATGTCGCCGAGCTTGAAAGTGCATTAGAAAAACTGGACTACGTCTATCAAGATGTCACAGACAGCAAATCGTATCGTTATTTCTTGCGTTAAAAACACCACAAAAAAAGACCGCACTTTGATCTTAAATCATCAAGTGCGGTCTTTTTTATTGAGGACTTTCTTATAACGTCTCTTTGTAATAGCAATTAAAAATTCATCAAAATTAGGATAAAATCTAGCCTTTATATTTAGCCCAATATTTCTAACCTATGTCAGACGCTCAAAAACATATTTTAGTAGTTTCTTACTCTCAAACAGGACAGCTTGACGCGCTGACCAGTCATTTTCTTCATCCATTAAAACAACAAGAAAACACAGTGATCGAAGAATATAAAATTCGTCCGCTTCAACCTTATACCTTTCCTTGGAAATTTATTCCGTTTTTTAATCAATTTCCGGAATCGGTACACCTAAAGCCGGCACCAATAGAAACACCCGAATTACAACAAAAACACTATGATTTAGTCATCATTGCTTATACAGTTTGGTTCTTGTCACCCTCACAGCCCATCACTGCCTTTTTGCAATCAGAGCAAGCTAAGATTTTGAAGAATACACCGGTGATCACACTGATCGGCTGTCGCAATATGTGGCTGATGGCACAAGAAAAAATAAAGAAAATGCTGACCGCACTTGATGCGCCTCTTATCGGAAACATTGTAAAAACCGACCAATCCAATTCGTGGGCCAGTTTTATCACCACACCGGCTTGGATGTTAAGCGGAAAGAAGCGTTATTTTTCATGGCTTCCCAGTGCCGGCATTAGCGATGATGAACTGCATGATATGCAACGCTTTGGCACCAAATTGGCAGAAACCCTGAATGAAGACCAACCGCTCAATAACGCGCTCTTTCGTCACATGGGTGCGGTCAAAATTGACGAAAAACTGATGATGAGTGAGAAAGTCGGTCATCGTAGTTTCTATTTGTGGGGCAAATTGCTGTTAAAGTGCGATCAAATTTCACCGCGTTTTCGCCGTGTTGTGCTCTATTTTTATATTCTCTTTTTAATTATACTGATCCTCACGGTCGTGCCGCTCTCCGCGGTCATCAAACGCTTACTTAAACCATTATTAAAAGAAAAATTAGCGCGTCAAAAACGCTATTTTGCCGAACCATCAGGGGAATAATCTTGACTGCACTAGCCGATGTTTACATTAACCGAGTCGCTGCTTTTTTACCCAATGCGCCTGTGGATAACGATCACATGGAACACGTATTGGGCATGGTAGGCGATACGCCGTCCCGTGTACGCAAAATGATTTTGCGTTCCAATGCCATCAAAACCCGTCATTACGCAATTGATCCAACGACACGAGAAACCACACACACCGGCACAGAATTAGCGGTTGAAGCAATCAACGGGTTAATTGCTCAAGGGATGGATGTTAATGACGTCAGCTGTCTTGCTTGCGGCACCTCCTATCCGGATCAAGTCATGCCCGGTCAAGGCGTGATGGTGCATGGTTTAATCCCAAATGCACCGGCTTATGAAGTGCTCACGACAGCAGGAGTTTGCGTGGCGGGCATGGCAGCGATGAAACATGCTTATAACGCCATTCGTACAGGCGAGCATCAAGGCGCCATTGCCGTGGCCTCCGAAACGGCTTCCGCCATTATGCGGGGTGAACATTTCCAAGCAGAAATCGACCAAAAACAATTGGAAGACGCCAAACCCGAAATCGGTTTTGAAAAAGATTTCTTACGTTGGATGTTGTCTGATGGCGCGGGAGCGGTGCAGTTAAGCCATCAACCAAACACGCAAGGCGTGAGCCTGAAAATTCACTGGATTGACCTGATTTCCTATGCCAATGAAATGCCGGTGTGCATGTATGCCGGCGCAGAAATTCAAGACACGCGATTTATCAGTTGGAAAAACGTCACTAAGGACGAGCGCGACGCGCGCAGTCTTATGTCGGTCAAACAAGATGTCAAATTGCTCAACGAAAATATTGTGCGTTGTACGGTGGAAAATGCCCTGTTGCGTTTAATCGAAAAACATCGTTTGAAAGCCGAAGATATTGATTATTTTTTACCACATTATTCTTCCGGTTTTTTCCGTGACAAATTGTTGGACGGGCTGAAAAATATCAATTTCGTTATTCCACAAGAGAAGTGGTTTACCAATTTGGAAACAAAAGGGAATACCGGTTCAGCCTCCATCTACATCATTCTTCAAGAATTTTTAGAGAAATATCCACTAAAAAACGGACAAAAGGTGTTGTGTTATATTCCGGAAAGCGGACGTTTTTCCTCCTGTTTTATGTTGCTTGAGGTCGTCAATGGAAATTAACGATATCCCGCAAGACAACAGCAAAATCTTTCGCGGGCAACGCAAAGTGGTCTATGCTACCAAAGACGGCAACTACCAAACCGCTACCACTAACGGCTGGGAAACGGAAGAATTCGCGACAGAACAAGCGGTAGAAGAACTCAACCAACTGACTGCCGAAGCGTTAGACGCCGTAAAACGTGGTGAAAAGTCACCGCTCTTTTATTATATGTACCGTTATCGGTTCGACCTCCCCAGCCTCGCCCAAGCCACCGGCTTTTGGCAATGCCAAATCAAACGAC
The DNA here is from genome assembly GCF_003130075.1 of Aggregatibacter segnis. Taxonomy (GTDB): domain Bacteria; phylum Pseudomonadota; class Gammaproteobacteria; order Enterobacterales; family Pasteurellaceae; genus Aggregatibacter; species Aggregatibacter segnis_A. The sequence continues at coordinate 75,793 of NZ_NRCW01000003.1, read as the reverse complement.
ATTTTAAACCAAGGGTGTTTGCTAAATTGTCGGATAAAGTGTTGGAGAGATATGCAGAGGTGTTTAGGGTATCGACTTTAGAATTAAAACAGGTCTAAATCCAATAAAGAGAATTGCGGTTGCTGAGCTTGTCGAAGCATAAGTAATTCTCCTCAAGATAAAAAATGAAAGGTTGGAGCAGAGCAAAAAAAGAAGCGCTAATCCAAGGGCAATATGATCTTCTCCCTAAATTGGCGAAAACCAGAAATTAACCGCTAAAATCACTCATGCTTCGACAAGCTCAGCAACCGTAATTTTAGCTCTTGTATATGAATAATAATGAACAACTTTCACCACCAACACACCGCTCACTGTGAAAGCGGTGTCATGTCTACCATGTTAAAAGCACAAGGTGTGGATTTTAACGAAGCAATGGTTTTTGGTTTGGCCTCGGCGTTGACCTTTGTTTATATTCCGTTGGTAAAAATTAACGGGTTGCCGCTGATTTCTTATCGAATGCCGCCGCGCTCCATTATCAAAAGGCTATCAAAGCAGTTGAAAGTGCGGTTGAAAATGCAAAAGTTTCGTTCGCCACAAGCCGGACAGCAAGCGTTAGATCAAGCACTTAATGAAGAAAAATTGGTCGGTTTACAAACCTCTGTTTTCTGGTTGCCTTATTTCCCGCCTGAAATGCGTTTCCATTTTAATGCGCACAATTTAATTGTGTACGGCAAAGAACAAAATGACTATTTGATTAGCGATCCCGTGTTTGAAAGCGTACAACGTTGTACAGTAGAAGATTTGCAACGGGCTCGTTTTGCGAGGGGCGTATTAGCACCGAAAGGGTTGATGTATTATTTTGAAAATCAACCTGATTTAACACAAATTGACTTACCAAACCTCATCCGTAAAGCCATTCGAAAAAATGCCAAACAAATGTTGGCTCCGCTCTTTTTCGTAGGTGTAAAAGGCATTCGTACCGTAGCCAAGCAAATTGAAAAACTGGCAACGCATCCTTCGGAAAAATACAAACGCTTATACCTCGGACATATCGTGCGTATGCAAGAAGAAATCGGCACCGGCGGCGCAGGTTTCCGTTATTTATACGCCTATTTTCTTGAACAAGCTGCCAATATCTGCCAAGAGTCAAAATACAAACAGGCATCAGAGCAAATGACAGAAATCGGCGATATGTGGCGCCAATTTGCGGGTTTGTGTGTGAAGCAATGCAAAAAGCCATCAATGGAAGGCTATAAAACGGTAGCAGACTATTTGCGGGAAATTGCGGATAAAGAACAAATATTATGGAAAAATCTAGTATAGGAGGTTGCAAATGAAAAAAACAATAGTTGCTTTATATGGCTCATCTGGTAGAGGCAAATCTACAGCTTTAAAAAAATTTATTCATCAACTTAAGAAAAAGAAAAATTTTGATTTTATTAAATTAGATGATGATTATTCAAATGAAAAACATGACATTGTTGCTATTTTTGATTATAACGGTATTAAAATTGGAATATCTACTGCGGGCGATATAAAGAAAATTATTAAAAATCGTGTTGAAACATGTTTAATAAAAAAACATGACTGTAAAATAATATTTACTGCATCACGAACAAAAGGTAAAACTGTTTCTATATTAGAAAAAATTTCTAAAGAAAATAAATTCCAATTAGAATGGATAGAGAAATTATATCGAACATATGACCCAATTAAAAAATCTATAGGAACAGATAAGAATATACATTTAGATAAAATTACAGAGTTAGAAGTTAATTATTTAATGGATTATTTAATTAACTATCTATTGAAATAAATATAAATGATTCAAATAAGCTATCTCAGCCATCTCTACGCTAACGCAGAAAAAAATGCATTAAGTGCGGTCAATTTTGATATTGAATCTGCTTCCACAGTTGGGCTCTTAGGTCCGAATGGTGCGGGTAAAACCACCTTAATGTCTCTACTTGCAGGATTACAATCCGTACAACAAGGAGAGATTTATTTTGATGGCGTGCCTTTGGCGAAATTGAGCAAGAAACAACGCCATCAGATTTCCTTGGTTCCACAGGATTTTGCTTTTTATCCGTTGCTGACCGTTTGGGAAAATATGACATTTTTTGCATCATTGTATGATGTTCGGGATAAAAACTATTTGTTGGAATTATTAACCAAAGTAGATTTAATGTCGCATAAAAACAAGCTGGCGAAGCATTTATCCGGCGGGTTAAAACGCCGTTTAAATTTTGCTATTGGCTTAATTAATCGCCCAAAAGTGATTTTTCTCGATGAAATCACCGTGGGGATTGATCCGCAATCCCGTCAGTTTATTTTAGATAGCGTAGCGGCGCTGAAACAGCAAGGCGTGACGGTAATTTATACCTCTCATTACTTGCAAGAAATTGAGCAATTATGTGACAAATTAGTGTTGTTAAATGAAGGCAATCTCATTTATCAAGGCTCGGTGCAAGGCATTTTAGAAGAAGGGCAAAGTCTGGAACGTTTTTATTTAGATTTTTTAAATAAGGCGGGAAAAACATGTTAATTGCATCGATTATCAAAGAAATGCGTCTATTAAGTCGCGATCTGCATGGCGTTGCCGTATTATTTATTATGCCCATTTTGTTTATGTTAATTATGTCGGCAGCCTTGAGTAACGATAATGCCTTAAGCAATCAGTCGGAAATTGTGCTATTAAGTGAAAAAAATCAACTAAATGATGATTTCTTAGCCAAACTCAAACAAGAAAACCTCGCTGTTAAACAAGCTCCATTATCAGAATTAACTCAATATCAAGCTGATTTACAAGCAGGTAAATTTGACCTATTGGTTTTAAATCCTAATCAAAAACAGACCGCACTTTCAGAAGAACAAGCCTTACAACTTTGGTTGAACCCTAGTGTAGATCGCAGTTGGCTACTGGGTGTGAAAGGTGTGTTGCAAAAGCATTATTCGCAACTGCGTTTAAACGATTATTTGGCAGACAATCACATTACGTTAGAAAATAATAAACGTAAGCCAATCAAAGAGATTCAAAATAAAGTCAATCAAGAACTGGACAGCAAATTCGCGCAAATTAACGATTATCTTGCGAAAGATTTGTGGCAAGAAATTTATGTAAATCGACAAGGAAAAGAGGTTTCTAAACCTAATTCTGTGCAACACAGTGTCCCGGCATGGCTGATTTTTGGTATGTTCTTTATTATGATTCCGCTTTCCAATGTAATGGCGATGGAACGCCAAACCAACACGCTGACTCGGTTGCGTATGGCGCGAGCTTCTGCATTGAGCTTGATTATTGCCAAGCTAATTCCTTATTTTTTGATCAACCAATTACAATTTGTCGGCATGGTGGCGCTAGGTTATTTTGTTTTGCCTGCACTAGATATGCCTGCGTTTACGCTTTCCGGAAGTTGGTTGCCTTATTTTGTCTTATCCGCTGCAGTAAGCCTTGCTGCACTAGGCTATGGTTTATTAATCAGTGTGCTGGCAAGAACGACCGAACACGCCGTCGTATTGGGCGGGGGCGGCATTATTATCATGGCGGCCATTGGCGGTATTATGGTGCCGGTGTATGTGATGCCGGAAATCATGCAAACCATTGCTCAATTTTCCCCTATGGGTTGGGCATTAAGCGGTTTTCAAAATTTATTGTTAAACCAATATCACCTCAGCCAAATTCAACAACCGCTCTATTTATTAAGTGGCTTTGGTGCGATAACGTTACTTTTTGCCACGTTAACTTATCAACAACAATTAACCAAACAAGCGAGATTCTAATGGCTTATCTTTTCACGCTGGAATCCCCGGCATTAGAACAAGAACTCAAAAAACTGATTATCCAAGAAACAGAAAAAGACGAATTTGACCCAATGGAAATCAGCGATGATGAATGGCTCTTCGGTGAACAAAGCCGCATTCAGTTGGATTCTTTAGATGCTTTGCAGGTCGTTGTGGCATTACAAGCACATTTTGGCGTGCGATTACAGGGAGATCGCATGGTGCGCAAACACATGATGAACATACACGATCTTGCCGCCTTTATTCGTGAACAACACCAAAAAGCCTAATGAACGTTTATCTCACCGCGGCTTCTGCCAAATTTGCCAATCATCTCGGGCAACGAACCTCTCATATGTTGGGGCAACCGCTTCATTTTCCTTATTTCAACGCGTTTGATGAGGCGTTGCTCTCTCTTGAACAACTCTATGCCTATTTTGATGTAGAAATCGACCGCACTTTACAACTGGCAGGCTGGGATAAAAGTGAATTGAAAAACATCCCCATTTTGCTCGGTTCAACAGCCTATGTGATCAGCGATTGCGAAGCCCGTTTAGCTAATCATCTTCCTTTGCCGGAACAACACAGTCTGGCAGTCATTGCCGATGATTTACGCCGACGTTATAAAACGGAGGTCTTTAGCTTTGCAACCTCTTGCACCTCCTCTGCGCAAGCGATGGGATATGCTTACAAAATGCTCCAAAACGGTCTGTATGAAAAAGCCTTGGTCATCGGGTTTGAAACATTTAATCGCCTGACATTTGAGCATTTTCAAGCAATGAATTTGTTATCGCAGGACGCACAATATTTGCCGTTAATCCAGCCAACAGGCATTGTGCTAGGCGAAGGCGTCGGTTGTGTTGCCTTATCTGTTCAACCGAATCCACAATGCTCTTGTGAACTATTAGGCGTGGTCACGCTAACTGACAATGAAAACCTAACGAACAGTAGCGAGTCCGCATTACGTCACCTGATTCACGCCTGCTTAAACAAAGCCAATTTATCTCCTACACACATTGATGGGGTGAAAGTACACGGCGTTGGTGGAAATAGCGATGAAATGGAGATCCGCGTTTTACAAGATCTCTTCCCGCACGCGCAACAGCTTTCACTGAAAGCACGAATGGGGCACACGCTCGGCGCCAGCGGTGCATTAGAAAGTGCATTTTTATTAGAGCAATTTAAAAATAATGAGCAAAAGTGCAGTTATTTTTTAAATTATTTCTTAGGCTTTGGCGGCAGCAATATTGCTTGGGTACTTAAGGTGGGGCAATGACGTATTATATTCAGCAAATCCATCACTTCAGTGGTAACCAAAAAGATGACAAGTCCTTGCGTCAAGAATTGAAAACCTACGGCGTAGATGCTCGTCGTTTAAGCCGGTTTACGCAACTTGCCTTACTTGGCGCCCTTCCCCTCAAGGCTTATTTAGCAGAAAAAAGTGGAATTTACTTAGGCTCTCCGTTTAATTCGCCAAGCAAATTCGACAAAATGTTCCACCAACTGACGGCACAAAACCTGCCAAGTCCGTTAGATTTTATGGCGAACATTAACAATGCGGCGACCTTCCAACTGGCGCAAATCTTACAAATTAACGGGAATTCGCTCTTCTTAGCGGTCAATCAACACACTATTTGGCAACCGCTACAACTGGCATTATTGGATTTAGAACAGGACACAATACCATCTGCTCTCGTCGGTTGGGTATTAGAAACGGATAACGAGCAACAAGAAGGCGCATGTTTTTGGGTGATATCGAAAGACGCTAAAAGTGCGGTCAAAAAATTAGCTGTTTTACCTAGCACTGATAACATGAAAGAAAAAGATTTTTTATCTCTAGTGCAAACGGCACTTTACTAGGTCGGGGCAGAACCCGACCTTACACATTAACCCTGCCAGCGTTTAAAAATTAACGATGTATTCACACCGCCAAAAGCAAAGTTATTGTTCATGACATAATCCGTGTCAATATAACGGCCATCACCTTGAATATAATCTAACTTGCCGCAACGCTCATCAATATGATCTAGATTAATGGTTGGCGCAAACCAGCCATCACGCATCATTTCAATGGAAAACCAAGACTCTAATGCGCCGCAAGCCCCAAGTGTGTGACCTAAATAACTTTTTTGTGAACTTAATGGAATGTGACCGAATATAGCTTCTGTCGCGAGCGTTTCTGCAATATCACCTTGTTCTGTTGCCGTACCATGTCCATTCACATAACCAATATGTTCCGGAGATAAACGAGCATCTTTTAACGCCAATTCCATGCAACGTTGCATGGTGTCTTTTTGCGGGCGGGTCACATGAGCACCATCGCTATTCGCCCCATAGCCCACCACTTCTGCAATAATATTAGCGTTACGGGCAAGCGCGTGCTCCAACTCTTCGAGGACAAAAATCCCGGCACCCTCACCAATGACCAAACCATCACGATCTTTATCATAAGGGCGTGGTGTTTTGTCTGGATTGGCATTATTGCGGCTGGCCGCATATAAAGAATCAAACACATAGACTTCCGACGGGCAAAACTCCTCCGCACCGCCAGCCAACATCATGGGAATTAAACCGTATTTGATGGATTCATACGCATAACCAATACCTTGGCTACCGGAAGAACACGCACTAGAAGTAGGAATAATTCGTCCGGTCAAACCTAAGAAAATACCGATATTGGCGGCGGCGGTATGCGGCATCATGCGCACATAAGTATTCGCATTAAAACCGTCAGATTTCCCAGTCATAAGCAACTCTGCCGCGTCACGCACATCATTGGTAGAGCCTGTCGAAGAACCACAAGCAACGCCCATTCTGCCGTCCTTTAAATAAGCCAGAATTTCGCCGTTTTCATCCAATAATCCCGCATTTGCTAACGCATTTTCAGCGGCTTCCACAGCAAGTTGAGAGACGCGTCCTAAACTGCGTAATTGTTTGCGATTCCAATGTTTCGGTGGCTCATACCCTAAAATTTCGGCGCCCAGATTAGCGCCCAACTCAGGGTAACGTTCTGCCCATTCTGTTTTTGCCTGCACTGCATTTTGTTTGCGTTGAAAAGCCGCTTTGACAGACGACCATTCTTTACCAAAGGCAGTAACGGCGCCGATTCCCGTAATCACAACTCGTTTCATTTATTTATCTCTTTGACGTCTTCATGGTTTCTAGATGCGTTAGCATAAACCGCCATTCACGGCGATCACTTGGCGGGTGATGTAAGCCGCTTTTTCATCCATGAGAAAATCTACCGCATGTGCCACTTCTTCCGGCTCGCCCATTCGCCCTGCCGGAATCACTTTTAGAATTTCATCAATAGGCACATTTTCATCCAGAATATCCGTATCAATTAATCCCGGTGCCACACAGTTTACCGTAATTTTACGTTTTGCTAATTCCACTGCAAGCGCCTTCGCCGCACCGATAATCCCGGCTTTGGAAGCACTATAATTGACCTGACCACGATTGCCGATTAAGCCAGAAACCGATGTAATACAAACAATACGCCCTGCTTTGCGGCGGCGAATCATAGGCATCATAATCGGATGTAATACATTGTAAAAACCATCCAAATTCGTACGCAATACTTGATCCCAGTCCTCTTCGGTTAAGGCTGGAAATGCGTTATCACGGGTGAGTCCTGCATTCAGCACCACACCGTAGTAAGCACCGCTCTCTTCCACATCGGCAAGTAGTTTTTCTGCGACCTCCGCGCGATGACTGACATCAAACTGTAATACGCGAGCACGTTGCCCCAATTCGCGAACAGCCTTTGCAACCTCTTCCGCCTCTTCCACTCGACTACGGCAATGTACCACAATGTCAAAGCCTGACTGTGCCAACTGTAAGGCAATCGCCTTGCCAATACCTCGGCTAGAACCTGTGATTAAAACTGTTTCACTCATATAAATTCCTTAGATTAGATAAAAAGTGCGGTGGTTTTTAACGATGAATTTACGCTTGCGGTCTGAAGACATTTAATGCGCCTTCCACGATAATCTGTTGACTGTTAACATCGATTAATTGGCAATCGAACACGCCGAAACCGGAAGCATCTTCAATGGAAAGCTTAATTTGAATACGTAATTTACTGCCCATAGCAATATAAGGCTGATGAATACTTAATTTACGTGAACCCAGCCAGTACCCTAATCCGATGGGTTTTCCGAGTTGCGCACATTTACAGCCATCCCAGGCAGCAACGCCTTGCGCCATAATTTCCGCCCCTAAAAAACTAGGCAGTCTCTCCCCCTGGAGAAAAAGGTTATTCGGTCGAACCTCCATCTCGGCAATCAAAAAATCCGTACCAAAATCAAGAATTTTGTCCAGCATAATCATTTTGCCACTGTGCGGCACCAAAGGTGCAATGTCTGTTATCGGACAGGTTAAATCAGCCATGTCGTTCCCCTAAAATCAATACGGTATTATTTCCACCAAAAGCAAAAGAACTGCTCGCCCCAATGCGTTGTGACTTAGCCCACTGACTTTGTTCATGGGTGATATTTATTACCGGCAATGCGGCATCGGTCTGATGATCCCACAATTGTGCCGGCAACTTACCTGTTGGATTTAATGTACGATCGATAATACCCCATACAATCGCAGCCTCTACAGCCCCAGCCGCACCAAGAGTATGCCCTGTATAGGGTTTAGTTGTAGTACATGGCGTGTCATCGCCAAACACCTGATGAACCGCTAAGGTTTCCATTTGGTCGTTATGTACTGTGCCAGTGCCGTGTAAATTAATCCAACCTATTTCATCCGCTGCTAATTTGGCTGAGTTCAGTGCAGCACGAAACGCAGCAATCGCGCCCTCACCTTCAGGATGCGGAGACGACATATGATAAGCATCACTGCTTGCGCCATAACCTAACAACGCAATGTTGCTTTCCTCTGATTTTTCTCGTGTCATGATAAAAACAGCGGCGCCTTCACCAAGATTGATGCCATCACGATTAACCGAAAGCGGGTTAGAACGCTTATCGGACAACACAGACAAAGAGGAAAAACCGCTGATTGTAAGCGGGGAAAGTGCATCCACACCACCGCAAATCACCGCATCACACAAGCCGGCATTTAACAAACGCGCGGCACTGATTAAGGCTTTTGCGCCGGAAGTACAGGCAGTAGAAATACCGTAAGTTAGCCCTTCCAAACCATATTGGTAGGCGACAAAATCAGCTGGTGCGGAAAAATATTGTTGCTGTTGTTTAAAGCGTTCACTCGACCAATCATGATGCTGTGCCGCATATTTAAACACCGGAATATTTTCATCAACGCCGGTTGTCGATGTGCCAATTACTACGGCAATACGATGTTTTCCAAAACGTTGAATGACTGACGCGATCTGATCTTCTATCTGCGCCAAACAATGCCACAGTAATTGATTGTTACGGCTCACATGGATTTCCGGTAAATTCCGTGGGAAAGGACGTAAAGAAACATTCACTTCGCCAAAGACACGTGGTTTTCCTTCTAGCCCATAAATATGAAAAGCACGCTCGGAAAGTTTTAGTGGCGAATCCTCGGCATTGAGTAAATGCAGAACATGTCTCTCGATACCTTCACCTAGACTACTTAGGATTGCCGGTTTGCTTAAATAAAGTGCGGTCATTTTTCTCTTAATTTAGTTCCTCGATTCGCCAATGGCTATGATCCGACAAATCGATTTCAATCATGGATGGCAATTGTCTGATTTGCCATACTTTTTTCTGTTTAACAAAATAATCTGCGCCGTTTGAAATAGGCTGAACAGCGCTAAAATCAAATAAAGGTTGCTGCGGGTTTAATGCCGTAGAAAGGGCGGAAAAGAGCTGACGAGCCTGTTGATTCGGCATAACAAAACCGTCATTTTGCCACCCTTGTTTAGTTAAAATTACTCTCGCTAACGGTGCACCAAGCGGATCCGTTTGCACCCAACGCCATTGTTGCGCATCCATTTGTAAGGTTAACAAACTGGCTTGCTGTAATTGATTTTCAGCCGTCACTTGTTCGACTTTAAAGATTCGAATGCCTTGATGCGCCGGTAACTGTTTTACCGTTGGTAATGTGCTACACGCCGTTAGCATGGCAAAAAAGAGAATTAAACAATATTTCATACTTCCTTACCGCAACATTTTAAACGTAATGATAACACTGAATAACACACCAAGACTGACGCTTAAACCAAAAGAGGCGATAGCAGGTGTCGAGCTTAAGCCCAGTAAAACAAAGGAAATGAGCGTTGTGGTTGCCGCCAATAATACCGCAATGTACTTACCGTATAAAGGTTCATTTGCCGTTTGCATATAGGCGGTATAATCAATCCCGATGGCAGACACCAATAACAAGCCGAACATCGTAAATAAACTGATTGGCCAACCTACCCAGCCGAAAATGGCTATCGTCAACACAATGGCACACAATAGTGGCAATAACATGGTCACCGTCTTTTTCACACCAAAGAAACGCCATAACAATAAACCGGCAAACAAAAATGACATTGCTTTAAGCCAGGCTGCCTGATCACGAGTGGTTTGAAATGCCTGATTCAAATGCGATCGTTTATCCGTCCAAAAGATATCTTGCTGATTGGACAAATTTTCTAATGGAAAGGCCGATTGACCGACAATCTGAACGATACCTGCAACTTTCCCCGGCACCAAATGACCTAAATATAATGTTTGCCACGCCTGCCCGATTTGTTGCTGCAAGGCAGAAGACAAGGATATAGGTGTTTCCGAGCCTAACGCTGCCAAAGCGGTTTGAATGGTTTCCGAAGGAATCCCAATATCTTGCAACACAGCATAATCTTGCGGTTGGACCGCCGCAGTGAATTGCTGAATAAATTGCTGCTGTTGGTTTGTTGACATAATCCATTGAGATAAGGCTCGGTACGGAATATTTTGCACCTCTAGTTGCTGAGTCAAGACAGTCTCTTTTTCCAGTAATTCATCATCATTCTCTGCAAGCACCAAGAAATAACGATTCCCTAAGTCAATGCCCGTTAACTCACTGATTTGCTTTGCTTCCATCAGCATTCCCTGCGGCATAGCAACCCATTCGCGAATATCATCGCGCCAACTTGATTGAAACAACCCTGCCGCAACAAAAAGCAAAGCGATGCTTTTCGCAAAAATGCCGAATTTGTAGTGTAAAAACAGCGTAAAAATCGACCGCACTTTAGGGCGGAAAGGTAAAGGTTTAGCCTGATAATGACGGAATAGTGGCGGCAAAAAGAGCAAGGTCGCTAACATAGCAGCAATCAGCGCTACGGCAGAAAAAAGTGCGGTTTGTTTTAATACCGGAAGCACCGTAAAACCCAACAAGCCATAGCCAAGCAACGTCACCAATAGGCTAATCAAAAAGGTAAAACGCAATTTCCGCATGGTCTGCGCGGCGTTCCAAGTAATATGAGAAAGTGAAGATGAAAGCCAATGGAGCGGGAAATCAATGAGCACACCGATTAAACTGGTGCCGATAACAAGGGTTAAAATATGAATTTGTCCAAATGCGTACACCGTTGCCGTCACGCCACTTAACATACCGGCTAAGATCGGCAAAAACAACCAAAGCACACGAAAGGTTCGAAACGTAAATAGCAACAACAATAAGGTCAGACTAATGCCCAAGATACTCATGAAAGTGCTTTCTTGTTCTGCTTTCACTTTGGCATGAGCCGCAAATAACGCCGCACCGGCAGCACGCATTTGCCCCTTATTTTCTTCAATTTGAAGACGATTTTGCGCCAAAAGTGCGGTCAAATTAACAGATGGATTAATCAAACTACTCTGTCGCAATACGCCTCGTAACAACACCCATGTTTGATCATTTTCCGTCACATAAAGCATGCCATTTGTCGCATTCCATTGAAGACGACTTTGTGTTTTCGCCTGTGGCAAAACAAAACGCCCCAACCCTAGCCAATCTTGCTCTAAAGACAATAAATTACTTTGGGTAAAAGGGTTGAGCAATTGTTCCGCATATTGTTGGAAATAAACTTGGGGTGCCGTTAATAACTGCTGACGAATCTCTTGAGGCAAGGTGGCTAAACGTAGATGTTTGATTTCATTACGTAGCACATCGATATCCGGCTGCATTCGGTCATTGACCTGAACAAACAACCTACTTTCCCGCCATTGTTGCGCCACAGACGCATTTAATGTAAAGGCGGTTCGCGCATCCGAATGACCGACCAGCAAAATCACTTGTTGATTAAGTTGTTCTTCTTGATGTTGATCCGCCTTCGCCTGCCAAGACGACCAGCCTTGTTCTTGCGGCAATAAAGCGCGCAAATCCGTTTGTAGCCAATGGCCTTGCTTCACAGCGTAGCCAAACAGCAACAAGGTGATCAGTAAAAATGAAGCATAAAGAAAGGCAAGTGCGGTGGATTTTTTCATCGTTTTTTATTCCAACGCCGCCTGCGCAAACGCCGTTAACGGTTGGTTTTGTTGGACATTGTCAAAATGAATTTGAGTTTTATCTCCTTGTTTTTCATCTAATACAATGGTTTTCACCACGCTATCACCTTGAATTTCAATGTGATTAAAAATCTGTTTCATCAGCAACGAACTTGGCGTTAACGTTAAAGACCAATTTTTCGCTTCACCAACCAGCGTTGCATCAAATTGCGTTTTTAACCCGGAAATATCCCCTGACAACAAACCGAGGAACAAGCTAATTTGTTCCGCCTGTCCCATTTTTCCATTTGCCACCCATTGCTTCCCGTCCCATTGCATAATGCCGTCTTTTTTTACACGGAGCTGATTAGTAAAGGGTTTTTCCATTTGCCATAAAAGCCCTTTCTGTGCCAATAAGACAAATTTACCTTGGGTGGTAATTGGCTTATTTAAAGATTTCAGAAAACGCTGCTGAGTAAAATCACCTTGTACGTTTTGTGGAGTTTGCAACAAAGTAATGAGTTCATTTTCAGAAAACGCCCAACTCAACGGACTCAGCCACAATAAACAAATAGCCAATAAAATGCGCATTATGCGTTCTCCTGTTGAAAACTCGGGTGATTTTCCACCGCACTTCGCCAACAAGGCGGTGTCTGCAGCTGCATCTCTCCGCTTTTAATTTCTACGGCCACTTGCGTTGTGCTACCCGCAGTGAGTTTCTCGTTCGTTGCAATATCACGAATAATATAATCAATGCGAATGCAGGTTTCATATTCCACCAACGCAAGCTCCACACGAATTTTTTGGCGAAACAACGCCGGTTTCACATATTTCAAATTCAACTGGACGATAGGCCAACCGTAGCCTTTTTCTTTCATTACGTCGTAGGTGTAATGAATTTCGTCTAAAAAGGCACAACGCGCCATTTCCAAATATTTCACATAATGCCCATGCCACATAATATTCATGGAATCCACATCAAAAAACTGGATTTCATATTCAGAAGCATGGTGACAATAAACATGTTTTTTCTTTCTTAACATTTTAATCATCTTCCCAAAAATCGTAAAAATTGAACCAATACAACGGGTTTTCGGCACATTCTTGCGCTAATAAATCCGCATAGCGTTGCATTGCCTGTTCAATATTCTCAGCACGTTGCTTTCCGTGCCCCTCGATAGGGCCGGAAAAATGACGCAATTTTAAATGATAGTCGCCCCATTTTTTTAAGCAAAAGATCGTATTAATCGGTGCTTTCAGTAAACTTGCCATTAGCCAAACACCTTTCGGAAAAGAAGCCTGAGCACCTAAGAAATCCACTTTTTGCGTTTTATCACCACGTACCGGCACGCGATCGGCTGCAATCGCAATCCACTCGCCACGTTTAAGCCGTTCATGTAGCTCCAACATTTTTGCCGCATCCAAATCCTCCACTTGAATTAATGGCAAGGAGGAAGCGCCCGCCTTTTCGAGAGATTCATTAAAGGCTTGTGCATGACGGTTATGCACCAAAATGTTTAACTTAAAATTGCTATGATTTGGATTATCGACCAACGCACGACAAATCTCGATATTGCCAAAATGGGAACAAACCAGAATTTGTCCACGACCTCCTGAACGAATCGCTTGATAGACGTTATCCGTGTCATCGTCAATTAAGTCAGCATAACGAATTTTTTTCTGCCAGACGGCAAAACGATCCGTGATCGCCTCACCAAAGGCTAAAAAATGACAAAACACGGGATAACGAGGCAAATTAACCTGAGGAAAGGTTTGTTGGAGTCGTTGTTGATAGCGACGAATATTACGTCGAGCCTTTTGAGACATCAGGAAAAAATAGCTCACTACAAAAAAAGTGACCAGTTTAATGACCCACAACGGGCAGTATTGCACAATAAGACGAGTTAAATTTAAGGAGAGCTTACTACCGCGCTCATTTTGCTCTGCCCAATGTTGAGAGCTCATACTTTACGCCCCGTCAATACTCGTGCCAACATACCCAAAAATAAACGGCTGTGCATTTTACTGATGCCCCAGTTATCGGCAAAACCACGAAAATGGGATATGCCGTCCTGTTGATAACGTACCGGCGTATCAACCCAAATTAAGGGGATTTGATGCCAATGGGCTTTCACCACGATATCAATATCGAAATCCATACGATTTCCTAACGACTCCGCTTGCATTAAATCCAAAATCGGCACTAAAGGATAAAGACGAAAACCGCACATGCCATCTTTAATATCAAAAGAAAGCGTATGAATAGCATTCCAAAAATCTGTAATTTTACGTCCGTATAAACGCGTTTTCGGTGCATCCTCGCCATAAATCGGTTTACCGCAAATAAGTGCGGTCGGATTTTTTTGCATTTCGAGCAACATTTTTGCCATATCTGGAAGGTTGTGCTGACCATCGGCATCCACCTGAATAGCATGAGTAAACCCCATTTCAGCCGCTTTCCTGAAGCCGATTTTCATTGCCGCACCTTTACCCCCGTTAGTCGGGCAGTAATGCACAAAAACGTTAGGTGTATGTTGCAATGTTTTTAAGACGTCCACGTGAGTTTCGGCAGAGCCATCGTCGACAATCAACACCGGGAGATGTTGTTTCAGTACCTGCTGAACAACATGTTCTATCGTGTTGGAATGATTATAGTGAGGAACAATGACAATAACCTTGTTCATAGAGCATCCTCTTTTCCTGCTAAAAAGGCTTGTTCAAAGTCAGGCCTACTAATTTTAGATTGGCTATTACGAGGCAGTGTTTCCACAAAGCGCCAAAAACGAGGCAACCCTGCATGTTCTTGAGTTTTCATTAGAAAGTGACGTAACTGACTCACTAGGACACGTCGTCCACGTTGTCGATAGGCTTGCATACCATCGGGATTTAACGCAACCCAAGCCGCCGGTCGAAAATGCATCGGATGTTGCGCAACATAACAATCCGCCACCCAAGGGTGACGCAATAAATCCTGCTCGATGTTCACCAATGAAATACGCTTGTCACCAAACTTCACAATGCGATCAATCCGCCCTAATAAATGAAATTTATCCTCAAATAATTCCGCTCCATCTGCCGTTTGCTCCCGTTGATTTAGCCAAGCAGAATCAACCCATAAGGCGCCTTCGGTATTCAGTCCGACCTTAGTCATTGCGGTCGGCTGCCACAAACCGTCATCAGCACGAAAAGCAATTGCGCCGGTTTCCGTGCTACCGTAGCACTCAATCACATCAACCTTCAATTGTTGCCGAATAGCATTGCCGGTATCTGTCGGTAATACACCGCCGGAGGAAATCATTCCCAGCAAAGGGCATTGATGTAACTTCGCATCATCCAGGTTTAAGCGGGTCAAAAGCGTTGGGCTGCTAATCCAAATACTTGCCGGTGCAGCAAAACTTTCTTTAATCAAATGTCCGGGATAAGGCTGTTGTTGACGTGCAATCGTCCACCCCATAATAAGCGGCAACATAATACGGTATGAAAGGCCATAATGATGTTGCACAGAAACACTGGATACTAAATGAATATGATTCCCCTGCGGGAAAGGAAGGGATTGATGGATGGCTTCCGCCTCTAACCACATTTGCCGAGCTGTTTTGACCAATATTTTCGCCTGTCCGCTACTGCCTGAGGTTTTTAGCCAAATTTCCGTGGGATGATGGCAATCAAAGTGCGGTAGGTTTTCAGGGGATTTTTGTTCAATACCGTAATGATTAAACAGGGTGTCATCAAACAGAAAATCCGCATTTTCTTTGATCCATTGTTGATTTTCCGAAAGCAAATTAGGAGGAAGTAAAATACGCGTACCGGAATGAAAACACGCCAGCATAGCACATGCAAACGATGCCGCATCATCAAACCAAAAAGCAACCGACTTAATCTGTTCTTGCTTTAATTGTGCTGAAATTTGCCATGCTCTTGTTAGAAAGTCTTGCCATTGCCAGTCAGGATGGCGGGCAATTAGTGCATTAGGATCCCGTAGATTATTCATAATGTTTTTTTACTTTTTGTCTGACCAACCATTCACCGGCCATCACAATCGCCATAATGCAATAGGAAATCACACCGGTGTAGAGTGCCCAAAAATCATAATATTCCAATCCAATGGCTGTCGCAGTAATCAAGATATTTACAATAAAAACCCCACACCACAGTTGAGTGACTTTTCGGGTATAACGAACACCATGCTCATTTAAATCCGGTGTTTGAAGACGCGCTAAACGCTCAACCACAGTTTGCCCACGCAATAGGCTCCCACCAAATAGCGAAAGCATTAACACGTTAATGACGATAGGGTACAAAAACATGGTTTCAATGGAGCGGGTTAGCGCCACCACAGCTAAAATAAACGCCATACACCAGGCAAAATAACGTTGCCCCTGCTGTTGAAAAGCCCCTTTACACGCCCAAAGCAACGCCATAATCCAAGGTAAATGAAACAGCATTTGCTGATTATCGGCGAATAACCAGAGTATCGGATAAGCGATACCGGTTAACATTAGTAAAAGGTTGATAATAATCTTAATCATATTCACAAGAGGCAACACAATTTATGAGGCAAACAAGTGATAACATGGTTAACGATACGATAACACTGCGACGCCGCTACAGCACATATCATTTTCTACTTTCAGTTGGAAAGTGACTTTATCCCGTTTCTCGGCGACGTTTAATTCAAGAGAAAAACGGTCATTCGGACGTAAGAATTTTTGGAATTTCAATTTATCCAAACGGCTAAATTCAACATTCTGCGCCACCAACGCTTTAATCTTGTCACTAATCCATTGCAATTCAATTGCGCCCGGCACTAAAGGGAAATTGGCAAAATGATCTTTAAGATACAACAAATCCAATGGCACTTTGCCGGTTGCCTGATAATGACGTTCAGTTTGCTGTTCGGTTAACCAAATCGGTTCACGCTGCGGCTCAATACAAGTGCGGTTAAATTCCAGTTTGTTTATTTTAGATTGGCTATTGCGCGGCAATTTATCCGTAAAACGCCAAAAACGCGGAATCGCCGTCTTATCCTGTGTTTCAGCCAAATACGCTTTAAGCTGGTCAATCAAATGACGTCGACCATTCTCTCTTAAAATTTCAATCCCTTGTGCATTTAAGCCGACCCAAGCAGCCAATCTAGGTTGTTCAGGATGTTGCGCAATATAGCAATCCTCAACCCAAGCATGTTGGTTTAACTTGGTTTCAATACCGGCTAATGAAGTACGTTTATCACCGATTTTGACGATACGATCACTGCGCCCTAATAAACGGAATCCACCATCAAGAAACTCCACCACATCTGCCGTTTGCTCACGTGTCGAAAGCCAACATCCCTCGATCCATAGCGCACCATCTTCATTACAGCCTAAACGACTATTCGGCAAGGTTTGCCATAAATGAATATCATCACGAATCGCAATTGGGCCGGTTTCCGTACTGCCATAAATTTCAATGACAGGCTGCTGCAATAAATGGCGCATTTGTTCCGAAGTTTCTTCCGGTAATGCACCACCGGAAGAAATCACACCGACGATATTTTTCGGCATTGTCGTATTAAACCAGTCAATACGGGTTAGCATAGCGGGGCTACTGACGATCACTGTCTGTTCAGTATTCCGAGCTTCAGCAAGCATACATTCCGGATAAAATTGTTGCTTACGCCCAATTTGCCAGCCATTGACCAAGGACATCATGATGTGTACGGTTAAACCATAAATATGTTGAATACTGACCGTACTAATAGCCGTCACATTATTCTCAGCTTTAAACGGCAAGGCTTCTGTCAAGACTTCCGCACCAAGCCACATTTGCTCTGCGGTTTTAATGATTGTTTTTGCCTCACCGGTACTGCCGGAGGTTTTCAGCCAGATTTCCGTTTGGTTGTCATAATCAAAGAGCGGTCGATTTTCAGCGTGTTTTTGACAAGACTGTTGCGCACCAAAATCATCAAAACACACCGCCAAGGAAGAGTGAATCCCCACATCGGTTAGCCACAAATCCGCATGGGTGCTCACCCACGCTACACTTTCCGGCGTAACATTCGGCGGGAAAAGCACCCGCACTTTGGCATGCCAAGCGGCTAAAAGCGTACACGCCAATTTGGCGCCGTCTTCAAACCATACTGCAACAGCTTGAATCTGACGGTGTTGAAATTCTGCGGATATTTGATACGCTTTTTGTTCGAAATCCGAATAGCACCATACAGGGTCGAGTGCAATGAGATCGGTTGGGGCATATTTACGCATTATTGAACGCTCTGACTAATTTTTAGCACGGCTTTGACCACATCATCTACGGTACGGACATTACGAAAATCTTCCGCTTGCAATTTGTGGCCTGTTTTACGTTTAATGTGATCGATCAAATCAATCGCATCAATGCTATCAATTTCTAAATCTTCATACAGATTAGTTTCCGGCTTAATTCTTTCCGGTTCGATTTCAAATAAAGACTCAAGCGCCTCAGTCAATAAATCTCGAATTTCTTGTTCGGTCATATTACGCCTCACCTTTTTGACTACGAATAAAACTTGCCAAGGTCGCTACACTTTCAAAGTGATTACGTACTTGGGTTTGTTCACTATCCAGTTGCAAATGAAATGTTTTTTGCACTGCCAAGCCCAGTTCAAGCGCATCAACAGAGTCCAACCCTAAACCATCATCACCAAAAAGTGCGGTGTCATTTTCAATATCTTCAACACTAATATCTTCTAATGCCAAACTATCAATAATTAATTGTTTAATTTGCTGTTCCAGTTCCATTTTTGTTGTCCTTTGTGTGTAAATTAAAATAATCTTCTAAATATTTAGTCAATCGACGAGAAGCCATTGGTAAAGATTGGGTTTGTAGCCAGTCTTGAGGAGCGATATCTTCCCCAACAATAAGCTCATATTGAATGCGTGTCTTCGGAATTTGATACCACGGTTGACCTTTTTTCAAATTTAACGGAAGCATTCGAATCACGACTGGTGTAATCACTTTAGCGCTACGTAAACCGATAGATACTGCACCTCGGTTAAGTTTAACCACCCCATCCCAACCGGTTCGCGTTCCTTCTGCAAAAAGCAACAAAGCTTGTTCTTTGAGTACTTCGTCGCTTTGTTCGAGTAATTCGACAGACTCTGTATTAGGTAAAAAACCACAAGCCAATATCTGATTTCGCATGGTAGGGTTATTTAATAAATCTTTTTTAACAATACAGTTGAGCGTTGGCACTTTACCTAAAATTAATACGACATCCAATAAAGAAGGGTGATTTGGCAGTATTAATTGTCCAGGACGACCAAGCTTTTCAAATCCTTTATAAGTGACTTGTAATACACCAACAAAAGATAAATAACGAATAAAGTAATACCAAATCCGACCAACAAAACGGCGCGTCTTTAATTGATTTTGTAGCGAGTGAGTTTTGCGAGTAAGCATGTAGGGATACAAAACCAACTGAAGTAACACGCCTGCCGTACCCCAAAAGAAAAAACCAATTGCTGTCCCGATAAATCGTCGAAGCCAATCTAGTTTTTCTGCCATGTCCAAACGCCTCCCGTACTATTTGGCGTTTGCCATTGTGTGCAGTTTAAATGCTGATTTTTAACCCATTCTAAGGCCGAATCCAAAACAGGTTCCATTTCAAAAGCGCTATTAGAAAGACTTAATTGGTATTGTTCCCCGGCTTCCACCACCAATGCCAACGCATAGCTAAAAGGCTGACGCATAACCGGATGAGCGTTGTATTCCAGGGCAAGAGGTGATTCTGCGACAACCACAAGAACCTGCTTTTTACCTTCCCGTAACAGGAGATAGGCTTCCAATAATGCAATCTCCAAATTGTCTTTGTTAGCAACCAGTGCAGTTGTTTCCGCTTTCACTTGACGCAATTCAGACCATTGCCCGATTAATGCATTGTGTACTGACAAACTGAAAGAGGTTGGAGATACATCCCCTTCCGTTAATAAAGCATGCCACAAACTAAAGTTGCGATTAATTTCACTATTTGCTGACGCATAAACCACCGGTAAATTGTTTTTCTCCTCAACCAGATTCCAAGCTGCCTCAAAAATTAAACGGGCGGAATCGCTTAAACGGCGACGTTTTAATGGCGCTAAAAACTCAAGTTTAGGAACAAAATCAGGAAAACTTCCGCTATTTTGTTGCCAATGAGCATATCCTAGCGCCCAATCATTGTCGGATAATATCTTATTACAAACAATGTTCCACGCTGAAATATTGCAAGAAAACTGACAAATGGTCTTAGTCATTATGGTTTATTGAAAGAGTTGGTTAATCATTAAATCCGTTTGACCTTGTAAACCAACCTGATCAACACGTTCTTTCTCATCACCGCGACGTTTATACGATAATGATCCCAAAGATTGTTTTGTTCCCATCTCTTTCAACTCAAATTTAGCACGGCCAATAATATGATTATTTCCTCTTACGTTAAAAAATAAGACGTAATCACAATCCGCTTTATTTCTCATTAATTCAGCTGAAATATTTTTATTTTTTAAGCTACGCGTTAATGCATCAATAAAATTATCCGGCGCAGCTTTAATACTGCCTTTTAAACAAATATGCTTAATGTTCTGAGTCGCACTAACAGGTTTTAAATCAACAACACCGGAAGAACAAGCAGTCAAAGAAAATGCGGCTAAACTCATAGATAACAATAATTTTTTCATGAAATGATCCATTTAATTAAATTTAAAATATCAAAATGCAAATTTTGTCAATTTTACATACCCAGCCTAATTAAAGCAAATCGCAACCCAATAAGAAAGACAATATGTTAATTCGTAACTAAAATAAAAATGCTATACTCAATCTGATTGTATTCACGATCTCAATTTATTCACTACCCAAGGAGAGGTTTATGAAACTTACTATGAAATTAAGCGTTGTCTTAGCCAGCATCTTCATCGCTGCTTGCGCACCAAGAGACACTGCACATCACTATGATATCCAAAGCGCTTTAAAATCAGCAGAAGCGCAAGGCATCATAAACCCAAACATTAAACTTTATTTCGGCAAACCTGCACCGGGAAAAGTCATCGCAGCAAATGCCGTAACGAACAAAAAAACGAATGCCGCTAACAAGTCAGATGAAAAAGCCTGCCAATGGGCATTCTTATCCGCCGTAAAACAATTACAAGAAAAAGCACAATCCTCGGGTGCCACAAAAGTGGGTAACATCGTGAGTTACTACAAAAAGACCCCTTATACTAGCGAAACACAGTATGAATGCCACGCGGGCAACCTTATCGCTGGTGTCGCACTAAAAGGCGATATTGTAAAATAATCGGAAAGATTCATTCATAAAATAAAAAAGGCATAGATTGACTATGCCTTTTTCTTTATCAAAACACGGTAAAAAAGGACCGCACTTTTAACAATGCAACGACAACAATGCTGA
This sequence comes from Aggregatibacter segnis, assembly GCF_003130075.1. Classification (GTDB taxonomy): domain Bacteria; phylum Pseudomonadota; class Gammaproteobacteria; order Enterobacterales; family Pasteurellaceae; genus Aggregatibacter; species Aggregatibacter segnis_A. Next base: position 54,256 of record NZ_NRCW01000003.1, on the reverse strand, counting down.
TAAATCCGACATTTCTACCGTTGGTAACAGACGAGCATCGCTGAATTGGTGAATATGCTTTTGAGTTAAGTTTAACCAAACTGCTTGGCAGCCGGCTTGGATGGCGCCTTGTACGTCAGTTTGTAAGTTATCGCCTACGTGCAAAAGTTGGTGTGGTGAAATATTGAAATGCCGGGCGGTCTGTCGGAATAAATCCTCATGGGGTTTAGCTCTGCCATGCTCACCGCCGCGTAATGTTAAATCAAAGTGGTGAAAGCTAATACGTGCCGGTTCTACATTGCCGTTAGTTATCGCCACAAGTTTATAGTGTTGTTTGAGTTGTTTTAGAATCTCGAAACTTTGTGGTGGCACGTCGATTTGATGGCGCCAGTGTAAAAAATACGACATGGCTTTTTCAGAAATAGCGGAAATGTCCCCCGCACTTTTTTGTCGTTTTGCTAATAGCGCTTGTAAACTTTGCGTTCGCCATGCGGTAACATTTTCTTGTAGGAGAGGATTTTCACGCCCAATCGTTTCTTTCCAAAACACCCATTCCGCCTGCGTCACGTCTTGAACACCGTCATATTGGCGTAAAAATGCCAAAAATTCACTTTCCGCTTTAATCATCACCTGTGAGTTATCGTATAAGGTGTCATCCAAATCAAAACTGATCACCTGAAAAGGCTGTAAAGTGCGGTAAAATTTCATGACGTTTCTCTTATTTTTTCCGTTTGGCTCGCGGATGCGCCGCATCATACACGTCTGCTAAATGTTGAAAATTTAAGTGTGTATAAATTTGCGTTGTTGATAAATGACTATGTCCGAGCAATTCTTGCACCGCACGTAAATCCGAACTGGCTTCCAACATATGAGTAGCAAAAGAGTGGCGAAGTTTGTGCGGATTCAAATGGCTATTCAACCCTTGTCGAATTCCCCAGCGTTCCAAGCGCATTTGAATCGTGCGCGTGGACATGCGATTCCCCAACTGACTGACAAATAACGCATCGTCTTTTGGGTTAAATAACAACCGCACTTTGAGCCATTGTTGAATGGCGTGGGAAGCATAACGTCCCAGTGGCACAATGCGCTCTTTATTCCCTTTACCAATCACCCGCACTTCACGCACGCGAAGATTAATGCTGTTTAAGTTCAATCCTTGCAATTCCGACAAACGCAAACCGGAGCTGTAAAACAATTCAATCATGGCACGATCGCGGATATCAATAGGTTCTTTACTGTCATTAGCAAGTAATAGCTGAATTTGATCCGTATCGATGTTTTTGGGTAAATGTTTGGGTTGCTTAGGTGCGGAAACGCCGACAGCCGGATTCACCTTGAGCAGCCCTTGATACACCAAATAACTCAAAAAGCGGCGCAACGCAGAAAGGCGTAACGCTAAGCTTTTTTCTTTTAGGCCATCCTGTTTACTGCTTTGTGCCAGCACATAGCGCACGACACTTGGTGTGACTTGTTGCCATTGTTGAATTCCGGCGTCCTGCAAAATGGCGATAACGCGTACCAACTGATGTTGATAGTTGGTCAGCGTATGAGGACTCACTTGACGTTCAATGCGCAGATAAGTTAGGTATTTTTGCAGTTCGTTTTGCATCGCAGATGATCGAAAATTAGAGATAAATCACGCCGTCATAGACGTGGGTGGCGCTACCGGTCATATACAGCGGATACCCTTCGCCTTGCCATTCAATCAGCAAACTGCCGCCGGGCAAATCCACCTGCACTTCATTGTCCAATACGCCTTGCATAATCCCCACAGCGACTGCCGCACAAGCACCGCTACCGCAGGCTTGGGTTTCGCCCGCGCCACGCTCATGTACGCGTAATTTAATATGTTTACGGTTCACCACTTGCATAAAACCGGCATTCACCCGTTCCGGAAAACGCTCATGGTTTTCGAGTAATGGTCCGAGCTGCGCTACGTTAGCCGTGTGAATATCATCCACCTGCACCACACAATGGGGATTCCCCATGGATACCGCGCCACACAGTACCGTTTGAATTTCCGTGCGCAGAATATAATTTTTCTCGAATTTATTGGCGGTAAACGGAATTTTATTCGGCTCCCAAATGGGTTCGCCCATGTTCACACGCACATTGTCGTCTTCCTTAACGGTTAACACCATTTTGCCGTTTTGCGTACTGACGGCGATGTCCTTTTTATTGGTTAAGCCTTTAAGCGTGACAAAACGGGCAAAGCAACGGGCACCATTACCACATTGCGCCACTTCACTGCCGTCCGCATTAAAAATACGATAATGAAAATCCAATTCAGGATCATAAGGCGGCTCCACCACTAATAGCTGATCAAAACCAATGCCACGATGACGATCGGCTAAACGTTTAATGGTGTCGGCGGGAAAATAAACATTCTGCGTAACCGCATCCACCACCATAAAATCATTGCCGAGCCCGTGCATTTTAGAAAATTGCATGTGTATCCTTAAAATCGTTTAAATCATGCGAAGCATTATAATCAGCCCTATCCGTTGAGTAAATCTATTGCTTCTACGCTAAAAAAATGCGAAGAACACAAGGCTGAAAAACGCCGTAAAAAGAAACCGCACTTTGCCAAGCAAAAGTGCGGTCGTTTTAGAAGGTATTTTTAATCTGTGTGCCCACTCAAGAAGCCACCGCTTTGGTGCTGCCATAATTTGGCATAAAGACCGTTTTGTGCGAGTAATTCAACATGAGTGCCTTGCTCCACGATTTGTCCGTGATCCAACACAATCAGACGATCCATCGCGGCAATCGTAGACAAACGGTGCGCGATGGCGATAACGGTTTTGTTTTCCATCATTTTATCCAAACTTTCTTGAATCGCCGCTTCCACTTCGGAATCCAACGCACTGGTGGCTTCGTCCAATAATAAAATCGGCGCATCTTTTAGCATCACGCGGGCAATGGCGATACGTTGACGTTGCCCACCGGAGAGTTTCACGCCACGTTCACCAACGTGCGCATCATATCCCTTGCGTCCCTGTGCATCACTTAAAAACGGAATAAAATCCGCCGCTTCTGCACGCGCCGCCGCATCAAACATTTCCTGCTCGGTGGCACTCGGTCTGCCGTACACGATGTTATCACGCACAGAACGGTGCAATAACGACGTATCTTGCGTCACCAAACCGATTTGACTGCGCAGGCTTTCCTGTTGCACGTCCATGATATTTTGTCCATCAATGGTAATGCTGCCTTGTTGCGCTTCATAAAAGCGTAACAGCAAATTCACAATCGTGGATTTCCCTGCACCGGAACGCCCAATCAATCCCACTTTTTCACCTGGTTTAATGGTTAAATTAAAATGGCTCAACAAAGGTTTTGCCGGATCGTAGGCAAAACTTAGGTCGTTAAATTTAATCTCGCCACGCGTGACATTTAACGGTGGGCAATTTGGTTTATCCAAAATGGTCTGCGGCTTGGTCAGCGTATTCATGCCGTCATTTACCGTACCGATATTTTCAAACAAGCGTGCCGATTCCCACATAATCCAACGCGACAAGCCATGAACGCGCAACGCCATCGCCGTGGACGTAGCGATCGCGCCAACGCCGACTAAACTTTGTTGCCATAGCAATACACCAATGATTGCCGTACTTAAAATCAACACGACATTATTGATGTAGGTTAAGCTGTCTAGCGAGGTTGCCAAACGCATTTGGGCATGCACCGTGACCATAAATTCCTCCATGGAACGTTTGGCGTAACCCGCTTCACGAGCACCATGAGAAAACAATTTTACGGTGGCAATATTAGAATAGGCATCGGTAATTCGCCCCGTCATTAATGAACGGGCATCCGCTTGACGTTGAGCTGTTTTAGACAGACGGGGAATTAACAAACGCAAAATGGTGATAAAAAGCACAATCCAAACAAAGAAAGGCACGAGGAACCAACTATCCAATGATGCCAACACCAAGCCTGAGGTCACAAAATACACCACCACATAAACCAACATATCGGCGATCGTCAGCACCGTATCACGCACCGCTAAAGCCGTCTGCATGACTTTGGCAGACACCCGTCCGGCAAATTCGTCTTGGTAAAAACTTAAACTTTGCCCCAACATCAGACGATGGAAATTCCAACGCAGGCGCATTGGGAACACGCCTTGTAAGGTTTGCAGACGCACGGAGGAAGCTAAAAACAACCAAACGATGCTGAAGACTAACAAGCCGCCCATCCCCATGAGTAAATGGCCTTTTTCCTGCCATAAGGTTGCCGGTGTATAAGCCCCTAACCAATCCACCAACAAGCCCATGAATTGGAACAACATGGCTTCCATCACACCGTTGCCAATCGTCAGCACCGCTAACAACAAAATCCAGCCTTTCATGCCCTCAATACTCGACCAAATAAAGCGGAGCAAACCGTTTTCCGGTGTTTTCGGCGATTGGTCGGGATAGGGGTTCAAGCGATTTTCAAACCAACTAAAAATTTTATTTAACATATCATCTTTCCTTAAAAACAAAGGGCAACCTTATTCGATGTTGCCCACAAACTGCGGCATATTATAGCCTAAATTGTCTTCAACCCATACTAAAGGGAGACACGTTTACGGTATTGGCTTGGACTCATACCGTAAGCGCTTTTAAAAGCCTTGCTAAAATGCGCTTCCGATTGATAGCCCACGTCCAACGCCACCGCCAATACACTTTTCTGGCCTTGGTTTAATAATAGCGCCGCTTGTTGAAGACGAAGCTGAGTTAAAAATTTACCCGGTGCCATACCGATTTTTTGCTGAAACACCCGCATAAAATTCGCTCGCGACATTGCCGCCAACTCGGACAAAGAATCCATATTCCATGCTTGTTGCGGTGCACTTAATAACTGTGTTATCACATGACTCAAACGTTTATCCTGCAACCCCGCCAACACCCCTTGATTTAACTGAGTTGATTGCAATCCGTGGCGCAAAATATAAATAAACAGCACCGTGACCAGTGAATCAATCAAAGATTTCGCCCCACTTTGCGTTTTGTTCGCCTCCTGTTGTAGCACCTGAATCAATGCTAACAACGGCGTATCATGCAAAGACAAATGCAAATATGTAGGCAGCGCCTCTATTAACAACGACGGACGACTGTAATACAACATGCCGCAAAACATTTTCAAATCCGGTGAATTCCGCCCAATATGATAAACCTTAAATAAATCTGTCTGGTTTTCTTGCGGTGTTGCCAGAATTGACGATGCTTGAATTGCCGCCTGTGGTGAGTGGCTGGTAATCAAGTGCGGTCGATTTTGTGGAAGAAAAAAGACATCGCCCGCTTGCAAATGAATCTGTTGATTTTCCAAACTCAACCAACAATTCCCTTGTTCAATCAAATGAAAAATGCCGACATATTGATTTTCACCAATGTCCTGCTGCACCTGCCAATCACCCTGAAATAAACAACGGACGTTCACTTCTCCGCTGACCTGCGCTAACTGAATAAGTTTATCTAAACAATCCATAATGAGATTTTAAGTATAAAAGTTAAGACGAATTGGCAAGTATGATACAAGAATTCGCCTATAATTTGTTCCGAAATTCAGAACACATTTTAAACATATTTAAGGAGAACAAGATGTTTGCAGATTGGAAAAATGATGTTGCCCATGTAAAAAAATCATTCGGCGAATTAGGTAAAAAACACCCGAAAATGTTACAAGCCTACGGCGCACTAAGCGCAGCAGCGGCAGAAGGCGACGTGTTGGATGCTAAAACCCGCGAATTAATTGCCCTTGCAGTGGCCGTCACCACGCGCTGCGAAAGCTGTATCGGCGTACACGCCGCGGAAGCGGTAAAAGCCGGTGCAACCGAAGAAGAAGTAGCCGCAGCCTTAGCGATGTCAATCGCACTCAATGCCGGTGCTGCCTACACCTATTCTTTACGCGCATTAGAAGCATATAATACGCAGAAAGACTAACTTCATTTATTAGGAACTTTATATCATCGGCACCTTTTATAGGTGCCGATTTTCTTATAAAAAACAAGATGAAAAACCACCGCACTTTTACGGCAAGAGAAAGGCTTCCATTTGTTTAACCACCTCTTTCACTTCAATTTGAGCCATCAAATTTTGCCCTTTTAACTTGGTTGCCCAAGGCAATTGCGCTGAAGGTTTGCCGTATTCTTTTTGTACATTTTGTTCATACACAGAAACCACATTATCTAAATTATGGTAAGGTCCGGTGCGAAGTGGATTATGGTAGGCATATAGCCCAATAACAGGCGTCCCTTGTGTCGTGGCAATATGCGCCGGGCCGGAATCCGGTGAAATCACTAAATCGACCTCGCGAATTAATGCGGTCAGTTGAGTTAAAGTCAACTTGCCAGCCACATCTACAGGCTCAAAATTGCATAAGGTTTTTATTTCCTCAATCATCGCCAATTCACGTGGCGCGGGTGAGCTACATAAAATCACATTGATATCATGTTGATGTGCCCAATTTGCCACTGCAGCATAACGTTCCACCAGCCAGTCTTTTTCTTTTTTGCTGGAACAAGGTGACATCAGCAGATTTTTGCGATGCGGATCAAGATATTCTCGCACGGCTGTTAAATCCGCCTCCGTCACCGGTAAATCCCACTGCGGTTGAGAGAAGGGGACACCAAGATAGTCGGCAAATGCCATAAACCCGTCTAATACATGCGGCTTAGCAGGATCATGAATTCGTTGATTCGTAAACAACCACTGCCCTTCTCGTGCCCGTTGCTTACCGAAACCAATACGGTATTTCGCATGGATTCCGAGAGATAAAATGGAGGCTCGAAAGGCTGTTTGCATATTCAAAAGTGCATCAAATCGACGATGTTTCAATTGCCGCCATAAATCCCACACACCACGCCAACCGCTCTTTTTATCGTAAACAATAAATTCAATGCCCGACACATGGCGAAATAACTGCGCTTCAGTTTTGCCAATAATCCAAGTAATTTGGGTGTTCGGCCAATAACGTTGAATATGTTGCACTGCCGCTAACGCATGACAAACGTCACCGATAGCGGATAAACGTAGAATGCAGAGAGATTGAGGTGCTTGGGAGAAAAGTGCCATGGGGATTTGTTATCTCGGTTAAACTTGGGAATCGGCTTATTTTAAAGTAGAATGAGCCTATCCGCTATCTCATTTTCATCACTTAAAATGCTTGAATTTCAACTCAAAAACGACTTTTTTCTCTTTAATTTTGATCAACCGCTGGCAAACCAAGATCTGTTTTTTAATCCAACATTTTGGCAACAACACAATCGCATTATCGGCTCCGCCAAAGGGCGTGGCACCACGTGGTTTCTCCAAACCGCAGATCTATTTGGCGTAAACACGGCATTACGACATTATTATCGCGGTGGCTTGTGGGGAAAAATCAACAAAGATCGTTATCGCTTCAACGATTTGAACCATACTCGCAGCATGGCGGAATTCAACCTACTAAATCAATTACATCAAGCTGGTTTACCGGTGCCGAAACCGATTGGGGCTCGGGTGTATAAGGGGAATCTAGGCATTTGTTATCAAGCCGATTTATTAAGTGAAAAAGTAGAAAATGCCCAAGATCTGACCGCACTTTTACAACATCACGTCCTTGAACCCAAACAATGGCAAGAAATCGGTGGACTTATTCGCCGCTTACACGATTTACAAATCTGCCATACTGACCTCAATGCCCATAATATTCTGTTTCAACAAAACGAAAGCGACAGCCAATTCTGGCTCATCGACTTCGATAAGTGCGGTGAAAAATCCAGAAGTTTTTGGAAAGACGCAAACTTACAACGATTACATCGTTCTTTTATTAAGGAAGTGGAACGAATGCATATTCAGTTTGATGAACAGAATTGGCGGGATTTACTCGAGGGATATTCAAGCTAAGGAGAAAATGCTAGTGCAGGCAAAATACATGCACTAGTGACATAGTAAGTTACAGATGCCTATGTACCTAATTCTCGTTTATGCTGCAACGCCTTTAACACGGCCGGTGGAACAAGTTGGCTCATGTCGCCATTATGAAGATAAATCTCACGAATCATCGTAGAAGACACATAAGACCATTGCTCGACCGGTGGAAAAAACAGGCTCTCAACACCATGCGTCAACAAACGGTTAAGATGGGCTAGCTGAACTTCATATTCAAAATCTGTCGTACTACGCACCCCCCGAATAATCGCTTTGACATGATATTCCGCAATGGTGTCCGCTAATAAATTATTAAACCCAATCACTTCCACATTTGGCAAATGCGCTGTTGATTGACGCGCCAACGCTACCCGCTCCGCCAAACTGAATAACGGTTTCTTACTTGGGCTTTCGGCTACGGCTACCAAAACGTGAGAAAAAAGCACCGCACTTCGCTCAATAATATTTAAATGGCCATTAGTTAAGGGGTCAAAAGTACCGGGATAAATTACCGTTGTCATTTAGTTTGCCTCATTCAAATAAGGTTTTAATAAATCCATCACTCGTTGCAACGCACCGCGATTTTCATTTAATACTGCATAACCTGCATTACCATAACGTTGGCTAAGCGTCGGTGATTCTAAAAACTGTGCAACAGCCTCTGCCACGGCTTGAGGACTTTCTTCCGTCATTAACACGCCTTGACGCGCTTCCAACTTGGCAAATATTTCAGGAAAATTGAAGGTATGTTTACCGCTAATCACCGGCAATTTGAACGCTAACGGCTCCAACGGATTATGCCCGCCATGTGCCACTAAACTCCCGCCAACTAAGGCAACATCTGCCATGCCGTATAGCAACATCAGCTCACCCATCGTATCACCGAGTACTACTTGCGTTTCTGCCTGTGGAATCAAATATCCGCTACGACGAATATAATTAAAACGTTGTTGTTCAATAAGCTGTGCAACGGAATTAAAACGCTCAGGATGACGAGGGACTAAAATCAGTAATAAATCGGGAAAGCGCTGCAGTAAAGTGCGGTGGCTTTTTAAGATGATTTCATCTTCACCTTCATGGGTACTCGCCGCAATCCAAACAGGGCGACCAGTATTCCATTGGGTTTTTAATGCCGAAATGTTAGCCAATAAATCGTCTGTTAAATTTAAATCGTATTTAATGTTGCCGGCCAATTTTAAGCGTTCTGGCGCAATCCCTAATTGAGCGTAACGCGATAAACTCACCTCATCTTGCGGAGCAATTAAAGTGATGTTCTCTAAAAGCGGTTTTAATGCCTTTTTAAACCAACCATAACGTTTGGTAGAGCGTGCTGATAAGCGGGCATTCACAATAACAAATGGAATTTGTTTCTTGGCCAGTTGATGAATCAGGTTAAACCAAAGTTCCGTTTCAATCACCACGACTAAACTTGGCTGCACAAAAAGAATAAAGCGTGCAACGGCATCAGGTAAATCATAAGGCAAATAAACGTGAGTAACACTTTCTCCAAAAACCGCTTTAACGCGATCAGAACCGGTAGGTGTCATGGTCGTGACGGTAATCGGCAAATCCGGATAATCGTGCTGAATACGCTTAATCAGTGGCACTGCAGCGATGACCTCTCCCACAGAAGCGGCATGAATAAGCACACCATTAGGTTTAGGCGAGGACAACTTACAATACAAGCCATAACGTTCACTCAAACGTTTACGGGCATTAGATGCCTTTATGCTACCAGCCAGCAGTGTCAACCACAAAAATGGCTGGGCAAGATACATTACACAGGTATAAAAAAAACGTAACATAGAAAATACGCCGGCTTATGTTAGAATTGCGAAAATTAATAATGATAAACAAGCGCTTAGTATAAGCGTTTGCAACAGATTCACAAAGGATAAAAACATGCCTACTATCAGTGTTGCGATGATTGTCAAAAATGAGGCCCATCACCTCGCATCTTGCTTAAATACGGTGAAAGATTGGGTAGATGAAATCATCATTTTAGACTCCGGCAGTACAGACGATACGCAACGCATCGCCGAGCAATACGGTGCAAAATTTTACCAGAATATTGATTGGCCTGGCTTTGGTAAACAACGCCAATTGGCTCAACAACATGTCACCAGTGATTATGTACTATGGTTAGACGCAGACGAACGAGTCACACCAGAATTACGCCAATCTATTCAAAATGCAATAGCACAAGATGCACCAAATACAGCATACAAAATCCCGCGTTTAAGCGAAGTGTTCGGTAGCCAAATTCGCTACTCCGGCTGGTATCCCGATTATGTCATTCGTCTTTACCGCACAGATTTCGCCCACTATGGAGATCAATTAGTGCATGAAAAAGTCGAATTGCCTGCCAATGCGGAGATTCAAAAATTAAATGGCGATTTGCTTCATTACACTTATCAAGATATTCATCATTACTTAGTCAAATCTGCCGGCTATGCCAAAGCATGGGCAGAGCAACGAGAAAAAGCGGGTAAAAAAGCCACCTTATGGCAAGGCATAACCCATGCTATCGGTTGTTTTGTAAAAATGTATTTTATTCGATTAGGTTTCTTGGATGGCAAGGCAGGGTTATTACTAGCAATTCTTTCTGCACACTCTACTTTTGTAAAATACGCAGATTTATGGGTTAGAAAGAGAACTAAATAAGAGTGATATATTACGATATTTTAAGCCTATAACTCTTTAAAAATAAAAAAGGTCGAATGTTGCCATTCGACCTTTTTAGTTAATAAATTAAAATCTTATTCCGCTACAGCTTCTTCAGTAGAAACTTCCGGACGATCAACTAACTCAATGTAAGCCATTGGTGCATTATCGCCTGCACGGAAACCACATTTAAGAATGCGGGTGTAACCACCAGCACGCTGAGCAAAACGTGGACCTAATTCATTAAATAATTTTGCAACAGTTTCAATATTGCGTGTACGAGCAAAAGCTAAGCGGCGATTTGCCACAGTGTCTACTTTTGCTAAAGTAATTAACGGCTCAACTACTCGACGTAATTCTTTTGCTTTAGGCAAAGTTGTTTTAATGATCTCATGACCAATTAAAGAACTTGCCATATTACGGAACATCGCTTGACGATGACTGCTATTACGGTTTAGTTGACGACCACTCTTACGATGGCGCATAACCTTATCCTTCTCAGAAAAATCTTTAACCTACGACCAAACTAGTCTTCAGCAATACTTGCTGGTGGCCAATTTTCAAGGCGCATACCTAGTGATAAGCCTCTTGAAGCGAGCACATCCTTAATTTCAGTAAGTGATTTTTTACCCAAATTAGGAGTTTTTAACAACTCAACTTCTGTACGTTGAACTAAATCACCGATATAGTGAATTGTTTCTGCTTTCAAACAGTTAGCAGAACGAACTGTCAACTCTAAGTCATCAACAGGACGAAGCAGAATTGGATCGAATTCTGGCTTCTCTTCCTTAACTTCAGGCTGACGAACATCACGCAAATCAACGAATGCATCAAGCTGTTCTGCTAAAATTGTTGCTGCACGACGAATCGCATCCTCAGGATCAATGGTACCATTTGTTTCTAGCTCAATAACCAATTTATCTAAATCGGTTCGTTGTTCAACACGTGCTGCCTCAACATTGTAAGCAATACGGTCAATAGGGCTATAACAAGCATCTACCAATAAACGTCCAATTGGACGGTCCTCATCTTGATTCTGAGTACGAGCAGATGCTGGGACATATCCTCTACCACGCTGGACACGAATGCGCATATTAATTGACGCACTCTCATCTGTTAAATGGCAAATGACATGTTCAGGATTTACAATTTCAACATCACCATCATGGGTAATGTCTGCAGCAACAACAGGGCCAATTCCAGACTTACTAAGTGTCAAAAGAACATCATCTTTATTTTGTACTTTTACAGCTAAACCTTTTAAGTTTAACAGCACTTCGATAATATCTTCTTGTACACCTTCTTTACTACTATATTCATGCAGTACACCATCAATCTCTACTTCAGTAACAGCACAACCTGGCATTGAAGATAAAAGAATTCGACGTAGTGCATTTCCTAGAGTATGACCGAAACCACGCTCTAAAGGCTCTAAGATCACCTTAGCCTGAGTTGAGCTAATTTGCTCAATATCAACTAAACGTGGTTTTAAAAATTCTGTAACAGAACCCTGCATTTTATCCTCTCTTTGCTTCTAAGCTCTATTATTTAGAATAAAGCTCAACGATCAGATGTTCATTAATGTCTGCTGATAAATCAGAACGCTCAGGAACACGTTTGAATACACCTTCCATTTTAGCAGCGTCAACTTCTAACCAAGTTGGTTTTTCTTTCTGTTCTGCTAATTCTAATGATGCTTTAATACGTGCTTGTTTTTTAGATTTTTCACGAACAGCAATCACATCATTAACTGAAACTTGGAAAGATGGGATGTTTACCACACGACCATTAACAACGATAGCTTTATGACTCACTAACTGGCGAGCTTCAGCACGAGTTGCTGCAAATCCCATACGATAAACTACATTATCCAATCGACCCTCAAGTAATACTAATAGATTTTCACCTGTATTACCCTTTAATCGATTTGCTTCTTTGTAGTAATTACGGAATTGACGTTCTAAAATACCGTACATACGGCGAACTTTTTGCTTCTCACGTAACTGACTACCATAGTCAGATAAACGTGGCTTACGTGCACCATGTTGACCTGGCGCAGTATCAATTTTACATTTTGAATCAATCGCACGAACGCCTGATTTAAGAAATAAATCAGTACCTTCACGGCGGCTTAGCTTGAGTTTAGGACCCAAATATCTTGCCATTTTCTTTCTCCAACTATCCTATAACGTCATTAAACACGACGTTTTTTCGGTGGACGACAACCGTTATGAGGAATCGGAGTCACATCAGTAATATTCGTAATACGGAAACCTGCCGCATTTAATGCACGAATAGTTGACTCACGACCAGGACCAGGTCCTTTTACCATAACTTCCAAGTTTTTCAAGCCGAATTCTTTTACAACTTCAGCACAACGTTCAGCAGCAACCTGTGCAGCAAACGGGGTGGATTTACGAGAACCACGGAAACCTGAACCACCTGCGGTAGCCCAAGCGAGGGCATTACCTTGACGATCAGTTATAGTAACGATTGTGTTATTGAAAGATGCGTGAATATGTGCAACGCCATCTACAACTTGTTTTTTTACACGTTTACGTGCACGAACTGGTGTTTTTGCCATCTTAATTTACCCCGACTATTTTTTGATCGGCTTACGAGGACCCTTGCGGGTACGCGCATTAGTTTTAGTACGTTGACCACGTACCGGTAAACTACGACGATGACGTAAACCACGATAACAACCTAAATCTAATAGGCGTTTAATGTTAAGTGTTACTTCACGACGCAAATCCCCTTCGACGGTAAATTTACCAACTTCGTCACGCAGTTTGTCAATCTGCTCTTCAGACAATTCGCTGATCTTAACATCTTCGGCAATACCCGCAGCAGCACAAATGCTTTTTGAGCGGGTTTTGCCAATACCGTAAATTGCAGTTAAAGCGATTACAGCGTGTTTATGATCAGGAATGTTAATGCCTGCAATACGGGCCACTATGCACTCCTATTGTTAATTAGTTGACACTCTGATCTTGAAAAGCCCGTTTTCAGGATACTCAAACAGAGCGTCGAGGAAATAAATGAGTTGGGTAGTATATATACCCAACCTGTTCTTTGCAAGAAAAATATCAACTAACCTTGACGTTGCTTATGCTTAGGATCGCTACAAAGTACACGAACAACACCTTCGCGTTTAACAATCTTACAGTTACGACATAATTTCTTAACGGAAGCACGAACTTTCATTGCTTATCCTTTTGAATAATTGGACTATTGTCCAAAACCTTTGAGGTTTGCTTTTTTCAACGCAGATTCATATTTTGTAGACATCAAATGACTCTGAATCTGAACGATGAAATCCATAATGACCACCACAACAATTAGCAAAGAGGTACCGCCAAAATAAAACTGCACATTCCAAGCTGATGTCATGATATAAGGAACTAAACAAACAAATGTGACATATAGACCACCAATAAGAGTTAATCTAGTCATAATTTTATCGATATACCGAGATGTTTGTTCCCCAGGTCTAATTCCAGGTATAAATGCACCTGATTTTTTCAAGTTATCTGCTGTATCTCTAGGATTATATTGCATTGCAGTATAGAAAAAGCTAAAGAAGATAATTGCAGTAGCATAAACAATCAAGTATAAAGGTTGCCCAGGATGCAATAACATTGATAAATCAGTTAGCCATTCTAAGCTTGACCCTTGCCCAACCCATTGAGTTAATGTTGCTGGGAAAAGAATTATACTTGATGCAAAAATTGCTGGGATAACACCTGCCATATTCACTTTTAATGGAAGATGAGTAGTATGTCCCCCCAAGATTTGTCTACCTTGTTGGCGTTTAGCATACTCAATTTTAATTCTTCTTTGCCCTCGTTCTACGAAAACAACAAAATAAGTAACTACGAAGACAATTACAGCAATTAATATAAGAACCAGAAAATGCATCTGACCAAGACGAGCCTGCTCAATTGTTTGACCTACAGCCGCAGGCAATCCTGCCACAATACCAGCAAAGATAATTAAAGAAATGCCATTCCCAATACCACGCTCTGTAATTTGCTCGCCTAGCCACATTAAAAACATGGTTCCTGTAACTAAACTAATCACGGCAGTAAAATAGAACCCAAACCCTAGATTCGGAACTAGGCCTGGTAGCATGTTAGGTAAACCCGTTGAAATACCAACCGCCTGCAAGGTAGCAAGAACAACCGTAGAATAACGGGTATACTTACTAATTTTGCGACGACCAGATTCACCTTCCTTTCTTAACTCAGCAAGTGCTGGATGAACCGATGCTAACAACTGAATAATAATTGATGCCGAGATATAAGGCATAATACCCAAAGCAAAAATAGAAGCTCGGCTCAATGCACCACCAGAGAACATATTAAACATATCAATGATGGTGCCTTTTTGCTGTTCAATTAATTGAGCTAACACAGCTGCATCTATACCAGGAACCGGAATGAACGAACCAATACGGAAAACAATAAGCGCTCCAAGAACAAATAATAATCTGCTTCTCAGTTCACTTTTACCGTCTTGAACACTTCTCGTTTGATAGCCTGGTTGCTTAGCCATTAATTATTCCTCAATTGAACCGCCAACAGCCTCAATAGCTGCTTTAGCGCCTTTAGTAACACGTAATCCACGAACAACTAACTTAACTTTAACTTCACCAGCTAAAATTACCTTAGCAAACTGAATATCCTTAGTTAAAATATTAGCTGCTTTTAGTGTCTCTAAAGTTACAATGCCATTTTCAATTTTGATTAGGTCATCTAAACGAACTTCTGCTGTTACTGCAGACTTCATTGAAGTAAAACCAAATTTAGGTAAACGACGATATAAAGGCATTTGACCACCTTCAAACCCACGACGAACACCGCCACCGGTACGAGATTTTTGACCTTTATGACCACGTCCACCGGTTTTACCTAAACCAGAACCGATACCACGACCAAGACGTTTAGCACTATGCTTAGCACCTTCAGCCGGAGATAGAGTATTTAAACGCATCTATTACTCCTCCACTTTAACCATATATGAAATCTGGTTAATCATTCCACGTACTGCCGGAGTATCAATTAACTCAACAGTATGATGCATATGGCGAAGACCAAGACCACGTAGCGTAGCTTTATGCTTCGGTAAACGAGCAATAGAACTACGAACTTGCGTTACTTTAATAGTTTTAGCCATTATTAATTACCCCAAAATTTCATCAACTGATTTACCACGTTTAGCAGCAACCATTTCTGGTGATTTCATATTTGCTAAAGCATCAATAGTTGCACGAACAACATTGATTGGGTTAGTTGAACCATAAGCCTTTGACAATACGTTACGTACGCCAGCAACTTCTAACACAGCACGCATTGCACCACCGGCAATGATACCGGTACCCTCACTAGCAGGTTGCATAAATACTCTAGAACCTGTGTGAACACCTTTAACAGGGTGCTGCAATGTTCCTTCAGTTAAAGTTACATTGATCATATTACGACGCGCCTTCTCCATTGCCTTTTGAATAGCTGCAGGAACTTCACGCGCTTTGCCATATCCAAAACCGACACGACCATTACCATCACCCACTACGGTCAACGCAGTGAAGCTCATGATACGACCACCTTTCACAGTTTTAGATACGCGGTTTACCGCAATTAGCTTCTCTTGCAGTTCACCAGCTTGTTTTTCGATGTTTGACATCTCAAATTACCTCAATTAGAACTGTAGACCAGCTTCACGAGCAGCATCCGCTAAAGATTGGACACGGCCATGATATTTAAAACCAGAACGATCAAAAGCCACGTCTTTAACGCCTTTTGCTAATGCTCTTTCCGCAACAACTTTACCGACAACAGCGGCTGCTTCTTTATTTCCGGTATATTTCACTTGCTCACTAATTACTTTCTCAACAGTAGAAGCAGCAGCAAGCACTTCCGAACCGTTTGGTGCGATCACCTGAGCGTAGATATGACGTGGAGTACGATGAATAACTAAACGAGTTACTCCCTGCTCTCTCATCATATGACGCGCACGAGCCGCACGACGGATACGAGCTGATTTCTTATCCATAGTGTTACCTTAATTATTTCTTCTTAGCTTCTTTAATACGTACCACTTCATCAGCGTAACGTACCCCTTTACCTTTATACGGTTCAGGGCGACGATAAGCACGAATATCTGCAGCAACTTGACCAATCAACTGTTTATCTGAGCCTTTCAAAATAATTTCAGTTTGAGAAGGACACTCAGCAGTAATTCCTGCAGGTAAAACATGCTCAACAGGGTGAGAAAATCCAAGACTTAAAGCAACAGCATTTCCCTTAATTTGAGCTCTATAACCTACACCTACTAATTGTAGTTTTCTTGTAAATCCTTCAGTCACACCGATAACCATGGAATTAACTAATGCTCTAGCAGTACCTGACTGAGCATTACCACCTTCAATACCTTCGCGAGGTGAAAATGTTAATTCATTATTTTCATGTTTAACTTCTACTGAATGATGGATAGAGCGAGATAACTCACCATTTTTACCTTTAATTGTTAGTAACTGTCCGTTAAGTTTTACCTCAACACCGGCAGGAATACTAACAGGTGCTTTTGCAACACGAGACATTTTCCTACCTCTCCATTAAGCTACATAACAAATGATCTCACCGCCTAAACCCGCTTGACGAGCTGCACGGTCAGTCATTACACCTTTAGATGTAGATACTACAGCAATACCTAAACCACCCATTACTTTCGGTAATTCGTCTTTACGTTTGTAAATACGAAGACCTGGGCGACTTACACGCTGAATACTCTCTACAACCGGTTTATTTTGGAAATATTTTAATGTAATTTCCAATTCAGGTTTTACACCTTCAACTACTTTAACGCTTTCGATATAACCTTCGCTAGCTAATACATTGGCAATTGCAACTTTTAGCTTGGATGAAGGCATACTGATCGCAACTTTATTCGCAGCTTGACCGTTACGAATACGGGTCAACATATCTGCGATAGGATCTTGCATACTCATTGTGCTTTTACTCCGATTCCAAATTAAAGTGGCATATTACCAGCTAGCTTTCTTAAGGCCTGGGATTTCACCGCGCATAGCAGCTTCACGAACCTTAATACGGCTTAAACCAAACTTACGAAGAACGCCGTGAGGACGTCCAGTTTGACGACAACGGTTACGTTGACGACTAGGGCTAGAATCACGTGGTAAAGTTTGTAACTTCATCACGGCATTCCAACGGTCTTCGTCAGAGGCATTAACGTCAGAAATAATTTTTTTCAATTCTACGCGTTGCGCATAAAATTTTTCAGCCAATTTGACGCGCTTTACATCGCGTGCTTTCATTGATTGTTTAGCCATTTGCAACCTGCCTTACTTACGGAATGGGAAATTAAAGGCAGCCAATAGTGCTCGACCTTCTTCATCATTCTTAGCTGTTGTGGTAATAGTAATATCTAAACCACGTACACGATCTACTTTATCGTAGTCGATTTCAGGGAAGATGATTTGCTCACGCACACCCATACTGTAATTTCCACGACCATCAAATGATTTCGCGCTTAAACCGCGGAAGTCACGAATACGTGGAACAGCAATTGTAATTAAACGTTCTAAGAACTCCCACATACGTTCACCACGTAGTGTTACTTTACAACCGATTGGATATCCCTGACGGATTTTAAAGCCGGCAACAGACTTGCGAGCTTTAGTAACCAAAGGTTTTTGACCGCTAATTGCTGCTAAATCTGCTACTGCATTATCTAGCAATTTTTTATCGGTCAATGCTTCACCCACACCCATATTTAGGGTTATCTTTTCGATTCGTGGGACTTGCATGACAGATGAGTAGTTGAATTTAGTTTTCAATTCATTTACTACTTGATCTCTGTAGTAATCATGCAGTTTCGCCATCGCATTACTCCAGTTTGTTAAATAATTTCATTGTTAGATTTAAAGAAACGTACTTTTTTGCCGTCTTCAAATCTAAAACCTACTCGGTCAGCTTTGTTTGTTGTCGGGTTAAAAATTGCAACGTTTGACACATCAATCGCAGCTTCTTTCTTCACTAAACCACCTTCTTTACCTAAAGCAGGTACCGGTTTTTCATGCTTAGTGATGATATTTACACCTTCAACAATCACTTTACCGTTAGATAACACTTTTGTTACCTTGCCGCGCTTACCTTTGCTTTTGCCAGTAAGCACAATTACTTCATCATTTTGACGGATTTTTGCAGCCATTACATTCTCCTTACAGTACTTCTGGAGCTAAAGAAATGATCTTCATGAATTTCTCAGAACGAAGTTCACGAGTCACCGGTCCAAAAATACGAGTACCGATTGGTTGCTCGGTGTTATTATTTAAAATTACACAGGCATTACCATCGAAACGAATAACTGACCCATCTGGGCGACGAACACCCTTCTTGGTGCGCACAACAACTGCTTTTAACACATCACCTTTTTTAACTTTACCACGTGGAATTGCTTCTTTTACGGTAATTTTGATGATGTCGCCAATAGCAGCATAACGACGGTGCGATCCACCTAGAACCTTGATACACATTACGCTACGAGCCCCTGAGTTATCAGCAACATCCAGCATAGTCTGTTCTTGGATCATATTAGTGCTCCGTTAAATTAAAAAACCACCCTTGCGGGACGAACCTTCCGCTAACATATTACTAAATATGTACGACGGAGAGGTGGCGGAGTTTAGCAAAATTAGATACGAAAAGCAACGGGATTTTATTTCTAAAAATTTACTTATAGGAAAAAATTCCAGTTAGTAAAATCTCATCTCCCTCTTATACTTATGTGAGAAAATAGAAGTGCGGTCAGAATTTCAAGCGTTTAAAAAATGAAAAGCCAACAACTTTACGCTATTGGCTTTTATTTTATTACTTTTTGTTGTTAATTAAGCAATCACTGCTTTCTCAACTACACGAACTAAAGTCCATGATTTAGTTTTAGAAATCGGACGACATTCGCGAACTTCTACTAAATCACCTAATTTAGCTTCGTTATTTTCATCGTGCACATGTAGTTTAGTTGTGCGGCGGATAAACTTACCATAAAGTGGGTGTTTAACCTTGCGTTCAATAGCAACAACGAAAGATTTCTCCATCTTGTCACTTACTACACGACCTTGCACGCTACGAATTTTATCAGTCATTACTCACCCGCCTTTTCGGTTAGAACAGTTTTAATTTGTGCAATACTACGACGCACTTGTTTTAACTGATGGGTTTGTTGAAGCTGACCGGTGGCTGCTTGCATACGCAACTTGAATTGCTCACCTAACAAGTTAACCAATTCAGCATTCAGCTCTTCAACACTTTTTGTACGTAGTTCTTGAGCTTTCATTACATCACCGTCTTAGTTACGAAAGTGGTCTTAATTGGCAATTTAGCAGCTGCTAAAGCAAATGCCTCTCTTGCGATCTCTTCAGACACACCATCCATTTCATAGAGAACTTTACCCGGCTGGATTAAGGCTACCCAGTACTCAACGTTACCTTTACCTTTACCCATACGGACTTCTAATGGTTTTTCAGTAATTGGTTTATCTGGGAATACACGAATCCAGATTTTACCTTGACGTTTTACTGCACGTGTCATAGCACGACGAGCGGCTTCAATTTGACGCGCAGTTAAACGACCACGACCAACTGCTTTTAAACCGAAAGTACCGAAGCTAACTTCTGTACCGCCCGCGATACCGCGGTTACGGCCTTTGTGAACTTTACGGAATTTTGTACGTTTTGGTTGCAACATTTAGCGATTCTCCTTACTTACGACCTTTACCGCGCGGAGCCTTTTTAGGCTTGTCGGCAGGTTGTTGTTCCGGTTGCGCTAGCGCAGCCATTCCACCAAGAATCTCACCTTTGAAGATCCATACTTTAACGCCGATTACGCCGTATGTAGTATGAGCTTCTGCAGTGTTATAGTCGATGTCCGCACGCAATGTATGTAGAGGCACGCGACCTTCACGATACCATTCAGAACGAGCAATTTCAGCACCGCCCAAACGACCGCTAACTTCAACTTTGATACCTTTAGCGCCTAAACGCATTGCATTTTGTACCGCTTTCTTCATAGCACGACGGAACATAACACGACGTTCTAATTGTGAAGCGATGCTGTCTGCAACTAATTTTGCATCTAATTCAGGTTTTTTCACTTCAGCAATGTTGATTTGTGCAGGAACGCCAGCAATTTTTGCTACTGCATTACGCAATTTCTCAACATCTTCACCTTTTTTACCAATTACGATACCTGGGCGAGCTGTGTGAATAGTAACACGAATACTTTTCGCAGGACGTTCAATAGTGATACGTGAAACGGAAGCATTCGCTAATTCTTTGTTTAAGAATTGACGTACTTTGAAATCGCCTTCAAGATTGTCAGCGAAGTCTTGTGTATTCGCAAACCAAGTAGAGCTCCAAGGTTTTACAATACCTAGGCGAATACCATGTGGATGTACTTTTTGACCCATTGTTATTCCTCTACGATTAACGATCTGACACAACCACAGTAATGTGGCTTGTACGTTTTAAAATACGATCTGCACGACCTTTAGCACGTGGCATAACACGTTTCATGCTTGGACCTTCATCTACGAAAATCTTCGCAACTTTAAGATCATCGATATCTGCACCGTCATTGTGCTCAGCATTAGCAATCGCTGACTCAAGAACTTTCTTCACTAAAGCAGATGCTTTTTTATTCGTGTAAGTAAGAATTTCTAGAGCTTGAGCAACTTTCTTGCCACGGATTAAATCCGCAACTAAGCGAGCTTTTTGCGCTGAAGTGCGAGCGTAACGATGTTTTGCAATAGTTTCCATCTTTTACCCCTTACTTCTTAGCTTTCTTGTCCGCAGCGTGACCGCGGTAAGTACGAGTCGGTGCAAATTCGCCTAATTTATGACCGATCATTTCATCAGAAACATAAACAGGAACATGCTGACGACCATTATGGACTGCGATGGTCAATCCAATCATTGATGGAATGATCATTGAACGACGGGACCAAGTTTTAATTGGTTTTTTATCCCCGCTTTCCACCGCCTTCTCTACCTTCTTCAACAAGTGTAGGTCAAGGAAAGGACCTTTCTTGAGAGAACGTGGCATGGCTTATCCTCTTATTTAATTAAAATTATTTACCACGACGACGTACGATATATTTATCAGTACGTTTGTTATGGCGAGTTTTCTTACCTTTAGTTTGAACGCCCCAAGGTGTTACTGGGTGTTTACCAAAGTTACGACCTTCACCACCACCGTGTGGGTGATCTACTGGGTTCATTGCAGTACCACGAACTGTAGGGCGTACACCTCTCCAGCGGTTAGCACCAGCTTTACCCAATACGCGAAGCATATGCTCTGAGTTGCCTACTTCACCAATGGTGGCAGAACATTCAGCTAACACTTTACGCATCTCACCAGAACGGAGACGTAAAGTCACATAATTACCTTCACGGGCAATGATCTGTACATAAGCACCGGCTGAACGAGCAATTTGACCGCCTTTACCTGGTTTTAATTCAACGTTATGTACGGTAGAACCAACCGGGATATTACGCATTGGTAATGAGTTACCAACTTTAATTGGCGCATGTGCACCCGCTTGGATTTGATCACCTGCAGCCAAACCTTTTGGTGCTAAGATATAACGACGCTCACCGTCTTTATAAAGCACTAAAGCAATATTTGCAGAACGATTCGGATCGTATTCTAAACGTTCAACAACACCAGGAATGTCTAATTTATTACGTTTAAAATCAATTAAACGATAATGTTGTTTGTGACCGCCACCGATGTGACGAGTAGTAATACGACCATAGTTGTTACGACCACCGGTTTTAGATTTAGTATCTAAAAGCGCAGCAAAAGGTTTACCCTTATGCAACTCAGGATTAACAACTTTAACAACATGACGACGACCAGCGGAGGTCGGCTTACATTTAACGATAGCCATTATCTTCTACTCCTCCGTAATTACTCTGCTGCGCCTTCAACGAAGTCCAAAGATTGTCCTTCTTGAAGTGTAACATAAGCTTTTTTCCAGTCACTGCGACGTCCCATCTTAGCACCACGGCGTTTAGTTTTACCTTTCACCACAACGGTACGAACAGAATCCACTTTCACTTCAAAAAGTTGCTCTACTGCATTAGCAATTTCTACTTTATTCGCATCTAAAGCGACTTTGAAAACGATCGTGTTTGACTTCTCAGCATTATTTGTTGCTTTCTCAGAGACATGTGGTGCTTTAAGCACTTTTAGCAAACGTTCTTGACTCATGCTAACATCTCCTCAATTTGCTTCACAGCATCCACAGTTACAACTACTTTATCAAAAGCAATTAAACTTACCGGATCAATACCTTGAGCATCACGAACATCTACTTTGTATAAGTTACGTGCTGCCAAGAACAGATTTTCATCTAAACTTGCTGTGATGATTAACACATCTTCAAGTGCTAATTCTTTTAATTTTTGTACTAATACTTTGGTTTTTGGTGCATCAATTTCAAATTTATCAACAACAACTAAACGATCTTGACGAACAAGCTCGGAAAGAATGCTTTTGATTGCACCGCGGTACATTTTCTTGTTCACTTTTTGGCTGTGATCTTGTGGTTTCGCTGCGAAAGTGACACCACCAGAACGCCAAATTGGTGATTTAATATCACCGGAACGAGCGCGACCTGTACCTTTTTGACGCCAAGGTTTTTTACCTGAACCGGACACTTCAGCACGAGTTTTTTGTGCACGAGAGCCTTGACGAGCACCTGCTGCATAAGCAACAACAACTTGGTGAATCAACGCTTCGTTAAACTCACGGCCGAAGGTAGTTTCAGAAACAGTGAGTGCATTAGCACCAACAACTTGTAATTCCATCTCTATCTCCTAGACCTATGCTTTAACTGCCGGCTTAACGATAACATCGCTACCAGTAGCACCTGGAACGGCACCTTTTACTAATAACAATTTACGCTCAGCATCTACACGAACAACTTCAAGGGATTGAACGGTTACACGCTCAGCACCTAAGTGTCCTGCCATTTTTTTACCTTTAAACACACGACCCGGAGTTTGGTTTTGACCAATAGAACCGAGAACACGATGTGATAAAGAGTTACCGTGGGTAGCATCTTGAGTACGGAAGTTCCAACGTTTAACACCACCTTGGAAACCTTTACCTTTAGAAGTACCGGTAACATCAACTTTTTTAACATCTGCGAAGATGTCAACGTTAATTTCTTGACCTAAAGTGAATTCTTCACCTTCAGTACGAAATTCCCATAAACCGCGACCAGCTTCAACGCCAGCTTTCACGAAATGACCCGCCTCAGGCTTCGTTACACGACTTGCTTTTTTAGAGCCAGTGGTAACTTGAACTGCAGTATAGCCATCGTTTTCAAGAGTTTTAACTTGAGTTACGCGGTTGGCTTCGATTTCGATAACGGTAACCGGTACAGACACGCCATCTTCATTGAAGATACGGGTCATACCGACTTTACGACCGACTAAACCAATCATTGTAATAACCTCTTAATTAACCTAGGCTGATCTGCACGTCAACGCCGGCAGCCAAGTCTAAACGCATTAAAGCATCAACAGTTTTTTCTGTTGGCTCAACAATATCAACTAAACGTTTGTGAGTACGGATTTCATATTGATCACGCGCATCTTTGTTTACGTGTGGAGAAATCAATACTGTGAAACGCTCTTTACGAGTTGGTAAAGGAATCGGACCACGCACTTGCGCACCGGTACGTTTAGCTGTTTCAACGATCTCCGCTGTGGATTGATCGATCAAACGATGATCAAACGCTTTAAGGCGGATACGGATTCTTTGGTTCTGCATGAGACCAGAGCTCCAATAAATTTAGCTAATAAAAAAACTAACACCATCACAATTCTTACATCAAAACAACAAGAAAAGGAGGTGCAAGCTACCTGTTATATAGTCTCCAAATCGGAGACATTGTTAGTATTACATATCGTAATACCCGTTTAATAAATGATTACATTAAACGGCTTCTATAATTAAAGCCCGTGAATTCTACTAAAACCCAGCCTGAACTGCAAGCCTTTTCTTACTTTTTACATTGATAAATGTGCGGTGAATTTTAAAAACGTTTTCTAAAACGACCGCACTTTATTAATGAAGCAGAGAATTACAAAGGCAATTCGGTAGTGTATTTAATAGTTTTTAACGACACTTCCGACTTTAACGTTTTAATGCCGATCTCTTTGGTCAAATATTTGGTTTTTATGGCGTGAAATTCATCCAAATCGGATACCAGCATTTTTAAAATAAAATCGTAACTTCCCGCCATCAAATGGCATTCCGTGATTTGCGGAATCAATTTTACTTCAAAAATGAACCGCTCTTTGAGGGCAGGATCTTCTTCAAAAAATGTCCCCTGCACATAAACAAGTAAATCGCGGTTTAATTTTTTAGGATTCAATAACGCCGTATAACCATCGATAACACCGCTTTCTTCTAAATGGTTTACTCGACGCAAACAAGCGGAATTTGATAGCCCGATTTCTTTGGCGAGCTCATTATTTTGTAAGCGCCCGTTGCGCTGTAAAGCCTTTAAAATGCGCGTATCAATGTTATCGAATAATTTCTTAAACATAAAAAATCCTTTTTTAGGAAAGAAAACGCGTGCGCATTATAACAAGGCCACCTATAAAAAACTGTGATATAGGTGGCCTTTATTAAAATTGATGTTAAACGCTATATAAGGAGACTTGAACAACCAGTAGGATTGCCCCGATGACCAATAAGCAGCCAATCATCGGCATCACAAATTTCACCCATTTATTAAATGGAATGTGCAACATTTGTAATGTCACCAACACCAAACCGGTCGGTGCCAAGAACAACATGGCGTATTGACCCCAGTTATAGGCAGAAACCACGATGTCACGCGGAATACCCACTGCGTCCGCAAGCGGTGCCATAATTGGCATGGAAAGCACAGCCAAACCGGAAGAAGATGGCACGATAAGGCCTAAGAAGATGAAGACCACTAATTGACCAAGAATAAAGACACTACCCGGCATACCACTTACAAGGTTAGACATATAGTCCAAAATGGTGTCGGAAATCATACCTTGTTCAAGCACTAAGTTTACACCACGCGCCAAACCGATAATCAAAGAAACGCCAACTAATTCGGAAGCCCCTTCGGTAAAGGATTCCACAATATCTTTTTCTTTCAAGCCACTGATAAACATGATGATAATTGTGATGGACAAGAAAGAAGCAGCCATTTGTGGGAACCACCAACCGCCAGCCATTACCCCCCAAATCATGATTGGGAAAGCAATACAGAAGAGGATTAAGATCAGTTTTCTTCTTAAGGTAAATTCAACCACGGTATTTGGGTCAAAGTTTTTCATATAACGATGATAAAACTCTTCTCTATCTTCATAAGTATAGGAAAAACTCGGATCCGCTTTTACTTTCTTACCATACCAATATAAGTAAGCAATAACGCAAGTTGCCCCTAACAAGAGACCAATGGCACGGAATCCAATCCCTTCAGTAAATTGAATACCGGCAGCATTAGACGCGATAACCACTGAGAATGGGTTAATTGTGGAAAACGCTGTCCCCATAGAGGAAGCCAAGAAGATTGCACCAACACAAATGATGGCATCATACCCCAGCGCTAAAAATACCGGCACCAAGATAGGGTAAAACGCAACGGCTTCTTCTTCGATACCACAAGTTGTACCGCCTAACACCATCAACACGGAAACACTAAATACAATCATAAATTCATTGCCTTTCGTGCGCCGTGCTAGTGCCATGAGCCCTGCGTTAAATGACCCTGTTCTATTAATCACACCGATCATACCGCCCAGCACGAAGATGAACACCATGACATCTACCGCTTCGATGGTTCCTTCCACCATGCTGATAGGAATATCTTTGATACCTTTGTAATGTTGTTCAATACGTTGATAAGTGCCCGGAATGGCAATCGGTTTTTTGATCACCCCTTCGGTGAAATTGGAGAGTTTAATTTTGATATTAAGATTATTTAAGGTTTCTTCCGTAGCAGGATAGGTTTTATCTTGCTCACCATAAGCTTTTACTACAAAGACTTTTTCGGTCATATTATAGGTCAACTTAGAATAGGAACCGGAAGGAATAACCCATGTTAATCCCACCGCAAGGATTAAAATGAAGAATAAAATCGTGAACGCTGATGGGAAATTAAAGACCTTTTTTTTATTAGACGCTTCCATAGCAGACTCCTCGTCAATATCGAAGTTAGCAGTTCGGCATAATCATTCATCAACTATGCCGACCGCACATTCTACTTTGAACTGCTAAAATACTCAAAGTGAGTTTATTATTATGAATAATAAGAAATTTCTTTCACTTTATTCGTGATACGTGTGCCGGCTTTACCCTTCACGATATCAACGATATCGGAAAGTGAACCGATCACCGCATCTTTACCGGTACTACGTGCAAAATTCACTGCAGCCTGTACTTTCGGTCCCATAGAACCGGCGGCAAAACCCATTTTTTCAATTTCATCCGGTGGTGCTGACGCGATAGCTTTTTGTGTTGGTTTGCCCCAATCTACAAAGGTTGCTGACACATCAGTCGCGATAATGAATAAATCTGCTTCCAAATTATCGGCAAGTAATGCAGAACATAAGTCTTTATCGA
Source organism: Aggregatibacter segnis (assembly GCF_003130075.1). Classification (GTDB taxonomy): domain Bacteria; phylum Pseudomonadota; class Gammaproteobacteria; order Enterobacterales; family Pasteurellaceae; genus Aggregatibacter; species Aggregatibacter segnis_A. The sequence goes on along the minus strand of NZ_NRCW01000003.1, from coordinate 27,018 downwards.
TAACCGCTTCTACGCCGCGCAAATTATGTTGCTCATCGTAGTAAGTAGGGATACCGCCACCACCGGCACAAATCACGATACTGCCTTTTTCCAACAACCATTTCACCGGATTGATTTCAAAAATGCGTTTTGGTAACGGACTTGGCACCACGCGGCGATATTTGTCGCCATCTTGTGCAATGCTCCAGTTTTTCTCTTTCGCTAAGCGTTCCGCTTCTTCTTTGGAATACACCGGACCGATTGGTTTGGTTGGGTTCTTAAATGCCGGGTCGTTAATATCGACTTCCACTTGTGATAGCAATGTGGCGAACGGCACTTCAAACGGCACTAAGTTACCTAATTCTTGTTCAATCATGTAACCAATCATACCCACAGATTCTGCCCCCAATACATCTAACGGATAAGGAGGCACTTCTTTATAGGCCGCACTTTGTAATGCTAACAAACCTACTTGTGGACCATTACCATGTGCGATGACCAATTCGTTATTTGGATAAATCTTCGCAATTTGTTCGCAAGCAATGCGCACGTTTAATCGCTGGTTCTCAGCGGTGAGCGGCTCGCCGCGACGCAACAAGGCATTTCCACCTAATGCAATAACAATTCTCATATACCACCTCTTAAATTAAGCTGGAATAAAGTACGGCTTTAATGGTGTGCATGCGGTTTTCTGCTTGTTCGAAAGCCACATTCATTGGAGATTCAAAGACATCTTCGGTCACTTCAATACCATTGGCTAATTCAGGGTATTTTTCTGCAATTTGGCGCCCCACTTTGGTTTCACTGTTGTGGAATGCCGGTAAGCAGTGCATGAATTTCACACGTGGATTGCCGGTGCGTTTCATCAATTCAGGTGTCACTTGATAAGGTAATAATAATTTAATGCGTTCGCCCCAGGTTTCTAATGGCTCACCCATGGAGACCCATACGTCGGTGTGCACGAAATCAACGCCTTTCACGGCTTTATCAATATCATCGGTTACCGTAATTCGTGCACCACTTTGTTTTGCAAATTTTTCGCACATGTCAACTAACTCTGCATCCGGCAATAAGGCTTTCGGTCCGCAAATACGTACATCCATACCCAATTTAGCACCGATTAACAACAAGGAGTTACCCATGTTGTTGCGCGCATCACCGATGTAAACATATTTGATTTCACTTAATGGTTTATCGCAGTTTTCAATCATGGTTAGCACGTCCGCCAACATTTGTGTTGGGTGGAATTCATCGGTTAAACCGTTGAACACCGGCACACCGGCATATTCTGCTAATTCGTCCACAATTTCTTGTTTGAAACCACGATATTCAATAGCATCGTACATTCTGCCTAATACGCGGGCAGTGTCTTTCATACTTTCTTTGTGGCCAATTTGAGATGAGTTTGGATCGATGTAAGTAACTTGGGCGCCTTGGTCATAAGCAGCGACTTCAAAGGCGCAACGGGTGCGGGTAGAGGTTTTTTCAAAAATTAGCGCAATGTTTTTGCCTTTTAATTTTTGTTGTTCGGTACCGGCATATTTTGCTCTTTTTAAGTCTCGGGATAAATCTAATAAATATTTGATTTCACGTTCTGAGTGATTAACAAGACTTAATAAGTGTCTGTTTTTAAGATTGAAAGCCATAATAATCTCCTTGATTTTTGTTTATTGACTTAATCCGAATAGCCAAGCTATTCACAAACTATTTATTCGACATACAACCTACTCCTTGCGAACGACTTCATTCTAAAAGAAAGGCAAGTAAATATCGTTTCGAATTTCCGCTCGTAATGTAAAGATTTTGAACAAATGTCTAACAAAGGGCTTTTTATTGGTATAAAATTCGAACAAAAAATTTTCTATGTGAAAAAATTTTAACCTCATCACCCAACATTAACCTCATCATGAACACTGTGCTTCTTTTTTTACGTCATAACGCCATTAAAGTGCGGTATGTTTTACACAAGAAATTACGTCAAACCTATCGAATCTCCCATAAAAGCGTTGAATTTACCTGTTTACTGATCGGCGCCAGCTTGGTTTCATTATTTTCCCTTGGCTTTGCCAAACTTGCGGATTTGGGCTTGGAATGGAATGCCCAATGGACACAACAACATCCGATTGCCGTTTGGTTTATCTTGCCCGGCGGTTTGGCGCTCTTAACCTGGTTCATCGCCAAATACACACCTTATGTCGGTGGCAGTGGCATCCCGCAAGTGATTGCCTCGCTTAGCCTGCCCCATCAAGCCAATAAAAACCGTTTAGTCGCCTTTGGACAAACTCTATGGAAAATTCCACTCACGTTTTTAGCGATGCTTATCGGCGCCTCCGTAGGACGGGAAGGTCCTTCCGTGCAAGTCGGTGCAGCCGTGATGTTATGGTGGGGCAACTTGTGCCGAAAATACGGCGTGGCATTTAATGGATTGAGTGCGAATGAACTGATGGCAACCGGGGCGGCCGGTGGCCTTGCCGCTGCATTTAATGCGCCTTTAGCCGGCGTTATTTTTGCCATAGAGGAATTGGGACGTGGCGTGTTATTGCGTTGGGAACGGCGCGTATTGTTAGGGGTGCTCGCTGCCGGTTTTATTTTGGTGGCGATTGAAGGTAACAACCCCTATTTTCCAACATATCAAGGTGTCACCGATATGCCTTATTTATGTTTATGGGTTTTGGTTTGTGGCACAGTGAGCGGTGTCAGCGGAGGAATTTTCGGCCGCTTGTTAATCAAAGGGGCTGCCGGGACCATCCCTTTCTGTCGTCATTGGATACGCAAGCACCCTATTTTCACTGCCATTATTTTAGGCCTAATTTTGACCGCACTTGGCGTTTACACCAACGGCCAAAGTTACGGTACCGGCTACCAAGTTGTCACCCAAGCACTCGATGGCCAAGCGGTACAAAGCGACATTGGCATCATGAAACTGTTCGCCACAGTAGGCACATATTGGACAGGCATTGCCGGTGGTATTTTCACCCCATCGCTTACCATCGGTGCAGGGCTTGGCGTACAAGTTGCCGCCTTTACTGACGGTTCAGTCGACCAGCGCTTGCTGGTGTTGTTATGTATGGCAGCATTTCTCGCAGGTGCGACCCAATCGCCGGTCACCGCCAGCGTTATCGTGATGGAAATGACCGGCTGCCAACCTGTATTGATTTGGCTATTGATTTGCTGCCTGATTTCCTCCATTATTTCACGCCAATTTAATCCGAAGCCGTTTTATCACATGGCGGCAGGGCGTTTCCGCCAACGGATCAAAGAAGAAATGCCAAAAGACATGAAGGAAAACCCATAAAAATGTCCCAAAATCAACCGCACTTTTACCGTGGCCGCTTCGCCGTTGCCCCGATGCTAGATTGGACAACGCGCCATTGCCGTTATTTCCACCGCCAATTTTCCCGTCACGCCTTGCTTTATACGGAAATGGTGACTACCCAAGCCATTATTCATGCCAAGTACGATCACCTTGATTTTGATCCGGCAGAAAATCCGGTGGCGTTGCAACTGGGTGGCAGCGATCCGAAACAACTTCAACATTGCGCTCAATTAGCACAACAGCGCGGTTACCAAGAAATCAATTTGAACGTAGGTTGCCCATCCGACCGCGTGCAAAACGGTATGTTCGGTGCTTGCTTAATGGCAAAAGCGGAACTGGTTGCGGAGTGCGTGCAGCAAATGCAAAGTGCGGTGCACATTCCCGTCACCGTAAAAACCCGCATCGGCATTGATGATTTTGACAGCTATGATTTTCTATGTGATTTTGTCCAAAAAGTGCAGCAAGCCGGCTGTCAGGAATTTATCGTGCATGCACGCAAAGCGTGGTTATCCGGTCTAAGCCCAAAACAAAACCGTGAAATTCCGCCGCTGAATTACGAACGTGTGTATCAACTAAAACAGGATTTCCCCCATTTGCTCATCAGCATTAACGGTGGCATTAAAACCCTTGAAGAAATGCAACAGCACTTGAAGTATGTGGATGGTGTCATGGTGGGGCGCGAAGCCTATCAAAATCCCGCATTACTCGGTCATATCGATCACGCATTGTTTGACGAGAATGCCCCGATTATCCCCCCACGCCAAGCGGTGGAAAACATGTTTCCATACATCGAACAGCAACTCAGCCAAGGCGTCTATCTGAATCATATCGTGCGCCACATGCTCGGTGCCTTCCAACACTGCAAAGGAGCACGCCAATGGCGTCGTTATTTAAGCGAAAACGCCTACAAAGAAGGCGCAGGTATTGACGTAGTAGAAACCGCATTAGGGTTTGTGGAAGCGTAAAAGTGCGGTCAGTTTTAGATGCAAAAAAAGCACGCATGAGAAAATGCGTGCCATCAATAAATCAGTTATAAAACAAAAGTGCGGTGGATTTAAAAAACGTTTTGCAAACCCACCGCACTTTTTCATCTATTACAGAATATGTTGATATTCTTCTAACATTTCTTTCGGCCAAACGCTGGATTGCACTTCACCGATATGTTTTTTACGTAATAACAACATTGCTAAACGAGATTGACCGATACCACCACCAATACTTAACGGCAATTTGCCTTGCAATAATTCTTGGTGCCAATCCATGTTGAGACGGTCTTCATCACCGGTTAAGCTCACTTGTAAACGTAACGCCGCTTCATCTACACGAATCCCCATAGAAGACAACTCAAAGGCTTTGCCGAGTTGGTCGTTCCAAACCAAGATATCGCCGTTCAAGCCTTTGTAGCCGTTTTCTGACTCTGTTGTCCAGTCATCGTAATCCGGTGCACGTCCATCGTGTGGCTTGCCGTCAGACAATTTGCCGCCAATACCGACTAAGAAAACGGCGCCGTATTCTTTACAGATCGCATTTTCACGCTCTTTGCCGCTCATGTTTGGATAACGTTTCACGAGGTCTTCACTGTGTACGAAAGTAATGTGTTTTGGTAGTACGGACGGAATATCAAAACGGGCTTCCACCGCCAATTCTGTTAAACGAATCGCACGATAAATCGAATTCACGGTTTCTTTTAAATAGGCGAAATTGCGACGACCTTCCGGAATCACTTTCTCCCAGTCCCATTGGTCCACATACACGGAGTGGGTCGCATCTAACGAATCTTCATCGGGACGCAACGCTTTCATGTGCACAAACAGGCCTTCGCCTTCTTTAAAATGGAAACGAGCCAATGTATGACGTTTCCATTTTGCCAAAGAGTGAACCACTTCAAACACCGCATTTGGAATTTGTTTTACATGCACTTGAACCGCTTTTTCAATGCCGGAAAGGTTATCTTGCATGCCATTACCGACCTGACTTAAGATTGGACCTTGAACTTCGATGATGCCTAATTGCTCGATGAGGTTTTGAGTAAATGTATTTTTTACAAAACTAATCTCTTGTTGTTGCAAAATAAATGTCTTTTTCATTGTTTTTACCCTATATTATTTAACGTTTCTACATGAATGCGGTAGATTCTCCCCATTCTTTAGGATTAATGCAACACAATTTAGCCAGAATTAAAGAAACCCCATCATTATTTAAATAACATCTAAAAAATAATATAATTATTTAGAGTTTTTAAAACAAAGGAGTGTGTTATGCACAATATCGACAATTTAGATCAACAAATATTGCGTGTATTAACCAAAGATGCCCGAACCCCTTATGCAGAAATGGCGAAAAATTTTGGTGTTAGCCCCGGCACCATTCATGTCCGGGTGGAAAAAATGCGCCAGTCAGGCATTATTGAGGGGACAAAAGTGAAAATCAATGAACGCAAACTGGGTTATGATGTTTGCGGTTTCATTGGCATTATTTTGAAATCGGCAAAAGATTATGACAAAGTGATCAAAAAGCTGGAAGCCATTGATGAAGTGGTGGAAGCCTATTACACCACCGGCAATTATTCCATTTTTATTAAAGTTATGACGCACACGATCGCCGAATTGCATTTAGTCTTGTCGGCTAAAATTCAGTTAATCGACGAGATTCAATCCACAGAAACCTTAATTTCCATGCAGAATCCGATTTTGCGTGATATTAAACCTTAAAAAACAACGAACAAGAAAGGAGGATGTTATGTCAGAAGTCTTTCACCTTGGCTTAACGAAAGCCATGTTAGATGGGGCTAAATTAGCCATCGTTCCGGGTGCGCCGGAGCGTGTGGAACGCATTGCACGCTTATTGGATCGCCCAAAATTCCTCGCCTCCACCCGCGAATTTACCTCTTGGCTCGGCTATATTGAGGAGCATGCCGTGGTCGTGTGTTCCACTGGTATTGGTGGTCCATCGGTTTCCATCGCGGTAGAAGAATTAGCCCAACTCGGTGTGCGTACTTTCTTACGTATCGGCACAACCGGCGCCATCCAACCGCACATTAACGTCGGTGATTTATTAGTCACAACTGGGGCGGTGCGTCTCGATGGTGCCAGCCGCCATTTTGCGCCATTGGAATATCCTGCGGTGGCAAACTTTGAATGTACCGAAGCCCTTTACAAAGTTGCCAAAGAAGAAGTCGGCGATGCCGTCCATGTGGGTATCACCGCCTCTTCAGATACTTTCTACCCGGGACAAGAACGTTATGACACTTACACCGGCAAGATTTGCCGTCATTTCCAAGGTTCATTAAAACAATGGCAAGAATTGAACGTAATGAACTACGAAATGGAATCTGCCACCTTGTTCACCATGTGCTCCGCACTGGGTTTGCGTGCCGGCATGATCGCAGGTGCTATCGTCAACCGCACCCAACAAGAAATCCCGAATGAGGCGACGATTCAATCCACGGAAGAAACCGCCATTCACGTAGTAGTGAAAGCGGCAGGCTTGTTGGTGTAATTGACGTAAGCACAGGGCTTATCGTATAAAAAAAGAGCGGTCGAAAAATACAATGAATTTCGACCGCTCTTTCTTATTGTCTGAACCAAATCAATGGCAATAAAAAAGCCTCTGTTCAGAGGCTTTTTTTAGCATGTTATTTTGCGTATAACGGTGCAGGGCCTGTTCTTCCCATCGATTTCGTGCCTTCGGCTTTTACCAATGAGCCGGAGGAGGAAATCTCTACGCGACGATTAGGCGCTAAACAATCTTTTAGTGCTTGGCCACTGCCATCACAGGCTTTCACTTGATTTGCTTTACCGTGCCCGATAGCTACAATACGCGCATTCAAACCTAATTCGATTAAACGAGCTTTCACGCGGTCTGCACGGCGTTGTGATAAGGCTAAATTATAGCGGTCTGAACCTAAACGATCCGTATAACCATCAATTTTCACATCTTTCGCATGTGCCGATTTTAACTGTTGAGCAATGTTATCAATCACTTCAACACCTCTTGCGGTTAATGTGTCCTTATCAAAATCAAATAAGAAATCACCCGCTAAGCTGAAGGAGAAATTGCTGTTACAACCGTTTGGATACCAATAGAAATTCTGTGCGTTCATGTCTGAATCAAACAAAACTTTATATTGGCATACTTTATGTTCGCCGTTTTCACGATAATGGAAAACATAATCCCATTCACGTACGGCAAATAAACCTTCCGCAAAATGCGGACGGCCGATCAAATTGTAAAGCTGATCTTTATTCATGCCTTTTTCAATCATGCGCACATTATCCCAATTCGGCCAAGAACCGAATTGGCTGCCATCGTGATTAAATTTGGAATCTTCAATTTTAGGCCATACCAACTCCGTGTTATCCGCCGGTGCGCCCTCTTTAGATACTTGACTTAAATTACCGCAAGCAACCAACATTGTCGCTGCGATAGTCGATAATAACATTTTTGCTAAGGTCATCTCTTCACCTCGTAAAATTCATAAAATATGTTGTCTGTTTCAACTTTGGCTTATTTAGCTGAGTTCTTTTAGGTTGCCAAGGCGTAATCACATGATTAAACCTGATTGCACGCAAAAGTGCGGTCATTTTTTCGCGTGAAATTCACCTTGGCATGTCGGCAAAAATAGGAAAGCGACTGCTTCCCTATTTTATTATGCCAACGCTACTACCATTGATAGCCTGCACCTAAAGAAGCACCAAGGTTGCCACGCGTGTCGCTGTTACCGGTAATTTTCACCACCACTTTTCCGTTATCGGAAATGCGGGACATACCTAAAGCAACCGCGCCTTCACCGCGATACGTACCGGCAGAAACAGCCACCATGCTCTTACCTGGTAAGTAGGCTTGTGGTAAACCTGCGGCCGCATTAGCACCTGCAATACCGGCACGTAAATGTTTATCCGCACGATTGAGTTTGCCTTCAACCGCACGCAATTGTGAAACATTCACCGCATCCGTACTGTTCACACCAGGCGCAACATTTTTAATCGTTGTATTATTCGCGTTGATACCACCGCTCTTCGTCATACTTGGACCGTTGTTAATGGTTACGCCATCAGTAGTGATTGTGGTATCGCCTACAGTCACTTTATTCGTTGTAACACTACTAACATTAATGTCGTTCGCTAACCCTACTGTGATGGTGTTTCCATTGATTTGGGTCATGATGTTTTTACCACCATCAAATTTATCCCATTTCGTGTTGTCTTTATGACCTTTAACATCCACCTGACTATTCAATTTAGCATTATGAACATCACCTGAATTAGCACCAAATTTGAGACCGTCATTTAAGGTCGCCACCTCTTCTGTGACAGGTTTGCCATCAGCACCTTTCACCGGCTTGCCATCTTTGTCTTTAAGCTCATAAACGATACGCGTTTTAGTTTCGCCATCTTTACCATCTACACCCGGTTTACCCTGTGCTGATTTCATGGTTAAACCATCTTTACCGTCTTTACCGTTCAGACCAATGGAGCCGTCTTTACCGTTGATAACAACCGCTGAACCGTCTTTACCGTTCACGCCAATCTTACCATCAACGCCATCGTCGCCTTTCTTACCAAGCTCAACTTCTGGGTTTAAACCCACTTCAAGCGCTTTTTTACCTGTCGGCTGACCTTGACCATCTAGCACATCAATAACTTTAGTGTTGATGTTCTTATCACCGGTAATTTGAGCAGCAGTACCTAAGTCTTGTTTAAACTCATTACCCGCTTTGTCTTTCAGACCAAAGCCACCGCCAGACTCACCACTGAAGACGTTATACAAGTCGCCAACATTAACCGCATTATTCGGATTGCCGTTATCTTTATTGGCGGCATTTTTCAACTTATCAGCAAAAGTCGCTTTAGGATTGTCTGCAAGTTTATCGGTGATACTACTTTTCACCCCAGTAACTTGGTTACCCTCAGCTTTACCACCACCAACATTCAACTCACCTTTATCCGTTACAGTCAATGTCACAGATTTTGTCGTATCTGTTGGGTTTTCTAAGGTCACGCTATTGAGATTCTTCAGATTTTTGCTCATTTGAACCGTCAATTTATTGTTACCATCCGCAACAACATTAAGATTGCCTGTCGCGCTCTTGAAGTCTTTCAACTGTTCAGCGGTAGAATCACCCACAATGTTCACTTTTGAGTTCAACTTGTGTTTGTTCTCTTTATCTGTGTTGTTACCCGCAAAGACTAAACCATCGTTCAGTGTCGCCACTTCTTCTGTAACAGGTTTGCCATCAGCACCTTTCACAGGGTTGCCATCTTTGTCTTTAAGCTCATAAACAATACGCGTTTTACCGTTTGTACCATTCGCTCCATCAACACCGTCTTTGCCGTTAGCTGATTTCATGGTTAAACCATTTTCACCGTCTTTACCGTTCAGACCGATGGAGCCGTCTTTACCGTTGATAACAACCGCTGAACCGTCTTTACCGCTCACGGTAAGTTTGCCGTCAACGCCATCGTTGCCTTTCTTACCAAGCTCAACTTCTGGGTTTAAACCCACTTCAAGCGCTTTTTTACCTGTCGCTTTACCTTGTGCATCTAACACATCAACAACTTTAGTGTTGATGTTCTTATCACCGGTAATTTGAGCGGTAGTACCTAAGCTTTGTTTGAACTCATTACCCGCTTTATCTTTCAGACCAAAACCACCGATATCGCTTGGTCCAATAAGCTTATTAACGGTCTCTTTTAAGTCGCCGACATTGACGCCATTGTTTAATACGGCACCAGTTGCCTCAGTTAACGTAACCTTATTACCTTGAGAATCTTTTAGACCACTATCCATATTGACGACTTGGTTACCGCCATTGTTTAAACCAGTTTTAGTTAAACTTACTGTTTTACTTTGTTCAGAACCATTCTTAATAGTGATTCCATCATTCTTAACTTTTGTATCACCCGTTGTAACACTATTGACATCAAGGTCTTTGGCTAATCCCACGGTAATGGTATTTCCAGCGATGTTGGTCATGATGTTTTTACCCGCATCAAATTTAGTCCAATCTGTGTTCTCTGTTGCCCCCTTAACATCCACTTGGGTGTTAAGTTTCGCACTGTGCACCGCACCCGCATTAGCACCGAATTTGAGACCGTCATTTAATGTCGCCACCTGTTCTTTCACTGTCACAGGGTTGCCATCTTGACCTTTCTGAGGGTTACCATCTTTGTCTTTCAACACATGCTCATACACAAGACGCGTTTTGCTTCCCTTATCATCAGGCTTATTCGGATCAGTCGCATTATTTTGGTCAAGACCTGCGTCACCGACCTCAGACTTCATGGTTAAACCATCTTTACCGTCTTTACCATTCAAACCGATGGAGCCGTCTTTACCGTTGATAACTACCGCTGAACCGTCTTTACCGTTCACGCTAAGTTTGCCGTCAACACCATCTTTACCCGGCTGACCATTTGCTGCCGGCACAGCTTTTTCACCAAGCGTAACAACCGGTTTCAAGCCTACTTTAACGTTACCACTACCTTTACCGTTCTCTCCCGGATTTGTTACAGTGATATTTTCATCTCCGCTAATATCAACAGTACCATCAGGTTTAACATTGTGTTTAGTGTTTACATCACCACCAGTAGTAAGATTCCAACCTTTTCCAGCTGTCGCAGCGACTTCTTTCAACTGACTGACATTCACTGCATCAGTGTCATCTGTACCTTTTGCAACGTTGGTAATTTTCTTACCACCAACATCCAAGTTACCCCCTTGGTCTGCTTTCAACGTCACAGATTTAGTTGAGTCATCTTTGTTCTCCAAGGTCACGCTATTGAGCTTCGTCAAGTCTTTAGCCAACCCTACAGTGACCGTACCGTTACCGGTATTTTTATCTGTGGTGACTTGGGTCATGATGTTTGTACCCGCATCAAATTTAGTCCAATCTGTATTCGTTTCTGCACCTTTAACATTCACTTGGCTATTCAATTTAGCATTATGAACATCACCTGAATTAGCACCGAATTTGAGACCGTCATTCAAGGTCGCTACTTCTTCTTTAACAGGCTGATTGTTCTTATCTTTGTATTCATACACTAAACGGGTTTTACCATCGGTTCCGTTTAATCCATCAACACCGTCTTTGCCATTAGCTGACTTCATGGTTAAACCATCTTTACCGTCTTTACCATTCAGACCAATGGAGCCGTCTTTACCATTGATAACAACCGCTGAACCGTCTTTACCGTTCACGCCAATCTTACCGTCTTTACCGTCAGTACCTGCTTTACCTAAGGTTACAGTATCCTTCAAGCCAACTTCTAACGCTTTTCCGCTACCATCCGTAACCACTTTGGTATAAACGTTAGCATCGCCTTTCACCTTCACGGTTGTGCCTAAGTCTTGTTTCACTTCTGCACCATCTTGGTCTTTCAAGCCAAAACCACCGCCGTTAGCACCACTCACTACATTGTGTAAGTCGCTTACGTTTACCGCATTATTCGGATTTGTATTATTCGCTTGTTTGAGCTTGTCAATAAAGGTTGGATTAGGATTATTGTTGATAACCTGATCCGTAATGCTACTTTTTACACCGGTCACTTTCAGATTACCTGCGTGAATACCGTCAGTTGTCATACGTGGACCATCGGTATTGATAGTGACACCTTTACCATTGATGATCGTAGTATTTTTATTTGGCGCTGTACCTTCAACAAACTCAGCACTGGTCAGCCCTTTCAGCTCTTTGGCTAATTTGATATTAATGGCATTATTAGCTTCATCGACAACAGTACCAATATTCTCATTGGAAAGATTTGTCGCGCCACCTTTAAGCTGAATTGCTTGTCCGGCATAACGTTTGACCATCTTAGTGATTTTGCCTTCATCAACAGCCAACGTGTTACTATTCGCTGCGTTAAAACCAGTAGAATCATCTGCAGCAAAACCAAGCGGACGGGTATGCGCATACAATTGGCTACCATTGATTGCATCGGTACTTCCAGAATCCACTAAACCAGCCGCAACACCTTGAAGACGACGTGTCTCAGCATCATTACCGATCGTAACAACACCTACTGCTGCCCCACCAGCATAAGTATAAGTCGGAGCACCAATTCGGTTGCTAGCCGTGAATTGACTATAGTTATCTCTTCCGGCAGATACATTACCTGAGGCAATAAAGGCAGAGCTTGTACCTAGATAAACCGAGTTATCTTCTAAAGCCTTAACGTTGTTACCTAAGATGAAATAACCTTTACCGATCTTAGCTTTTTGACCGGCAGCCGCTAGATCAGATGGATCCTCAGCGTTATCGAGTGCTTTATTTGATTTATTAATCGTGTTTCCGGTACCGATAACATAAGAATCAGTGATCTTCAGTGCATCTTTATCTGACTCGCTACCAATAGTATTCCCAGCACCCATAACAAAAATATTTTTGCTGGCTTCTAACGGTTTCTTAGCCGTATCAATAGTATTGCCATGGCCGGTCACATAGACATTTTTTAATGTCGGCGTGACCGCTGCTCCACCGCCTGTCAAATCTTGATTATTCTTGGTAATAATATTGTTGTTCCCCATCACGCGGATATTTTCTTTGCCTTGGACAAAGTTATTATTACCAAATACGCCTGATTCATTAGAGGTAATCTTACTATTGGTGTTACCAATAGAATAAGTACCTGAGCCTGCAACTTTTGTTGCATTAGGATCATAAGTACCGGACAGTTTTGAACCTACTGTCGTATTAGTAAAGCCCCCAGCGTAACCAATACTACCGGAATTTTCGCCCGTCACTTCTTGGTGTGTCCCCATAGCAATTGAATTTTTACCGCTTGCCCTAGCTACCGAACCAAATGCATTTGCTGATTCGTTAAGGGCTTCAGCCTGACTACCAAAGGCATTTGATTTTAAGGAGTTAGCTCTTGCACGATCACCTATAGCATTTGCTTTTGCAGCAGAAGACACGGCGTAATAACCGATTGCAATGGCGCGATCCGGATCACCGTGCGCAACATCATCTGTAGAAGTCGCCGCTAAACTACCAATAGCAATTGAGTTATTACCTTGAGCATTTGTACCAGCACCTAACGCTATACCATATTTATAATTTTGGTTCTGTTTCGATACGGTTGTTTTACCATCGGTTTTTTTATTGTCATCTAATGCATCACTACCAACATATTCTGTCCCGATAGCAATACCACCCTCATCATAGTTAGTCACTTCATTACCTAAAGCAACGCTATTATTACTGTATGTAATGCTGCTAGTCCCGATTGCGGTTGAACGTTTTCCTTTCGCGCCCGTATTATCATAGTTGGCAATACCCGTTTCTTTATCATCATTGACACTAAAATAATGCTGGGAGTTTTGAGCAATTTCACTTTTCAGCTGTTTAAAGTTAACTGCATCAGTCTCGTTCTTTCCTGCAGCAACCCCTTGCAAACGTGTGAGTTTTGGTGAGGAACCACCAGAATCTTTGAATGTAACACTATTCGTTGTAGGATCATTATCCCCATCAGTCGTGTCATAAAGCACAGCTCCCGCAACAGAGGCCGCGGTATTGTTAGCCACTGCAATTGTTTGTGTAACTTGCGTTTTTAATTCTTTCAGTTGCTGCACTGTGACGGCATCGTGGTCATCCGCACCGTCAGCAACATTAACCAAACGACGATAAAGGGGTGTTGTTAATGTGTCGTTACCAACAGAGACAACGGATTCAGACTGCATTCCAGTATATACGCCTTGAGCAGTTTTATTCTTCGCAATTGAATTTGAGCCTAAAGCGACACTACCACCATGAGCTTGCGCAGAAGCACCAATTGCTGTTGACTCTTCACCGTTAGCAACAGACATATTACCCACCGCCAGTGAGCGAGTTCTTTCAGATCGCGCACCATAACCCACGGCAGTCGCCATATCTGCAGCAAACGTTTGGGCACCTAAAGCAGTCGCTTTCGTCACTGAAGAAGTTGTATCATCACGGTAATTTGCTTTGTTACCGATTGAAACGTTTTCAACCATAGCCTCTGGAGTAGAACCCGCACTAGTATTCGTACCAGCTTGTAAACCAATTGCTACACTGGCTTTACCTTTTGTATTATGGCCGGATTCAGAACCAATGAAAATGTTATGTTGACCTTCAGCACTTTTACCTGACAAAGCACCGATATTAATATTAGAATGTTTCGTTCTTGTGACATCAGCTGCCTGGCCTTCACCCGCATTTAAACCAATAGATATGGTTTTCCACTGTAAAGCCTTTGCATTTTCACCAATAGCGACTGAACTGCCTCCTGCAGCAGTCGTTAAACGACCTAATGCAACGTCCCCTTCTCCAACTGCTTGAACACTAGAACCGGCGGCTAACCCGTATTGACTTGCCTGTGCTGAATGACCGATTGCTGTTGCATCTAACCCGGTAGCCTGCGCCCCATCCCCCATCGCAATAGCGGAATCAGCGCTTACACCAACAAGTGCATTTTTACCGAGGGCGATAGCAGAACTTGCAGCAATGGTTTTAGCACTAGTACCAATGGCTATGCTATCAAAACTAAATGCACCCGCTTTATCCTTGTTTGTTGTTAATGCGTCTTTACCAATCGCAATATTTTGTTGCCCTCGGCTTACTGCTTTATTACCGATAGCAATTGCGCTATGACCGTCACCGACTAGGTATTTATTAGCACCGTCATAAGTATTTTCGGTCCAGGGGTTCCCCTCTGGATCATTACCACTCTTAGAACCTGCTTGAGCAGTCGGGCCCAATGCAACTGCAGAAGTTGCATCCCCTGTAACCATAGCGCCCTTACCCACGGCAACACCATCCTTACCACCAGAATACGATTTTTTACCTACTGCAATAGCCGTACTTTTTAATGCTCTCGCCTCGTGACCAACGGCGACCGTCTCAACCGCTGTTGCATGAGCCTTAGAACCAATTGCAACCGCATCCGTACCTGTTGCCGTAGCATCTTCGCCGGTTGAATTTGCACGGAAATATTTAATACCATTGTAGGTAGTCTGAATACCTAATTTATCCACCGTATCTTTTAAGGCAGTTAAAGCAGTTTGATTTGCTTTGGTATTAACCTTACCCTCTAAGGAAGTTAAAGCAGTTTGATCTGCTTTGGTATTAACCTTACCCTCTAAGGCAGTTAAAGCAGTTTGATCTGCTTTGGTATTAACCTTACCCTCTAAGGCAGTTAAAGCAGTTTGATCTGCTTTGGTATTAACCTTACCCTCTAAGGCAGTTAAAGCAGTTTGATCTGCTTTAGTTACTAAATCAGCAACAGTTGCCAAATTTTTTCCGTTCAGTGTAGCAGTACCATGCAATGTTGTTGTACCTGTTGCAGCACTACCAGCGGCACCTGCGGCACCAACTGTCAATGATGTTGTCGCGGTCACATTCGCTTCTTTAATATCCGCCGCAAAAACAGAAGACGCACCGAAACAGAATGAAAGTGCAACGGAAAGTGCGGTTAATTTTGTACGTACTTTTACTGTATTGCTTGATGCCGCGACTGAATTGCGTCCGGAACCCCTTTGGAGCGCGCTAATTCAGATACAACAACTAATGCGTTGGCCACCTTACTCCAGATAACCTTATATATATTATTCATGGAAAATCTCCTAACTGATTGAAACTTGATTCAAATCTATACAAACGCCTAACTGCCATAAACAACGTTTTTGTTTTATATCAAAAATATAGATCTGTGACGTATGAAAAAATGTCGAGCAACCCTAAGACCACTCAACATAGAAAATGCAAATACATTTATTTAGTCGGTCTACTAGACACCTGTCTTTCTACGACCTTTTCACTAAAACATTCATAGAATTCCTAAAAAGAATCCCCCCCCTATAAATAACATCATCAATAGTGCTAAGCCATTTGAACCACTAAACGACACAAATATCACTACCAATAATGTTTATCACAAGTATAAAAACTGAAATCGTTACTATCATATTAATTGAATAAGTAACATATAAAAAAATACCCTTATGATATAAGGGGGGAGGAATTTTAAAACTAAATTGATTGATCGTCAATCAATATAGCCTCTAAGGCAATTTTAATCATTTCATTAAACGTGAGCTGACGCTCTTCCGCACTGGTGAGCTCGTGGGTGCGAATGTGGTCAGATACCGTACAGATGGTTAATGCGCGTGCACCATATTCTGCGGCAACACCGTAAATACCGGCGGCCTCCATTTCCACCCCAAGGATGCCGTATTTTTCCATCACATCAAACATGCTAACATCCGGCGTGTAGAATAAATCGGCAGAGAATAAATTCCCAACGAGCGCTTTGACACCTAAGTTTTTCGCTGCTTGCACGGCGGCTTGTGTTAAACCAAAATCTGCGATGGCGGCAAAATCGTTATCTTTAAAACGGATACGGTTTACTTTGGAGTCGGTACATGCGCCTACACCGATAACCACATCACGCAATTTCACATCCATGCGTACCGCACCACAAGACCCGACGCGAATCATTTTTTTCACGCCATATTCGGTGATCAGTTCTTTCGCATAAATGGAACAGGAAGGGATCCCCATACCATGCGCCATCACGGAAATACGGCGACCTTTATAGGTGCCGGTAAAACCTAACATATTGCGTACGTTAGTCACTTCCTGTGCGTTTTCCAAAAAAGTTTCCGCAATATACTTCGCACGTAGCGGATCACCAGGCATTAATACAGCATCAGCAAATGCACCGGCAGGTGCGTTAATGTGTGGAGTCATAGTTTTTCCCTCTTGTTGACATGATGAAGCAAACGTTTCCGTTGCCTATAAACGACAACACCACGAACGTGGCCGTGGTGTCATCATAAAAAACATGGCGAAATCATACCGCACTTTATAGCACGGCACCACTTAAACCAATAAATAAACCTGCAATTGTTGCGCTCATTAAGTTAGATAATGAACCCGCAACTACGGCTTTCAAGCCTAAACGAGCCACGTCACTACGACGATTTGGTGCCATGCCGCCTAAGCCGCCAATTAAGATCGCGATTGAACTAAAGTTAGCGAAACCACAAAGTGCGAAGGTAATAATCGCTTTGGTTTTATCACTTAACACCACAGCCGAATCCGGTTGTAAATATTTAGCAAATTCTAAATAGCCCACAAATTCATTCACTGCTAATTTTAAACCAATCATTTGACCGGCAATGGCAGACTCTTCCCAAGAAATCCCGATTAAGTATGCCAATGGTTTGAAAATCCAACCTAAAATCACTTGTAAGGTTAAATCCGGTTCGCCAATAACGCCGCCGAAGCTGCTTAGAATCCAGTTGATTAAAGCGATCACAGAAACAAACGCGATTAACATGGCACCCACGTTCATCGCTAAGTGCATACCGTCACGCGCACCGTTTGCTAAGGCTTCAATTGCGTTAGATGGTTTTTCAACGTCTGCACTTTCTTTTAATGAGTCATCCGTTTTTTCGGTTTGTGGGAACATGATTTTAGCAAACAATAAACCACCCGGCGCCGCCATAAAAGAGGCTGCGATTAAGTAAGTTAACGGCACACCCATACCGGCATACCCCGCCATCACAGAACCGGCGATAGAGGCAACACCACCAACCATCACAGCAAATAATTCGGATTGCGTCATACGACTGATAAATGGTTTGACGATTAATGGCGCTTCTGTTTGACCCACGAAAATATTGGCAGCCGCAGACATAGATTCCGCTTTTGATGTGCCTAATAATTTTTGTAATCCACCACCGATTAATTTAATGACCCATTGCATGACGCCAATGTAATAAAGCAAAGAAATCAAAGCAGAGAAGAAAATGATGACCGGCAACACTTTAATCGCAAAGATAAAACCGAAACTTTGGCTTGGGTCAGTCAAACCACCAAATAAGAAACTAATCCCTTCGTTACCGAAGCTAATGATTTTACCGATAAAATCAGAAGCCGCTTGTAACGCACTACGCCCTGCCGGCACATACAGCACAAAAGCACCAATTGCGATTTGAATTGCTAGCGCACCGAAAACAGTACGCAGATTTATCGCTTTACGGTTGTTAGAGAACAAGACAGCAATCCCTAACAGCACGAAAATACCAACAACACTAATTAAAATGTCCATAAATACCTCAAAAGTCATTGAATAAAATTTTCCGTATTCTACTTGTTTTCCATAAAAAAGGAGAGTGAATTTTATTGATTAATATCATAATTAGTGCAACCGACCATCCTTAGATACAAATGACGTCATTAAAAATGGATAAAGTGCGGTCAAAATTCAACGTAATTTATTTAGACAGTAGTAATAAAGACTGGGATAATGCGCGCCACTTAGTAATAAACGATGGATTAAAGATTAATGAAGAAAGCACATGTTCTGCCGTATACACCTTGGGCAGCAAAATCTCTCTGGGCATTTGAGCCGAAATCATTTAGTGTGCTGCTTTTATCTTTAAGTGTCATGGGATTTGGCGACGCGTTATTGCTTCTCTCCGATTTGGGCTCCGCGCCTTGGACCATATTATCGCAAGGCGTGGCATTACGATGGGAGTTTAGTGTCGGTTGGGCGTCATGGATAATCAGTTCAATCGTGATGTTAGCGTGGTTTCCATTAAAACTGAGGCCAGGACTTGCCACCGTCATGAATATTTTTGTGATCGCCCTCTTTCTCGGCTTAACCGTTTATTTACTGGAAAAACCCACCGCACTTTATCTGCGTTTCACTTACGCTGTCGTCGGTATCTTATTGTTCGGCATCGGTAATGCCTTTTACCTGACCTGCCACCAAGGCCCCGGCCCGCGCGATGGGTTAATGGTGGGGCTTTGCTATCATTTCCATTGGAAAATCGGCATCGTGCGAACGTCCATTGAAGTTTTAGTGTGCCTCTTCGGCTATCTGCTCGGTGGCGTGCTCGGCATCGGCACACTCATGTTCGCACTGGGGATTGGCTGGGTAGTGCAATACACCCTATTCTTTATTCGCTGTCGCGTGCCACACTTGAATGACAAACCGCGCGATCTCCTCTAATTTCTCATCAATATGAATTTTGCTTAAATCCGTTTGGCTCTCTTTGTCATTCGGCGGACAAAATGCCAAATGTTTATCGACATCATTAATTGGACGCCAACGCAACGGTGTGGCAGAACGACGGCTTGGATAAAAACCGATGGTCGGGACATTTAATGCAGCACTTAAATGCAATGGCCCGGTGGAGCCGGCAACAAACAAATCAGCACACGCCAGAGATTGAGCAAAATCCACCATGCCGTTATTTTTGTCATACACGACCACCCGATAATCCTGTACCAAATTTGCCAATTCGTGGGCTTTTTCACTTTCATTTGGTCCCGCCGTTAAAATCACATAGGCGTCAAACCGCGCTAATAAGCCGCAAATGAGCTCCGCATATTGTGCCAAGGATAAATTATTGGCAGACCCGCCCGAACCGCTGTGTACAAAAATCCATTTTTTCTCAGCATCAATGTTTAACTGATGACACAAAGATTCACGCTGAAAATCCACCGCACTTTTAGGGAAAGTAAGGTATGGTGGGCGCGGCTCGACAACAGCGATGCCATGATCGCGTAAAAACGTACGGGCCAAATCCAAGTTATATTCAAATTCCGGCTTAGCTGACTGGGAACGGCGTTGCGTTAAACGATGATTATAGAAAAATTGCACCCATTTTGTTGCCGGTGCTAAACGGTAGGGAATGCGGCATTTCCACGCCAATTTGGCGTTATGTGTATTGGAAAAGAAACTGATCATGGCATCAAATTGGCGCGCTTTAATGTCGTTCACCACGCGCTGAAACGCGGTTTTATCATCTTTCGGCGCATCAATAATAACGTCATCTAAATAAGGGCATGCCCGAGCAATATCTGCTGTGTAAGCCGGCACAAGTGCGGTCAGTTTTAGCGATGGTTCGGAGGCTTTTAACATGGCAAAGGATGGCCATGCCAACATAAAATCGCCCAATTTATCGTTACGAATCACCAATACGTTTTTCATTATTTCATCCTATACAGATTCTTTCCCAAATTAGGCGTTATTCTAGCCTGACCAACCACCATTAAAAAGCGACAAATAAAAAATCAGCGCCCTAATCCCTTAAGACGCTGATTTTGACTAAATAAACAAGTTAATTCTTCGACGTATTATTTGCCGATTTGTTCACTTTTATTTATTTAATTTTGCTTTATAAGTCGGATTCATCAAGTTTCCTACGGAAAGGATGTCATCCAATTGTTCTTTGGTTAACAAGCCTTTTTCCAAGACGACTTCACGCACGCCTTTACCGGTTTGCGCACAGATTTTACCCACTAAGTCGCCGTTGTGGTGACCAATGAATGGGTTTAAGTAAGTGACAATACCGATAGAGTTGTAAACATAGTTTTCGCACGTTTCTTTGTTTACGGTGATGCCATCAACGCATTTATCGCGTAAGTTCACGCAAGCGTTGCCTAAAATCTCAATGGATTCGAACATGGCTTGTACAATTACCGGTTCCATTACATTTAATTGTAATTGACCCGCTTCTGACGCGAAGGTGACGGTGGTGTCGTTACCAATGACTTTGAAGCACACTTGGTTCACCACTTCCGGTACAACCGGGTTCACTTTTGCCGGCATGATAGAAGAACCGGCTTGTAATTCAGGCAAGTTGATTTCTTTAATACCTGCACGAGGGCCGGAAGAAAGTAAACGTAAGTCGTTACAGATTTTTGACAATTTCACGGCAGTGCGTTTTAACGCGCCATGCACGGAAACATAATCACCACAGTCAGAAGTGGCTTCAATTAAGTTCTCTGAACCGGTGCAATGTAATCCGGTGACGTTGGATAAATGTTTCACAACAGAAGGCACATAACCTTGTGGGGTATTTAAACCGGTACCGATTGCGGTCGCGCCCATGTTCACTTCAAGCAAGTGTGCTACAGCGGCTTTTAAGTGTTTCACTTCTTCTGCCATTAACACTGCAAACGCTTTGAATTCTTGACCAACGGTCATTGGCACCGCATCTTGTAATTGGGTACGACCCATTTTCAACACTTTCTCGAATTCTTTCGCTTTATTTTCAAAACCTTGTTGTAAATAAGCGACTTTTTCGAGAAGTTTGATCACGCTATTGTACACTGCAATGTGGAAACCGGTAGGGTACGCATCGTTGGTGGATTGGCTGGCGTTCACATGATCCATTGGGTCGAGGTATTTATATTCACCTTTTTTGTGACCTAAAATTTCTAACGCTAAGTTGGCAATCACTTCATTGGTGTTCATATTGACGGAAGTACCTGCACCACCTTGGTAAATATCGGACGGGAATTGATCTAAACATTTGCCGTTTACTAAGACTTCATCACAAGCTTTTACGATTGCTTCTGCAATTTCTTTTGGAATGGCACCCAACTCACCGTTCGCCAATGCCGCTGCTTTTTTCACCATCACCATGCCGCGAACAAATTCCGGCACATCGGAAATAGTGACATTCGAAATGTTAAAATTCTCTACCGCTCTTAAGGTGTGAATACCCCAATACGCATCTGCCGGGACTTCACGTTCACCTAATAAATCCACTTCTTTTCTGTATTGTGTCATTTGAGCTTCTCCTTTTATGCATAACAGACATCTTTAAGTCATTTAAATTATAGAAAATTCGATTAAAATTAAATTGATCCAAGTCACAGATTTTTATACGCCCTTAAGAGTTATTTTTATTTTTCAGATTAGTTTTTCTAACCTGAAAGATGTAGGCATGAATAAAAGTTGCACCGCAAAATAAAGCGGGTAATATGCACATCCAACGTGTTTTTAAGGAGCGAACATGCCGTTTATCACCTTTCTTTTCGCTGTTTTTCTATTTATTTATGTGGAACTGAGTCTACTGGTCTGGCTAGGAAGCCATTTGGGTATCCTCATGCTCATTTTGTTGCTGATTGGCTCCTCACTACTGGGCATTGTCATCATCCGTGTTCGTGGTTGGTATAGCCTCACTCGCGTAAAACAGCAGCTCACACAAGGCGAATTGCCTACTGATGCGCTTTTTGGCTCGCTGCGCTGGTTTATTGCCGGCATCCTTTTTGTCATTCCCGGTTTTGTGACTGACATTCTCGCTTGCGTGTTGTTAAGCCCGCTCGATCGTTACATAATCAACGCCTTCATTGGCAGTCGGTTTGTATTCTTTCGACAAAACATCTTTAAAACCGACCGCACTTTTTATTCGTCCCAAGGCAATCGCCAGAACGACAGCGAAATTTTTGAGGCAGAATTTGAAAAGGAAGCGGATGAAAATAAACGGTTAAAATAATTTTGCCTTTCCCTTGAAAGCGGAAAAATGATTCCCATATAGAAAAAGCTTTTTTATTAATTTAAGAAATAGAGGAAATTTCAGATGAATATTCGTCCATTACACGACAAAGTGATTTTAAAACGTGAAGACGTGGAAACTAAATCTGCCGGCGGTATCGTATTGACCGGTTCTGCAGCCACCAAATCTACCCGCGCGAAAGTGTTAGCAGTCGGCCCTGGTCGTTTATTAGAAAACGGTAGCATTCACCCAATGCACGTAAAAGTGGGCGACATCGTGATTTTCAGCGATAGCTATGGCGTGAAAACAGAAAAAATTGATGGTGAGGAAGTACTCATCCTCTCCGAAAGCGATATTTTGGCGATTGTTGAATAAGCAAAAACACGCTAAAAAACGACCGCACTTTAAACGAAATAGATCATGGTGAGAGCAATCTCACGCAACAAAATAAAAGGAAATTAAATATGGCAGCAAAAGACGTAAAATTCGGTAACGACGCACGCGTGAAAATGTTAAAAGGTGTAAACATTTTAGCTGACGCAGTAAAAGTCACTCTTGGTCCAAAAGGCCGTAACGTAGTATTAGACAAATCGTTCGGCGCACCAACCATTACTAAAGACGGTGTGTCTGTAGCACGCGAAATCGAATTAGAAGATAAATTTGAAAACATGGGTGCACAAATGGTGAAAGAAGTTGCTTCTAAAGCCAATGATGCCGCCGGTGACGGTACAACCACAGCAACGGTTCTAGCGCAAGCCATTGTGAACGAAGGCCTAAAAGCCGTAGCAGCAGGCATGAACCCAATGGATTTAAAACGCGGTATCGACAAAGCGGTTACTGCCGTCGTTGCCGAACTTAAATCCCTTTCCAAACCTTGCGAAACCTCTAAAGAAATCGAACAGGTGGGTACCATTTCCGCAAACTCCGACAGCATTGTGGGTCAATTAATCGCACAAGCGATGGAAAAAGTGGGTAAAGAAGGCGTCATCACCGTAGAAGACGGCACCGGCTTAGAAGACGAGTTGGATGTGGTTGAAGGGATGCAATTTGATCGCGGTTACCTTTCCCCATACTTCATCAACAAACCGGAAACCGCGACCGTAGAATTAGATAACCCATTCATTTTATTAGTCGATAAAAAAATCTCGAATATTCGTGAATTATTACCGGTATTAGAAGGCGTTGCAAAAGCAGGTAAACCGTTATTAATCATTGCGGAAGACGTAGAAGGCGAAGCGTTAGCAACATTGGTCGTGAACACCATGCGCGGCATCGTGAAAGTAGCTGCGGTGAAAGCACCGGGCTTTGGTGATCGTCGCAAAGCGATGTTACAAGACATTGCGATTTTAACTGCGGGTACGGTGATTTCTGAAGAAATCGGTATGGAGTTAGAAAAAGCCACTCTTGAAGATCTTGGTCAAGCAAAACGCGTTGTAATCAATAAAGACAACACCACTATCATCGACGGTATCGGCGATGAGGCGCAAATCCAAGGTCGTGTGGCGCAAATTCGTCAACAAATCGAAGAATCCACTTCCGACTACGACAAAGAAAAATTGCAAGAACGCGTGGCGAAACTCGCCGGCGGTGTTGCGGTGATTAAAGTCGGTGCCGCAACGGAAGTAGAAATGAAAGAGAAAAAAGCCCGCGTGGAAGATGCGCTACACGCTACCCGTGCAGCAGTGGAAGAAGGCGTGGTTGCCGGCGGTGGTGTGGCGTTAATTCGCGCGGCCAGCAAAGTTGCTGATTTACGTGGCGACAACGAAGAACAAAACGTTGGTATTAAACTTGCCCTTCGTGCCATGGAAGCCCCATTACGTCAAATCGTCGCAAATGCCGGTGAAGAAGCCTCTGTGGTTGCAAGTGCGGTGAAAAACGGCGAAGGAAACTTCGGTTATAACGCAGGTACCGAGCAATACGGCGATATGATTGTGATGGGTATTTTAGATCCGACTAAAGTAACTCGTTCCGCATTGCAGTTTGCAGCCTCTGTCGCCGGTTTAATGATCACCACCGAATGTATGGTGACCGAATTACCAAAAGACGACAAAGCTGACCTAGGTGCTGCCGGTATGGGTGGCATGGGAGGCATGGGCGGAATGATGTAATTCCTCCCTTGTCGAAAAAACAAAAGCCCTTGAGTTAATTCAAGGGCTTTTTTATCTCTGTCAAAACGCTATTTTTTATGACCGCACTTTTACACTAAATTTTCATGTTTTTCATAAGCAGAAAGCGTATTGTACATGAGCATTGCTACCGTCATTGGGCCAACGCCACCCGGCACCGGTGTAATATAAGCAGCACGGTCGGCAGCAACCTCAAACTCAACATCGCCAACCAACTTGCCATCAATACGGTTAATCCCGACATCAACAACAACAGCGCCTTCTTTGATCCATTCACCTTTAATAAATTTAGGTTTACCCACAGCAACCACTAAAATATCCGCTTGGCGAATATGACTCGCTAAATCCTCGGTAAAACGGTGAGTTATCGTGACGGTACAGCCGGCAAGTAACAATTCTAATGCCATTGGACGACCAACAATATTGGACGCACCAACAATGACAGCATGCTTGCCATAAAAAGAAATACCGGTGGTTTCCAATAATTTCATCACACCATAAGGCGTACAAGCACGTAATGTTGGAATACGTTGACACAAGCGCCCGACATTATAAGGATGAAAACCATCCACATCTTTTTCCGGTGAAATTTTTTCAATCACTTTGGTGCTATCGATATGCTTTGGTAACGGTAACTGCACCAAAATACCATCAACCTCAGGATCTTGATTTAACTGCTCAATGAGATCTAATAATTCTGGTTCAGAGGTGGTTTCCGGTAAATCGTAAGATTTGGAAAAAATACCGATTTCAGCACAACTTTTACGCTTACTTCCCACATAAACCTGAGAAGCCGGATCTGCACCAACAAGAATTACCGCTAGACCAGGAGCTCGTTTACCCAGCTCAATATACTGTGCAATTTTTTGTGTAATATTCAATTTAATTTGCTGGGATAACTGAGTACCTGAAATAATTTGAGCTGCCATTGAATTCTCCGCATGAGGTAAATATTTACGCACGCTATTTTGTCAGAAAAATCCGTTTTATGTAAACTGAATTGAAATAAATTTAGACGATTGACAGTAAAACCATAAAAATTGATTGACTGAAAATGAAAGAAAACTATAATGCTACACATCTTTCGGCGAGTAGCGCAGCTTGGTAGCGCAACTGGTTTGGGACCAGTGGGTCGTAGGTTCAAATCCTATCTCGCCGACCACCTTTCTCTATTCTTTCATCATCCCATTTTAAATGCGCCCTTAGCTCAGCTGGATAGAGCAACGCCCTTCTAAGGCGTGGGTCAAAGGTTCGAATCCTTTAGGGCGTGCCATTTAATAAGCCAGACTAAATATTTTTTACTTCCAACCCAAGGAAAATAGAATGAAAAAATTAGCATTTGTATTGCTAACATCCTTAGCAACATCGAGTTTCGCTCATAATCTTCAACTCAATACAACTCTCCCTTATGTTTCCGTTCAAACTGACGGAGAAGTAATCATAAACAATGGAAGCATCAACTATAAAAACTGGGAATCGCCAGCACTTGTAGGAAAAGTACGAGTTCTTCAGCACATGGCAGGAAGAAGTAGCGTTAAAGAAAAAAATGATGGCTTAATGGAAATGATCAAAGCTCAACACTTTGATGCTAGCAAATATCAAACAACAACGATTATTAATGCAGAAGACGCTATCTTTGGCACGGGTCCTTTCGTCAAAAGTAGTGCTGAAAAAGGCAAAAAAAATAATCCACACAGCCAAGTGATTTTGGATCAAACAGGTCTAGTTAAAAACGTCTGGGGATTACAGCCTAAAGAAAGCCTAATTGTAGTATTAAACAAGTCTGGAAAAGTACAATTTGTACACGAAGGAAAATTATCTGAGCAACAAACGAATCAAGTTATCGAACTTATTAAAAAATTAACTCAGTAGAAAGTAGTAAAAATGAGAAAATGAATGGCAGGGGCGGAGAGGCTCGAACTCCCAACACCCGGTTTTGGAGACCGGTGCTCTACCAATTGAACTACGCCCCTATTGGTACTTAACTTTGGAAAAGTTATAAAATTGGCGGAATGGACGGGACTCGAACCCGCGACCCCCTGCGTGACAGGCAGGTATTCTAACCAGCTGAACTACCACTCCGAGATTGGGATTAGCAGTAACCTACTCTCACATGGGGATGCCCCACACTACCATCGGCGTAACAGCATTTCACTTCTGAGTTCGGTATGGATTCAGGTGGATCTACTGCACTATGACTGCTAAAAAATTTTTATTACTTTAGTTAACTAATAATATTTAATTAACTAAAGTAATAAATTTGGCGGTGACCTACTCTCACATGGGGATGCCCCACACTACCATCGGCATTACGGCGTTTCACTTCTGAGTTCGGTA